>NZ_JBNCLF010000011.1:279570-288496 GCF_049844535.1 Streptosporangium sp. DT93
GTCCTGTACGGGGCCGGCCGCCACTCCGCGATCGTCCTACTTGAGGATCTTGGTCACTCGACCCGCACCGACGGTGCGGCCACCCTCACGGATGGCGAACTTGAGACCGTCCTCCATCGCGATGGGCTGGATGAGCTGGACGTTCATCTCGGTGTTGTCGCCCGGCATGACCATCTCGGTGCCCTCGGGGAGGTTCACCACGCCGGTCACGTCGGTGGTGCGGAAGTAGAACTGCGGGCGGTAGTTGTTGAAGAAGGGGGTGTGGCGGCCGCCCTCGTCCTTGCTCAGGATGTAGACCTGGGCCTCGAACTCGGTGTGCGGGGTGGTCGTGCCCGGCTTGATGATGCACTGGCCGCGCTCGACGTCCTCGCGCTTGATGCCACGGAGGAGCAGACCGACGTTGTCGCCCGCCTGGCCCTCGTCGAGCAGCTTGCGGAACATCTCGACACCGGTGACCGTGGTGGTGGTCTTGGCTTCCTTGATGCCGATGATGTCGACGGTCTCGTTGACCTTGACGACACCGCGCTCGATACGACCGGTCACGACGGTGCCGCGGCCGGTGATCGAGAAGACGTCCTCGATCGGCATCAGGAACGGCTTCTCGGTCTCACGGGTCGGCTCGGGGACGTTCTCGTCCACGGCGGTCATGAGCTCGATGATCGAGTCGCCCCACTTGGAGTCGCCCTCGAGCGCCTTCAGCGCCGAGACGCGGACGACCGGCAGGTCGTCGCCGGGGAACTCCTGGGCCGAGAGAAGCTCACGGACCTCGAGCTCGACGAGCTCCAGGATCTCCTCGTCGTCCACCATGTCGGACTTGTTGAGGGCCACGACGATGTAGGGGACGCCGACCTGGCGGGCCAGGAGGACGTGCTCCTTCGTCTGCGGCATCGGACCGTCGGTGGCGGCGACCACGAGGATCGCGCCGTCCATCTGAGCCGCACCGGTGATCATGTTCTTCACGTAGTCGGCGTGACCGGGGCAGTCCACGTGGGCGTAGTGGCGCTTCTCGGTCTGGTACTCGACGTGCGCGATGGAGATCGTGATGCCACGAGCCTTCTCCTCGGGCGCCTTGTCGATCTTGTCGAACGGGGTCGCCTCGTTGAGGTTCGGGAAACGCTCGTGGAGCACCTTGGTGATCGCCGCGGTCAGAGTGGTCTTGCCGTGGTCGATGTGCCCAATGGTGCCGATGTTTACGTGCGGCTTGGTCCGCTCGAACTTGGCCTTGGCCACTGCTCTCTCCTTAGAGATTCTGACGTGACTTGCGTCTTCAAAAACGGATGCCGGACCGGATCGCCCTGCATCCCCCGGTCATGAGCGGCGAGGCCTCCCCTGACCGGAACGGATGCCGAGCTGTTCGCCCCGCACCCCTCCGGTGGCGGGGCGGCGATCTCCTCGCTGCCCCGCACCCGGAACGGATGCCGAGCTATTCGCCCCGCACCTTCGCGACGATCTCCTTGGCGATGTGCGCGGGCACTTCCGCGTAGGAGTCGAACTGCATGCTGTAGCTCGCGCGTCCCTGCGTCTTGCTACGGAGGTCTCCCACGTAGCCGAACATCTCGGAGAGCGGCACGAGCGCCTTGATGATGCGGGCGCCGGAGCGCTCGTCCATCGCCTGGATCTGCCCGCGGCGACCGTTGAGGTCACCGATGACGTCACCCATGTAGTCCTCGGGCGTGGTGACCTCGACGGCCATCATCGGCTCCAGGATTACGGCGTCCGCCCGGCGCGCGGCCTCCTTGAAGGCCATCGAACCGGCGATCTTGAAGGCCATTTCGGACGAGTCCACCTCGTGGTAGGCACCGTCCTGCAGGGTGACCTTGACCCCGACCATGGGATAGCCGGCCAGGACACCGAACTCGGCCGCCTCCTGGGCGCCCGCGTCGACCGAGGGGATGTACTCCCTCGGGATGCGGCCGCCGGAGACCTTGTTCGAGAACTCGTAGCCGTCGTTGCCCTCGCCCAGCGGCTCGATGTCGATGATGACCTTGGCGAACTGGCCCGAACCACCGGTCTGCTTCTTGTGGACGTAGTCGACCTTCTCCACCTTGCGGCGGATGGTCTCCCGGTAGGCCACCTGAGGTCGGCCGATGTTGGCCTCGACCTTGAACTCGCGGCGCATCCGGTCGACGAGGATCTCCAGGTGGAGCTCGCCCATACCCCAGATGACCGTCTGCCCGGTCTCGTCGTCACGACGGACCTGGAAGGACGGGTCCTCCTCGGCCAGACGCTGGATCGCGGTGCCCAGCTTCTCCTGGTCGCCCTTGGTCTTGGGCTCGATGGCGACGCTGATGACCGGCGCCGGGAAGTTCATCGACTCCAGGACCACGGGGTGAGCCGGGTCCGACAGGGTGTCACCGGTGGTGGTGTCCTTGAGACCCATCACGGCGACGATCTGACCGGCGACCGCCGACGGGCGCTCCTCGCGCTTGTTGGCGTGCATCTGGTAGATCTTGCCGATCCGCTCCTTGCGGCCCTTCACCGAGTTGACCACGGCGGTGCCGGTCTCGAGCGTGCCCGAGTAGATGCGGATGTAGGTGAGACGGCCCAGGTGCTGGTCGCTCATGATCTTGAAGGCCAGTGCGGAGAACGGCTCGGTCACGTCCGCGTGACGCTCGATGACCTCTTCTTCCTTGCCGACCGCGTGGCCCTTGAAGGCCGGGATGTCGATCGGGGCGGGAAGGTAGGCGACGATCGCGTCGAGCAGGGGCTGGACGCCCTTGTTCTTGAACGCGGTACCGGTCAG
Organism: Streptosporangium sp. DT93; assembly: GCF_049844535.1. Lineage (NCBI taxonomy): Bacteria > Bacillati > Actinomycetota > Actinomycetes > Streptosporangiales > Streptosporangiaceae > Streptosporangium > Streptosporangium sp. DT93. The sequence goes on from NZ_JBNCLF010000011.1 coordinate 282,314, forward strand.
GACCGGGTTGATGGCGCTGGCCAGCGTGGCGCGGCGGATGGCCGCGACCAGCTGCTCCTCGGTGGGCTCGACGCCCTCCAGGAAGAGCTCCATCAGCTCGTCGTCGTTCTCGGAGACCGTCTCGACGAGCTTGTCACGCCACTCGCGGGCGGCCTCGGCGTGCTCCGCCGGGATGTCCACGACTTCGTACATCTCGCCCTTGGCCGCCTCGGCGCTCCAGAGCAGGCCCTTCATCTTGACCAGGTCGATGATGCCCTTGAAGTCGGCCTCGACGCCCCAGGGAAGCTGGATGACGGCGGGGGTCGCGTTCAGGCGGCTGATCATCATGTCGACGCAGCGGTGGAACTCCGCGCCGACCCGGTCCATCTTGTTGACGAAGCAGATCCTGGGCACTTCGTAACGGTCGGCCTGACGCCAGACCGTCTCGGACTGCGGCTCGACACCGGCGACGCCGTCGAACACGGCGACGGCACCGTCGAGGACGCGGAGCGAGCGCTCCACCTCGATCGTGAAGTCCACGTGGCCCGGCGTGTCGATGATGTTGATCGTGTGGCCGAGCCATTCGCAGGTGGTGGCAGCGGAGGTGATGGTGATACCACGCTCCTGCTCCTGCTCCATCCAGTCCATCGTGGCTGCGCCCTCGTGGACCTCACCGATCTTGTAGTTGATACCGGTGTAGAACAGGATGCGCTCGGTCGTCGTGGTCTTGCCCGCGTCGATGTGGGCCATGATCCCGATGTTGCGGACCTTGGCCAGGTCAAGAGCGGTCGTGGTGGCCACTTCTCTCGCGTCCTCGTCGTCTCGTCGAACCCGCTGTTACCAGCGGTAGTGGGCGAAGGCCTTGTTGGACTCGGCCATCTTGTGGGTGTCCTCGCGCTTCTTGACGCTTGCGCCGAGGCCGTTGCTGGCGTCGAGCAGTTCGTTCATGAGGCGCTCGGTCATGGTCTTCTCGCGGCGGGCGCGGGAGTACTGCACCAGCCAGCGCAGGGCCAGGGTGGTGCTGCGCGCCGCGCGCACCTCGACCGGGACCTGGTAGGTCGCGCCACCGACACGGCGGCTGCGGACCTCAAGGGTGGGCTTGACGTTGTCCAGCGCGCGCTTGAGGGTGACGACCGGGTCGTTGCCGGTCTTCTCCTTGGCACCCTCGAGGGCGCCGTACACGATGGACTGGGCGATGGAGCGCTTGCCGTCCAGGAGCACCTTGTTGATGAGAGCGGTGACCAGGGGCGAGTTGTGAACCGGGTCGGCCATGAGCTGACGACGGCCAGGAGAACCCTTGCGAGGCATTCCTACTTCTCCTTCTTCGCGCCGTAACGGCTACGGGCCTGCTTGCGGTTGCGGACACCCTGGGTGTCGAGCGAACCACGGATGATCTTGTAGCGAACACCCGGGAGGTCCTTCACACGACCACCACGGACGAGCACGATGGAGTGCTCCTGGAGGTTGTGACCGACACCGGGGATGTAGGCCGTGACCTCGATGCCGTTGGTCAGCCGGACACGCGCCACCTTGCGGAGGGCGGAGTTCGGCTTCTTCGGGGTCGTGGTGTAAACGCGCATGCAGGTGCCGCGTCGCTGAGGGCTGGCCTTGAGCGCCGGGGTCTTGGTCTTGGTGACCTTGTCCTGGCGGCCCTTGCGGACCAGCTGCTGAATCGTGGGCACCGCGTCTCCGTTCGTGCTAGCCGGTTATTCGAATTGTGGTGCATTTGCAGGTACTGCCGGTGTCATGACCTGCGGTTCTTCCAGCTCCTCCGACCCACGCGGTCGGGCGTGTCGCGGGGTGTCGCGCCACATCCCGGTCAAGGCCGGTCCGGTGGAGGAGGCCACGCGGCGCCTCTGCCGACTCCTCAGATGGGAAACCGTCGACGCGCACGCATGAGGACCCACGAAGACATGGGCACGAAGGGAAAGACTACCCAGCCCAGCGCAACACGTCAAAACGGTCGCACTCGCCGAGCGCCGTTGTGCGCTCTCGCATTCGTGCCCTGACTCCCGCGACCGGTTTCCGACCGACCGCGTCCGGGTCCATGCCGAGTTTACCCGCCCCGGGACACTTCTCCGGCCGTTATCCCCATTGACGTACGGCTTCCGCCGCAACGTTCCGGTCAAGACGAACGGCGCCCGGCCCCCTCTCGGGGACCGGGCGCCGTCTCGATCACTGGAGCGGGCGTGCTCGCTCAGCGGTTGTACTGGCCGAAGTCGTACTCCTCCAGCGGCACGGCCTCGCCCGAGCCCGAACCGAAGGTGTAGTCGGCCGCGGAGCCGTCGTAGCCGCCGACCGTGTACATCGCGGCCTTGGCCTCCTCGGTGGGCTCGACCCGGATGTTGCGGTACTGGGGCATGCCCGTACCCGCCGGGATGAGCTTTCCGATGATGACGTTCTCCTTGAGACCGAGCAGCGAGTCCGACTTGGCGTGGATCGCCGCGTCGGTGAGCACCCGGGTCGTCTCCTGGAAGGACGCCGCCGACAGCCACGACTCGGTGGCGAGCGAGGCCTTGGTGATGCCCATCAGCACCGGGCGTCCCGAGGCCGGCGTGCCGCCCTCGGCCACGCACTCGCGGTTGATCCGCTCGAAGCGCGGCCGCTCGACGAGCTCACCGGGCAGCATGTCGGCGTCGCCGGACTCCAGCACGTTCACGCGCTTGAGCATCTGCCGCACGATGATCTCGATGTGCTTGTCGTGGATCGACACACCCTGGGAGCGGTAGACCTGCTGGACCTCCGCCACGAGGTGCAGCTGCACGGCACGCGGGCCGAGGATGCGCAGCACCTCGTTGGGGTTGACCGCACCGGCGATGAGCTGCTGGCCGACCCCCGACCGCTGCCCGTCGGAGACGAGCATGCGCGACCGCATCGACACCGGGTACGCGACCTCCTCGGAGCCGTCGTCGGGGACGACCACGATCTTCCGCGTCTTGTCGGTCTCGTCGATGCGGATCCGGCCCTCGGCCTCGCTGATCGGGGCGACGCCCTTGGGGACGCGCGCCTCGAAGAGCTCCTGGACACGGGGCAGGCCGTGGGTGATGTCGGCGCCCGCCACACCACCGGTGTGGAAGGTCCGCATCGTCAGCTGGGTGCCGGGCTCGCCGATCGACTGGGCGGCGATGATGCCGACCGCCTCGCCGACGTCCACGAGCTTGCCGGTGGCCAGCGAGCGGCCGTAGCAGGTGGCGCAGACACCGATCTTGGCCTCGCAGACCAGGGCGCTGCGGGTCCTGACGGTCTCCACCCCGGCCGCGACCAGCGCGGTGACGTGGAAGTCGTTGATGTCGACGCCCATCGGCACGATGACCTTGCCGTCCACCTCCACGTCCTCGGCGAGGATGCGGCCGTGCACGTTGCTCTCGGCGTTCTCCGCCTTGACCAGGTTGCCCTGGGGGTCGCGCTCGCCGACGTGCAGCGGGACGGCCCGGTCGGTGCCGCAGTCGATCTCGCGGACGATGACGTCCTGCGCCACGTCCACCAGACGACGGGTCAGGTACCCGGAGTCGGCGGTCCGCAGCGCGGTGTCCGCCAGACCCTTCCGCTGGCCGTGGGTGGAGATGAAGTACTCCAGCACCGACAGGCCCTCGCGGAACGAGGCCTTGATCGGGCGCGGGATCGTCTCACCCTTGGTGTTGGACACCAGGCCGCGGATGCCGGAGATCTGCCGGACCTGCATCAGGTTCCCTCGGGCGCCCGACTGGACCATCATCCAGACCGGGTTGGTCTTCGGGAACGCCTTCTGCATGTCGTCGGTCACGTCACTGGTCGCGTGCGTCCAGATCTCGATGAGCTCCTGACGGCGCTCCTCGTCCGTGATCAGACCGCGCTCGTACTCCCGCTGGACCTTGTCGGCCCGGCGCTCGTACGTCTCCATGATCTCGGCCTTGTTCGGCGGCGCGATGACGTCCTCGATGGAGATCGTCACACCGGCCCTGGTCGCCCAGTAGAAACCGGCGTCCTTGAGGGCGTCGAGCGCCGCCGCGACCTCGACCTTGGGGTACTTCTCGGCGAGCTCGTTGACGATGACCGACAGCTGCTTCTTGCCGACCTGCGAGTTCACGTACGGGTAGTTCGCCGGCAGCGTCTGGTTGAACAGGCACCGGCCCAGGGTGGTCTCCAGGCGGTAGGTCGCGCCCGGCTCCCAGCCCTCGGGGGCGTCCCAGTCGCGGGGCGGCGGGACGTCGCCCTTCAACCGGATCTGGATGAGCGACTGGATGTCCAGCTCGCGGCGGTCGAAGGCCATGAGCGCCTCCGACACCGAGCCGAAGACGCGGCCCCTGCCGGCACCGTTCTCGTCCTCGTCCTTGAGCGTGGTCAGCGAGTACAGGCCGATGATCATGTCCTGGGTGGGCATGGTCACGGGCTTGCCGTCGGCCGGCTTGAGGATGTTGTTGGTGGACAGCATCAGGATGCGGGCCTCGGCCTGCGCCTCGGCCGACAGCGGCAGGTGCACGGCCATCTGGTCACCGTCGAAGTCCGCGTTGAACGCGGTGCAGACGAGCGGGTGGATCTGGATGGCCTTGCCCTCGACCAGCTGCGGCTCGAAGGCCTGGATGCCCAGGCGGTGCAGGGTGGGCGCGCGGTTGAGCAGCACGGGGTGCTCGGTGATGACCTCTTCGAGGACGTCCCACACGACCGGCCGGGCACGCTCGACCATCCGCTTGGCCGACTTGATGTTCTGCGCGTGGTTCAGGTCCACCAGGCGCTTCATCACGAACGGCTTGAACAGCTCCAGCGCCATCTGCTTGGGCAGGCCGCACTGGTGCAGCTTCAGCTGCGGGCCGACGACGATGACCGAACGGCCGGAGTAGTCGACACGCTTGCCCAGCAGGTTCTGGCGGAACCGGCCCTGCTTGCCCTTGAGCATGTCGCTGAGGGACTTCAGGGGGCGGTTGCCGGGCCCGGTGACCGGGCGGCCGCGGCGGCCGTTGTCGAACAGCGCGTCGACGGCCTCCTGGAGCATCCGCTTCTCGTTGTTCACGATGATCTCGGGCGCGCCGAGGTCGAGAAGCCGCTTGAGGCGGTTGTTGCGGTTGATCACCCGGCGGTACAGGTCGTTCAGGTCCGAGGTCGCGAACCGGCCACCGTCGAGCTGCACCATGGGGCGCAGGTCCGGCGGGATGACCGGGATGCAGTCCAGGACCATGCCGTTGGGCGAGTTGCGGGTGTTCAGGAACGCCGACACGACCTTGAGACGCTTGAGCGCGCGGGCCTTCTTCTGGCCCTTGCCGCTGCGGATCGTCTCGCGGAGGTTCTCGGCCTCCAGGGCGAGGTCGAAGTTGGTCAGCCTCTCCTGGATGGCCTGGGCGCCCATGCCACCGCGGAAGTAGCGGCCGAAGCGGTCGCGCATCTCGCGGTAGAGCAGTTCGTCGCCCTCCAGGTCCTGGACCTTGAGGTTCTTGAAGCGGCTCCAGACCTCGTCCAGCCGGTCCAGCTCGCGCTGGGCCCGGTCGCGAAGCTGCCGCATCTCGCGCTCGGCACCCTCACGGACCTTGCGGCGCTGGTCGCCCTTGGCGCCGGCGGCCTCCAGCTCGGCCAGGTCGGTCTCCAGCTTGCGCTGGCGGGCCTCGATGTCGGAGTCACGACGCTGCTCGACGTGCTGCCGCTCGACGGAGATCTTCGCCTCCAGCGACGGCAGGTCGCGCTCGCGCATCTCCTTGTCGACATGCGTGATCATGTAGGCCGCGAAGTAGATGACCTTCTCCAGGTCCTTCGGGGCCAGGTCGAGCAGGTATCCCAGACGGGACGGGACACCCTTGAAGTACCAGATGTGCGTGACCGGAGCGGCCAGCTCGATGTGGCCCATCCGCTCGCGGCGCACCTTGGCACGGGTCACCTCGACGCCGCAGCGCTCACAGATGATGCCCTTGAAGCGGACGCGCTTGTACTTGCCGCAGTAGCACTCCCAGTCCCGGGTGGGGCCGAAGATCTTCTCGCAGAAGAGTCCGTCCTTCTCGGGCTTGAGCGTGCGGTAGTTGATGGTCTCGGGCTTCTTGACCTCACCGTGCGACCACTGGCGGATGTCGTCGGCGGTCGCGAGGCCGATCCGAAGCTCGTCGAAGAAGTTGACGTCGAGCACTTGTAATCCCCTCCTCAGCTTCTAGATCAGACCTCTTCGACACTGCTCGGCTCGCGCCGGGACAGGTCGATGCCGAGCTCCTCCGCGGCGCGGAAGACGTCCTCGTCGGTGTCGCGCAT
>NZ_JBNCLF010000012.1:0-58398 GCF_049844535.1 Streptosporangium sp. DT93
GCGGAGTGGCCACGTCTGACATGAAAGCACACCGGCGCGACGGCACGGATCGGCGCGGGAACGGCCGCGCCGGGCGGGGGCCCCCCCCCCCCCCCCCCCCCCCCCGGTCCCGGTCCCCGCGGACGCGGGGAGAACGCCGTCCACGTCCCTCACGGGCGTGGGGAGATCGCCGTTCCCGCCCTTCACGGGCGTGAGGGTGGTTCCGGCCCTCGCTCACACCAAGGGCTGACCCTGGTCCTCACGACCATGAGGATGGTTCCAGTCCTTGCTCACACCGAGGGCTGACCCTGGTCCTCACGACCATGAGGATGGTTCCAGTCCTTGCTCACACCGAGGGCTGGTTCCGGCCCTCACGGGCGTGGGGGTCGTTCAGGCGGGGGACCGGTCCCCCGCCTGAACGAGGGAAGGGCCGGGCCAGGGTCAGGGGCGCTTCTCCGGGCTCACGGTCTTGGAGGGGTCGCGCTCGACGACCGGGCCGAGAACGTCGTCGATCTTCTTCAGCACCTCGGCGTCCAGCTTCACGCCGGAGGCCTTGACGTTGTCGCGGACCTGCCCGGGCCTGCTGGCGCCCACGATGGCCGAGGAGACGTTCGGGTTCTGCAGCACCCAGGCCACCGCGAGCTGGGCCATGCTCAGCCCCAGGTCGGCGGCGATCGGCTGCAGGTCCTGGACACGGGTGAGCACGTCGTCCGTGAGCACCCGGGAGATGAAGGTGCCGCCCGAGGGGTCGGTGGCGCGGGAGCCCTCCGGGGGCGGCTGTCCCGGCAGGTACTTGCCGGTGAGGACGCCCTGGGCGATCGGCGAGAAGACGACCTGCCCGACCCCCTCCTTCTCGCTCAGCGGCACGACCTCGGCCTCGATGACCCGCCACAGCATGGAGTACTGGGGCTGGTTGGAGACCAGGCGGTCGAGGCCCATCTCGTCGGCGATCTTCAGCGCCCGGCCGATCTGCTCGGCGGTCCACTCGCTGACCCCGACGTAGAGGACCTTGCCCTGGCGTACCAGGTCGTCGAACGTCTTGAGGGTCTCCTCCAGCGGCGTCTCGTAGTCGAAGCGGTGCGCCTGGTAGAGGTCGACGTAGTCGGTCTGCAGGCGTCGCAGTGAGCCGTGCAGGGACTCGGTGATGTGCTTGCGGGACAGGCCGCGGTCGTTGGGGCCCTTGCCGGTCGGCCAGTAGACCTTGGTGAAGATCTCCAGGGATTCACGGCGGACGCCCTGCAGGGCGCGGCCGAGGACCTCCTCAGCCTTGGTGCCCGCGTACACGTCGGCGGTGTCGAAGGTGGTGATCCCCTCGTCGAGGGCCGCCTGTACGCACTGCTTGGCGGCGTCCTCCTCTACCTGAGAACCGTGGGTGATCCAGTTGCCGTAGCTGATCTCGCTGACCATGAGACCGCTGCGGCCAAGGTGACGGAATTCCATGGTCCGACACTAACCGGCCCGATGATTCACTAACCGGTGCGGTGATTCTCCATGATCCGGGATGCCCCGCCGGGCGTGCCGGAATCGGCGAGACGCCGTTCCCGGGGGGGACGGCCCGGTGTGTGGGAAGTCCCTGAGGTCGCCGTTCCCGGACGGCGGTGCCCGGCCCCGGACATGAGCCCGGCCCCTGGACCCCTGGGACACGAGGAGCCCCGCCCCCGGGGGTGGGGGACGGGGCTCGGAGGGCCGGTCTCCCGCGTCGTCGGCGGGAGCGGCCGTCAGTTCTTCGGCGGGACGGGCTTGCCGCCCGGCAGCACGGCGGGTGGCGGGAAGCGCAGCTTGCGGATCTGCAGCGCACGCATGGCGGCGTAGAAGCCGACACCCTTGAGGTTCTCGCCCGGGAACTTCTCGGCGGCGAGCTTCTTGACCTTCCACGACACCCAGATCGAGGTGAGCAGCACGCCGATCATCATGAGCGGCCAGCCGATCGTGATCACCGCGACGTAGACGTACCCCCGCACGCTCGCCGGGAAGGGGATCCAGGTCAGCAGCAGGATCAGGATGGAGAACGGCAGGAAGTACTGGCTCACGATGCGCCGGGAGTCGACCCAGTCGCGCGCGAACTTCCTGGCGGGCCCCTTGTCGCGGACGGGGAAGTAGCGCTCGTCGCCGCGCAGCATGCCCTCGCGCGCCTTGACGCGCTCGTTGGACTGCCGCTCGCGAAGCTGCCGGTAGGCCTCTTTGCGGTTCTGGGGCGCGTTCACCGGCTGACGGCGACGGCCTTCGGCGTCCCGCCGCTTGGGTGTGGGACGCCCCTTGCCCGCAGGCTTAGGATCGTTGGCGGAGGCGGGGGAGTCGTCCGCGGTGGTCTGGGTACGTCGGAACACAACGTCAGCCTACCGGGACTGCAACTTAGTGACGCCCCCGCGCGTTATGCGTAGGGTGAACCCTATGGTGGCTCCGGTGCTTTTCGGGGGCCGGGATCACTGGGTGGGCCCGAAGCGCACTTGAAGAAGGGGACGGCCGACGCGCATGAGCGTGATGAAGAGACTTTCGCTGATCTTCAGGTCCAAGGCGAACAACGCGTTGGACAAGATGGAAGATCCTCGCGAGACCCTGGACTACTCATATCAGCGCCAGCTGGAGTTGTTGCAGAAGGTGCGCCGGGGCGTGGCGGACGTCGCCACCTCCCGTAAGCGTGTGGAACTTCAGATCAACCAGATCGAGGCGCAGTCGCGCAAGCTTGAGGAGCAGGGCCGCAAGGCCCTCGGTGTCGGCCGTGAGGATCTGGCCCGCGAGGCGCTGACCCGCCGTGGCGGCCTGCAGACCCAGATCGCCGACCTGCGCGTGCAGCACGACAACCTCCAGGCCGAGGAGGAGAAGCTCACCACGGCCTCCCACCGCCTGCAGGCCAAGGTCGACTCCTTCCGTACGAGGAAGGAGACGATCAAGGCGACCTACACCGCGGCCGAGGCGCAGACGCGGATCAACGAGGCGTTCTCCGGCATCTCCGAGGAGATGGGCGACGTCGGCCTGGCGATCCAGCGCGCCGAGGACAAGACGGCCTCCATGCAGGCCCGCGCGGGCGCCATCGACGAGCTGCTGGCCAGCGGCGCGCTCGACGACTTCAGCGGCCAGCGCGGCGACGACATCCAGGCCGAGCTCGACCGCATGGGCGGCGGGCACGACGTGGAGCTGGAGATCGCGCGGATGAAGGCCGAGCTCGGCCAGGGCAGCGGCCCGCAGGGCGCGATCACGTCCGGCCAGGGCCAGCAGCACCCGCAGCAGCAGCCCCAGCACCCGCAGCAGCAGGCCCAGCAGTATCCGCCCCAGCAGCAGGACAACCAGACCCAGCAGCTGCGCCAGCCGGGGGAGGGCCAGTGATCGTCCGCATCATGGGTGAGGGGCAGATCGACATCGCCTCGGCCGACCTCGACGTGCTCAACACGCTGGACGCCGAGCTGGAGTCCGCCATCGAGGCCGGCGAGGAGGAGGCCTTCCGCACGCGGCTGCACGCCCTGCTCGACAAGGTCCGCCACGTCGGCAGGGCGCTGCCCGACGACAGCCTGGAGTCCTCGGAGCTGATTTTGCCGCCGGCCGACGCTTCCATGGATGAAGTGCGGGAGATGCTCGGTAATGAGGGGCTGATCCCCGGCTAGCGTGGGCGTATGGCACAGACCCGGTTCGCCCCGGACCGGGGACTGACCAGGCGCATGGTGGTGACCATGTTCCTGCTCGGACTGCTCTACGTGATCTTCGTGGCCGTGCTGGTCGCGTCGGGCGTCCGGGCCGTCCTGGTGCTGCTGATCGCCGGTGGCTTCCTGCTGACGCAGTATTTCATGTCCGACCGGCTCGCGCTGTTCGCGATGCACGGGCGTGTGGTCACCCCGCAGGAGGCCCCCGAGCTGCACGGCATGGTCGACCGGTTGTGCGCGCTGGCCGACATGCCCAAGCCGCGGGTGGCGATCGCCGACTCCGACGTGCCCAACGCGTTCGCCACCGGCCGCAACCGTAAGAACTCCGTGGTCTGCGTGACCACGGGGTTGCTGCGCCGCCTGGACGCCGGTGAGCTGGAGGGCGTGCTCGCCCACGAGATGTCCCACGTCGCCCACCGCGACGTCGCGGTCATGACGATCGCCTCCTTCCTCGGCGTGGTGGCCGGGCTCATGACCAGGGTGGCCCTCTACGGGGGCCTGGGCGGGCGCGGGCGCGACGACCGGGGCGGCCTGCCGATCGGCATGATCATCCTGCTCGTCTCGGCCCTGGTGTACGGGCTCGGCTTCCTGCTGACCAGGGCGTTGTCGCGCTACCGGGAGCTGGCCGCGGACCGGGCGGGGGCCCTGCTCACCCAGCGTCCCTCGGTCCTGGCCGGCGCCCTCGTCAAGATCAGCGGTGAGATGGCCCGCATCCCGACCAGGGACCTGCGCGAGGCCGAGCCGTTCAACGCCTTCTTCCTCGTGCCCGCCCTGTCCGGCAAGGCGGGCCTGTCCGCGCTCTTCGCGACCCACCCGCCGCTGGAACGGCGCCTGGAGCAGCTCGGCAGGATCTCCGCCCAGCTCGGCCGGGGCGGATGAGCCGGGTGGGCCGGACACGCTGGTGGGACAGGCTGCTGGGCCGCTCGGAGGTGGCCAGGCCCGACCTGGACGCGCTGTTCGCGCTTCCCTCGGCCGCGGTGACCCTGCGGGCGGCGACCGGGCTGGCGCCGACGGGACTGGGGGCGGTCTGCTTCCGCGCGGCCGAGGGTGCGGCCTTCGCCGAACTGGAGCGCGACGTCACCGGACTCCTGGACGCCGGGGGAGGGCCGCCGGTGCGGGTGTCCACGGACTCCTTCGGCTACACCTGGCTCCTGGTACGCCGCACGGGCGGTTCCTCCGGCGACCCGCTCGACGCCCCTTCCGGGGTCCTTCCCGGTGACGGTTCCCGGCGCCCCGCGGCCGGGTCTCCCGCCGACCCTTCCGAGGCCCCTCCCGGTGATCGGTCCGAGGTCCCTGCCGGTGACCCGTTCGACGGCTCCCCGGGCGACCCGCTCAGCGATCTCGTCACCGACCTGCACGCGGTCAACTCCTCCCTGGAGGCGGCCGGATTCGGTCCCTCGCTGCTGTGCTCGCTGGTCTCCTTCGCCGCTCCCGGCCCCGCCGCCTCCGATCCCGCCGTTTTCAACCCCGCCGCTCCCGCTCCTGCCGCCCCCGTCCCCGCCGCTCCCGACGGCCGCCGGCTCGCCCTGGTCTACCTCTACAAGCAGGGCACCTTCTACCCGTTCGCCCCGCTGCCCGACCGGGCGGCCGGAACCGGAACGGCGGCCGGAACCGGAGCGGGCGGTCCCGGCCGGCGCAGGGACAACGCGCTGGAGTTGCAGGTACGCGCCGCCCTCGGCGGTGAGCTCCGGATCGAGCAGGACCTGGGCCGCTGGTTCCCCCTCTGGGACGCCCCCGGCCTCTGAGCCGGGTCCCGCTCCCGCCCGCGACCCGGCGCGGACCGAGGCCCGTGACCCCGCGCGGACCGAGGCCCGTGACCCCGCGCGGACCGAGGCCCGCGACCCCGCCGTGCCGGGTCCCGCTGCCGCCCGTAACCCCGTGCGGGCCTGGGCTCACGGGCCCGGTGGAACGCGCCACAGCGGTCCGTCCGGCTTGCGGTTTGATGTACGTCCTGTGACCCTTTGCCCCCACAATGGGACCCTGAAGTCCATACGGGAGAAGGGTGTGACCATGGCGGACCTCGCGTCCTTGCGGCCCGGGGATCCCGAGCGGGTACGGGAGTACCGGCTCACCGCCCGCCTCGGCGAGGGTGGTCAGGGAACGGTCTACCTGGGCGAATCCCCCACGGGAGTCCGGGTCGCGGTCAAACTGCTCCGCGCCGACCTCACGCAGGACGAGGAGGCGATGGAGCGTTTCGTCCGCGAGGTCAGCACGACCCGGCGGGTCGCGCCGTTCTGCACCGCCGCCGTGATCGACACCGGCGTGGAGGCGCACCGCCCGTATATCATCAGCGAGTACGTCGACGGTCCCACCCTGGACGCGGTGGTGAGCGACGAGGGCCCCCGCGAGGGCGCGGCCCTGCACCGCCTGGCGATCGGCACGGTCACCGCGCTGGTCGCGATCCACCAGGCCGGGATCGTGCACCGCGACTTCAAGCCGTCCAACGTGCTGCTGGCCCCGGACGGCCCCCGCGTGATCGACTTCGGCATCGCCAAGGCCCTCGACCGCACCTCCACGCTGACCGCGATGGCGATCGGCACCCCCTCCTACATGACCCCCGAGCAGCTGGCCGGGGAGAACGCGGGATCCCCGGCGGACATGTTCGCCTGGGGGTGCACCATGGTCTTCGCCGCCACCGGGCAACCGCCGTTCGGCACCGACAGCCTCCCCGCGATCTTCAACCGGATCATGAACGCGGAGCCCGACCTGTCGGCGATCACCGATCCGGCCCTGCGCGACCTGGTCGGGCAGTGCCTGTCCAAGGACGCGGCCCAGAGACCCACGGCGGGCGAGGCGCTGCTGCGGCTGCTCGGTCACGCCGGCGGCCAGGCCGGCGCCCCGGCGCCCACCGCGCCCCGGGGCATCCTGGCCGAGGGCTCCGCCGCCGCGGCCCAGCGGACCGGCCCCGGCCCCGGCGGGTACGCGGCCGGCGACGAGCCCGGGCTCGCCGGACACGGGGGACCCCGCTCCACGGGCGGCGACCACACCTGGCAGGCGGACCAGGACCGGCAGGCGCTCGCCTGGCAGAGCGGCCCCGGCGGGGGCTACCCCGTCCAGGACCCGCGGAACTCCGACCCGCGGGGTTACCCGGGAGGCTCCGGCCCGGCCGGCCGGCCGGCCGGGCCAGGACCCGCGCAGACCTCCGACCCGCGCGGGTACGCGGGATGGTCCGGGCCGCAGGGACCCGCCCATCAGTCGGGCCCGCAGAACTCCCACGCCCACCCGGGCGCGCAGAACTCCCACGCCCATCCGGGCCAGTCCGGCCCGCAGCCCTACGCGGCGCAGTGGTCCGCCCCGCAGGGGTACGCCCAGCAGCCCGGCCCCGCCCAGAACTCACACGCCCACCCGGGGCAGTCGGGCCCGCAGGCCTACGCGCAGCAGTCCGGCCCGCAGGCGTACGCGCAGCGGCCGGGCCTGCCGCAGAATCCCGACCCGCGAGGCCGTCCGCAGGGCCCCGAGGCGCACGGCCACGCCTGGCAGCAGGGCGCCCCCGCGACCGGCCCCGGCGGGTACCCGGTCCAGGGGGGACATCCCCAGGACCCGCGGCAGCCGCACCAGGCGTACCGGGCCGAGCCCGGGGGCCCGGCGTACGGCGCCCCCGCGACCCGTCCCTCCGGCGCCCCCCCGTACCGGGGACAGGGCGTGCCGGCCCACCCCGGGCAGGCCGTGCCGGCCAGGAGCCGGCGCGGGACGTGGCTCGCGGTCGGGGGCGCCCTGCTGGCCACCGCCCTGGTGGCCGGTGGCATCGTGCTGGCCACGCGCGACGGCACCGACCCCGGTACCGGCGGGACGGTGGCCACCCGGACGGACGGCACGCCGACCCCGGACGTCTCCGCCACCCCGACGCCCGAGGCCCCCGAGGTGCCGCAGGACACCACCTCGATCAAGCTCCCCGGCAGCGCGCTCACCCTCCACGAGAGCGACCGGGACCCGATCAAGCTGAGCTCGTACAGCCTGGAGTGGGACAAGAACCTCTACGTCCGCAGGGCCGGGACCGGCCGGTTCCTCAAGAACGACAAGTACTTCCAGTACACGGTCAACGCGGCGGGCACCCAGGCGCTGGGCACCGACCGGGTGTACGACGCGCAGAGCTACTCGATCGTCTCGGTCGTCGACCACCGCACCGGCGCCGCGAGCAGGATCAGGGTCACCAAGGCGCCGGTCTACCCGACGCTGCCGCAGTGGTCGCCGGACGGCAGGCGCGGCCTGGTGACGCTCTACGAGGCCGTCGGCGACACCAGCAAGGCGTACGGCTTCGCGATCGTCGACGTGGCCGCCAAGAAGGCGAGGATCGTCCGGATCAAGGAGAGGGACGCCGGGAAGTGGAGCTACTTCTGGCGGGGCGACGGCCGCGCCGTGGGCACCTGGGCGCTGGACGGCAAGACCCAGCGCATCCGCTTCTACGACCTGCGGGGCACCGTGCTGCAGACCCTGCTGGACGTGGGCACCCCGATCACCGTCGAGGGTGACGACCTCTCGCCGTCCGGCTCGTCGCTGCTGACGTACTGCAAGAAGACCGAGCAGGAGATCTGCGTCTGGTCGACGGTGGCCGACGGCCCGCCGCAGGTGCGCATCCCGTTCCCGACGGAACGGCTGATCGGCTGGTACGACGATCGGCACATCGCGGGCTGGCGGCGCAAGGGCTCCGGCTACGAGGCCGTGGTGTTCGACTTCAAGGGCGAGGTGAGGCGGGTGCTGGCCACCACCACCGACGCCAAGGAGTACGAGAAGCAGTTCATGCGATTCACCCGGGGAGAATGACATGCGCGAGTGGACCCACGCCGAGCACGCCGAGGCCGTCGGGACGGAGATCGGCCGCATGGCCGGGGTCGTGCGGGGCCGCGACCTGTCGGTCCCGGTGGCGACCTGCCCCGGCTGGGACCTGGCGAAGCTCGTCGAGCACGCCGGCGGCGCGCACCGCTGGGCGGCCGCGATGGTACGGGACCTCACCCAGCGGCCCTACGGTCCCGACGAGATCGAGATGAACCTGCCCGCCGGCGTGGACGACCGCCCGGACTGGCTCGACGAGGGGGGCGCCCTGCTGTCGGGGATCCTGCTCTCCCGCCAGGGCGATGCGCCGATGTGGTCCTGGGCCGACGACCGGCGGGTGCGGTTCTGGTCGAGGCGGATGCTGCACGAGACGGTCGTGCACCGGATCGACGCCGAACTCGCGCTGGGCGTCCCGGTCTCGGTCGACGAGGACGTGGCGGCCGACGGGGTCCAGGAGTTCCTCGACCTGCTGCGGCACGTGCCCTGGCAGCCGGGCGTGACCGAGCTGAGGGGCGGCGGCGAGACGATCTCCCTGCAGGCCGACACCGGGGCGGGATGGGTGGTCACCCTCGATCCCGACCGCTTCCACCACCGGCGGTCCGCGCAGCCGGGGGACGTGACCGTCCGCGCCGCCACCTCGGCCGACCTGCTCCAGGTGCTGTGGGGGCGGCGCGGCGCCGACGACTACGCCGTCGAGGGCGACGCCGCGCTGCTGACCTGGTGGCGGGAGCTCACCCGGATCTGACCCGCGGACCCGGCCCGTCCGGCCTGTCCCGCGGACCCGGCCCGTCCGACCTGTCCCGCGGACCCGGCCCGTCCGGCCTGTCCCGGGGATCCGGCCCGTCCGGCCTGATCTGCGGATCCGGCCCGTCCGGCCCGTCCGGCCTGATCTGCCCGATCCTGCACGTCCGGTCGCCGGATCCCGCCCGTCCGCGTCCGGGTAAACATCCGGGCGGGATCCGGCCAGGACATGACAGAGCCGCGGCGGGCGCGGCGCCGTGGCCCGTGGCTCCGTGGTGGCATGATCCTATGATCAAGATGTCACAGGCGGTGGTCTCGGCCGTCCTGGCCTCCGCCGGGCTGTTCGGCGGTACCGCGCTCGCCGACTCCGAGCCCGTCGAGCCCGCAGGCTCCGGGCGCGTCACGGCCGCCGTGGTGGACCGGCCACAGATCGCGGTGATGGGAGAGGGTGTGATATCGGTCACCCCCGACGTCATGCGACTCGACACCGGCGTGGAGGTGCGCCGTCCCACCGCGAGCGAGGCGTTCACCGCCGCCCGCACCGCCGCCGACGCCCTGACGCGGGCGCTGCTCGCGGCCGGGGTCGCGGCCAGGGACCTGAGGACCGACGAGCTCTCCCTCGGCCCCGAGTACAAGGAATATCCCACGGTCTCCGGTTACCGGGCCGCGCAGGGTGTCGAGGCCATCATCAGGAACATCGACTCCGCGGACGACGTGGTCGACGCGGTGGCCGCGGTCGGCGAGGCCGTACGGCTGAACGGGGTCTCCTTCGAGGTCTCCGACAACCGCGTGCCGCTCAAGGCGGCCCGCGAGATCGCCTTCAGGGACGCCCAGCTCCGTGCCGTGCAGTACGCCAGGCTCGCCGGCCGCAGGCTCGGCATCCCCCTGGAGATCAGCGAGCAGAGCGTCACCCCGCC
Source organism: Streptosporangium sp. DT93 (assembly GCF_049844535.1). Taxonomy (NCBI): domain Bacteria; kingdom Bacillati; phylum Actinomycetota; class Actinomycetes; order Streptosporangiales; family Streptosporangiaceae; genus Streptosporangium; species Streptosporangium sp. DT93. Next base: position 10,043 of record NZ_JBNCLF010000012.1, read on the forward strand.
GACGCCGCGCTTCAGCGCCGCGAGCGCGGACAAGGCCTCGATCAGCCCCGGCCGCCGGAACGTCTCGGTCAGCGTCAAGCTGGTCTACGAGCTGGAGTAGGCCCGCCCGGGCCGCTCCCCGATCCCGGGTACGCGACAGGTTCCCGGCACACGACGGGCCCCGGCGGGTGACCACCCGCCGGGGCCCGTCCGCGCGACCGCGTGCCCACCCGCCCGGACCGGCCCCGCCTCGCTCGAAGCGGGGCCGTGGCGTGATCCAGGACCGGATCGGAGCCGGATCACAGCAGGGCAGGGCAGGATCAGGTCCGGATCAGGGCAGGGCCAGCATCCGGTCCAGCGCGACCCCGGCCCAGCGGGCGGTCTCCTCGTCCACGGTGATCTGGTTGACGACCTGGCCGGCCGCGAGCGACTCCAGCGCCCAGACCAGGTGCGGCAGGTCGATCCGGTTCATCGTCGAGCAGTAGCAGACGGTCCTGTCCAGGAACGTCACGTGCTTGTCGGGGAACATGGCGCCGAGCCGCTTGACCAGGTTCAGCTCGGTGCCCACCGCCCAGGAGGACCCGGCCGGGGCCTGCTCGATCTTCTTGATGATGTACTCGGTCGAGCCGACGTGGTCGGCCTTGGTCACCACCTCGTGCCGGCACTCGGGGTGGACCAGCACGTTGACCCCGGGGATGCGGGCGCGGACGTCGTCCACGCACTGCGCGCTGAAGCGGCCGTGCACCGAGCAGTGGCCCTTCCACAGGATCACCGTGGCCGCGGCCAGCCGCTCGGGCGTCAGGCCGCCGTTCGGCCGGTGCGGGTCGTAGACGACGCAGTCGTCCAGGCTCAGCCCCATCTCCAGCACCGCGGTGTTGCGGCCCAGGTGCTGGTCGGGCAGGAAGAGCACCTTCTCGCCGCGCTGGAAGGCCCACTCCAGGGCCTTCCTCGCGTTGGAGGAGGTGCACACGGCGCCGCCGTTGCGCCCGCAGAACGCCTTGATGTCGGCGCTGGAGTTCATGTAGGTGACCGGGACGGTGACGTCCGCGATCCCGGCGTCCTGGAGCACCTCCCAGCACTCCTCGACCTGGTCGAAGGTGGCCATGTCGGCCATCGAGCACCCGGCCGCGAGGTCGGGCAGCACGACCTTCTGCGAGGCGGAGGTCAGGATGTCGGCGGACTCGGCCATGAAGTGCACGCCGCAGAAGACGATGTACTCCGCGTCCGGGCGGGCCGCTGCCTCCCTGGCGAGCTTGAACGAGTCGCCGGTCACGTCGGCGAACTCGATGACCTCGTCGCGCTGGTAGTGGTGGCCCAGGACGAAGACCCGCTCGCCGAGCGCCGCCTTGGCCCGCCGGGCGCGCTCCACCAGCGCCGGGTCGGACGCCGCGGGCAGCTCACCGGGACAGTCGACGCCGCGCTCGCTGTGCGGGTCGACACCCCTGCCGAGGACGAAGAGCGGAAGCCCGGTCTCGGTGGTCGTCACGGCCACACCCCCTTATCGTCGAAGTGACGACTAATGATGACACACCCCTCACGGGTCCCGTTCGCCGGGAGGGGGTTTCCGGATCCGGGACGGAAGCGTGCGGCTTCCGAGGAATGTGTGCACCGGGACAGGTGTTGGTAGCGTCTGAGAAGGACGTCATTCACAGACAGCCGTTCCCGGGGAGCGGCCGACGCAGACGCGGGAGTCACCACATGTCGGTTGAGAGCAGCGAGACCACGGCGCAGGGCCTGATCCTCAGTTCCGCGGCCGCGGCGAAGGTCAAGAGCCTGCTGGAGCAGCAGGGCGAGGAGGGTCTCCAGCTGCGCGTGGCCGTGCAGCCCGGTGGCTGTTCCGGCCTGCGCTACCAGCTCTTCTTCGACGACCGTTCGATGGACGGCGACGTCGTCTCCGACTTCGACGGCGTGAGCGTGGTCACCGACCGGATGAGCGCCCCCTACCTCGTGGGCGCCACCGTCGACTTCGTCGACACGATCGAGAAGCAGGGCTTCACGATCGACAACCCGAACGCCACGGGCTCCTGCGCCTGCGGCGACTCGTTCAACTAGATCGGGTAGCACAGCCGGTCCGGACGGGGCGGCCCGTCCGCAGGGACGAGGTCGCGAAGGCCCCGCGAGATCAACGCGAGATGAAATTACTCGCCTCGCGGGGCCTTCGCGCGCCCGCGAGGTCGCGTATTCTTGCGAGGCTCGACGCCCACGTTCCCCGAGATGCCGACGACGAGGAGAAGAACCCCGTGCGCATCGCCGTCACCGGCTCCATCGCGACCGACCACCTGATGACCTTCCCCGGGCGCTTCGGCGACCTGTTCATCGCCGAGAAGCTCGACCGGGTGTCCCTGTCGTTCCTGGTGGACGACCTGCAGATCCGCCGCGGCGGCTGCGCGGCCAACATCTCCTTCGGCATGGGCTGCCTGGGACTGCGGCCCGTCCTGGTCGGCGCGGTCGGCGCGGACTTCGCCGACTACCGGTCCTGGCTGGAGCGTCACGGCGTCGACTGCGACTCCGTGCACGTCTCCGAGGTCCACCACACGGCCCGGTTCCTGTGCACCACCGACGAGGACCACAACCAGATCGCGTCGCTGTACACCGGCGCGATGTCCGAGGCCCGCCTCATCGAGCTGCGCCCGGTCGCCGACCGGGTCGGCGGCCTGGACCTGGTGGTGATCAGCCCCAACGACCCCGAGGCGATGCTCCGGCACACCGCCGAGGCGATCGAGCGGGGCATCCCGTTCGCGGCCGACCCCTCCCAGCAGCTCGCCCGCATGCCCGGGGACCAGATCCGCCAGCTCGTCGACGGTGCCGCCTACCTGTTCGGCAACGACTACGAGAAGGGCATCATCGAGCAGAAGACCGGCTGGAGCGACGAGGAGATCCTCGACCGGGTCGGCGTCCGCGTCACCACGCTCGGCCCCAAGGGCGTCGTCATCGACCGCAAGGGCGAGCCGTCCCTGCACGTCCCCGCCGCGCCCGAGCTCGGCAAGGCCGACCCCACCGGGGTGGGCGACGCCTTCCGCGCCGGTTTCCTGGCCGCCCTGGCCTGGGAGCTGCCCCTGGAGCGCTGCGGCCAGGTCGGCAACCTCGTCGCCACCCACGTCCTGGAGTGCGTCGGCGGCCAGGAGTACGAGCTCGGCCAGAAGGTCTTCCTGGAGCGCCTCGCCGGTGCCTACGGCGCCGACGCCGCCGCGGACGTGTCGGGCTTCCTGAAGTCCCACTACGCCTGACCGCGCCGCCGCACCGCCACGACCCCGCCGGGGCCACGCCTCGCCGTCCTTCGGGCGGGCCCCGGCGCGGCCCTGTCGCGGGCATGGCACCCGATGTGGCGTGGCCTCCGTCGGGGAAGAGCGGGCCGTCAGCCGCCCGCGTAGACGCGGTGCACGAACTCGGCCATCTTGTCGTCGGGCAGGTGCCTGGCCAGGTCGGCCTCGCTGATCATGCCGATGATGCGGCCGTTCTCGATCACCGGCAGCCGCCGGATCTGGTTCTGCTCCATCTTGGCCAGCGCCTCCGCGACATCGGCGTCCGCCGAGACCCAGACCAGGCCCGTGGCGAGATCCCCGGCGGTGATCTTGGAGGGGTCCTGGCCGTGGGCCACGCACTTCACCACGATGTCGCGGTCGGTGATGATCCCCTTGAGCCGGTCGTCGCTGCCGCAGATGGGCAGGGCGCCCACGTTCATGTCGCGCATCATCTGCGCAGCCCGGTCGAGCGTCTCGTGCGCCTCGACGCACCGCACCCCGGCGTGCATCAGATCTCTGGCGGTCTCACCGCTCATGTCGTCCCCCCGGATCACTGGTCGGATTGTCCAATGAGGACATACCCGACTTATAGCCAGATCAGTGATGAAAAGGGGCGGATCAGTAATTACGTCGCACGTGGATGGCCCAGCCCCGCTGCGGGAGCTCGTAGCTGGCCACGTGGCGGTGCGACTTCAGCCGGCACCAGGCGGGGATGTCGGTGAAGGCGGCGGGGTCGTCGGCCAGCACCTCGACGATCGCGTTGAGCGGGACGTAGTTGATCTGCTCGGCCAGCATGATGATGGGGATCGGGCACTTCCTGCCCAGCGCGTCGATCGTCAGGGCAGGGGGCTGGGCGGCACCCGCCGAGGTGGCCTGGCTGGACGTCATGACCTCTTCACTCCCCGAATGTTGATCACAGTTTTACCCCCGCCTCCTCCCGGATACGGCGCACCGCCTCCGGCAGGACCGACAGGAATCGGTCGACATCCGTCGCCGAGGCGCCCCGGGGGAGCGACACCCGCACGTTCCCGTGGGTGAGCACGCCCATGGCCTCCAAAACATGCGACGGACGAAGCGTACTCGCCGTGCACGAGCTGCCGGAGGATACCGAGAACCCCGCTCTGTCCAGTTCGGTCAGAAGTGCCTCACCTTCCACGTAAAGACACGAAAAGGTGACGATGTGTGGTGCCCGCGCCACCGGGTCGCCGATCACCTCGACATCCGGGACGCTCCGGGCCACCTCGGTCCTGATCCGGTCCACGAGCGCGGCGAGCCGGGCCGACTCGATGGCCGACTCGGCCACCGTGGCCCGCAGCGCCGCCGCCGCCGCGACGATCGCCGGGACGTTCTCGAAGCCCGGCACCCGCCGGCGCTCGCGGTCGTCGTCGGGCAGCGGGCTGCGCCAGCGGGTGCCCTTGCGCACCACCAGCACCCCCACCCCGGCCGGGCCGCCCCACTTGTGCGCGCTCGCGGCCAGCACCGACCAGCCGCCGGGCAGCGCCGTCCTGCCCGCGGTCTGGGCGGCGTCCACCAGCAGCGGCACCCCCGCCTCCGCGCAGGCCTCCGCGACCTCGGCCACCGGCTGCAGGGTGCCGACCTCGTGGTTGGCGCTCTGCAGGCAGGCCAGGGCCGTGCCCTCGACGCGCACCGCCTCGGCGAACGCGCCCGCCTCGACCGCGCCCGTGATGCCGACGCCGACCGTCTCGACCGCGCCGCCGTCGCGCTCGTGGATGCCCGCGGCGTGCAGCACGCTGGAGTGCTCCACCGCCGAGGTCACCAGGCGCCGCCCGGCCCGCCGCCGCCCGTGCAGGGTGCCCAGCACGCCCAGGTGCACCGCCTGGGTGCCCGAGGAGGTGAACGAGACCTCGTCGGGCCTGGCGCCCAGCGCCTCGGCCACCTCGGTCCTGGCCTGTTCCAGTAACATTCCGGCTCGCCGGGCCGAGCCGTACAGTCTCGCGGGATCGGCCCAGCCGACGTCCAGGGCCGCGATCAGAGCCTCGCGGGCCTGGGGGTGCAGCGGCTCCGTGGAGGCCGCGTCGAAGTACGCCACGCCCCCAATCGTCGCACCACGCGCGGTGCGGGCGGGGGCTGGGAGGGAGGGCGGCCCTTGGTCGCGCTAATGTGTCCCCCAGCGTGAAGCTACTGACTACGAAAACCTGAACGTGAACAAACGACCTCCCAGGAGCGACTCCTGGGCTTCATCTGTGGGGTAGGCGATCCGTGAGTCCGACCCGCCGTTCTGCACGGCGTCCGTTGGCACGCCGCCGGGTGCCACGCGCCGCCGCTCTGGCGCTGTCGCTGGTTTCCCTGACGGCGTGCAGCGCCCAAGACTGGTCGCGAGGCGGCCTGCCCGAGGGCATCACCGAGCAGTCCAATGCCGTCCAGAGTCTGTGGAACGGATCGTGGATCGCGGCCCTCGGCACCGGTGTGGTCGTGTGGGGGCTGATCCTGTGGTCCGTCGCCTTCCACCGCAAGAGGAAGAACTCCCCGGACGAGCTGCCGCCCCAGGTGCGGTACAACCTGCCGATCGAGATCCTCTACACGGTGATCCCGATCATCATGGTCGGTGTCTTCTTCTTCTTCACCGCGCGTGACCAGAACTACATCACCACGATGTCCGGCAAGCCTGACGTGACGGTCAAGGTGGAGGGCTTCCAGTGGAGCTGGCGCTTCACCACCGAGGCCGGCGGCAAGACCGTCCAGGTGGCGGGCATGCCGGCGGAGAACTACCTGAAGGGCCCGCAGCTCGTGCTGCCGACCGGCAAGAACATCAAGTTCGAGCTCGACTCGCCCGACGTCATCCACTCCTTCTGGGTCCCGGCGTTCCACTTCAAGCTGGACGTGATCCCGGGCGTGGACAACAGGTTCGAGGTCCGGACCCTGGACAAGCCCGGCGTCTACGCCGGACGCTGCGCCGAGCTGTGCGGCGTGGACCACAGCCGGATGCTCTTCTCGGTGAAGCTCGTGCCCGCCGCCGAGTTCGACCAGTACATCGCCAGTCAGGCCGGTGCCCAGTGACAGCGCTCAACGATCCCCTCGTCATCTCCCCGTCCCCGGTGACGCCGACCCGCAAGGGCTCGATCGTCACCAAGTGGGCCTCGTCCACCGATCACAAGATCATCGGACACCTGTACCTCATCACCTCGTTCGTCTTCTTCCTGATCGGCGGCGTGATGGCGCTGGTCATGAGGGCGGAGCTGGCCCAGCCGGGTCTCCAGATGATCAGCAACGAGCAGTTCAACCAGCTGTTCACCATGCACGGCACGATCATGCTGCTGATGTTCGCGACCCCGCTGTTCGCCGGGTTCGCCAACGAGCTGATGCCGCTGCAGATCGGCGCCCCCGACGTCGCCTTCCCGCGGCTGAACATGGTCAGCTACTGGCTGTTCGCCTTCGGCAGCACGATCGCGCTGGTGGGGTTCATCACCCCGGGCGGCGCGGCGAGCTTCGGCTGGACCGCCTACGCCCCGCTGTCGGACGCGATCTTCTCTCCCGGCATCGGCGCCGACCTGTGGATCGTCGGCCTGACCATCAGCGGTCTGGGCACGATCCTCGGCTCGGTGAACTTCATCACCACGATCGTCTGCATGCGCGCGCCCGGAATGACCATGTTCCGGATGCCGATGTTCACCTGGAACGTCCTGCTCACCTCGATCCTGGTGCTGATGGCCTTCCCGGTGCTGGCCGCCGCGCTGCTGGCGCTGGAGGCCGACCGCAAGCTCGGCACGCACATCTTCGACCCCCAGAACGGCGGCGCGCTGCTGTGGCAGCACCTGTTCTGGTTCTTCGGTCACCCCGAGGTGTACATCATCGCGCTGCCGTTCTTCGGCATCATCACCGAGGTCATCCCGGTCTTCAGCCGTAAGCCGCTGTTCGGCTACATCAGCCTGGTCGGCGCCACCATCGCCATCGCGGGCCTGTCGATCACGGTGTGGGCGCACCACATGTTCGCCACCGGCCAGGTGCTGCTGCCGTTCTTCTCCTTCATGACGTTCCTCATCGCGGTGCCCACCGGGGTGAAGTTCTTCAACTGGATCGGCACCATGTGGCGCGGCCACCTGTCGTTCGAGTCGCCGATGCTGTTCTCGATCGGCTTCCTGGTGACGTTCCTGTTCGGCGGCCTGACCGGCGTCATCCTGGCCTCCCCGCCGCTGGACTTCCACGTGGCCGACTCCTACTTCGTGGTCGCGCACTTCCACTACGTGGTCTTCGGCACCGTGGTGTTCGCGATGTTCGCCGGGTTCTACTTCTGGTGGCCCAAGTTCACCGGCAAGATGCTGGACGACCGGCTGGGCAAGATCCACTTCTGGACGCTGTTCATCGGCTTCCACACCACCTTCCTGGTCCAGCACTGGCTGGGCGCGCAGGGCTTCCCGCGCCGGTACGCCGACTACAGCCCGATCGACGGCTTCACCGACCTGAACATGGTCTCGTCGGTGGGCGCGTTCCTGCTGGGCGCCTCGACGCTGCCGTTCCTGTACAACGTGTGGAAGACCGCCAGGACCGCGCCGCAGGTCACGGTGGACGACCCGTGGGGTTACGGCAACTCCCTGGAGTGGGCGACCTCCTGCCCGCCGCCGCGGCACAACTTCACCTCGCTTCCCCGCATCAGGTCCGAGCGCCCCGCGTTCGACCTCAAGCGACCGTACAAGCCGGCCCCCCGTGAGCTGGAGGAGAACGAATGAAGGTTCAGGGCTGGCTCTTCATCCTCTGCGGCGTCTTCTTCGCCGCCGTGGACGTCGTCTACTGGTACTGGTCCAAGGAGCCGGTCGGCACGACCGCGATGGCCATCTCGGTGGGCTTCGCGTTCATGATCGGCTACTACCTGATGTACACGGCCCGCCGCATCGGCGACCAGCCGGAGGACGACAAGCAGGGCGAGATCAGCGACGGCGCAGGGGAGCTCGGCTTCTTCAGCCCGCACAGCTGGTGGCCGCTGTTCGTCTGCCTGGCGGTCGCGCTCACCGCGGTCGGCCTGGTCATCGGCTGGTGGCTGTTCCTGATCGGCGTCTTCGCGGTCCTGATGGCCACGATCGGCTTCGTCTTCGAGTACTACCGGGGCCACTTCTCGCACTGACCCCCTCCCGGAACCCCCGGGCACCCGCGCGGGACCGGCCCCACCGGCTCGCGCCGCACTCCCGGCAGGCGGACCACGGAAATCTTCCGTGGTCCGCTTTTTGGTTTTTATTGGACGCTCCGGGTGGATGTCGCCTGTGGTGGACCGCTTACACCGGGTAATAACTGAATCAGTGGTTCGTTCCGGACAGGGGAGTTCATGTGGGGCACGCGATCCGTGGTTCGAGCCGGGGGGCCGGACTGCTGGCCCTCGCCCTGGTGACGGCCTCCTGCTCGACGAGCACCGCTCCGCCCGCCGGCTCGGCGGGATCGACGGGGCCCGCGGGGTCCGCGACGGCCTCGCCCGCGACGGCGGCCGTCGTGACGGTGGTGCCCCTGAACGGGGCGGCCGGCGTCCCCACCGACGTGCCGATCGTGGTCGCCGCGCAGGGCGGCACGCTGAAACAGGTCAGCGTCATAGCCCTGAAGGGCTCCAGGAAGCCCCTGACGGGCGTTCTCAGCGCCGACGGCACCCAATGGCGCAGCCGGGGCACGGCGGCTCCAGGGGCCGCCTACGAGGTCAGGGCGACGGCCACCGACGCGGCGGGCACCGAGACCCGCACCATCACGTCCTTCTCCACGGTGAAGGCCCGCGAGACGTACGCGATCCAGAACTTCATGCCGAGCCGCTACGACACCGGCCTGACCGTCGGCGTCGGCATGCCGATCATGATCACCTTCGACCGGGCCGTCACCGACCGGGTCTCGATCGAGCGCAACCTGACCGTCAGGACCTCCACGCCGGTCCTGGGCGCCTGGCACTGGTTCGACGACCGCAACGTGCACTTCCGCCCGAAGAAATTCTGGCCCGCCGGCACCAGGGTCCGCGTACAGGCCCGCCTCGCGGGGGTGCGCGGCGGCCCCGGCCTGTACGGCGCGGCGAACCGGACCGTCGACTTCAAGGTCGGCCGCTCGCAGATCACCCGCGGCAGCGTCCTGTCCCACCACCTCACCGTGCGGCGCAACGGCAGGGTCGTCCGTGAGATGCCGATGAGCGCCGGTCAGGGGGGCGTCTGGAAGTACCACACGACCAGCGGCGTGCACCTGGCCATGTCCCGGGAGAACGTCACGGTCATGGTCTCGCCCGGGATCGGGCCCGGCTCGTCGGGCTACTACCGGCTGACCGTCTACGACACCGTCCGCATCTCCAACAGCGGCGAGTACATCCACAGCGCCCCGTGGTCGGTCGGCTCCCAGGGGTACTCCAACGTCAGCCACGGCTGCGTCAACGTCAGCCCGTCCAACGCCAAGTGGTTCCTGGACAACACCCTGATCGGGGACCCGATCGTGATCACCGGCTCGCCCCGCGTCCTGGAGCCGACCAACGGCTGGGGGCACTGGCAGGAGAGCTGGCGGCAGTGGCTGAAGTGGAGCAGCCTCAAGCACTTCACCACCGACGACGTCTGAGCGCGGGGCGGCCCGGGCGTCCTCCGGGAGGTGGCGGGGTCAGGGAGGCGGGGTCCGGGAGAGCGGTGCGCACGAGCCCGCGAGGGCCGGGACGCACGACGAGGGGGCCCGGACACCGATGTGGTGTCCGGGCCCCCTCGTCGTTCCGCGTGGCCTCCGGCGGCCCCTCAGCCCCTTCGGGGGCCCGCCCGGCGGACCGGGCGGGGAGCCCCGGGGGATCGGGGACCGTGTCAGCGGGTCAGGGACCTGTCGTCGTCGCCCTGGCCACTCTGGCCGCCCTGGCCGATGGCCGCGTGCTCGCCGTGGCCGAGAGCGTGACCGTCGTCGTGGCCGTCTCCGTGACCGGCCTCCAGCGGGATCTTCTCGCCGCCGTAGGCCCGGCTCATCTTGAGACGGAGCCTGCCCAGCGGGCCGCGCATCGCCTTGGACGGGATGCCGTCCCGGCCCGCCGCGCCCCGGTCGGAGATGACCGGGACGATCTCCCTGTTGCGCATGTGGGCCTCGATGGCCTCGTGCGGCGGGACGTGCACCTCGATGTACTCGCCGTGGGGGAGGCGCTTGATCACGCCGGACTCCACGCCGTGGCCGAGGACGGCCGCGTCACCGCGCTGCAGCCCCAGGCAGACCCGGTAGGTGATCATGTAGGTCGCCACCGGGGCAGCGATGATCAGGAATCGGCCGATGTAGGTCGTCCAGTTCAGCGACACCTGGAAGAACGCGGCGATCTCGTCGTTGGCGCCGAGCAGCCACAGGACCCCGTAGAAGGAGACCGCGGCCATGCCGATCGAGGTGCGGTGGGGGTTGTTGCGGGGACGCTCGGCGATGTGGTGCTCGCGCCGGTCCCCGGTGACCCACTGCTCGATGAACGGGTAGAGCGCCAGCCCCGTCATGATGATGCCCATCGGCAACAGGGCGGGGATCAGCACGCTCATCGCGAGCGTCCCCCCGGACTGGCCGAAGAGGTTGAGCTCCCAGGCGGGCATCAGGCGGAGCGAGCCCTCCAGGAAGCCCATGTAGAAGTCGGGCTGCGAACCGGCCGAGATGTCGGCCGGGGTGTAGGGGCCGAACAGCCAGATCGGGTTGATCTGGGCGAAGGTCCCCAGCAGCGCGATGACCCCGAACGTGAACATGAAGTAGGCGCCGGCCTTGATCATGAAGGCCGGGTAGAACGGCGAGCCCACCACGTTCTCGTTCGTGCGTCCCTTGCCCGGCATCTGCGTGTGCTTCTGCACCCACATCAGGATCATGTGGGCGCTGATCAGCGCCAGCAGGATGCCCGGGATCAGCAGGATGTGCAGCGAGTAGAACCGGGAGACGACGTCCTCGCCCGGGTACTCGCCGCCGAAGAGGAAGAAGGTGATCCAGGTGCCGACCAGCGGCAGCGAGATCGCCACGCCCTCGGTGATCCGCAGGCCCGCGCCGGAGAGCAGGTCGTCGGGGAGGGAGTAGCCGGTCAGGCCCTCGGCCAGCGCCAGCGTCAGCAGCAGTACGCCGATGATCCAGTTGAGCTCGCGCGGCTTGCGGTAGGCGCCGGTGAAGAACACCCGCAGCGCGTGCACCATCATGCCGCCGATGAACAGCAGGGCCGCCCAGTGGTGCATCTGGCGCATCAGCAGGCCGCCGCGCACGTCGAAGCTGATCTCCAGCGTCGACGCGTAGGCCTCGGACATCGTGACGCCGTAGAGCGCCTTGTAGGAGCCGAGATACTCCACGTGGGCCATGCTGGGCTTGAAGAAGAGGGTCAGGAACGTGCCGGTCAGCAGGAGGATGATGAAGGAGTAGAGAGCGATCTCACCGAGGAGGAACGACCAGTGGTCGGGGAAGACCTTGCGCAGGTTGCGCCGGAGGAAGTTTCCCGCCCCGATCCGGTCGTCGACGAAGTTACCCGCGCCCACGATGGGCTTGGGAACGCTTTCGACACTCATTTTTGTGTGGCTCCGTTCTCACGGGCCTCGGCCTCGGCGTCGCCACGCTCCCAGAAGCTGGGACCGACAGGGACGGCGAAGTCCGCCGTAGCAACGAGGTACCCCTCATTATCCACGGCGATGGGCAGCTGGGGCAAAGGCCGGGCGGCCGGGCCGAAGATGACCTTGGCGCCGTCGGCGGCGTCGAAGGTCGACTGGTGGCACGGGCACAGGATGTGGTGGGTGGTCTGCTCGTACAGGGCCGCGGGGCAGCCGACGTGCGTGCAGATCTTGGAGTAGGCCACGATCCCGTTGCTCGTCCAGTTCTTGTTGACCCCGGACTTGAGCTCCTCGGGCCGGAACTTGATCAGGATCAGCGTGGCCTTGGCCAGCGCGTTCAGGTCGTGCTCGTAGCCGTCGGGCACGACCGACAGGATGCCGCCGGGGGAGTTGAAGTCGGCCGCCCTGATGGGGTCGCCGGTTCCCTCGACGAGCAGCCTGCGGGGCTTGCCGTCCTTGGTCTTCTCCCCCCAGACGGTGTGCCGCAGCTTCCCGGGGAAGTTCGTGTGGCTCGGGCCGAGGTCGCGCAGCAGCACCAGCGGGGCCAGGCCCAGCGGGGCGGCGGCGAGGAGCAGGCTGCGGCGCAGCAGCGGGCGCTTGGTGATCCCGCTCTCGGCCGCGCCCTGCATGAAGGTCTCGCCGACGTAGGACCTGGTCGCCGGGTCGGAGGCCATCGGGTGGCGCTCCTGGACCATGCTGTACTTCGGCATGACCATGCGGACCCAGGTCACCATGCCCGCGGCCAGCGCGAGCAGCGCCAGGGTCAGCGTGCCGCCCAGCGCGAGGTTGGAGACCTGCGTCTTGGCGATGTCGCCGACCTGGAAGACCACGTACGAGACGACGAAGCCGAGACCCGCCAGGGCGGCGACGGCGAAGCAGAGGGCGGAGTAGCGCTCGCCCTTCTTCGCGGTCGCCTCGTCCTGCGGGACCACTCCGGGCACCTGGACGTCCGCGGCGGTCCCGGCGGACGGGGCCGCCGTGGCGTCGCGGCCGGTGCCGAGCAGCGAGCCGCTCGTCGCGGGCGAGGGGGTGCCGATGACGCGCTTGGGCGCGCGCTCCTCGGGCTGTTCGGTGTCGTGATTGTTCTCAGTCATTTGGTGGCCTGTCGCCTCTTCGCGGTGATCCAGATGGCGGCCAGGGAGAGCAGGCTGAGGCCGACGACCCAGGCCACCAGCCCCTCGGTGACCGGGCCGATACGGCCGAGACCCGAGCCGCCCGGGTCGGGCTCGTTGCGCACGCCCACGATGTAGGCGATCATGTCGCGCTTCTGCTCGGGCGTGATGATGCTGTCGTTGAAGACCGGCATGGCCTGCGGGCCGGTGACCATGGCCTCGTAGATCTGCCGCTCGGTGGCCTGGTTCAGCGACGGGGCGTACTTGCCCTGGGTGAGGGCGCCGCCCGCGCCGACGAAGTTGTGGCACTGGATGCAGTTGGCCCGGAAGAGCTCACCGCCCTTGACCGGGTCGCCCTTGCTCGCGTCGACCGTCTCGGCGTCCGGCGTGGTCGGACCGCCGCCCAGGGACTGGACGTAGGCGCCGAGCTGCCGCAGGGTGTCCTTGGTGACCCAGGGGGCCACGGGCTTGCGCGGGGCCTGCGACGAGGGGTTGGCCAGGGGCATGCGGCCGCTGCCGACCTGGAAGTCGACGGAGGCCGAGCCCACGCCGACCAGCGTCGGTCCCTGGCCGGTGCCCTCGGCGTTCTGCCCGTGGCAGCTGGAGCAGCTGCGCTCGAAGAGCTTCTTGCCCTCGGCCACGTCGTCGGCCCTGCCGGAGGCGATGGCCGCGTCGGCCTGCCGCGGGGAGGAGGCCGCCAGGGCGACGGTGTAGAGCCCGCCGATCAGCCCCAGCGCCATGAGCAGGACGGCGTATCTCGCGAGGGGATGCCGCCGCCCAGCGGTGATCCTATTCACAGAGATCCCCGATTCCTTATTGAATTCCATAGATGGTCACGAAAAGGCCGATCCAGACCACGTCCACGAAGTGCCAGTAGTAGGACACGACGATCGCGCTGGTCGCCTGCTCACGGGTGAAGCGCTTCGCGGCGTACGTGCGTCCCAGCATGAGCAGGAACGCGATCAGCCCACCGGTCACGTGCAGGCCGTGGAAACCCGTGGTCAGGTAGAACACCGAGTCGTACGCGGAGTGCGACAGCGTGTGCCCCTCGTGGACCAGCTGGCTGTACTCGAACAGCTGGCCGCCGACGAAGACGGCGCCCATCAGGAAGCTGACGATGTACCAGAAGCGCAGCTTGGCGACCTGGCCCTTCTCGGCCGCCCACACGCCCAGCTGGCAGGTCACACTCGACAGGACCAGGATGATCGTGTTGGCCAGGGAGAACGGGACGTTCAGGTGAGCCTCGGGCCAGGGTTGCCCCTGGCCGATGGTCACCGACCGGATGGTGAAGTACATCGCGAACAGCGCCGCGAAGAACATGAGCTCGGAGGACAGCCAGACGATCGTCCCCACGCTGACCAGATCGGGCCGGCGGGACGAATGTGCTGTCGTCGTCGTTGAGATTGCGGATGCTGTCGCCACGGGCAGCATTATTGCGGCTCTCCTGCTCGGGTCGCCGCACGACCCCCCGATAGGGGGCCCGTACGTCCCCTCAAAGGGGATCTATAGGGCAATTCGCCCGGCAACGGCTCCGGCCTGGGTGCCGGGGGCGGCCGACCGGTAGCATCCCAGGTGACCATACATCGACGTGCGAGGGACAGTGAGCGCGACCGTGAGCACCGGCGAGAGCACCGACGACACGATGAGGATCCTCGTCTACAGCGACGACGCGAGCACCCGCGAGAAGGTCCGGCAGGCCATCGGCCGCCGCCCGGCCGCCGACGTGCCCTTCGTGGAGATCGTGGAGTGCGCCACCCACGCCAAGGTCGTGCAGTACTTCGACTCCGGTGAGATCGACGTCGCCGTGCTCGACGCCGAGGCCAAGCCGGCCGGCGGCATGGGCGTGGCCCGCCAGGCCAAGGACGAGGTCCACGACTGCCCGCCGATCTGCCTGCTGATCGCCCGCCGCGACGACCGCTGGCTGGCCGAGTGGTCGCGCGCCGAGGCCGTGGTGCCGCGCCCGATCGACCCGGTCGTGCTCGCCGAGACCGTCGCCGACCTGATGCGCCGCCGCCTGTCCACCCGTCTGACCGCCCAGTAGCGACCCCCCAGGAGACCCCCATGGACGCGCGTACCACCTGGCCCGCGCTGCTGTCCGCCCTCATCGCCGGCGAGCACCTGACGGCCGACGAGGCCGCCTGGGCGATGGATCAGATCATGTCGGGATCGGCCACCTCCGCCCAGATCGCCGGGTTCGCCGTGGCGTTGAGGTCCAAGGGCGAGACGGTCGCGGAGGTGGCCGGCCTGGCGCGCATCATGCTGGAGCGGGCCGTCCCGCTGTCGGTCGAGGGCCCCCTCGTCGACGTCGTCGGCACCGGGGGGGACCGCGCCCACACCGTCAACGTCTCCACCATGGCCGCGATCGTGGCCGCGGGGGCCGGGGCCAGGGTCGTCAAGCACGGCAACCGGGCGGCCTCCTCCTCCTGCGGCGCCGCCGACGTCCTGGAACACCTCGGGATCGTGCTCGACCTGCCACCCGCCGAGACCGCCAGGGTCGCGGTGGAGGCCGGGATCGCCTTCTGCTTCGCGCCCGTCTACCACCCGGCGCTGCGTTTCGTGGGACCCACCCGCAAGGAGCTGGGCATCCCCACGATCTTCAACTTCCTGGGCCCGCTGACCAACCCGGCCAGGCCCGCCGCCCAGGCGATCGGCATCTTCGACGCGGGCATGCTCCCCGTGGTGGCCGGAGTGTTCGCCGAGCGCGGCGCCTCCGCGCTGGTGTTCAGGGGCGACGACGGGCTGGACGAGCTGACCATCTCCACGACCTCCACGGTCTGGGTGGTGCGCGACGGCCAGGCCGAGCGGACCGTGTTCGACCCGGCCGTGCTGGACATCCCCAGGGCCGCGCCCGACGCGCTGCGCGGCGGGGACGTGGTCTTCAACGCCCAGGCCGTCCGCGACCTGCTCGACGGCCGCACCGGCCCGGTCCGCGACGCCGTCCTGCTGAACGCCGCCGCCGCCCTGGTCGCCTTCGACGGCGTCACCGGGGGCGCGAGCGCCGCAGGGGCGGGGAGTGCCGTCGAGGACCTGGACGCCGCGATGGCCGCCGGGTACGAGCGCGCCGTGCGGGCCGTCGACTCCGGCGCCGCCGCCGGTGCCCTGGAGCGCTGGATCGAGGTCAGCCGGCCGAGCGGTCAGCCGTCCTGACGGCCCCTCCTGACGCCCCCTCCCGGGGCGGGCCGGTGGCGTGAGCCGTCCAGGGCCCGCGTTCCGGGGCGGTCGCGCGAGCGTTCCCGACGTCCGGTCCTGACGCGGGAATCCCCTCGTGGGCTGATCGAGGATCAGCCCACGAGGGGATGTCGCCCCCGAGGGGGCGTTCTAGATTGCGTCCATGTGGCGTGCCTACTCTTTGACCGGGCAGATGTTCCCCGTCCTGCTGGTGTGCGCGACGCTGGGCCTCTGCCTGGCCGTCGCCCTCCTGGTGCGCGAGCGCAGGCTGCTTCTGCTCAGGCTCAGAGCCCAGGAGGCCGGTCTGGCCGACCAGGGGCGGGAGCTGGCCCGCGCCCGCTTCACCGAGCGCCGGGCGCGCATCGCCCGGGAGCTGCACGACATCGTCGCGCACGGGATCAGCATGATGACGCTCGGCGTCGGCGCCGGGCGAATGATCATGGAAAAGGATCCCGGCCGGGCCAGGGAGACCCTGCGCATGGCCGAGGAGTCGGGGCGCCAGGCGCTGGTCGAGCTCCAGCGCGCCCTGTCGCTGCTGGACCTCGACGGACCCTCCACCGGCAGGACGCCGCAGCCCAGGCTGTCGGACCTGGAGGACCTGCTCGACGAGGTCAGGGCCGAGGGCCTGAGCGTGGAGGTCGTCGTGGACGGCCGTGCCGCCGAGGTCGGGCTCGCCCTGGAACTGGTGGCCTACCGGATCGTGCAGGAGGCGCTCGGCAACACCCTGCGGCACGCGGGCGCCGGCCGGGCCCGCGTCACGCTGCGCTGGCGGCCGGGCTTCCTGGAGGTGCTGGTGCGCGACGACGGCCGGTCCGCGCCGCCGGGCGCCGCCGGGCACGGCCTGCTCGGCATGCGCGACCGCGCGACCCTGTTCGGCGGGACGCTGGAGGCCGGGGTCCTGCGCGGCGGGGGGTTCGAGGTACGGGCCAGGCTGCCCACCGCCGGCGAGGTGGGTCCCCGCCGGGTCCCCGGGCAGACCGACGAGATCCCCGGCCGGGCCGATGGGACGGGTCCCGGCCGTGCTCCCGAGCGGGCCGACGGGGTGGGCCCCGGCCTCGTTCCCGGTGGGACGGGTCCCGGCCACGGCCCCGGGCGGGCCGGCGAGGCGCGTGCCGCCCTCACCCCCGTGCCCGGCCCCCCGCGTGCGCGGGAGCTAGTCGGACTCGCCCAGGCCGATCGAGAAGGCGGCGTCGAGGTCGTGCCGGGAGTAGGCCCGGAAGGCGATGTGCGTCTCGGTGTGCAGCACCCCGGCCACCTTGTTGATCCGCCCGGGGACCAGCTCGGCGATCTCCTCGTAGGCGCTCACCCGGATCATGGCCATCAGGTCGTACTCCCCGGTTATCGAGTAGACCTCGCTCACCCCGTCGATCTCGGCGATCGTCTGGGCGATCTCGGGGATCCGGTCCACCTCGGCGTTGATGTGCACGATCGCGGTGACCACGAGCTTCCTCCTCGTTGAGTGCTGCCTGCCGCCTCAGAAGCTACCAGTGCGGCCCCGCGCGCGGCGGACGGCCCGCGCCCCGGGAACGGCGACCGGACCGGCGGGGGGGCCGGCGACGGGAGCGCCGGGGAACCGGCGGGGGGACCGGCTGTGCCCGCGGGCGTCGCCGCGCGGGATCGACGGCGCCCGGCGGGCGTCGCGTGGCGAGGCGGGAAGCTCAGCGGGGCGGGAGCTCAGCGCAGCGGGCGGCCCTCACGCGGCCGGCGCGGCTCACCCCCCTGGTAGGCGCGGTCGATGCGGGCCTTGAGCCTCCCGGCGCCCGAGACGGGCAGGCTCCAGGTGCCCTCCACCTCCACCAGCCGGACCCCGGGCGTCTCCAGCCAGCGCAGCACGCACTCGGTCTCCTCGGGGCTGGCCGCGTGGACCGGCCCGATCCCCGGCGGGACGGTCTCCGCGGTGGCCGTCAGCGCCTCGACGAACGGGGTGGGGTGGGCGCCGGAGGGCATCACCCCCGCCGAGGCCAGGCGGCCGTAGCGCACCACGTGGATCTCCCACCGGCCGCCGGAGACCGGGGCCGCGGCGACCAGCTGGGGGATCGTGGTCAGCGACCGCAGCCGCTGCATCCGGGCCGAGGTGCGGACGTAGGCGGCCAGCCGGTCACGGTCGGCCGCGGCCTCCTCGTAGCGCTGGTCGAGCGCCAGGCGCTCCATCCGGGCCTCGATGGCCGAGAAGACCGGTGCCGCGTCCAGCT
The DNA here is from genome assembly GCF_049844535.1 of Streptosporangium sp. DT93. Classification (NCBI taxonomy): domain Bacteria; kingdom Bacillati; phylum Actinomycetota; class Actinomycetes; order Streptosporangiales; family Streptosporangiaceae; genus Streptosporangium; species Streptosporangium sp. DT93. The sequence continues at coordinate 28,222 of NZ_JBNCLF010000012.1, forward strand.
CCAGCGCCCGGCGGGCCGCGATCACGTGGACGGCGTACTCGCCGGGGGTCTGGCGGCCCTCGCAGGGTGCCCCGCACCTGCCGATCTCGGCGAGCGCGCAGGCCGACCGCCGGGTGCGGACGGTGATCCGCTCGCTGCACTGGCGCAGCGGGATCGTCTCGTGCAGCGCCGCGCGGGCGTCCTCGGCCGTGCGGGTGCTGGAGAAGGGGCCCAGGTAGGAGGCGTCGTCGTCCTTGATCTCGCGGACCACCGACAGGCGGGGGAACGGCTCGTCGGTCAGCTTGAGCCAGAACATCTTCTCCGGGGAGCGCGACCTGCGGTTGTAGCGGGGCTTGGCCGAGCCGATCAGCCGCAGCTCCCTGACCTCGGCCTCCAGCGGGGTGGCGCAGGAGATGGACCTGACCCGCGCGGCGATGCCGACCATCTCCCGGATGCGGGGCCGGGTCTCGCCCGCGGTGAAGTAGCTGCGCACGCGGTTGCGCAGGTCGACGCTCTTGCCGACGTAGAGCGGGTCGCCGCCCTCGTCCTCGAACACGTACACGCCCGGCCCCGAGGGAACGGAGTCGGCCAGGTGCCTCTTGCGGCGCTGCTCGGGCGTGGGCGCCCGGACGAAGCCCTTGAGCTCCTCCAGCGTGTGCACCCCGAAGGAGCCGGCGCGTTCCAGCAGGGCGTGCAGCACGTCGGCGGTGGCCCGCGCGTCGGCGAGCGCCCGGTGGCAGGGCTCGGTGTGGCTGAAGATCCTCGCCAGGGTGGAGAGCTTGCAGTTGGGCGCCTCGTCGCGGGTCAGCAGCCGCCGGGCCAGGCCGACGGTGTCGACCACCTGGTGCCCGGGAGGGGGGTAGCCGTGGGCGGCGCAGGCCGCCTTGAGGAAGCCCATGTCGAACCCGGCGTTGTGCGCCACCAGGGTGGAGCCCGCGGCGAACTCCAGGAAGGACGGCAGCACCGCCTCGATCCTGGGCGCCGCCGCCACCATGCCGTCGGTGATGCCGGTCAGCACCGAGATGAACGGCGGGATCGGCCCGCCGGGGTCGACCAGGGTGCCGAACTCGCCGAGCGGCTCACCACCCCTGACCTTGACCGCGCCGATCTCGGTGATCGCGTGCTCGCCCGCCGAGACGCCGGTGGTCTCCAGGTCGAACACGACGAAGGTCACCTCGCTGAGCGGCGTGCCCAGCTCGTCGAGCGTTCCCTGTACGGCGTAGTCCACGATTCACGACCCTAGAAGCCCCGACCGACATTTAGCGCACCGCCTCCCCCCTCCGGGAGGCCTCCCCGCGGACCCCGGGCGTACCGGGCGGGGGGCCGCTCAGCCGCGGTGATCTCCCTCGATCATCCGCTCCAGCCGCCGGCGGTGGAACACCAGGTCATCGGGGTCGGCGGGCATGGGCTGCTCGCCGAAGTGGATGCGGCGGTGCCAGACGCGGGCCATGATGACGCCGTGCCGCAGCGCGGCGTAGACCTCGTAGAACTCCATGTCCCGAGGTGTGTATCCCGTCATTTCCTCATATGTGCGGCACACGTCCTCGGACCTCATGAAGTCCGGCAGGCCGGGCAGGCCCATGGACTCCGCCACGTCCTGGAAGAACCGGTGCAGGAAGATCATCCAGCCCAGGTCCAGCTCCCGGGGGGCGACCGTGGCCATCTCCCAGTCCAGCACCCCCACCGGGGTGAAGTCCCGGTACATCACGTTCCCGATGCGCGCGTCCCCCCAGCTCAGCACGTCGGGCCCGGGATCGGCGGGCCAGTGCTCCTCCAGCCAGCCGAACGCCCGCTCCAGCAGCGGGAGCCGCATCGCGCCGTGCGCCCACTCGTAGTAGGCGCGCTGCTCCTCGAAGTGCCTGCGCAGCGCCGGCCCGCCCGTCCCCGGGGACCGCAGCGCGTCCACCTCCCCGGCGGTGAACGGGGCGTCGTGCACCCTGGCCAGGATCTCCACGCTCCGCCGCTGCAACCGCGCGCGGTCGGCCGGGGAGGCCTCCAGCAGCCAGCCCTCGAAGGTGTACGGCAGCACGTCCGGCGGCACGTCGCCCTCCAGGCGCTCCATCACGAAGAACGGCGCCCCCAGCGGCCCCGGGTCGGGCTCGTACCACAGGGTCGCCGGGACGGGCACGCCCGCGCGCTCCCTGACCAGGCGCATGACGTCGAACTGCCTGCCCAGGTCGTAGTCGGGGAAGACCGGCACCGCCTCGCTCGCCGGCGCCATCCGGGCCACGCACCGGACCTCGTGCACTTCGCCGTCCGCGCCGTCCGCGCCGGACCCACGGCCCTCGCCGGAGGTCCACCGCGCGTCGAAGATCAGGGTCTCGCTGGACATCCCGTTCCCCGAGGGAGGGGTGAGCCGGGAGATCGTCACGGGAGCCCCGACCCGGCCGGTGAGCCAGGAACGGAACCGCTCGCGTAACTCCTCCAGGTCACGGGTCGAGGTGCGCATCCCCTCGGCCTGCCGGCGTTGCTCGTCCATCGCTCTCCCGGGTGGCGTGGGTCACAAGGTGATCCGCACAGTCGTAACCTATGAGCAATCGCTTGTCCACAAGGGGTTCACCGGCGGGCCGGGCGCCCGCCGTCCTCGGTCAGGTCGGGGTCAGGGTGCGCTAGCCGTACCCTTGACGTGAATGCCGATCCGAGTAGGGGCCGTGATGAGTTCAGCCGGAGAGGGCCTGTCTCGTCCGTTACCCGAGCAGGTCCGTTCGCATGTCGTGGAGCTGGCGTCCCAGATTCTCGGGTCGATGCCCGCCGCCTCGGTGCCGCCGCCGCTCAAGGGGATCGCCAGGTTCGACCCCCGCAAGCGCGCCAAGCTCGGCGGCACGCCGATCGCGGCGCAGCTGGAGACCGACAAGAAGTTCCGCGAGCTGGTCGCCGAGACGCTGACCGCCGGCTGGCCCGAGCTGGTCGCGAGCCTGGCCGAGGGCACGGTGCCGCCCGCCGCCGAGCCCGTCATGGTGGCCGCCGCCGCCTACCTGACCCGGCCGCCGGGCTGGGCGGAGATGGTGGAGACGGCGCGGGCGGACCTGGAGCGGTCGGCCGCCGTCGCCGAGGGGTCGGCCCAGGAACAGGCGGTCGCCCGGCTGCGCGACCAGCTCGCCACGCAGAAGACCGCCGCCAAGGACGAGACCGACCGGCTGCGCGAGCAGCTCAAGTCCTCCCGCTCGGAGGTGTCCGACCTGCGCCACCGGCTGCACGACGCCCGGGAGCGGGCCAGGGCCGCCGAGGCGCGCGCCGCCGAGGCCGCCGAGGCCGCCGCCGAGGCGAAGACCGCCGCGGTCTCGGCCGGGAGCACCATGGAGAGCGAGACGCGCCGCCTGCGCGAGCGCCTGGCCGACGCCGAGCGCCAGCTTGAGGCCACCCGCAGGGCCGCCCGCGAGGGCCGCAGCGTGGAGGACACCAAGGTGCGCATGCTCCTGGACGCCCTCCAGGACGCCGCGGCCGGGCTGCGCAGGGAGCTCGCGCTGCCCTCGGGCATCCACCGGCCCGCCGACTCGGTGGCCGCCGTGGCGCCGGGCAGGCAGAGCGTCCAGGGGGTCCCGGCGCGGGCGCTGGCCGACGACGACCCCGCGCTGCTCGACCAGCTCCTCGCGCTGCCGCAGATCCACCTCATCGTGGACGGCTACAACGTGACCAAGTCCGGCTACGGCACGTTCACCCTCGCCGACCAGCGCAGCCGCCTGCTCACCGGGCTCGGCGCGCTCTACGCGCAGACCCGCACCGAGCTGACCTGCGTCTTCGACGGCGCCGAGCTGAACGGGCCGGTGCCGGTGTCGGCGCCGCGCGGGGTGCGCGTGATGTTCAGCGCCCCGGGGCAGATCGCCGACGACCTGATCCGCCAGCTGGTGCGCGCCGAGCCCACCGGGCGGGCCGTCGCGGTGGTCTCCTCCGACCGCGAGGTGGCCGACTCGGTCCGCAGGATGGGCGCCCGCCCCGTGCCGGCGGTCCTTCTTCTGAGACGTCTCGGCCGTGCGTGAACCTTTCGGGTGATTCGTGCATCGAATACCCGGGAGGATGTCTCAATGAAGAAGATCATAGCGCTCGCCCTGACCGTCCTGGCGGGCGGCGCGCTCACCGCCGCGCCCGCCGCCGCGGCCCCCGCGACGCCCACCGGGCCCGCGGCGTCCGCAGTGTTCGCGGCGTCCGCCCCGTCCGTGATCCCCCGGGGCTTCCTGCTGTACGAGAGGGACGCCGCGAAGAAGGACGACGACCCCGAGACGAACTGGAAGGTCAGCGGCTCGGTGAAGGCCGGGCTCGCGGTGAACCCGTGCGACCGGAGCACGCTGGCCAGGACCGGCCGGCAGGCCGCGCGGACGGTGACGTACACCGCCGTGCCGGACTTCATGAAGGTCGAGCAGGTCGTGCTGTACCGGACGCCGGCCGACGCCGTCAGGGCGGTCTCCCAGGTGCGCGCGGCGCTGAGGGCGTGCCGTTCCGGGCCCGGGTCCGGCGCGACCTACCGCTACGCCTCCTCGCGGCTGAGCGGGCTCGGCGACGAGGCGCTCAGGGTGTCCGGCCAGGTCTACTACCGCGGTAAGGCCGGGGTGGGCGGTGACCGGAGCGTCCTGGTCAGGAAGGGCAACGCGGTCCTGATCTACCTGTGGGCCGGGGAGTACGCCAGGCCCGCGGCGACCGACTGGGCCACCCAGCTGCGCGACGCGAGGAGGATGACCGCCAAAATCTGCGGCGTCGCCACCTGCGGGTAGCCGGGGCAGCCGTCCGGCGGACGCGACCTGCGGCGGAGGAGCGGCCACATCGTTTGGGGCAAACCCGGCGAAAAGGTGAGCCAATCATTACTTCTTCTGTACTATTCGCCGCAGGTCTGTGTATCTGGGAGGCGTTGACGTGGCCGTGGCGGGCATGCCGGTTGGACTGAGTCGGATACCGGTGGCTGCCGGTCTCGCCCTCGCGCTGGTGATGGTGCCGGTGGGCGGGGCGGTCGCGGAGCCCAAGCCCACCCTCTCCCAGGCGAAGAGGAAGCTGGCCAAGCTCAACGAGCAGGCCGACCAGGTCGTGGAGAAGTACAACCAGGCCTCGGAGAAGTGGAAGCGGGCCAAGAAGAAGTACCGGACGCTCAACGGCGAGCTGACCCGTCAGAGCGAGCGCGTCTCCGGGCTGCGCAAGGAACTCGTCACGATGGCCGTCAGCACCTACCAGACCGGCCCGGTCGGCGGCTGGGAGAGCATGATCGCCCAGCCCGACCCCTCGGGGCTGCTGAGCGGCCTGGCCGCCGCCGACCAGCTCGCCGCCTCCCGGGCCCGGTCCCTGGAGGCCTTCAACGAGGCCACCGCGGAGCTGCGGACCGGGCGCGACGAGGCCAAGGAGGTGCTGGTCGAGGCCGACGAGGTCCGCGACGAGCTGGCCGAGGAGAAGGCCAAGGCCGACAAGATGGTCAAGGAGCAGACGAAGCTCCTGCGCGAGCTCGGCGCCTTCCGGACGGGCAACCCCGACAGCGCCGGGATCCAGTACGACGGCTCCGCCTCGGGCAACGCCCGCGCCGCCCTGCAGTTCGCCTTCGCCCAGGTGGGCAAGCCCTACCGGTACGGCGGCACCGGCCCCGGCGGCTGGGACTGCTCCGGCCTGGTGCAGGCGTCCTGGCGCAGCGGCGGGGTCGGCATCCCCCGTACGACCTGGGAGCAGTGGAGCTGGGGCGCGAGCCGCAAGGTGTCGCTGGACGCCCTGCAGCCGGGCGACCTCATCTTCAGCGAGGGCCTGGGACACGTCAGCATGTACGCGGGCGACGGCAAGATCGTGCACGCCCCGCAGACCGGCGACGTGGTCAAGGTCGTCCCGATGTCGGCCTACGGCCGCCGCCTCGTCGGGGCCGTCCGCCCCTGAGGTCGTGTACCCGCGTCCCGGTGGGGCTCGTGCGCGGGCCTCTGGCCGTCCCCGAGGGGGCCGGGATTCCCAAGGGACTCCGCCGTGCGAGGGCCGCTCGTTCGTCTCCGGGGGCGTCCCCCGGGCGCCGGTGAGGACATTTCGTGCGCGGGCGACGATTCCGGGGCCTCGCGGGAGTCATCCTCATGGACCACCGGCCCCTCCGCGTCCGCGGGGGGTACGCCGCGACACACGACCCGGGAGACGACGACCATGCCCACGCCCACGACCCCGCAGCCGCTCGACCACATCTTCACCGCCCCGATCGAGAAGGACGGCACCTTCGCCACCTTCGTGACCGTGCCGGACTCGGCCGAGGTCCTCGGCACGAGGCGGGCCGTGAAGGTCGCCGGGACGATCGACGGCCACCCGTTCACCGCCACGCTCATGCCCTCGGGCTCCGGCCCGCACTGGCTGCCCCTGCGGGCGGAACTGTGCAGGCTCATCGGCAAGCACGCGGCCGGCGACGAGGTGGCGTTCCACCTCGACCGGAGGCTGAGCTGACCCGCCGGTCCCTCGCGGGCCCGGGGCGGTGTCTTCCCCGGATCCGGCCGGCCGGGTTTTCCGCCGAGCCGGAACGGGGGCACGGCGACCCGGGCCAGGGCCCTCCCGGGGGATCACCGCGGAAGAAGGCGCGGTGTGATGAAGATAACAAAAATCGTGATTTCCGAGGGCGCGAGTCCGGTGTGACGAGAGTCATATCTCGATCGCATAAATAGGCATCACGCAGCGGTAACGGTGAGATCAAGATGCCTTCTCGATCCCCCGTTTCGAGGAACCCTTTGCCGAAACGTGGCGATCGGAGTAACTTCTGGCTGCGCGACGTGCAAGCCATGCCGCCGCGGTGAACGACGGTCTTCGGGCCGTCTGCCCCAGAGAAATCCAACCGGCCACCGTGCCCCCGCAAGGGGCGACGTCATCGCGGTGGCCCGCCGAATTCATGCAGCCAGGAGCATGGAACCGGGGACCCAGAAGGCCCCTAACGGTGGCCAGGGGTGAATCGGCACATTTGTGTCGTAGGGCATCTTCCAAGCCCGAATCCGTCAGCTAACCCGGTAGGCATCAGTGGAAGCACCAAGGAGAAATCCTGTCTACCACCCCGCGCAACCCCCGTCTGTCACGCCTTTTCCGCCTTTCCCTGGGCGGCGTCGCCCTTACGTTGACCGCCTCGGCCGGAGCGGTCACCCTGGGACCCACCACGGCGCAGGCGATGACGGACAATCCCCCTGAGATTCTGGTCAGCGGCACGACCGGCGTCTCCGAGCAGGCCTCCGACACGGAGGCGGCGAGCGCCGGGGGTGCGAAGAGCACCGACCGGATCGCCAGGAACGTCAAGGTCAAGGCCAGGACGAAGAGGGCACCGGCCACGGCGAAGAAGACCGGGACGAGCAGGGCGGCACTGCAGAAGGTCCGGGCCGTCAAGGCCGTGACGGAGGCCAGGAAGCAGGTCGGCGATCCGTACCGGTGGGGAGCCTCCGGTCCCGGCGCGTTCGACTGCTCCGGGCTCGTCCGCTACGCCTGGCGCAAGGCGGGGGTGTCCCTCCCCAGGATCACGCAGAGCCAGTACCGGTCGATCAGGAAGAAGGTCTCGTGGAGCAGGCTGCTCCCCGGTGACCTGCTGTTCTTCAGCGGAAAGGGCCACGTCGGCATGTACGTCGGCAAGGGCAGGATGGTCCATTCGCCGAGTAGCGGCAAGACGGTGCGGATCGTGAAGCTGCAGGGCCACTACAGGTCCACCTTCGCGGGAGCGGTCCGTCCCGGCGTCTGACCCCGGGCGTCGCGACAGCGGCCCCGTCCCCCTGCCCGGGGGACGGGGCCGCTTCCGCGTGTTCGGCTACCATCGGCTCACATGTCCGTCCCGAACGGGTCCCCGCCGCGCGGATCCGTCCCGCGTGGATCCGTCCCGCGCGGACGCCGCGCCGTGCTCGCCGGGACGCTGGCGCTGCTGAGCGCCGGCCCGCTCACCGGCGCCGGGCCCCTGCCCGCCGGCCTCCGCGACCTCTGGCCGGACGGCACAACCGTCGTCCGCGGCCGGGACTCCGTGGTGGCCGGCCACCACGTGCCGCCCGCCGTCCTGCGGGACCTGGCCGCCAGGGCCGACCGGGCCTGCCGCACCGTCGCGGCCGTCTGGGGGCCGGTACGCGCGGTGGTCCTGTTCCCGGCCACCGACGCCGAGGCCGCGGCGCTCGCCGGGGCGCGCGCCACCCCCGCCCCGGCCTCGCTGGCCGCCCTGGCCACCGCCGACCGGGTCGTCGTCCTGCCGTCCGGCTACGCCAGGCTCACCGAGACGGGCCGGGACGTGGTGATCACGCACGAGCTCGTCCACGTGGCCACCGGCGCCACCCGTGGCGGCCGGGTGCCGATGTGGCTGTCGGAGGGGTTCGCGGACTACGCCGGGTACCGCGACGCGGGCCTCCCCGTGCGGACGGTCGCCGCGGAACTGGCCGCCGAGGTGCGCGCGGGCGTCCTGCCCGCCCGCCTCCCCGTGGCGGCGGACTTCGCCCCGGGCGCCGCGAGGCTCGCGCAGGCCTACGAGGAGGCATGGCTCGCCTGCGCGTTCGTCGCGGAGCACTTCGGGGAGAAGGCGCTGACGAGGCTCTACGGTAGCGATGTCGGGAGCACGCTCGGCCTGTCCGCGGCCGGGTTCACCCGGGCCTGGCGCGACTACCTCCGGAGGGAACTGGGATGACGCTGAGCAGGACGGACGCGCCCCCGGGCACGCGGCAGGCCGGGTGGGCGCTGGTCGCGCTGGGCGCGGTCACCCTGGCGGTCGTGGCGTTCACCACGCCCTGGCGGGCCCTGCCCCCGGCGGCGCCCGCGGTCGTCCCCTCGCCGGAGCGGGACTTCACCGCCGCGCAGATCGCCCGGTCCGAGACGTTCGACGCGCTGGTCGGTGTCCCGGGCTACCTGTCGCTCGGCCTGACGCTGGTCGTGGCCGGGGTGCTGGTGGCCACCCCGCTGGGCGCCAGGCTCGCCGACCGGCTGCCGGGGCCCTGGTGGGCGCGGGTGCTGCTCGGCGTACTGTCGATCTCGGCCGCCACGGCGGCACTGCGCTGGCCGCTGGGGATGTGGTCGGAGACCTACCTGCGCGAGTTCGGGCTGTCCACCCAGCAGTGGCCCGCGTGGGCGGCCGACCGCCTCAAGAGCGCGGGCGTCGGCGCGGCGCTCACCGCGATCATGGTCCTGGCGGTGGTCGCGCTGGCGCGGCGCTACCGGCGCTGGTGGATCCCGGCCGCGGCCGGCGCGTTCGTCCTGACGCTGGGCGCGTCCTTCGCCTACCCGGTGCTCGTCGAGCCGATCTTCAACGACTTCCGGCCGATGGAGGCCGGGCCGCTGCGCGACGACCTGCTCGCCATGGCCGCCCGGGACGGCGTGCCCGTGGAGGACGTGCTCGTCGCCGACGCCTCGCGGCGGACCACCGCGCTCAACGCCTACGTCTCCGGGTTCGGCGCCACCCGCAGGATCGTCGTCTACGACACGCTGCTGCGCGCGCCCGCCGACGAGGTCGAACTGGTGGTCGCGCACGAGCTGGGCCACGCCGAGGCCGGCGACGTGCTCTGGGGCACGCTCGTGGGCGGCCTGGGCGCGGCGTGCGGGGCCTGCCTGCTCTACGTGGTGGCCTCGGCGCCGGTCCTGCGGCGGCGGACCGGGGTGAGCGCGCTCGGCGACCCGCGGGCGACGGGGCTGATCATGGGCCTGGTGAGCCTGGCCACGGTCCTGTCGGGACCCGTCCAGAACGTGGTGAGCAGGCACGTCGAGGCCCGCGCGGACGTGCACGCCCTGGACCTGACCCGGGACCCGGCGACGTTCGTCGCCATGCAGAGGCGCCTGGCCGCCACCAACATCTCGGACCTGTCTCCCGACCCGTTCGAGTACGTCCTCTACTCCTCGCACCCCACGGCCCCGCAGCGCATCGCCTCGGCGCGCTCCTGGGCCCGGCTGAACGCCCTGCCCGAACCGTGAGCCGGACCCTGGTCGTCACCAACGACTTCCCGCCCCGCGCCGGAGGGATCCAGTCGTTCGTGCAGGGTCTCGTCGCCCACCGCCCGCCAGGCTCGGTCGTCGTGTACGCCCCCGCCTGGCCCGGTGGCGAGGCCTTCGACCGCGGGCGGCCCTACCCGGTCGTGCGGCACTCCGGCTCGCTGATGCTGCCCCTGCCCGCCGTGGCCCGCCGGGCCGCCGCCCTGGTCTCCCGCTTCGGCTGCGACACCGTGGTCTTCGGGGCGGCGGCGCCGCTGGGCCTGCTCGCGCCGAGGATGCGCGAGGCCGGGGCGCGGCGCGTGGTCATGGTCACCCACGGTCACGAGGCGGGCTGGGCCCACGTCCCCCTCGCCCGCCGGATGCTCGCCAGGATCGGCGCGGAGGCCGACGTGGTCACCTACCTGGGGGAGTACACCCGCAGGCGGCTGGCCGGGGTGATCCCCGGGGACAGGCTGGTGCGGCTGGCGCCCGGCGTCGACACCCGGACGTTCCACCCGGGCGCGGGCGGGGAGCGGGTCCGCGCCGCGCTGGGCCTGGGGGAGCGGCCGGTGGTGGTCTGCCTGTCCCGGCTGGTGCCGCGCAAGGGCCAGGACACGCTCCTGCGGGCCTGGCCGGTGGTGCTGCGGGACGTGCCCGACGCGGTGCTCCTGATCGTCGGCGGCGGCCCGTACCGCGCGACCCTGGAGCGGCTCGCCCGGCCGCTGGGCGGCTCGGTCCGGATCGTCGGGCCGGTCCCGGAGTCGGCGCTGCCCGGCCATCTGGCCGCGGGGGACGTGTTCGCCATGCCGTGCCGCACCCGCCTGGGCGGCGTGGACGTCGAGGGCCTCGGCATCGTCTACCTGGAGGCCTCCGCCACCGGGCTGCCCGTGGTGGCGGGGTCCTCCGGGGGCGCCCCCGACGCCGTGCTGAACGGCGAGACGGGCCTGGTCGTCGACGGCACCCGCCCGCGGGAGGTCGCGGCGGCCCTGACCGGCCTGCTCAAGGACCCGGCCGGCGCGCGGGTCATGGGGGAGCGGGGACGCGAGTGGGTCGCGGACGAGTGGAGCTGGGAGCGGACCGCGGCGCGCTTCGCCCGCCTGCTGGAGCCCGCGGAGACGCCGTAGACCCAGGAGACCCAGGAGACCCAAGAGACCCAAGAGAGCCCGTAGACCCCGGAGACCGTTGTCCCCGGCCTCGTCCGGGCACCCTGCTCGACGCCCTGCGCGAGTGCCCGGTCCGGCTGCCCGAGTGCCTTGTCCGACGCCCTGCCCGGACGTCCCGTCCGGCTGCCCGGGCCGGGCGGCCGGGCCGTGTCCTAGCCGTAGAGGGCGTTCACCCGGTCGGAGAAGTCGCGCATGACCACGTTGCGCTTGACCTTCAGCGTCGGGGTGAGGTGCCCGCTCTCCTCGCTGATGTCGATGTCGAGCACGGTGAACTTCTTGATCTGCTCGGCCTTGGAGACCGTCCTGTTGGCGTCGTCCACGGCCTTCTGCACCTCGGCGACGATCGCCGGGTCGGAGCTGAGGGCGGCCAGGCCGGCGTCGGTGCGGCCGTTGGCGGCCTTCCACTGCTCCAGGGCCTCGGGGTCGAGCGTGACGAGCGCCGCGACGAACGGCCTGTCGTCGCCCACCACCATCGCCTGGCTGACCAGCGGGTGGGCGCGGATGCGGTCCTCCAGCGGGCCCGGGGCCACGTTCTTGCCCGCGGCGGTGACGATGAGCTCCTTCTTGCGGCCGGTGATGCTGAGGTAGCCGTCCCCGTCGAGCTCGCCGATGTCACCGGTGTGGAACCAGCCGTCCGCGTCGATCGCCTCGGCGGTCGCCTCGTCGTTGTTCCAGTAGCCGCCGAAGATGTGCCGGCCCTTGACCAGCACCTCGCCGTCCTCGCCGATGCCGACGGTGACCCCGGGGAAGGGCTTGCCGACGGTGCCGATCTTGTTGGCGCCCGGGATGTTGACCGAGGACGGCGCGGAGGTCTCGGTGAGCCCCCAGCCCTCCAGGACCTCGATGCCCGCGCCGCGGAAGAAGTGGCCCAGCCGCTCTCCCAGGGCCGAGCCGCCGGAGACCGCGTTCGTCAGCCTGCCGCCGGTGGCGGCGCGGAGCTTGCGGTAGACGAGCTTGTCGAACACCAGGTGCCGCAGCCGCAGGGCCACTCCGGCGCCGCCGGCCGACTCCGCCCTGCTCCAGGCGACGGCGGTCTCGGCCGCCGCGCGGAAGATCTTCCCCTTGCCCTCGGCGGCGGCCTTCTGCTCGGCCGAGTTGTAGACCTTCTCGAAGACGCGGGGCACGCCCAGCAGGAAGGTCGGCCGGAAGCCCTGCAGGTCGGGGCCGACGTTCTTCATGGTCGGGGTGTGCGCCAGGACCGTGCCCGTCTCGATCAGCACGACCTCGATGATGCGGGCGAAGACGTGCGCGAGGGGCAGGAAGAGCAGCGCCGACCTGCCCTCGACGCTGAAGAGGCGCTCCAGCGGGCCACCCGCGACGTTCCTGGCGGTGAACAGCAGGTTGTCGTGCGTCAGCCGGCAGCCCTTGGGCCTGCCCGTGGTGCCCGAGGTGTAGACGACCGTGGCCAGGTCGGAGCCCTGGCGCCCGGTCCTGCGCTCGGCGAGCGTGTCGTCGGAGACCTCGGCGCCGCGCGCGGTGAGCTCCTCCAGCGCGCCGCCCTCGATGCGCCAGACGTCCTTGAGCCCCGGCAGGTCGGCCGCGCCCTCGCGGACGGTCGCCTCGTGGTCGTCGAGTTCCGCGAAGACGGCCACGGCGCCGCTGTCGGAGATGATCCAGGAGACCTGGTCGCCCGAGGAGGACTCGTAGATCGGTACCCCGACCGCGCCCGCGGACCAGATCGCGTAGTCGACGACCGTCCACTCGTAGCGGGTGCGCGACATCAGGGCGACCCGGTCGCCGGGCTCCACGCCGGCCGCGATCAGGCCCTTGGCCACTCCGGCGACCTGGTCGCGGAACTCCGCGGCGGTGACGGCGGACCAGTCGTCGCCGAGCTTGCGGCGCAGCGCGACGGCGCCCGGCTCCTCCTCGGCGCGACGGAACACCGTGTCGGTCAGGTTGGCGGATGAGGGGACATCCACCAGCACGGGGACGCTGTACTGGCGCACGGATCACTCCCGGAGACACACGGATCGATGGGCTGCCTGGAAGTTATCGCGATAAGTTACGCACGGGTAAATTCGTCATCCAGGCGTTACCAACGGGAATGTCACCGTACCAAGCGCCTGGCCTCCCGGACGAGGGCCGCACCGCGCTCCGGAGCATGTGAGGTTTGTTACTTATATCGGCATTTATGGGTAGTTAGGATGGTCGGCATGCGGGTTCATGTCGTCAGCGACGTGCACGGAAGAGCCGACGCGCTGGCCCGCGCCGGGGAGGGCGCCGACGCGCTGATCTGCCTGGGCGACCTGATCCTCTTCGTCGACTACGAGGACCACTCCCAGGGCATCTTCGCCGAGCTCTTCGGAACCGAGCGGGCGGCGGAGTTCATCGGCCTGAGGACGGCCAAGCGGTTCGACGAGGCACGGGCGATGTCCGCGCAGCTGTGGGCGTCGCTGGAGGGCGACCCGCGCGAGCACATCGAACGCTCCGTCCGGCGGCAGTACGGCGAGATCTTCGCCGCGATGCCGACCCCCGCCTACCTCACCTACGGCAACGTGGACCTGCCGCTGCTGTGGCCCGAGTACGTCCGCGAGGGCCACCGGGTGCTCGACGGCGAGACCGTCGAGATCGGCGGCCTGCGCTTCGGCTTCGTCGGCGGCGGCCTGCGCACGCGCTACCGGACCCCGTACGAGATCGACGACGAGGAGTACGCCCGCAAGGTGGAGGCCGTCGGCGAGGTGGACGTGCTCTGCTGCCACATCCCCCCGGCCGTCCCCGAGCTGCTCTACGACGTGGTGGCCCGGCGCTTCGAACGGGGCAGCGAGGCCACCCTGGAGGCGATCAGGCGCACCCAGCCGCGCTACGCGCTCTTCGGCCACGTGCACCAGCCGCTCGCCGCCCGCACGCGCATCGGCAGGACCGAGTGCCTCAACGTCGGGCACTTCCGCGGCAGGGGGGTCCCGTTCGTCCTGGAGTGGTAGGCGCGCCCGGCGCACGTCCCGGAACGGCGGGCGCGCCCGGCACGGCGAGGACGTACACGGACGATCGTGAGGCAGTACGCTCGGCCCATGGCTGATCGCACCACCTCCAGCATCACGATCGGCGCGGACCGGTCGACCGTCATGGCGGTCATCGCCGACTTCCCCTCCTACCCCGGGTGGGCCGGCCAGGTGAAGGCCGCCAGGGTCCTGTCCGAGGGGGCGGACGGGCGGCCGGAGACGGTCCGCTTCGTCCTCGACGCGGGCGTCATCAACGACGAGTACACCCTCCGCTACACCTGGCACGGTGACGAGTCCGTCGACTGGGTCATCGCCGAGGCCGGGAAGATGGTCTCCGGGCTCACCGGGAGCTACCGTCTCGCCGAGGTGGGCGGCGGCACCGAGGTGACCTACGAGCTCGCCGTCGACCTCAAGGTCCCGATGATCGGAATGATCAAACGCAAGGCCGAGAAGGTCATCATCGACACCGCCCTGAAGGGGCTGAAGAAGCGCGTCGAAACGTCATGACGGGCCCGGCCGCCGGACGCGGTCCGGTGCCGTCCCGGGAGGCGTCGTGAGCCGGATCCTGCTCTTCACCGGCAAGGGCGGGGTCGGCAAGACGACGGCCGCCGCGGCCACGGCCACCCTGGCCGCCCGGTTGGGACTCAAGACGCTGGTGGTCTCCACCGACACCGCCCACTCGCTGGCCGACGCCCTCGGCGTGCGGGTCGGCGGCGAGCCCACCGAGATCGCGCCCGGTCTCTCCCTGCACCAGGTCGACACCCAGCGTGCGCTGGAGCGCCAGTGGGGCGAGCTGCGCGACTACGCCAGGGGCCTGTTCGCCGAGCTCGGCCTCGACGAGGTCACCGCCGAGGAGATCACGGTCCTGCCCGGCGCCGAGGAGGTCATCGCGCTGCTGGAGCTGCGCGAGCAGGCGCGCACCGGGCTGTGGGACGTCATCGTCATCGACTGCGCCCCGACCGCCGAGACGCTCCGGCTGCTGGCCCTGCCCGAGGCGCTCGACTGGCACGTGAGCCGGCTGCTGCCCGTCGGCAGGCGGCTGCTGCGCACCCTGTCCCCGCTGGTCCGCCACCTGGCGCAGGTCAGCGTGCCCGAGGACCACGTGATCGGGGCCGGGGAACGGCTCCACCGGGGCCTGATGGAGGTGCGCGAGCTGCTCACCGGGCCCGGCGCGAGCGTCCGGCTGGTGCTCACCCCCGAGGCCGTCGTGCTCGCCGAGGCCCGCCGTACCCTCACCTCCCTCAGCCTGTACGGCTACCGGGTCGACGCGGTGATCGCCAACCGGGTCTTCCCCTCCGAGGGGGCCGACCCGTGGCGGCGGCGGTGGGTGGACGCCCAGGCCCGTCATCTGGCCGAGGTGGAGGAGTCCTTCGCGCCGCTGCCCGTGCGGATCGTCCCCTACCTGGAGACCGAGCCTGTGGGCCTGGAGGCCCTCGCCCGCGTGGCCGGGGCCATGTACGGCGAGAGCGACCCCTTCGCCCCGCCCGCCGTCGACGCGCCGCTGCGGATCACCGCCGAGGGCGAGCTGATCCTGGCCCTGCCGCTCGCGGACAAGGAGGACGTCGACCTGTCGCGCAAGGGCGACGAGCTGATCGTCAACGCGGGCTCCTACCGCCGGATCCTGGCCCTGCCCGCCGCGCTGGCCCGCAGGCCGGTACGCGACGCCGCGCTCCGAGATGGCTTTCTCCGGGTACGGTTCGAATCGGGAGGGCCTGATGACCGATAATACGAACGACGAAGAGAAGACCCCTGTATCACGTACGCCCGGTAAGCCGGGCACGCCGGGCAAGCCGCGTGCGCCCCGAAGGCCGGGGAAGACCGCCGCGTCCGCCGCGTCCGCCACGTCCGCCGTTCAGGACGCCGGTGCGGCCGGGGTTCCCGAGCCCGGGGCGCCGGTGGAGGTGCCGGAACCCGCCGCCCGGGCCGACGCGCCCGCCAAGGGCACCGCCCGGGCCAAGGGCGCCGGGCAAGCCGCTAAGGGAACCCGCAGGTCCGAGAGCGCGAAGCAGACCGAGAGTGCGAAGCAGGCGAAGAGCACGAAGCAGCCCAAGAGCACGGAACCGGCCGAAAGCGCGAAGCGGGCCGGGAGCACGGAACCGGTCGAGAGCGTGAAGCAGGCCGAGGGCACGGGATCGGCCGAGAGCGTGAAGCAGGCCAAGAACACGGGATCGGCCGAGAGCGTGAAGCAGGCCGAGGGCACGGGACCGGCCGGGAGCGCCAAGCGGGCCAAGAGCGTGAAGCGGGCCGAGAGCGCGGAACCGGCAGAGGGTGTGAAGAAGGCCGGGAGCGCGGGACCGGCCCGGAGCGCCGCTCAGGGCGAGGACTCCGTACCGGCCCAGGATTCGGCCCAGGATTCCGCCCAGGAGGAGCGGGCCGGGAGCGCCGCACGTGACGCGCGCGCCGAGTGGTTCGAGCGTGCCGAGCGGGCCCGGCGCGAGGAGCGGGCCGCGCAGGTCCCGTGGAGCTGGCCCGGACGGCGCGACGACCGCCCGGAACCGGACGAGCGCGCCCGGGCCGGAAGCGCCCAGGCGGGAGGCGGCCAGGCCGGAAGCGGCGGGGACGAGCGGGCCCGGGACGAGCGCGTCAGGGACGTGCGGAGCCGGAGCGAGCGGGGCCGGGACGAGCGGGGCCGGGACGAGCGCGTCCATGCCCGGGGAGTCGGGGAGGACCGCGCCGGGGACACCGGCAAGGACCCGCTGAGCGCCGCCGGCGAGGAGGCGTTCAAGCTCTTCGAGACCCTGCAGCAGAAGGCCACCAGGGAACTGCGCAAGAATCTGATCAAGGGCAGCATGACCGGGCTCGGCGGCGCCTTCTCCGGGGGCGGCCGGGGCAGGGAGCGCGACGTGTGGGAGGAGGCGGTCTCCGATCACGAGGAGTACATCTGCCGCGCCTGCCCGGTCTGCCGCGCGATGGCGGCGCAGCGCGAGTCCGGCGGGGCGGCGGTCACCGACCACCTCCTGCAGGCCGGGACCGAGCTGTTCGCCGCCTTCAAGTCGGCCGTCGACGGGATCGGCAGGCCCGCGTCCGGAGATCGGACACGGGAGCGCGAACGCGAACGCGAGGACACCCCCGTGGAGCACATCGACCTGGGGTGAGCCCAGGGGGAGAGGAAGAACGGACAATGGCGCTGACCATCGGCGTGGACATCGGCGGTACGAAGGTCGCGGCGGGAGTCGTCGACGAGGACGGCAAGATCGTCGCGAACCTTCTGCGGCCCACCCCGGCGGAGGACCCGGACCGGGTCGCCCACACGATCGGTGAGGTGATCCTGGAACTCGCCGAGGGCCGGGAGATCGAGGCCGTCGGCCTCGGTGCCGCCGGATTCGTCGACGAGACCCGGTCCGTCGTCCGGTTCGCCCCCAACCTCGCCTGGCGTGAGGAGCCCCTGCAGGAGAAGGTCTCCGACATGGTCGGCCTGCCGGTGGTGGTGGAGAACGACGCCAACGCGATGGCGTGGGGCGAGGCGAGGTTCGGCGCCGGTCGCGGCGAGACCCACGTGGTGTGCGTGACCGTCGGCACCGGCATCGGCGGCGGCCTGGTGTTCGAGGGCTCGCTCTACCGGGGCCGCTGGGGCATGGGCGCCGAGCTGGGCCACATGCAGGTGGTCCCCGAGGGGCGCCAGTGCGGGTGCGGCAACCTCGGCTGCTGGGAGCAGTACGCCAGCGGCAGCGCCCTGGTCAACGAGGCCAGGAGGATCGCCGAGGCCGACCCGGAGCGGGCCGCCACGCTCCTGAAGATCGCCGGAACCCCCGAGCAGATCGAGGGCCAGGAGATCACCGACGCCGCCCGGCAGGGGGACCCGGCCGCGCTGGCCGCGTTCGCCTCGATCGGTCACTGGCTCGGACAGGGACTGGCCGATCTCGCGGCCGTCCTCGACCCGGGGTGCTTCATCCTCGGCGGCGGCGTCTCGCGCGCCGCGGACCTGTGGATCGACAAGGCCAGGGAGTCCTTCGCCACCCACCTGAGCGGCCGCGGACACCGGCCGCTGGCCGACATCCGCCCCGCCGAGCTCGGCGCCTCGGCGGGCCTGGTGGGCGCCGCGGACCTGGCCCGCAGGCGCTGACCCGGGGCCTCGGGCCCGGTAGGCGTGCGCTGGCCCGGGGCCCGGGCCCGGTGCGCGGGCGCCGGCCCGGGGCCTCGGCCCCGGTCCGCGGGCGCTGACCGGGGCCTCCGCCGGACGAAGGGCGAATCCCCGCATCCGCGGGTATGGGTCCGCCTCGCCGGGGTACCCGTCGTGGGGCCGTGGGTCGCGGCGTGTCCTGAGGTGAGGTGACCGTGGTGCTGAGGATCGCCAGCTACAACGTGCGTTCGATGAAGGACGACCAGGCGGCGCTGGAGCGGGTGGTCTCCGCGCTCGGCGCCGACGTGCTCTGTGTGCAGGAGGCGCCCCGGTTCCTGTTCTGGCGCCGCAGGCGCAGGCGGCTGGCCGCCTTCGGCGGGCTGACCGTGGCCGCCGGGCGCCGCAGGGGCGGGGTCGCCGTGCTGACCGGCCCCGGGGTGCGCCTGCTGCACGGGGAGGGACGCCTGCTGGAGTCCTTCTTCCCGCTGGAGCGGCGCGCGGTCGCCGTCGCGGTGGTGGAGGCGCGGGGGCAGCGGGTCGCGGTCGGCTCCATCCACCTGGACCTCGACGAGAAGGCCCGCATGCGGCACGCGGCCGAGGCGTTCGCCGTCGTGCAGGAGGTGGCCGACCGGTTCGACGCGCTGCCGGTGCTGGCCGGGGACATCAACGAGCAGTCCGGCAGGCCGAGCTGGGATCACCTGGCCGAGCGGCTGACCGACTGCTACCCGGTCTCGCCCAGGGGCGACGGCTTCACGTTCCCGGCCAGGAACCCGCACAAGCGGATCGACGCGATCTTCGCGCGGGAGGGCCTGTCCGTGCTCTCCTGCGGCGGGGTCGAGGCCGACCCCGCCGATCTGGCCGCCGCCACCGACCACCTGCCGGTGATCGCCGAGCTGGAGGGCCCGCGCGGGTCAAGTGGGGAGACCGGCACACGGAGGGGCGACGAGCCCCGTACCATCTGATGCATGACCCGTCGCCTTCCGCGGCGTGCGCTGGTTGTCTGCGCGGGAGGCCTGCTCCTGCTGTCCTCGCACACGTTCCCGGTACACGCCGATCCCGTCAGCCCGCCCGAGGCCGGAGCCTGGCAGGCTCCGGTCAGCGCGGGCCTGAGCAGTGACGGGTCGCTCTCCGACGTGGTGGGCGTCTCGGCCACCAGCGTGTGGGCCGTGGGCCAGCAGAGCGTCTGGGACGTCTCGCGGAGCCGCGGTGCGATCACCCACTGGGACGGCTCGTCCTGGAACGAGGTCGGCATCCGCAACGACCCGACCGGTGCCGGGCTGCTCCGCTCGGTCGCCGCGGCCTCGGCCACCGAGCTGTGGGCCGTGGGCGAGGGGCACGACGACCTGCCGTACCTGGCCAGGGGCGACGGCTCGGCCTTCGTCAGGGTCACCCTCGACCGGCTGCACGCGGGCGACTGGCTGGGCGGGGTGGCGGCCGTCCCCGGCCGGATGGTGGCCGTCGGCCGTCGCGACAAGGTGCCGTTGATCGTGACCGGCACCGCCTCGAAGTGGAGGCTCACCCGGTTGCCCGACCACGGGACGCTGTCGGGGGTGGCGTTGTCGGGCAGGAACGACGGATGGGCGGTCGGCGACGCCGACGGCAGGCCGCTGGTGATGCGGCAGTCCGGCGGGCGCTGGAAGCCCTTCGCGATCCCCGACATCCCCGGCGGCTACCTGCGCGACATCCACCTGGACGGGCCGAAGCGGGCCCTGGCGGTCGGCGGCGTCCGGCGCGGGGCCGGGGGGACCGTCCCGCTGGCCCTGTCGTGGAACGGCAGGAAGTGGTCGCGGGTCTCCCTCCCCGAGGGGGACGTCCGCCTGTACGGGGTGACCGGCGACCGCAAGGGACGCTTCTGGATGTCCGGGACGGACCTGGAGCGGCCGGGCGCGGCCCTCCTGCTCCGCTACGACGGGCACCGGGTCAAGACGCTGCGCGGCCCCGAGGGCGCCGCGCCCCGGACGGTCAGGCTGCAGTCCGCGTCCTACCTGCCCGGCACCGGCACCGTGTGGACCGTCGGCCACGTGGTCGACGCCTCCGGCACGTACACCGACGTGATCGAACGGTTCGGCGGTCCGGAGCGCGCCAAGTCGTGACCCCGTCGGGCACCGTGACCGTGGTCGATCCCGTCCACCGGGAGCCGCGGCCGCGGGTGACCGGGACCGTCCGGCGGGTGTGGCCGGGCGGGGCGTGCGGTCCCGGGCTCAGATGACCGCGCCGTCGTCCCAGCCGGAGTCGTTGGGCGGCCCGTCGCCCATGCGGACCACCAGTGCCACGAACCCGCCGACGAACGCCGCGACCGCGGTGAACAGCATCCAGCCCTGGAGGTTCCAGTTGAGGGCGGCACTGAGCAGCAGGTAGGCGGGCCCGCCGAACAGGGCCGTCCAGGCGATCTTGGTGGTGGCGTCGGTCCTGGGCAGCGGGGGAGGGGGCGGGGGCACGTAGTGGCCCTCCCCGTCATCGCCGTCCTCGCCGGGGGAGTCCTCGTCGCCGGAGTCCTCACCGGCGGACCCCTCCGCGCCGGAACCGCCGCCCGGCCTGTCCAGGAGGTCGCCGGCCGGGTCGTCCTCACTGAGGAGGTCCTCCTCGTCCGACTGTTTGATCACCCGCCGCGGGGGCTCCGCGGGCAGGTTCTCGCTGTCCGGCCACGGCTGATCCGCCGAGTCGTGCCCGGCGGTGTCGTTGAAGGACGCGACGATCTGACGCCAGACCTCGTCCTCATCGCTTTGAGGTGTCACCTAGCTTGGCCCGTTGTTCATCGGCCGATCACTTTCTCCCGGAGACCGCGCCATCCCCCGCTCACGATCAGTCTCTCTGCAAGGGTACAGACGCGTTCGTCGTGATGAACTCCAGGCTCCCCGCAAAGATCCGATCCGCGTCGTTGTCGAGCGTCGCGACGTGATAGCTGTCGGACAGCTCCACCACATTCAGGTTCCCTCCGGTCAGCCTCTCCCGCAGAATACGCACACTCGCCGGTTTCACAACATGATCCTGGGGACTATGAAAAATCAGGATAGGTTGCGTGACCTTGTGCAGTTCCGACCGGGTCAGCGTCCAGAGCCGGAGCAGGCCCGCCGCGGCCTTGACGGGGGTGCGCGAGTAGCCGAGCTCGGTCGCCCCCTCCTTCTTGATGTCCCCCGCGACGCCCGGCACCGAGCTCACGAGGTACTTGAGCACGGGTGAGAGCCACAGCAGCGGCACGTCGTTGACCACCGAGGGGTTGACGACCACCACCCCCTTGATCCCGTCGCCGTGCACCTCGGCGAGGCGCAGCGCCATGCAGCCCCCCAGGGACAGCCCCATCACGAAGACCTCGTCGCACCGGCCGCGCAGGTCCGCCAGGGACTTGTCCAGCTCGGCGTACCAGTCCTCCCAGCGGGTGCGGTTCATCTCCTGCCAGGTCGTGCCGTGACCGGGCAGCCGGGGCAGCGCCACCGTCATGCCCGCCGCCGCCAGGTACTCGCCCCAGGGGCGGAGCGACTGCGGGGAACCGGTGAATCCGTGGCAGAGCAGGACGCCGATCCGTCCTCCCGCGTGGTGGTACGCCTCCGCACCGGGCATGACTGGCATCGTGGCTCCTTGTGAGGTTCGCCCGATCGTCGCACGACCGGGACGTGTTTTGCGAGGGGTCGTTTCGGGTGGTTCGGTGGGGTATGTGGGTGCGATCGGAAGTGGGAGGATAACTCCGGGTCCTCGCCCGCGACCGAAGGAGCGTCGAGTGTTCTACTGGGTGGTCAAAGCCGTCGTCGGGCCCCTGCTCCATCTGATCTTCCGCCCGTGGTCGGAGGGCGTGGACAACGTGCCGAAAGAGGGCCCGGTGATCCTCGCCGGCAACCATCTGTCGTTCGCCGACCACTTCTTCGGCGCGCTCTTCCTGCGGCGCAAGGTGATCTCCCTCGGCAAGTCCGACTACTTCACCGGCAGCGGCTTCAAGGGCCTGATGAGCAGGGCCTTCTTCAGCGGTGTCGGCACCGTCCCGATCGACCGCTCCGGCGGCAAGGCCAGCGAGGCGGCGCTGCGCACGGGCAAGCGCATCCTCGCCGAGGGCCAGGTGCTCGGTATCTACCCCGAGGGGACCCGCTCTCACGACGGCCGCCTCTACAAGGGCAAGACCGGCGTGGCCCGGCTGGCCCTGGAGGCGCGGGTGCCGGTCGTCCCGTGGGCGATGGTCAACACCTTCGAGATGATGCCCCCGGGCAGCGTCCTGCCCAGGCTGGGCCACGACCCGGGGGTGAGGTTCGGCAAGCCGCTCGACTTCTCCCGCTACCACGGGATGGAGGAGGACCGCCTGGTGCTGCGCGCCGTCACCGACGAGATCATGTACGCGCTGATGGAGCTCTCCGGCCAGGAGTACGTCGACAAGTACGCCGCGAGCGCCAAGGTCGAGGCCGCCCGCGCGGCCAAGGAGGCCAGGGAGATCGCGAAGAAGGAGGCCAGGGAGGCCGCCAGGGAGGCGTCCAAGGCCGCCAAGGAGGCCTCCAGGAAGGCCCGCAAGCACGACTGAGAGGCCGCGCGGACACCGCCGGGATCCTTTCCCCGGAAACCCCTCCGGGCCCCTCTGGGGCGGGACGAGGAGAGACGGGCCCTGTGGACCCGCAGGACCCGCAGGGCCCGCGCGTCAGCGGGTCGACTCGCGGACGATCAGCTCGGGCTGGAACGTGACCTGCTGGTGGGCGTGCGAGGCGGGGTTGTCGCACTCGTCCAGCAGCAGGTCGGTGGCGACCCGGCCCAGCCGGTGGGTCGGCTGCCGGATCGAGCTCAGCGACACCGCCGACGCCGACGCGAAGTCGATGTCGTCGTAGCCGATGAGGGAGACGTCCCCGGGCACCCGCACGCCCGCCTGGAGCAGGCCGCGCAGCATGCCGAGGGCCAGCAGGTCGTTGGCGCAGAACACGGCGTCGGGCAGCCGCCCCTCGGCGATCAGCTTCTCCGCCGCCTGCTGTCCCGACCGGGCGTTCATCTCGATCGTCTCGATCGTCTCCAGCGCCTCCGCGGGGTCGCGGCCCGCCGCGGCCAGGGCCTGCCCGGCGCCGATCAGGCGGTCGGCGCACTGGCGGACGGCCAGGGGGCCGGTGACGTAGGCGATCCGGGCGGGGCCGGACCCCAGCAGGTGGGTGACCGCCATCGAGCCGCCGGCGACGTCGTTGACCGCCACCGAGCACTGGTCGGCGCGCTCGGCGGGGTGGTCCACCAGGACCACGTTGATGCCGCGGTCCTTGAGCTGCCCGAGCCTGGTCAGGTCCGGCCCCGAGGGGGTGATGAGCACGCCCCTGACCCGCTGCTCGGCGAAGACCAGCAGGTTGCGCTCCTCCTTGAGACGGTCGCCCGAGGAGTTGCCCAGGATCACCGCGTACCCGCGCTCGCTGGCGACCTCCTCGACCCCGGCGGCCACGTCGGTGAAGAACGGGTTGCCGATGTCGATGACCGAGAGGCCGACGGTGCGGCTGTGCCCGGCGCGCAGGCTGGAGGCCGAGCCGTGGCGGACGAAACCGAGCTCGCGGATGGACTCCTCGACCCGCAGGCGGGTGGAGGTGGCCACCTTCTCGGGACGGTTGAGCACATTGGAGACGGTCCCGGGGGACACTCCGGCCCGCGCCGCGACTTCCTTGATGCTCACCGAACTCATGAGCATTCATTAAAACGTAACAACGTTCCGTGCGCCAGCCGGGACGATATCCCGCGCGCTTCCGGGGCTTTTGTATAAAACGTTTTTATGATAAAAGGAGCGACCGGCCCGGCTCGCGTCCTTCCCCCGCGGCCGGGTTTGCGCGCTTCACGCCCGGCCCGGCCGCCCCTGTACGCGGCCCGGTCCTGCCGGGCGCGCAGGGGCGGCTCCCGCCCTCCGCGACGGGCGGGGCGGTCGCCGGACCGGACCCGGGCTCAGCCCTCCAGCAGTCTCCTGGCGGTCCTGAGGTGTTCGGCGACCTGCTCGGACTCGCCCCCCTCGTGGCCGTTGAAGGCCCACACCCGGATGTCCTTGGGGCCCGCGTGGTGGTTGTAGGCGGCGAAGACCGTGGAGGCGGGGGTCACGCCGTCGCGCAGGCCGACCGAGAAGAGCGCCGGGGTGGTGTTGCGGGCCGCGAAGTTCACCCCGTCGAAGTGGTCGAGGGTGGCGAAGACCTCCTCGACCCGGTGACGGTGGCTCTTGAGGAACCGGCCGAGCTCGCCGTACGGGTCCTCGTCGGTGATCACGGCGGCGCGCCGGATGTGGGACATGAACGGCACGTCGACGAAGGCGAAGAGCAGGTCACCGACCAGCGCGCTCACCGCCAGCGCCAGGGCGCCCCCCTGGCTGCCGCCGGAGACGACGACGCGGGAGGCGTCCACCAGCGGGTGGGCGCGGGCGGCCTCGACCGCCCGGACCCCGTCGGTGTACAGGCGCCGGTAGTAGTAGTCGTCGGGGGAGGACACGCCCTGGGTGAGCTTGCCGCTGACCTGCGGGCCGGTCCCGCCCACCGGGTCGGGGGTGTCGCCGGTGCGCCAGCCGCCGCCCTGCCCGCGCGAGTCCATGACCAGGACCGCCCATCCGGCCGCGGGCCAGGTGAGCCAGTCGTGCGGCAGGCCGCGGCCGCCGTTGTAGCCGATGTACTGCACCACGCAGGGCAGCGGCCCGGTGGCGGTGGCGGGCAGCAGCAGCCAGCCCCTGATCTCGTGCCCGCCGAACCCCGCGTAGCGGACGTCGAGGCAGCGCACCAGGGACAGGTCCGTCTCGACCTCGGTGAAGACGGCGTTCAGGTCGTGCTCGCGGGTCTCGGCCAGCGTCCTGGCCCAGAAGGCGTCGAACCCGTCAGGTTCGCGGCGCTCGGGCCGGTAGTCCAGGAGCTGGTCCAGCGGCATGTCGACGAACAAGGCATCTCCCCGGGTCGGGACGGCGCGCGGCGGCCTGAGGCGGGACCGGCCGGTCGCCCGTGGGGTGGCCGGTCGCCGATCCCCGGCCGCCGGGTGGCAGGTCGGTGGCAGGTCTGTGGCGGGCCGGACCTCGGTGGCCGGCCGGTGACCACCGTAGGGCGCCGCCCTCGCACGTGCCAGGGTGGGTACGGGTGGTAAAAACGCAGCAATTCAGTAATCCCGCCCGGCGGCGTTGACAGTTCCGGACGTGCCGCGTAACTTCGTCATCGCTATTAAAACGTTTTTAACCCCTGCTCGCGGCGGTGCACCCGCGTTCCGGCGCGCCGCCGGACGGGCGGTGGGCACACGAGTGGGGAGATGTCATGACGTCGCCGGTTGAGGACCTCCTGCAGCGGTCGCGCACGCTGGGAGCCGACCCGCGGAACACGAACTTCGCGGGCGGGAACACCTCGGCCAAGGGGGCGGTGACCGACCCGGTGACCGGGGAGCCCGCCGAGGTCATGTGGGTGAAGGGCTCCGGGGGGGACCTGGGCACGCTCACCGAGCGGGGACTGGCGGTGCTCCGGCTGGACCGGCTGCGGGCGCTGACCGGGGTGTACCCGGGCGTCGGGCGCGAGGACGAGATGGTCGCGGCCTTCGGTTTCTGCGCCTTCGGCCCCGGGGGCGCGGCCCCGTCGATCGACACCGCGATGCACGGCCTGGTGGACGCCGCGCACGTGGACCACCTGCACCCGGACGCGGGCATCGCGATCGCCACCGCCGCCGACGGCGAGGACCTGACCGCGCGGATCTTCGGCGAGCGGGTCGTGTGGGTGCCCTGGCGGCGTCCCGGCTTCCAGCTCGGCCTGGACATCGCGGCCGTCAGGGCCGCCAACCCCGCCGCGATCGGCTGCGTCCTGGGCGGGCACGGCATCACCGCCTGGGGCGACACCTCGGCCGGGTGCGAGGCCAACTCGCTGGAGATCATCCGTACCGCGGAGGCGTACATCGCCGAGCACGGCCGCGCCGAGCCGTTCGGACCGGTGCTTCAGGGGTACGAGCCGCTGGAGGCGGCGGCGCGGACCGGACGGGCGGCGGCGCTGTTCCCGGTGATCCGGGGCCTGGCCTCGACGGACGCCCCGCAGGTCGGCCACCACAGCGCCACCGGCGAGGTGCTGGACTTCCTGTCGCGCGAGCGCCACCCCGCGCTGGCGGCGCTGGGCACCTCCTGCCCCGACCACTTCCTGCGCACCAAGGTGGCCCCGCTGGTGGTGGACCTGCCCGCGGCCGCGCCCCTGGAGGACGTGATCGCCCGGCTGCGGGAGCTGCACGCCGCCTACCGCGAGGAGTACGCGGCCTACTACCGGCGGCACGCGAACGAGGACTCGCCCGCGATGCGCGGGGCCGACCCGGCGATCGTGCTGGTGCCCGGGGTCGGCATGTTCTCCTTCGGCAGGGACAAGCAGACCGCGCGGGTGGCCGGGGAGTTCTACGTCAACGCGATCAACGTGATGCGCGGCGCCGAGGCCCTGTCGTCGTACGCGCCGATCGAGGAGGGCGAGAAGTTCCGCATCGAGTACTGGGAGCTGGAGGAGGCCAAGCTGCGCCGGATGCCCCCGCCCCGGCCGCTGGCCACCCGGGTGGCGCTGGTGACCGGCGGAGGGTCCGGCATCGGCGCGGCGACCGCGCGCAGGCTGGCCGCCGAGGGGGCCTGCGTGGTGGTGGCCGACCGTGACCTGGACGCCGCCCGCGCGGTGGCCGGGGAGCTGGGCGCGGGCGCGTACCGGCCCGAGGACGTCGCGGTGGCGGTGCGGGCCGACGTCACCGACGAGGAGCAGGTCGGCGCCGCGCTGCGGGAGGCCGTGCTGGCGTTCGGCGGGGTGGACCTGGTGGTCAACAACGCCGGGCTGTCGCTGTCGCGCTCGCTGCTGGAGACCACGGTGGCCGACTGGGACCTGCAGCACGACGTGATGGCCCGCGGCTCGTTCCTGGTCTCCCGTGAGAGCGCCCGGGTGATGATCGCCCAGGGCATGGGCGGGGAGATCGTGTACATCTCCTCGAAGAACGCGGTGTTCGCCGGGCCGAACAACGTGGCCTACGGCGCGGCCAAGGCCGACCAGGCCCACCAGGTGCGGCTGCTCGCGGCCGAGCTGGGCGGGTACGGCATCCGGGTCAACGGGATCAACCCCGACGGGGTGGTGCGCGGCTCGGGCATCTTCGCCTCCGGCTGGGGCGCCAACCGGGCGGCGGTCTACGGGGTGGAGGAGGAGAAGCTGGGCGAGTTCTACGCGCAGCGCACGCTGCTCAAGCGCGAGGTACTGCCCGAGCACGTGGCCGGGGCGGTCTTCCAGCTCACCCAGCTGACCCGGACCACCGGCCTGCACATCCCGGTCGACGCGGGCGTCGCCGCCGCCTTCCTGCGCTGACCCGGTCCGCCCTCCCCGCGCCGGCAGGGCGCGGCGGACGTACCCCGAGAGGAGCTTGCATGCAGTCGGCACCGGGGACCCGGCGGTACGCCGCGGTCGACCTCGGCGCGTCGAGCGGGCGGGTGGTGGTGGCCGAGATCGGGCCCGGCACCCTCGACCTGCGCGAGGTGCACCGTTTCGCGAACGTGCCCGTCCGGGCCGGCGGCACGCTGTACTGGGACATCCTGCGCATCTACCGGGGCGTGCTGGACGGCCTGCGCGCGGCCGGGCCCGTGGACGGCATCGGGATCGACTCCTGGGCCGTCGACTACGGGCTGCTGGACGAGCGCGGCGCGCTGCTCGGCAACCCCGTGCACTACCGCGACGCGCGCACCGAGCACGCGAACAGCGACGTCCCCTTCGAGGAGCTGTACGCCCGCACCGGCATCGCCCGACAGCCGTTCAACACGATCCACCAGCTCGCCGCCGAGCCCCGGCTGGCCACGGCCGCGACGCTGCTGCTCATCCCCGACCTGATCGCGTACTGGCTGACCGGAGAGATCGGCGCGGAGCTGACCAACGCCTCCACCACCCAGCTGCTGGACGCCAGGACCCGCGAGTGGGACCCGGCGCTGGCCGCACGTCTCGGCCCCGCGGCCGCGATCCTGCCGCCGATCCGGCGCCCCGGCGAGGTGATCGGCCCGCTGCTGCCCGAGGTGGCGGCCGAGATCGGGATGCCGGCGGCCACCCGGGTCATCGCGGTCGGCTCCCACGACACCGCCTCGGCGGTGGCCGCGGTCCCCGCCGCCGACGGGCGGTTCGCCTACATCTCCTGCGGCACCTGGTCGCTGGTCGGCGTCGAGCTGGACCAGCCCATGATCAGCGAGGAGGGGCGCAGGGCCAACTTCACCAACGAGGCGGGCATCGACGGCACCGTGCGCTACCTGCGCAACGTCACCGGCCTCTGGCCGCTGCAGGAGTGCGTCCGCGTCTGGTCCTCGGCCGTTCCCGCGGATCCGGCCGCCCCGGCACCCCCCGGCGCCTCCACGACGGGGGCGCCGGGGCCGGGCGGGCCGGTGGACCTGGCGGGGTTGCTGGAGCAGGCGGCGCGCGAGGAACCGTTCCGGTCGGTGGTGGACGCCGACGACCCGATCTTCCACGCCCCCGGCGACATGCCGGCACGCATCGCCGACGTCTGCCGTCGCAGCGGGCAGCCCGTCCCGGACACCCGGGCGCGGACGGTGCGCTGCGTGGTCGACTCCCTGGCCCTGGCCCACCGGGCCGCGATCGGTGAGGCCCTGCGGCTCACCGGGCGGGCGGTGGACACCGTGCACATCGTCGGCGGAGGCTCCCGCAACGCCCTCCTGTGCCGGCTCACCGCCGACGCGTGCGGCCTCCCCGTGGTGGCGGGCCCGGTCGAGGCCACCTCGATCGGCAACGTCCTCGTCCAGGCCAGGGCCGACGGGGCCGTCTCCGGCACGCTGACGGACCTGCGCGCCCTGATCCGGCGCGGCCGGCCGCTGGAGCGCTACGAACCTCGTCCCGGGGCGGTGATCCCGGAGGTGGGGAGGTTCGGCCGGTCGGCGGGGTGATCCCCGGTCGCTTCGTCGACGGGTGTCACCCGTTCGCGCCGGTGGCGGGTGATCCCCGTTCGCGCCGGTGGCGGGCGATCCCGTCCGCGCCGGTGGTGGGTGATCACCCGTTCGCGCCGTCGACGGGTGATCCCCGGTCGTGCCGGTGACCGGTCAGGTCGCTCCGGTGAACCTCAGGTGAGGTGGGCGCGGATCTGGCGGATGTGCTCGGGAGTGGTACGGCAGCAGCCGCCCACGAAGGCCGCCCCGGCCGCGTTCCACCGGGCGGCGGCCTCGCCGAACTCCGCCGGGTCGGCCAGGCCCAGCCAGCGCCGCTCACCCGAGTCCCACACCTCGCCCGAGTTGGGGTAGGCCATGGTGGGCTTGCCCTTGACCTGTGAGATCAGGCTGAGCACGTGGCGCGGCGCCGTGCAGTTGACCCCGACCGCGATCACCTGCGGGTTGCCCGCGAACAGCCGGGCCGCCTTCCTGAGCGGGGTGCCGTCGTTGATGTGCTCGCCGTCGCGGCAGGAGAAGCTCACCCACGCCCGCATCTCCGGCGTCTCGGCGAGCAGCCGCCGCAGCGCCCTGGCCTCGGCGTAGGACGGGATGGTCTCGCAGGCCAGCAGGTCGGCCTCGCTGTCGGCCAGGATCTGCCAGCGGTCACGGTGCCAGTCGACCAGGCCGTCCTCGTCGAGGTCGTAGTCGCCGGTGTACTCGGCGCCGTTGGCCAGGTAGGCGCCGTACGGGCCGACGCTGGCCGCCACCGTGCCGGAGCCGTGGGCGTCCCTGGCCTGGGCGGCCAGGTGCACCGAGAGCATGATCAGGTCTTCGGCCTCGGTGGCGCTCAGCCCCCGGCGCATGAAGGCCGGGATGCTGGCCTGGTAGCTCGCCGTTATCGCCACCTCGGCGCCCGCCGCGAAGTAGTCGAGGTGCGCCTGCCGGATCACGGCGGGGTCCTCCAGCAGGAGTCTCGCCGACCAGAGGTCGTCTCGCAGGTCCGCGCCCAGCTCCTCCAGGTGGGTGGCCAGGCCGCCGTCCAGAATCACCATCCCGCCACTTTATGTGGAGCGGCCCGGCCCGAAAGCCCTCTTCTCCCGGCCTCGGCCTCGCCCTCCGCCCGTGTCGAGGCCTTCGCCGTCTCCCGCTTCCCGCCATCGGTCCCGGGCCTTCATCGGTCCCGGGCCTTCACCCGCCGGGCCCGGAGTTCCGGGCTTTCGTCAGGCAGCGAGTCCGGAACCCGGGGCTTTCGCCCGGCCCGGGTCCGGAACCCCGGGTCCTCACCGGGCCCGGGTCCGGAACCCCGGGTCCTCACCGGGCCCGGGTCCGGAACCCCGGGTCTTCGCCCGGCCCGGAGCGCGCGCGGGGCGGGCGAGCCCCGCGGCGGCGGGGGGCGCG
>NZ_JBNCLF010000012.1:58408-288340 GCF_049844535.1 Streptosporangium sp. DT93
CCCCCCCCCCCCCCCCCCCCCCCCCCCGGGCCCCCCCCCCCCGGGGGGGCCCCCCCCCCCCCCCCCGCGCCCCCCCCCCCCCCCCGGGGGAGGAGGGTCAGCGCTTCCAGAACGGCCGGCGCCTGGCCGGTCCGGCCAGTGCCTCCAAACCCTCCACCGCCCGGCGCCAGAGGGTGTCCAGGTCCCCGCCCGCCCGCAGGTCCTCGGCCAGGGCGGTCAGCTCCGGGTGGCCGCCGAGGTAGACGGCCAGGGCCGCGAGCCGGCTGCCCAGGTCCTCCAGGACGCGCAGCCGCTCGGCCTCCGGCAGGGACTCCGCGGCGCGCAGCAGCTTCAGCTCCTGCGCGAGCTGCTCGCGCGGCGGCTCCTGGACCGCGCCCCCGCGCGGGGCGGCCGGCTTCGGGGCGGAGCGGGGCAGTATCCGGGCGCGGTCGTCGAAACCACCCGCGGCCGCCTCCTGCGACAGGCCGGCGACGGGCATGCTCGCCCCGAACGCCGGCGGGGCGCCGGGAGCGGCCATTCCGGGCGGGCCCATCGGAGGCGGCGGGGCGGGGGCCGGGGCCGCGCCCGCGCCCGCGTAGGACGCCGAGGTCATCGACATCGGCGCCATCGGCGCCGCCGCGACCGGGCTCGCCCAGCCGCGCGGCAGCTCCACCGGCTGGATCACCCGGTGCCCGGGACCGCCCTCGGCGACCACCTGGCTGTCGACCGCGACGAAGGCGGTGAACCGGCAGAGCACCCCGTACCGGAGCGAGGTCTCGACGATCTCGGTCTCCAGCGATCGGTCACCGGCCGCGTACCGGTCCTCCAGCGAGCGCAGCCGCGCCCGCGCCCAGATCGACCGCATCGCCGGGTTGTCCACCGTCGTCGCGCCGACCCGGCGCTCCCACGGCCGGCCCGCGGCGTCCAGGCCCCTCACGGTGAGCGCTCCGCCCGCCGCGCCGTGGTAGCGGCCGAACACGGTGAGCGGGACACCCGGGTAGATCGAGCCGATGTGGCTGACGCTCTCGGCGACCAGGTCGAGCCCGTCGGCCTCCAGGGAGAGGTCGGTGACCAGGGGGGAGCCGATCCGCCGGTGGATGTGCTCCATCGCCTCGTCCAGCCGGTCCTCGGACTCGACCAGCTCGCACCGGCCGCCCCCCAGCCCGGCCAGCCTGCCCAGGAAACCGGCGTTGACCGCCTGGTCGATGCCGACCGTGTGCACCCGTACCCCGGTGAGCCGCGCGCCGATCCGCTCCAGGATCTGGTCCTCGTTGCCGACCTGCCCGTCGGTGACGAGCACCAGCACCCGGTCCCCGGCCGAGTCGCCGAGCAGCGTGACGGCCCGCTCCAGCGGGGTCAGCATCTCGGTGCCGCCGCGCGCCTCCAGCCGGGCCAGGTGTTCCACGGCCCGGTAGCGGTTGCGGTCGGAGGCCGCCGACAGGCCCTTGCCGAGCCCGTCGGGGTACTCCACCTCGGTGTCGAAGGACAGCACCGCGAACCGGTCGCGCGAGGTGAGCGTGTCGACGATACGGGCGGCGGCGCGCCGGGCGGCCACCATCTTCCAGCCGGTCATGCTGCCCGAGCGGTCGAGGACCAGCACCACGTCCCTGCTCCTGGGGGCCTCGGCGCCGTCCGCCCCGGCTCCGGGGACGACGGTCAGCGTGAACGTGCCCTCCCGCCCGCCGCCCTTCCGCCCGCCGCTCGACGCGGCGTCAGGGGTGGCGTCGGGGGCCAGTGCCAGGGAGGTGGAGGTGTCGAAGGCCAGCCTCAGGATGAAGTCGCGGTCCAGCCGCTCGCCCGGCTGGAGGCGGACCGTGCTCCCCTCCTCCCGGACCACGTGCAGGCTGGAGCGCAGCTCGCGCAGCTCCAGGCCCGCCGGGTCGACGGAGACCGCCAGCGAGAGCCGCACCGGGTTGGGGAAGCCGGGCAGCAGCACCGGCGGGGTGATCCGGGAGGCGTCGGGGACCGCGTCGGTGTCCGGCGCCCATCCCTCCCCGGCCGACTCGCCGTCCAGCGGCGTGCCGGGAACGTAGCGGGGGGCCACGACCAGCGGGAACCGGAAGGTCGCCGCGCCGTCCTCGTACGGGAGCGGCTGGTCCAGCGTCAGGTGCACGGTGACCCGCTCGCCCGGCACGATGTTGCCGACCCTCATGGTGAAGACGTCCGGCCGGTCCTCCTCGGCGATCGCGGCCCGCTTTCCCTGGGAGATCGCCTGGTCGTAGTCGGCCCTGGCCTGGCCGCGCTCCTTGAGCACACCCTCGATGACCCGGCCGTCGGCCTCCATCCGGAACGCGGTCACGGCGGCCCGGTCGGGCAGCGGGAAGACGTAGGTCGCCTCCAGGGCCACGTCGTGCGGGTTGCGGAAGCCCTGGACGACCTCGACCCCGGCCGTCAGGCCGGACACGGCGGCGGTCACGTCCACGCTCTCCAGCGGCAGGTTGCCGCGTTCGGTGCTCAGCGCCCCCAGGCCGGCGTCGGGGACGGGCGGGCACTCCTCCGGTCGCAGCGTGGTGATGGAAACGGTCATGGGTGCAGTCCTTCCGGAGGTGTGAGGCCGCGTTCGCGCAGGAGCGACAGGAGCTCCCGGGAGGCGGCGGCGATCTCGGCGAGTTCGTCGGGCGACGGGGCGTGACCGCCGTCGTGGCCGCCGTCGAGCAGCAGCGTCACGCCGTCCGCCAGCCGCACACCGTGTACGGCCACGTTCACGGCTACGGCCTTCGGGGCGGGCGGAGCGAAACCGCCGGGGCGGGCGGGTGGGCGGGCGGTGACGTCCGGTCCGCCCGGTTCATCCGGTCGATTCGAGCCGTTCGGTTCGGTGATCCGTCCGGCCTGTCCGGCCTGTCCGGCCCGACCGGAGGTGGCGGCGGGCGCGGGGGGAGCCGGTCGCATGACCGGGTCGGGAGCAGGGTGGGGAGCCGGGTGGGGGGCGGCCTGTGCCGGGGCGCCGGTCCAGAAGCGCGGGCGCGGCGCCGCGGGGGAGGGGGCCTCGGCCACGGGTTGCCGCCGTCCCGGTGCCGGTCCATGCCCTGATCCCGGTGCCTGTTCGGGCCTGTGCTCCGGCCTGTGCTCCGGCCTGTGGTCCGGCTGGTGGTCCGGTCGCTGCCCGGGAAGGCGGGCGATCGACTCCAGGGTCCGGTCGGTGGCACCGGCCAGCTCGGCCTGGATCTCGGCGATGGTCCGCCCCTCCGCCTGACGTCGCTTGACGGCGACGAGCTGGAGCAGGTGGCGCCTGCCGTACACGGCGACGCGTCCCCGGCGGGCCGAGGGCGGGTCGAGGAGGCCGATCGTGGAGTACCACCGGATCACGCGCTCGTTGGGCACGTCCCTGCCCCGCCCGCCCTGCCGGGCGGCGGGGGCCAGCGCCGCCGACGCCTGCTCGGCCAGTTCACCGATGGTCCATTCCATACGGCGATAGTGACACTGCAATCGTGACAGTGTCAACATAAGAAACCGAATAGATGGGTACGGACATTCCGTACGAAACCGGAGATTAAGGCGAAAACAGGGGGGACGCTCTATGTCCGCGATCACCAGCCCGCTCAATCCGGAAGACAAGAAGGTCATCGCCACCGCGCTCCAGGGTGCGCTCGTCGACCTGCTCGACCTGTCGCTGCTGACCAAGCAGGCCCACTGGAACGTGATCGGTCACAACTTCCGCTCCCTGCACCTGCAGCTCGACAAGATCGTCTCGGCTGCCAGGAAGCACGCGGACACCGTCGCCGAGCGAGCGGTGGCCATGGGGTGCAACCCCGACGGCCGGGGCTCCACGCTCGCGAAGAGCACCGAGGTGCCGCAGCTGGAGCCGGGCTACCTCAACGACGGCAAGGTCGTCGCCGCGATGACGGACATCCTCGGCTCCATCACCCGCAGGATGCGCGAACGCGTCATGGCCACCGAGAAGGCCGACCCGATGACCCAGGACGTGCTCATCGAGATCACCCAGGACCTGGAGAAGTACCACTGGATGATCGAGGCCCAGCGCTAGCCCGTCCTTCAGGGCGCCCCGCTCGTCACGAGCCGGGGCGCCTTCCATGTCACCGGCGACCCCGAGAGACCGGACGGTCTCGAAGGCTTCGAGAGGTCCCGGGACGACGGGAAGGCCGCCTGTCGTGCCTCCGGCTCTACGGGACGGGCCTTCTCGTGTCGTCGTTCCCGAGCCAGACGAGATCCGAGTGAAACCGCCGTGCGGCACTGTGTGCGCTCGTCCACCGGCCGAATCCGTGGCCGTCCACCCCGACGGTCGCCGCCGTCCCGCCCGGCAATGTCAGCCCGTAGGCCACCACCTTCGCGACGGGTCCTTCGCCGTCCTCGGCATCCCGGACCAGTGCGAACAGGTGGGGGGGCTTCCCGGCCGGGGGCCTGCCTCTTCGCGGGCACGTTCCAGGTTCGTTCCGGTTTCGAGGGCTTTGTCGTGCCCCGTACCGGGACAGGCGGACGATCGGCCGGGGTCGGGAGAATGTTCCACGGCTGGTTCTCTCTTTCTGACGCCTGTGGATGTCCGGGGACGCCCCGGCAGGTCGTTGTTGACCCGTTCGGTTCCATCGCGTGGAGGGGGGCGCGAGTTCGCGGGTCCGTTTCGTCCATGTCCAGGGGGTCGCCCGGGGTTTTCTCATCGTGAAGCGAACCGCGTGCCTGTTCTTCGGCTCGCGGCAGCTCTATAGTGTTCTAGAGCACCTTTGACGTCAACCGCTGATTCGGAACGCACGAGAACAGGGGTTTCACGATGGCCGACAACCCGCGGGCGATGGCTCCGTACAGGCGGATCGCCGCACAGATCAGGGCCGGGATCGACAGCGGGGCGATCCGGCCCGGTGACCGCATCCCGTCGGTGCGAGAGATCATGCGCGACGAGGGGGTGTCCACCGCCACGGCCACCCGGGTCGCGGCCGTGCTGAGGGCCGAGGGCTACGCGGAGTCTGTTCCGGGGATCGGAACCCTGGCCTGCCTGCCGAAGAAGATCACGGCAGGTTCCGACCGCCTGCGGATGCTGAGGGTGAACGGGAACGGCTACCGCGAGGGCGAGCGGGTCGAGATCCTGGACGCGTCGCTCGTTCCGGCATCCGAGGAGGTCGCGGACGCGCTGGAGGTCGAGGAGGGGGCGTCCGTCGTCCGGCGGCGTCGTGCCTACTACGACGACGGAGGGCTGGTGACGCTGTCCACGTCCTGGCTCTCGGGCGAGCTGGGCCGGGCGGTGCCGGAGCTGCTGATCGCGGAACCGCTCCCGAGAATGACCTTCGGGCTGATCGAGGACAGGACCGGCCGGCGTGCCGTCAGACGGCGCGACACCGTCGCGATCAGGCCGGTTCCCGGGGACGCCGGGGACCTCGGG
This sequence comes from Streptosporangium sp. DT93, assembly GCF_049844535.1. Taxonomy (NCBI): domain Bacteria; kingdom Bacillati; phylum Actinomycetota; class Actinomycetes; order Streptosporangiales; family Streptosporangiaceae; genus Streptosporangium; species Streptosporangium sp. DT93. The sequence goes on from NZ_JBNCLF010000012.1 coordinate 63,717, forward strand.
GATTTCGGGGACATCGCCTCCGTGCTCGGCGTGGAGAGCGGCACACCGGCGCTCACCATGACCAACCTCTACTGGGACCAGCACGGCGACGTGACCGAGTACGCCGTGGACTTCCTCGGCCCCGGCCGAGAACTCTCGGCAGACCACGGCCTGGAACAGTCCTCGTAGGAGGTGTGCAGGGGTGTCCTCAGGCGGAAGGAGAGCGCCGAGATCCTCGCGTGAGCGTACGACTCCGCGCGGAGCATCCCGCTCCTCCTGGTGTATCGGCGCTCACGATCCAGGACGGCGGCCCGCCGCCCGCCGCCCCGGGCAGGTGTTCCTCGTCACCGTCGGAATCGTTCGCGGCCGGTGAGAACGGTCCCAGCAGTGACGAGGGGTGTGCGGCTGCCGGTCAGGACTCAGCCAGTCGCCTGTCGTACGCCGGAGATGTTGTCGATGGCGTACCGCCAGTGCCCGTCCCGGCCGCGCCGGGCGACGTCGGTGGCGGTGCCGTCGAGGTGCACGGGCGTGCCGTCGGGGCCGGTGCCGTCGATGACCCAGTCGACGATCAGCAGGGCGAGGTCGCCGGTGCTGTAGACCTGCCGGGGGCTCACCGTGATCGGGAGGCCGAGGGCCATGAAGGCGGCGTTGGCGTCGTACGCCTCCCGGCCGGTCAGGGGTGAGCCCGGTTCGGCGACGAACACCGCCCCGTCCTCGTAGATCTCCGCCAGCGCATCGGGGTCGCCGCTGTTGAAACGCTCGGCGAACACGGCCGGGACGTCCTCGGGGGTCTCTGCGAGCCGTCGCATCACGCACGTCCTTCCGGAAGGGAGGTAGGAATCGGGGGAACGCGGAAACGCTAGGAGGCGCCTTCGTGACTCACCAAACGGTCGGCCACCCGGTTCCGGCGCCGAAGCCGGCCTCGATCCCGACTCCGGCCCTGGTCCCGGCCCCGGTCCCGGCTTCGGTCTCGATCCCGGCTTCGGCGCCGGTCTCGATGCCCGTCCGGGGTGCGGCTCCGGTCCCGGCCCGGCCCGGGCTGCCCGACGATCCGCGCGCGGACGTCGCCGAGCCCACCCCGTCCTGCCCGGTGGAGATCACCCTCGCGGTCCTGCACGGCCGCTGGACGACGCTGGTCGTCCGGGAGTTCCTGCGGGGCGACCACACGTTCACCGAGCTGCGCCGGGCTCTTCCGGGGCTGTCGGACAAGGTGCTGTCCGACCGGCTGGCCCATCTGACCGGGGCCGGTGTGCTCGACCGTCACCGGATGCCGGGGTGGCCGCCCCGGGTGCGCTACACCCTCACCGAGCGGGGCCGCCGCCTCGGCCCTGTCCTGCAGGCGCTGTGGGACTGGGGCGAGCCGTCCCCGCCGCCCTCGCCGCCCTCGCCGCCCTCGCCGTCCGGATGACCCGGCCTGACGCCCGTTCGGACGAATCGACGCAAAGGCCCGATCCGGACGGCCCGGCCGGACGAGTCGGCAGCACGATCCACTCAGAAGGTCAGAGCAGGTAGCGGGCCAGGTCGGCGATGGGGTGGGGGCGGGAGAGCAGGTCTCGCAGGGAGTCCAGGCGGGGGGCACCGGAGGCTCCGGAGGTGCCGGGGTCGGAGGGGGTCAGGCCGGTCTCGCGCAGGGCACGGCGCCAGCTCTCGGCGTCGCCCGCCGCGCCCTCCAGCAGTCGCAGTACGCTCACCCCCTCCGACTCCCTGACCAGCAGCGACAGCAGGTGCGGCCACTGCACGGCCAGCGCCGCGAGCTTGGCGACCTCGCCGTCCGAGGCCGGGGCCGCCCCGGCGAGGGCGCGGCGGTAGGTCAGGAACGAGTAGAAGCGGAAGACGTTGACGTACCGCTTGATCTCGCGCGGGTTGAAGAACGTCAGCGCCGGCAGGACGAACTCGATGGCCCGGTAGGCGTTCTCGTCGCTGTAGAGGTCGTCGTAGACGCGGTCGGCGGCCTCGCGGGTCGCCGCGCACAGGCCGCCGACCGCGTCGGAACACTCGATGCCCAGCGCGTCCTGCGCCAGCCGGGCGGCCTCGTCGATGGTGACGGTGGTCGGGCGCAGCGCCCAGATGGCGTCCTGCAACCTGCTCACCTGTACGGGGTCCGGCGGGTCGGTCGCCCACGCGCCGGAGGAGGGCGGCACGTCCGCCGAGGTCCGTGGCCCGGGCTCGTTCGCCGGTGTGCGCGCTCCCCGCGTCTCCGCGGAGGTCCGCGCCCCCGGCACGTTCGCCCGCGTCCCCGGTGCCCACACCGGTGCCCGCAGCCCCGGCACGGCCGCTCCCCGCGGTGCGCCGGCGCCGGGCGAGCCCGGTCCGGCCACGCCGCGCGGGAAGGGCCGTGCGGGAGACAGGGGACCGCGTGAACGCGGTCCGGCCGGATCCGGTGGCGGGTCGAGCCGTTCCAGGGCGGCTGGGGGACCCGCCGGACGCGGTCCGGCCGGATTCGGTGTGACCTCGGGAACGCCCAGCAGGGCCCGTACGAAGGCGGGCAGCCGGTCGGCGTCGTCCAGCAGCGGCACGCTCAGCGGCAGCTGCACGATCTTCTCCAGGAACCGCCAGCCCAGGCCGGACCTGCCGGTGCCGGGCAGCGTCCCGGCCAGTTCGGGGTAGGCGGCCTCGATGTGCGCGACGACCACCTCCGGCTCCATGGCCAGCACGAACACGCAGTTGGGGAACTCCCCGGCGAGGAAGAGGTTGATCGCCTCGATGACCTGCGCCACCGTCCCCGGCGAGCAGCGGTCCAGGTCGTCGACGAAGACCGTCAGCGGGCGCTCGGAGGTGGCGACCAGGTCCAGGACCTGCCGCATGTCGGTCTGGACCAGGTGCAGGAAGCCGGTCCTGGACCGGTAGCCGGGGACGGTCACGGCCTCGCCGGTGGCCGAGTCGGCCAGGCCGCCGGAGCCGAGCAGGTCGGGCTGGGTCACCAGGCCGCGGAAGGCGTTGTCCGCGGCCTCGCCGAAGAACCTCGCCAGCCGCAGCGCGCCCACCCCCACCACGACGGCCGACCCGGTCGCGCCCACGGCGGCCGCGACGTTGCCCAGCAGGGTGCCGAAGGCGGGCAGCAGGGCGGTGGCGGCCAGCAGCGCGCCGGTGACGACGAGGGTCGCCACCAGCCCCAGGGCCACCGGCGCCAGGCGGGTCATCGCCAGCCGGTAGGCGCGCCTGCGGACCGCCTCCCGGTCGATCCTGGACAGGTTCAGCTCCAGCCAGAACCGCTCCCGCTCGGCGCGGGGCAGCCGCCGGGTGACCTGGCTGATGATCTCGTGGGCCAGCCCGGCCCAGACCTGCTCGCCGCTCTGGTACATCCACGGGTTGAACCAGACCGTGGGCCGCCAGTCCGCCGGCCGCAGCGGGAGCGGGTCCGGCTCGGCCTGCCCGGCGTTCTCCCGGCCCCGGCGGCCCGCCCTGGCCAGCACCTCGGCGTTGGTCGGCGCCCGCTCCGCGCGGGAGCCCGGCAGGTGGATCGGGACGGCGGCGTCCCCGGCCGCCCCCGGGTCGAGGAGGTCCTGGATCATCCGCATCAGGGAGGTCTTGCCGGTGCCCCACGGCCCCTTCAGGCCGATGGTCAGCGGGGGCCGGGTCTCGGGGTGGCGGACGAACGCGGCGATGGCCTCGGCGTAGACCCGGTGCCCGAGCTGGTCCTCGGTGGTCCACCGGTCGGCGGTGAGCCTGGCCCGGGGCCGTACGGTCCGCAGCCCGGCGCGGCGCCGGCGCAGCAGCGCCGAGGTCTGCGCTCGCTCGGCCGCCGACAGTCGCGCGTGGCCGAAGGCCCGCACGTCCGGGTGGGCGAACGTGGTCGTCTCGCCCAGCAGGCCCCACTGCCGCAGCTCGCCGGCGTCGCCGAGGATCTCGTCGATCGGCTCGTCCTCGTCGAGCAGGGCCGCCCTGCGCAGCAGCTCCCTGGCGGGCTCGCTCAGGTGCAGCTCGTAGACGCGCCGCACGATCTCCGTACCGGCGGTGGGCGGTACGGGCTCGCCGAGCCGGGCCAGGGCGACGGCGAAGGCGGCGTCCGGCTCGGCCGAGACGTCCCGCACCGGGGTCAGCGGGACGCCGGCGACGGCCCCGTAGGCGATCAGGATGGGGGTGCGGGCGGCCGAGACGGCCGCGTAGCGGGCGAGCGCGTAGGCGTGCAGGTCCCCGACGCTGACCGTGCCGTCCCCGTCGAGGTCGGCGGCCCGGGTGGCCAGGCCCTCGGCGATGACGTCGGTCAGCGTCCGCGCCGGGCCCGGCACCGCCTCGTCCAGCCGCAGCGTCAGGGTCAGCGCCGCCGCGGCGACCTTCGGCTCCCCGGCCACGGCGAGCTGCCGGACCGGGCCGGCGGACCCGCCCAGGGCGCTCCAGCCGAAGTCCACGATCAGCAGCACGGCGGCGGCGAGCGACGCGCCGACCTGCCGCCCGAACGAGCCGATCATCGCCCCGAGCTGCCCCGAGGTCCAGCCGCCGTCGGCGGGCAGCCGCACGACGAGCAGGTCGCCCTCGCGCGCCGAGCGCAGCAGCTCCCACACGCGCTCGCCGTCCGCGTCGGCCCCCTCGCTGTCGCCGGAGTCGACGGCGAACCCCTCGGCGCGCAGTGCGCTCACCAGCCGCAGGTCCGGCCGGGCCGGGGGCGGGACGGGCGTCCGGGTCGCGGGCGGGGAGGGGACGGTGAGGGGGGCCGGGGGGGAGTCGAGGAAGACCAGCGCGCGGCGGGTCTGCACCCGGGGCGCGGTCTCGGAAACCAGGTTCGCGAACGTGAGTCCCTCGGTCAACGGTCCTCCCCGGTCTGATGACGCTTGATCTCCACTGTGAACGCGAGAAACGGGGCGGATGGCGATCTTGGCGATAGGTCGACCTGTTTTGACGGATGTTTGCCCGATGGGTGACGCAAAGTTTGCGCCCGTGGTGTCGGCGTTCATGTGGGTCCGGTCGGCTTGCGGCGTACCGTGAGGACGACGAGGAGGGGCCATGCTTCGCCGGACGTTGATGCGCAGCGGGGGTCTGGTGACCGGCGCGGCCCTGGCCGGTTCGCTCTGGCAGGGCGCCGCGGGCGCCGCGGGCGCACTGACCGTGGGGGGCACGGCGCGGCCCGCGGGGCCGTACGGGCCGCTGCGCGCGCCGGACGCGGCCGGGCTCGCGCTGCCCGAGGGGTTCACCGCGAGGGTCGTCGCACGCAGCGGCAGGCGGATCGGCGGGACGCGCTGGCACCCGGCGCCGGACGGCGGCGCGTGCTTCCCGGACGGCGACGGCTGGATCTACGTGTCCAACTCCGAGGTCCCGCTGGTCGGCGGGGCGTCGGCCGTCAGGTTCGGGCCCGGGGGAGCCGTCGTCGGCGCCTACCGCGTCCTGTCGGGCACCGACCTCAACTGCGCCGGTGGCGCCACCCCCTGGAACTCCTGGTTGTCGTGCGAGGAGACCCGCCGGGGGCGGGTCTTCGAGTGCGACCCCTACGGCGCGCGGGCCGCGATGCCGCGCCTGGCCATGGGCCGGTTCCGGCACGAGGCCGCGGCCTGCGACCCGGAGCGGGGCGTGGTCTACCTGACCGAGGACGAGCCGGACGGCTGCTTCTACCGGTTCCGGCCGCTGCACTGGGGCGACCTGACCTCCGGCCGGCTGGAGGTGCTCTGCGCCGGGCGCGGCACCGGCCGGGGAGCTCAAGGGGCTCGGTGGGACGCGGGGCGGCGGGGTGGCCGGCGGGTGCTCTGGCGTCCGGTGCCCGACCCGGGGGCGGAACCGGTGGCCACCCGCCACCAGGTCGAGGGGGCGCGGCGCTTCTCCGGGGGAGAGGGGTGCCACTACGCCGAGGGGGTGTGCTTCTTCACCACCAAGGGCGACGACCGCGTGTGGGCCTACGACGCCGAGGAGGAGACCCTGCGCGTCGTCTACGACGCCGGCGCCCCGCTGAGCGGTGTCGACAACATCACCGGCACCCCCTCGGGCGACCTGTACGTCGCCGAGGACGGCGGCGACATGGAGATCAACGTGATCACCCCCGACCGGGTCGTGGCCCCGGTCGTACGGATCGAGGGACACCCGAGATCGGAGATCACCGGCCCCGCCTTCTCCCCGGCCGGCGACCGCCTGTACTTCTCCTCCCAGCGCGGACCCCGGGGTGACGCCGACGGCACCGGCGGCGTCACCTACGAGGTATCCGGTCCCTTCCGCCGCTGACCCGTGCGCCCGTCCCGGGCGGGCGGCGTCTCACCTGCGAGGTATCCGGTCCCTTCCGCCGCTGACCCGTGCGCCCGTCCCGGGCCGGCGGCGTCTCGTCGCCGGACCTACGCCGTCAGGCCTCCGACGGCGGACAGGGGGCGTACCGGTGCCGGTACTCCCGGGGGCTGAGCCCGTAGGCGGCGCGGAAGGCGCGGGTGAAGTGCGCGGCGGCGCCGAAGCCCCACCGGGCCGCGATGGCGTGGATCGGCCGGTCGCGGTTGCCGGGGTCGGCCAGGTCGTCCCTGCACCGCTCCAGCCGCCGGCGGTGGATGAGCTGCGACACGGTGACGCTCTCGTCCTGGAAGAGCCGGTACAGGGAGCGGTCGGAGATGTTGTGCGCTCTGGCGATCATGGCCGGGGAGAGCCGCGGGTCGTCCAGGTGCCGTTCGACGAAGACGTGGATCCTCGCCAGCAGCTGGTGCGGGTGAGCGGCCGGGGCCGCGTGGGCTTCCGGCGGGGAGGCGTGGACGGCGGGGCGTGCGGGATCGTTCGCCCCGCTTCGCGTGTCCGCCGGCGCTCCGGTCCCCCGGACCGGCCGCCTCCCGCGGGGTAGGTGGGAGAACCAGGACCAGAACCGCTCCGTCGCGAGCCGATCCTCCGTGCGTACCACTGTGTTCACTGACCTCTGCCTCCCGTCAGGAGGTCGCCGGTGACACCGGGCGACCGTTCCTGTGCTGGTCATCTGTTCTTCTGTGAGCGAGAACCGCCCGGGAAGGGGCGCGAAGCCTGCCGGCGCGTTCTCGGTCGTACGCTAGCCAGCCCGGCGCGGGCAGGACGCGCCGGCGGCGTCCCACATTCGTCCCGCATCCGTCCCGCACGCCCTGACCTGCGGTCACAGCCTGCCCGCTTCGGTGACGCACGGGCCCGGGGCGCGCTGGATCCAGTCCCCCTGGGTGACCCAGCCGTGGATCGTCTGCATCATCTCGTTCCGCACGGCGGGCGGCTCGGCGGCGTAGAAGACCTCCTCCGGCAGGTACGTCTTGGGGATGTGCCGGCGGTTGGCGCCCGGCCGGTCGGCGATCCGCACCGGCGCCGGGTCCCCGTCGGTCACCACGTAGCGCCACGGGCAGTACCGCCTCGTCTGCCGCTCCTCACCGGAGCCGCTCCACAGGTAGCCCCCTCCGGCCAGCCCGGCGACGCCGAGCAGCGTCACCAGGATCGGTACGACCCGCCGTCGACGGGGGTTCGCCCTGCGCCGTCCCGCCGCGCCGTCGGGGCCACCCGGTTCCACCGGCTTCCCCGCGCCCTCGGGGGCCTCGGGGGCCTCGGGGGTTTTCCCGCCTTCCGGGTGTCCCGGCTCCCGAGCGCTCCCCGGGTCCTCCCGGCCCCTGGGCTCCACGGTCTCCTGCTCGGCGGCCTCCGGAGGTCCTCCCGACGCCTTCGGATCGGCCGCCTCCTCCCGCGCCGAGGGGTAGTAGCGCTGCAGCCGCGCCCGCCGGGCGGCCTCCCACGGCTCACGCAGCTCGTCCGCGTCGCGACCGGCGGCCCGGCACAGTGCCTCGACCACCGACCAGGGAGGGCAGGCGGCCCCCGAGAAGTAGCGCGACAGCGAGGAGTCGCTCGCCGCGGTGACCCGTTCGAGCTCCTTCAGGCTCTTTCCGGTGAGGGCGCGAAGTTCCCGCAGGTGATGGGCGAGGGCGGCTCTGGCCGGTGCAACAGTCATGGTGCCTTCCGTACGGATCAGCGTGCGCGTTCGTCGACTGCCGCTCATTCTTCCCGGCGAAGGCCGCGGCCGAGAGCCCGGCCGAGCGGGTGGGATCGCCCTCAGGCGCCCCCCGTTCTCCGCCGCCCTGGTTCCGCCGGCGCCGGGGAACGGCAAAGGCGACCGCGACTTCACCTCGTCGCGATCGCCTTTGCCGTCGATGCCCCGCGTGATGTGCGAAACGGCTCAGCGGGAGCGCCCGCCGGGCCTGGTCCTCATGCCGCGCCCTGCGTACGTACCGGAAGGAAGTGTCCGTACGGCCGGGAGGAGTCCCGTCACGCGACGAGGGAGGGAACCGCGAGCCGGGGGCGGACGAAGTCGCCCACCCGCCAGGCCTCCTCCAGGTGCGGCCAGCCGGACAGGACGAACTCCGACAGGCCCAGCCCGGCGTACTCGCGGACGCGCCCGGCGACCTCGTCGTAGCTGCCGACCAGGGCGGTGCCCGCCCCCTCGCGGACCAGGCCGACCCCGGCCCACAGGTTGGGGGAGATCTCCAGCGCGTCGGCCGACCCCCCGTGCAGGCCGGCCATGCGCCGCTGTCCCACGGAGTCCATCCGGGCGAACCGGGCCTGGGCGGCGGCGATGCGGCCGGGGTCCATGCCGTCGAGCAGGCGCCGGGCGTGCGCCCACGCCTCCTCGGAGGTGTCGCGGGCGATGACGTGGAGCCGGATGCCGAACCGCAGCTCCCTGCCGGCCTCGGCGGCCAGCGCGCGCATCCGGGCGACCCGCTCGGCGATCATCGCCGGGGGCTCGCCCCACATCAGGTAGACGTCCGCGCCGGCGGCGGCCACCCGTTCTGCGGCGGGGGAGGCCCCGCCGAAGTAGATGTCGGGGGTGTCGAGGAGCGGAGCGGTCAGCCCGCCGCCGGAGACCCGGTAGTGGACGCCCCGGTGGTCGAACGGCTCGCCCGCCCAGGTGCGCCTGAGCACCTCGATGAACTCCCCGGTCCGCTCGTAGCGGGTGTCGTGGTCGAGGAAGTCGCCGTAGGCGCGCTGTTCCTCCGGGTCGCCGCCGGTGACCACGTTGAGCAGCAGGCGTCCCCCGCTGATCTCCTGGAAGGTCTGCGCCTGCTGGGCGAGGAGCGTGGGCAGGGTGAAGCCGGGCCTGAAGGCCACCAGCAGCCTCAGCCGCTCGGTCCGCGCCGCGACGGCGCCGCACACCACCAGCGGGTCGGGGCAGCCCGCCCCGACGGGGGTCAGCGCCGCCTCGAAGCCGGCCGCCTCCGCGGCGCGGGCCACCTGGGACAGGTAGTCGAGCGTCGCGGGCCTGGCCGCGTCGCCCCCCGCCGCGACGGCGGTCGTGGCGGGCCTGACGTGGTGGCCGTCGCCGGTGGTCGGCAGGAACCAGTGCAAGCGCATCTTCGGCCTCATACGGAGCTCGTACGGAACGGGGTGGCCCCCCGACGATAAACGCATAATACCTATCTGCAAATAGGGTATTTAGCCGGGGTGGCCCGCACGCGAGGTGCCCGGCGGTCCCCGTGGCCGGGGCGGTCCTCCCGTCCTTTTCCGCGGTGCCCGTCACATCGCCGGCGGTTCCCGTCGCGGGGACGGCTCACAGGTCGCGGGCCCAGACCTCCTCGACGACGTCCCCGTCGGGCCGCTCCTCGACCAGCTCGAAGCCCGTGGCCCGGTAGATGCGCCTCGCCCCCAGCAGCACGTCCCTGGTCCACAGCACCATCCGCCGGTACCCGGCGGCCCTGGCGAAGCGCACGCACTCCTCCACCAGCCTGGTGCCGATCCCCATGCCGCGCGCGGACGGCTCGACGAGCAGCATCCGCAGCTGCGCGGTCTCGTCGTCCTTGTGCACGCAGAACACGCACCCGGCCCGCTCGCCGTCCACCTCGGCGATCCAGCCCGCGTCGCGCAGGGGGTCGTGGCCGTCCACGTAGCCGGCCACGATCCGGGCCACCATCGCCTCGAAGTCCATGCCCCAGCCCTGCTCCTGGCCGTAGAGGACGCCGTGCCGGTACACCACCCAGCCGAGGTCGCCGGTGCGCGGCGGGCGCAGGACGTACGACCGGCCGGTGCGCGGCGCCCGGCCGAGGATCCCCTCGATCGCCGCCATGCTCCCGACCAGCCGCTCGCGGTCCTCCTCGCCCACCTCGGCCAGCAGCGCGCGGATCTCCTCGGCCGCGCGCTCGTCGAAGTCGGCGAAGCTCGCCTTCCCCCTCCCGGTCAGCTCGACCACCTGCCGCCGCGCGTCCGCGGCCGACCTGCCGCGCACGACCAGGCCCTCCCGCTCGAAGCCGCCGAGGATCCTGCTGAGGTACCCGGCGTCGATCCCGAGCAGCCGCCGCAGCTCGCCCGCCTCCGTCCGGCCCCGGTGGTCGAGCTCGAACAGCACCCTCATCTGGGTGAGCGAGTACGGGGTGCCCAGGACCCGCTGCTCCAGTACGCCGATGAGCCGGGTGTAGAAGCGGTTGAAGGCGCGGATCTCCGCCACGTGTCCATCCATGCTTGACATCGTCAACCAATTCCTTGACGAAGTCAAAGAATTGGGACCGTCTTCCGGGGCAGGTGCCCGACATGTCGCCGGTCCGCTGCGCTACCTTCGCACCTGGCCGAGAACGGATGACGATCCGGGGCGCGGGCGCCGCGCCCCTGGCGGGAGCATGATGGCTGAGGTCGCGTACATCGGCGGGTACACCCCGGACACGGGCGGCTCGGGGCCGGGGATCACCCTGGTCGAGCTGGACGGCCTGGTCCGGCTGGGGGAGACGGTGGCCTCCGGCCCCTCCTTCCTGGCCGTCCACCCCACGCTCCCGATCCTGTACGCGGTCGGGGAGGCCGATCGCGGCACGGTCGCGACCTTCGGCCGGGGCGAGGGCGGCGCGCTCAGCCCGCTCGCGCAGCGCTCCAGCGAGGGATCTGCCCCCTGCCACCTGGCGGTGGACCCCACCGGCACCCGGCTCGCGGTGGCCAACTACGGGGACGGCACGGTGAGCGTGCACGGCCTCGGCACCGACGGCCTGCCGGAACAGGTGTGGATCTTCCCCTACCGGGAGGGGTCCCACGCCCACCAGGCCGTCTTCGGCCCCGACGGCGTGCTGTACGTGAGCGACCTGGGCGCCTGCGAGGTCCGCCGCTACCTGGTCGGGGAGACGGTGGTGCCGCACCCGGACGGCCCGGTGCGGCTCGCCGAGGGCATGGGCCCCCGGCACATGGCCCGCGCGGGCGACCACTGGTACGTGACCGGGGAGCTGGACGGCACCGTCCGCGTCTACGACGACGGCTGGCGCGAGCTCCGGGCCGTCCCGGCCACCGGGACGGGACGGCACAACGAGCCCTCGCACCTGGAGGTCTCCGGCTCCGGCGAGCTCGTCTACGTCGCCAACCGGGGGCCCGACACGATCTCCGTCCTCGCGGGTCCCGCGCTGAACCCGGTCGCGGAGGTGGCCTGCGGCGGCGTCTGGCCCCGCCACTTCGCCGTGGCCGGCGACCGGATGTACGTGGCCAACCAGCGGTCGGGCGGCGTCGCCGTGCTGCCGCTCGACGACGGCGTCCCCGGGAGCGCGGCGGAGGTCTTCGCGGTGGGCAGCCCCTCCTGCGTGCTGCCGCTGCCCTGAGGCGGGGGCGGGGCCCGGGCCGGGATCCGGCCTCGGGCCGGGACCCGGTTCCGGGCCGGGGGTCAGGTTCCGGCCGGGGGCCGGCCTCGGGCGTACGCTCGGAGAAGGGCCCGTCCCGTCCCGGGCGCGAGGGGGTCTTCACGGGATCTTCGCAGGGTCTTCGCCCGTCGGACGCGCGAGCGGGTCCGCGAGGACTAGTACCATTTGGTCTAGACCACTGGTGCTTCTGGCGGCAGAATGCGATGCGGCGGCGACGCAGGGCCTGTCGCCGGCCGCACCATGCCGCCTGATCAGGCCACCTTTGTCTTGATCTGTCCCGCACCCCATCTCGGAGGATGTCATGCGTATCGGAGTGCTCACCGGAGGCGGCGACTGCCCCGGCCTGAACGCCGTTATCCGCGCCGTCGTGCGCAAGGGCGTCACCGTCCACGGGCACGAGTTCGTCGGTTTCCGCGACGGCTGGCGCGGGCCGCTCGAGGGCGACACCATGCCGCTGGACGTCCAGTCGGTACGCGGCATCCTGCCGCGCGGCGGAACGATCCTGGGCTCGTCGCGGACCAACCCCATCAAGATCGAGGGTGGCGTCGAGAAGATCAAGGAGAACCTCGCGGCGGGCGGGGTCGACGCGCTGATCGCGATCGGCGGCGAGGACACCCTCGGGGTGGCCAAGCAGCTCTTCGACAGGGGCGTCAAGGTCGTCGGCGTGCCCAAGACGATCGACAACGACCTCAACGCGACCGACTACACCTTCGGCTTCGACACGGCCGTCAACATCGCCGTGGAGGCGATCGACCGCCTGCACACCACCGCCGAGTCCCACCACCGCGCGCTGATCTGCGAGGTCATGGGCCGCCACGCGGGCTGGATCGCCCTGCACGCGGGCATGGCAGGCGGCGCCAACGTCATCCTGATCCCCGAGAAGCCCTTCGACATCGACCGGGTCTGCGCCTACGTCGAGTCCCGCTTCAAGACGCGCTACGCGCCGATCATCGTGGTGGCCGAGGGCGCCCACCCGCTGGAGGGCCAGATGGCGCTGCAGGCGGGCGAGCTCGACGCCTTCGGCCACGTCCGGCTGGGCGGCATCGGCGAGACCCTCGCCGGGGAGATCGAGAAGCGCACCGGCAAGGAGGCCCGCACCACCGTGCTCGGCCACATCCAGCGCGGCGGCACGCCCACGGCCTTCGACCGGGTGCTGGCCACCCGGTTCGGGCTGCAGGCCATGGACGCGGTGCAGGACGGGGACTTCGGCACGATGGTCGCCCTGCAGGGCACCGACATCGTCCGGGTCGGTCTCGACGAGGCCACCAAGGAGCTCAAGACCGTCCCGGCCAGCCGCTACGAGGAGGCCGAGGTCTTCTTCGGCTGAGCCACACCCGGCCGGGACCGTCCGGCACCGCCCGCCGCGTCCCCGCGTCCCCGGGTTCCCGCCGACGTCGACGATGTCGCCGATGTCGGTCGTTCAGGCAAAAGATAAGGTCGGCGGGTGGCGGGAATCGAGGGGCCGTTCTGGCGGGCGGTCGCGGTGTTCCGGGTCGCCTCCCTGGCGTACGCGGTGGTCCTGTTCGCCCGCGCCGGAGGCTACGCCCACCCGGCCACCGGCGGGGTGGTGATCGGCGTCATGGCGCTGTGGACCATGGCGACGATCTTCGCCTACTCCGTCGAGGAGTTCCGCGGACGGCCGCTGCTCGCCGCCGACATGCTCGTGACCGTGGGCTGCCTGCTCGCCTCCCCGGCCGTACAGGGCGTCCACCGGCCCGGTGACCTCCCGGTCACCGGCACCTGGATCGGCGGCGCGGTGCTCGCCTGGGCCGTGTACGGCGGACGGCGGGCGGGCGCCACGGCCGCGCTGATCGTCTCGGCGGCCGACCTGTGGCTGCGCGCCGGCCCCGGCGGGCTCGAGACGCTGCCGATCAACGGCATCGTCCTGCTCTTCCTGGCCGGCGCGGTCGTCGGGCACGTCGCCCGGCTGGCGAGGACGGCCGAGGAACGCATGCAGCGGGCGATCGAGATGGAGGCCGCGGGCCGCGAGCGCGAGCGGCTCGCCCGCGGCATCCACGACTCGGTGCTCCAGGTGCTCGCGCTGGTCCAGCGGCGCGGCCAGGAGATCGGCGGCGAGGCGGCCGAGCTGGGCAGGCTCGCGGGTGAGCAGGAGGCCGCCCTGCGGGAGCTGGTCAGGCTCCGGCCCGAGCCGCCCGCCGCGGGCACCGCCGACCTGGCAGCGCTGCTGCACCGGTACGGCTCGGCCACGGTCACCGTCTCGGCCCCGGCGACCCCGCTGACCCTGCCCGCGGCCGTCGCGGCGGAGGTGTCGGCCGCGGTCGGGGCCGCCCTGGACAACGTCGCCGGGCACTGCGGCCCGGGGGCGCCCGCGTGGGTCTTCGCCGAGGCCGACGACGGCCTGGTCACCGTGACCGTCAGGGACGAGGGGCCGGGCATCGCGCCCGGACGCCTGGAGGAGGCCGCCGCCGACGGCAGGCTCGGCGTCTCGCAGTCCATCCGGGGACGTATCGCCGACCTCGGCGGCACGGTCGCCGTGATCTCCGCGCCGGGGCGGGGGACCGAGATCGAGATGTCGGTCCCGGCCGGCTGACGGACGGCCCGCTCCCCGTCGCCGTCCCCGATCTCGTGCCCGTCCCCGATGCCGGGCGTGGTCCGCGTTCCGGCGCCCGGTGCGATCCCGGCGGCCCGGTACGGGAAGGACCGTGAGGAGACCCGTGCCGCCGGGCGTTCTAGGGTGGGCGGATGCGCGTGATGGTGGTGGACGACCACCCGATGTGGAGGGACGGGGTGGCCAGGGACCTGGCCGAGGCCGGGTACGAGGTCGTGGCCACGGTGGGGGAGGGGCGCCAGGCCCTCCGGGTGGCCGCGGCCGTCAGGCCCGAGCTGGTCGTGCTGGACCTGCGCCTGCCCGACCTGTCCGGGGTCGAGGTGGCCAGAGGACTGGCCGGGACCCGGCCGCCGCCCCGGGTGCTGGTGCTCTCGGCCAGCGGCGAGCAGGAGGACGTCCTGGAGGCCGTCAAGGCCGGTGCCTCCGGGTACCTGCTGAAATCGGCGAGCAAGGAGGAGTTCCTCGACGCGGTCCGGCGTACCGCCGAGGGCGACGCAGTGTTCACCCCCGGCCTGGCCGGGCTCGTGCTGGGGGAGTACCGCAGGCTGGCCGCACGGCCCGCCCCCGAGGCGACGCCGCGCCTGACCGAGCGCGAGACCGAGGTGCTCCGCCTGGTCGCCAAGGGGTTGTCGTACCGGCAGATCGCCGAGCGGCTGGTGCTCTCCCACCGGACCGTGCAGAACCACGTCCAGAACACGCTGAACAAGCTCCAGCTTCACAACCGGGTGGAACTCGTGCGATACGCGATCGAGCAGGGACTCGACGAGTCATAGGGCGACTAAGGTGACACAGTCGAGACGTTGCCTTTACGCGGACACGCGAGAGACTTGACGAAGCCCACCCGTGGTCCGCCGTTAAACTTCCAAAACTCCCTGAAAATCCTCAAACATCTGGAAGCCTCGACGGCGAGCCCCACGGAAGGCCGGGGCCGGGAAGGCCCGGGGTCGCGCCCCCGCGCGTGCCCGCGAGTCCTCTCCGGTCCCCTGTACGCCCCCGACACCCCCGTTCCCCTCGAAGCTCCACCGGAGGTCGCACCATGACCATGTCCGCCTTGGGCGAGCCCTGCGTTCTGCTCAAACTGGGCGAGGTCGTCCTCAAGGGCAACAATCGCGAGCTCTTCGAGCGCAGGTTGCAGGCCAACATCAAGGCCGCCCTGAAGGACGTCGGCGTCAAGGTCGACCTGCGGCAGCGTCACGGCGTGATCGCGCTCTTCCTGCCGGAGGGCAGCGACGCCGGGATCGCCGACGCGGTCGCCGAGCGGGTCTCCTACGTCCCCGGCCTGGTCTGGGTGCACCGCGCCTGGAAGGTGGCCAAGGACCCCTCCGCGATCACCAAGGCCGCGATCGAGCTGCTGGCCGACCGCGAGGACGTCAGGCGCGGCGTCTCCTTCGCCGTCCGCTCCCGCCGCCGCGACAAGCGCTTCCCCCTCAACTCGATGGAGCTCGACCGCTCGGTCGGCGGGGAGCTCAACGACATCTACGGCCTGCCCGTCGACCTCAGGAAGCCCGAGCTGGTGGTCTCCATCGAGGTCGACCGGGACGAGGCGTTCGTCTTCACCGACGGCCAGCCGGGCCAGGGCGGGCTGCCGGTCGGCACCAGCGGCCGGGGCCTGGTCCTGATGTCCGGCGGCATCGACTCGCCGGTGGCCGCCTACCGGATGATGCGGCGCGGCCTGCGGGTGGACTTCCTGCACTTCTCCGGCATCCCCTTCAGCACCTCCGAGTCCATCTACAAGGCGTACGCGCTGGTCAAGGCGCTCGACAGGTTCCAGGGCGGCTCCCGGCTGTGGGTCGTGCCCTTCGGCAAGGCCCAGCAGTCCATCAAGGTCTCCGGCCAGGAGCGCCTGGCGATCATCACCCAGCGCCGCCTGATGCTCAAGGCCGGGGAGGAGGTCGCCCGCCGGCTGCGCGCCGGAGCCCTGGTCACCGGCGACTCCCTGGGCCAGGTCTCCTCCCAGACCCTGCAGAACATCACCGCCCAGGACGACGCGGTCGACATGCCGATCCTGCGTCCCCTCATCGGCCTGGACAAGACCGAGATCATGGCCGAGGCGCGCCGTATCGGCACCCTGGCGATCTCCGAGCTGCCGGACGAGGACTGCTGCTCGCTGCTGGCCCCGCGCCGGACCGAGACCGCCGCGAAGGTCGCCGACCTGAGGAGGATCGAACGGCGCCTCGACGTCGAGGAGCTCGCCGTCCGGCTGGCCGGGTCCCTGCAGGAGTACCGGCTCGACGCCTGAGACGCCCCGCACCCCCGGCACCGGCCCGGACGTGCTCTTCGGCCGGGTCCGGGGGCGCTATACGACGCCCGCCGGGCCGGGGGAAAACCCGCGATGGCAGGATTACCCCGTGCCACCGGGGAAACGGCGAGGGGAGTGATGGTGGAGCAGCCCGAACCGCCCGAGGAGCCTCGCCTGCCTCCGGGCCAGTACGTCCCCCGGGGGCGACCGGTGATCCACTACGGCCGGGTGCCCACCTTCCGCCCGGCGACCTGGCGGTTGCACGTCATGGGGGCGACGGCCTCGGGCGAGCAGCACGGCTTCAGCTGGCCCGAGTTCTCCGAGCTGCCGCGCACCACGGTCCTGGCCGACTTCCACTGCGTCACCAAGTTCTCGATCATGGGCAACGAGTGGAGCGGGGTGTCCACGGCGACGCTCATGGAGCTCGCCCCGCCCGCGTCCGGCGTGCAGCACGTCATGATCTGGGGCGAGTACGGCTACAGCGCCAACGTGCGCCTGGGCGACTTCGCCCGGGCCCAGACCATGTTCGCGATGGAACTCGACGAGAAGCCCATCTCCCCGGAGCGCGGGTTCCCGGTGCGGATGATCGTCCCGCACCTGTACGCGTGGAAGAGCGTCAAGTGGGTGCGCGCCGTGGAGTACCTGCTGGAGGACAAACGCGGCTTCTGGGAGGAGCGCGGCTACCACAACATCGCCGACCCCTGGCGCGAGCAGCGGTACTCGTACCAGGAGGAAGCGGGCGAAGGCCCGCCGTGATCGGCGTTCGCCCCTGATCGGACGGGCGGGTTGACTACGGTTTCCCGCATGTCGACCACCGGCTGGGTGCTTCTCTGCGCCTTGAGCGTCCTCATCGGATTCGTCCTCCCACGCCGGCGGCGGCCCTCCTCCGGCGACGCGGGCGGGCCGACCGAGGAGGCCACCTTCGTCACCCTGCACATCGCGGCCATGGCGGCGCCCTCGCTGCGCTCGGGCCTGACCCGCGACTCCGCCCGCAAGGCCGTCGGTCACCTGCGTGCCCTGCTGGGCACCGGCGCCGTCGCGGTCACCGGCCCCGAGGGCCTGCTCGCCTGGGACGGGGCACCGGCCTGCAGGCGCGACCACGCCCGCGAGCACGCCGGTCCCGTCCTGGCCTCGGCGCGCCCGCGCCTGGTCTCCGGGGACGCCTCCGGCTGCGACACACCGGGCTGCGCCGCCGCCGGGGACGGGATCGTGGTGCCGCTCACCGTCGACGGGCGGGCGGTCGGGGCGCTGGCCGCGTACGACAGTGTGGTCGGCACCGGGCTGGTCAGGACCGTCACCGAGGTCGCCCGCTGGGCCTCGGGCCAGCTGGAGCTGGCCGAGCTGGACTCCTCGCGGCGGCGCGCCATGGAGGCGGAGATGCGCTCGCTGCGCGCCCAGATGTCCCCGCACTTCGTGTACAACGCGCTGACCACCATCGCCTCGTTCGTCCGCACCGATCCCGAGCGGGCCAGGGAACTGCTGGTGGAGTTCGCCGACTTCAACCGGTACGCGCTGCGCCGGGCCCGCGATCTGGCCACCCTGGCCGAGGAACTGCACTGCGTCGACCGCTACCTGATACTGGAACGTGCCAGGTTCGGCGACCGCCTGCGCTTCGCCGTCCGGGTGGCACCCGAGGTGCTCTCGCTGCCGGTGCCGTTCCTGTGCCTGCAGCCGCTGGTGGAGAACGCGGTCAAGCACGGCGTGGCCGCCACCGGGCGTTCCTGCGAGGTGCGGGTGACGGTCCACGACGCCGGGGCCGAGGCGCACGTGAGCGTGGAGGACGACGGCCCCGGCATGTCCGCCGAGCAGGTCGCGCTTCTCCTCGACGGCGGCTCCGTGGCGCCCGGGGCCGAGGAGGGGGCCGGGCTCGCCGGTGTCGACCTGCGGCTCCGTCAGCTCTACGGGGAGGACTACGGCCTGACGGTGGAGAGCGCGCCGGACGCCGGCACCCGGGTGCGCCTCCGTGTGCCCAAGCCCCCTCCGGTGGTAGCTATTTGTAGTCAAACTATTACCTGAAGTTGCCATGAGGGTTGCGGTGGGTGTGCTCGAAGGGACAGCGTAGGGTCATGTTGCGAGTCCTGGCCGTTGACGACGAGGTCCCCGCTCTTGAGGAGATCGCCTATCTCCTGCGCCAGGACCCCCGTATCGAGCACGTCTCCACGGCCGTGGGCGGGGTCAACGCGCTCCAGGACATGGTCCAGATGATCGGCACGGGTGAGCGGCTGGACGGGGTCTTCCTCGACATCCGCATGCCCGGCCTCGACGGCCTGGATCTGGCCCGGCTGATCGCGGGTTTTCCCAACCCGCCCAAACTGGTCTTCGTCACCGCCCACGAGGACCGCGCGGTGCAGGCGTTCGAGCTGGAGGCGGTGGACTACCTCCTCAAGCCGGTCAGGGCCGACCGGCTGGCCGAGGCCGTACGGCGCCTGGAGTACGCGGCCCCCGCCGCCGCCGTCGAGCCGGTGCCCGAGGACGTCATCCCGGTCGAACTGGCCGGGCGGACGAGGTTCGTCCCCCAGCAGGCGGTCTGGTACGCCGAGGCCCAGGGCGACTACGTCCGGCTCCACACCGACGAGGGCAGCTACCTGGTGCGCATGCCGCTGGCCGCCCTGGAGCGGCGCTGGGCCGGCTCGGGGTTCATCCGGGTGCACCGCAGCA
Source organism: Streptosporangium sp. DT93 (assembly GCF_049844535.1). Taxonomy (NCBI): domain Bacteria; kingdom Bacillati; phylum Actinomycetota; class Actinomycetes; order Streptosporangiales; family Streptosporangiaceae; genus Streptosporangium; species Streptosporangium sp. DT93. Next base: position 82,657 of record NZ_JBNCLF010000012.1, read on the forward strand.
CCCTGGTCGCGGTACGGCACGTGAGCGAGCTGCGCTTCGACGGGGGCAGGGTGATGCTCCGGGTGGGCACCGAGACGCTCCCGGTCAGCCGCCGCCACACCCGTCAGGTCCGCGAACGGCTCGTCCGCCAGTTCCGCGACCGCCCGGACGTGCCGGGCGTGACCGGTGTGGCCACCGTCATCGGGGCGTCGGAGATGTCCGCCGACGAAGGCATGGGCGATGCGCCTCGGATGACGGGGGGAACAGGTGTACCCGGCACGGCCGACGGGCCCCGTACGGTCGAGGGGCCGAGAGGGGCCGACGGGCCGCGCACGGGCGACGGACCGCGCACGGTCGACGGGCCGCGCACGGTCGACGGGCCGAGGGCGATCGGCAGGCCGGGCATGCTCGACGGGCCGAGGACGGCCGGTGGGCCGGCCATGAGCGGCGGGCCGAGGACGGCCGGTGGGCCGGGTGCGGCCGACGGGCCGAGGGGAGCCGGTGCGTCGAAGGTGTCCGGAGCGCCCGGCGCGGTTCAGGGCAGGGCGGTTCCCTCCGCGGCCCTGCGGTGACCCGCCGAGACCTCCGGAACCGGTCCTGAACCTTTCCGGGCTGGTCCTGGTCATCGCCGGGGTGCTGTACGTCGAGCTCGGCGCTCAGCACGCACCCCGCCCCGGGAAAGGACAGAGCGCATGATCTGGCTGCTCCTGATCGTCGCGATCGTCACCGAGGTCGCCGCCACCCTGGCACTGCGCATGGCCTCCCAGCCCGGCGCACGCAAAGCCTGGATGGCCGCCGTGGCCGCCGGCCACCTGATCGCCTTCACCTTCCTCGCCCTCGCCCTCAGCGGCGGCATGGCGCTGGGCGTCGCCTGCGGAATCTGGGCCGCCTGCGGCGTCGCCCTCACCGCCCTGGCCTCTCGCGTCCTGTTCGGCGAACCTCTCACCAGGATCATGGTGGGCGGGATCGGGCTCATCATGACCGGCGTCCTGCTCATCGAACTCGGCGCCGCCCACTGACACGCAACCGATCAGGGGCCGGCTCGCCCGGCCCGTGTCCTGTGGGGCCCGTCGGTGCCTGTGTTCACCCGTGAGGCTCGCCCATGGCCCGGTGTCCCGCCTCGTCCGTGGTCCGGATCCCGTCCGGTGAGGCCACCCGTGGGCCGGTCGCGATTCCACACCCCCGTGGGTCTTCGCCAGCCCCAGGGGCCCCGGATCGACCACTCGTCGTCCGCCGCCCACCGTTCGTCGTGTCGCCGCACTCCGCACATCGACAACTACAAACCGTTAATCGCGCTGCCCTCCAAGCGCCGCTCCCTCGTCCGGACGCGCCCATAGTGTTCCCTCATCGGAGAGCGAGACCCGCCGCATCAGGGGGGACAGAGCCGCAAGGCTCGCAAAAGACCTGATGCGCGGGCACTGGGTGATCGCCGGTAACCGGCGAAACCCGGTCATCCGGCCGCCAGGTCCTTGACCGGGGGGAAGGGGCCGCCGATCTCCGATGAGACGGGACGCCCGCGCAGGCGGGCCTGCTCGTGATCCGGCCACACGGGGGCGGCCGGATCACGAGGACGGGCGTCCCGTCCGATCTCACGGCCTTCGCCGGGGGACGGGCACCCGCCCGGCCTCACGATTTCCGGCGAGAGGCGGGCATGCCGTCCGCCTCGCGGTTCTCGCCGGGGCCGTTCTCGCGGGACGATCGTCCCGCGGACAGGGGACAGGGGACAGGGGACAGGGGACAGGGGACACGGGTGCTCCGGGAGACTTCCGGGGCACCCGTGGGGATCTCAGCGGGCCGGTTTCGACGGCTGGGGGATCGACGCCTCGGGACGCGAGGCCGGAACCTCGACGGCACCGGTCCCGGCACCCTGAATCTCGACACCGGCGGTCTCGACTTCACCGGTCTGGACATCGCCGGTCTCGACGTCACCGGTCTCGACGTCACCGGTCTGGACATCGCCGGTCTCGACGGTGCGGATCTCGGCCGTACGAACCTCGACACCGCGAACCTCGACGTCCCCCGTCCCGGTCGTGCGAACCTCTACACCGCTGATCTCCACGCTGCGGATCTCGACGACGGTCTCCCCGTCGTCGCTCCCGCCGACGGGCATCTCGCCGTCGCGGAGCCTCTTGAGCACCTCGATGTCCTCGCGGTGCTTCTCGGCCCCTCCAGGGGTCTCGATGCAGAACGGCACCCCCGCGGCCACCGGGTGGCGCAGCATGTCCATGAAGGGCCGGACACCGATGTGACCGGCGCCGAGGTTCGCGTGCCGGTCCCTCGAGGAGCCGCACTCGTCCTTGGAGTCGTTGGCGTGGATGAGCTTGAGCCGCCCGGGAGCGATGGCCTGCAGGGCGTCGAGCGTCTCCTTGACGCCCTCGGACGTCGACAGGTCGTGACCGGCGGAGAAGGAGTGACAGGTGTCGAAGCAGACGCCCGCCTTGGGGTGCCACTCCAGGGCCTCCAGGTAGGGTTCGAGATCCTGGACGGTCCTGCAGAGCATCCCGGCCTGTCCCGCCATCGACTCCAGCAGCAGGTCGGGCCCGTCGTCGGGGATCTCCTCCAGGAGCGGCAGGAGCCGCTCGTGCAACTGGCGCATGGCGTCGTCGCGGGACTGGCTCACCGCCGATCCGGTGTGGACGACCAGCCCCTTCGCGCCGATCGCGTGGGTGCGCAGCAGGCCGTGCCGCAGTGTGGCCAGGGACTTTTCCAGGGTGTCGGCGCTGGGAGAGCCCAGGTTGACCAGGTACGGCGCGTGCACGAAGGAGAGCACGCCCGAGTCGCGCAGCTTGGCGTCCTGGGCGGGGTTGCCCGCGGCGAGTGCCCAGCCCCGGGGGTTGGTGACGAACACCTGGATCATCTCGGCGCCGATGTCGGCCGCGTACTTCAGCCCGCCCTTGGCGAGCCCGCCGGTGACGGAGACGTGTCCGCCGATGGGGGTGAGAGGAGTCATGGTGAGGCCCATTTTAGGCGCTCCCCCCGTCCGGACGCCGCTCCCGCGCCGTTCCCGCGCCGTGTCCGCCTGCCGTCCTTCCGTCCTCTCGTGGCCTCCGGCGTGTCGTCCCGGCCCCGGGCGTGGCCTCCGGCGGCCGGCCGGGCGGCGGGGCGCCAGGCCGGGACGACCACGCCCGGCGATCCCGGCCGGCCGTGACGTGCGGCGGCCGGCCGAGCGGCAGGGCATCGTCGCCGGGGGATCACCCCAGCCGCAGGGCCAGGAAGAAGTCCACCCGGTCCTCCAGGCCGGACAGGTCGCGGCCGGTCAGCTCCTCGATGCGCTGGATGCGGTAGCGCAGCGTGTTGACGTGGACGTGCAGGATCTCGGCGCACCTGGTCCACGAGCCCGAGACCCGCAGGAACGTCTCCAGCGTGCCGACCAGGTCGGCGCGGTGCGCGCGGTCGTAGTCGTGCAGCGGGTCCAGCAGCCGGGCCCGGAACACCCGCCGCACGTCGTCGGGAACGGAGGCGAGCAGCAGCAGATGGGTGGCCAGCTCGTCGTGGCCCACGACCGCGTCCGGCTGCTGGCGGCCCTCGGCCATCCGCCGGGCGTGCCGGGCCTCCTCCACGGCGCCGCGCAACCCCTCCAACGGCACGACGCCGCTCACCCCGACGGTGAGCCTGCCGGTGCCGAGCCCGGGAGCCAGAGCCCGTACGGCCTCGCGCACCTCGGCGGTGACGTCGGTCCCCCCGGCGCCTTCCCCCGCGCCGCCCGGCCCCGGGGCGGGCAGCAGCGCGATGATCTCGTCCTCCAGGCCCGCCGGAGCCCCGGTCTCCCCGGCACCTCCACCGCTTCCGGCGTGCCCGGCGTCCCTGACGCCCCCGATGTCCCTGACGCCCCCGGTGCCCCCGGCCACGCCGACCGCGGGGAAGGCGCACATCCGGTGCAGGATCTCCTTGACCGCGACGCGGAGCTCGCCCGGCCTCAGGCCCCCGTGGGCGGTCGCCGACACCGCCACGTAGCCGCGCTCCGACAGCAGGCCGGTGACCCGGAGGCGCGGCAGGAGGTCGTCCGGCCTGCCGCCGGACAGGACGAGCCCGACCAGCTCCTGGGCGGTACGCCCCTCCGGGGTCAGCCGGTCGTCCAGGCGGGCGCGCTCCAGCGCGACCACGGCGGCCAGCTCGGCGGCCAGCGCCCGCCGCTCCGGCGTCCAGTCCTGCCAGGAGCCCTCGAAGGCCAGGAACCAGTCGGCGACCCGCGGGGTGCCCTGCTCGTCCACCGCGAGCACCGAGTAGCGCTCCGCGCCGGGCGGGACGCACGGCATCCGCTTGGCCGTCAGGAAACCCCGGGCCAGCAGCGGGGCCGTACCCTCGGCGAGCGGGTGCGAGCCCGCCACCACCCGCCCGGCCGGGGTCAGCACCCAGCAGGGCATGCCCAGGTCGTGGCCGACCAGCCGGAGCACCGGGGCCAGGCCCGCGCCGGCGGTGACCCCGGCGACGAGCCTGCGGTGCCGGTCGAGGACGGCGGTGATGTCCGAGGCCCTGCCGGCCGACAGGCGCCGTACGACCTGCTCGGTCAGCTCGGCGAAGGAGAGCGCGGGCGGTACGTGCAGCAGCGGGATGCGGTGCCGCAGGCAGGCGCGCACGAGGTCGGGCGGGAGCTCGTCGCGGCCGGGGTCGCCCGCGCCCAGCGCCGAGACCCCGGCCGCCGCCAGGCATCCGACGAACGTCTCGCTGTCGGCCGGGTCCTGGCGCCAGACCAGCCCGGTCAGGACCAGCTCGCCCCCGTCGAGGTAGCGGCCGGGGTCGAGCAGGTCGGTGGTGACGACCCAGCGGAGCATCGGGTCCGGCTCGTCACGGCCCGTGAGCAGCGACAGGCCCAGCCCGGTCATCTCCAGCAGTGCGCTCAGCCGCATGTCGTGAGGGTAACCGAGCGCCGGACACAGCCGGGTTTGGAGCATGTTACGAAAACTCATGGCGGACCCTTGCCGCGATTCGGACGTCCTGCCGCTGGACCGGAGGCGCCCGCGGTGTGTGTACTGCTCACTATGTCCACGCCGCATCCCGCGAGCCCCGCTCTGCCGCTCGACGGGCTCGACAGGCTCGACGGGCTCGACGCGTTCAACGCGCTGGACCCGGCCGGGGCCGAGGCCGAGCTGCTGACCTGCTGCGCGAGCACGCTCTTCGCCCGGCGGGTGGCCGCGCTGCGCCCCTACCCCGACCCTGACCGGCTGGCCGGCACGGCGGAGGCCGTCGTACGGGAGCTGGACTGGCAGGACGTGCGCGAGGCGCTGGCGGCCCACCCCAGGATCGGAGAGGCCCCCCGCGCGCCGGAGCCCGCACCCGAGCGGCCCGGTCCCGCTGATCCTGCCGGCCCCACCGGTTCCGCCGATCCCGCCGATCCCGCCGATGCCCCTGGTTCCGTCGATGCCGCGGGTCGTGCCGATCTCGTCGGCCGTGCTGATCCCGTCGGTCGTGCTGATCCCGTCGGCCGTGCCGGTTCCGTCGGTCGTGCCGGTTCCACCGGTCGCGCCGGTTCCGCGGGAAGGGAGTCGGCCTGGTCCCGCCAGGAGCAGTCCGGGGTCGGCGCTGCCGGTCGCGAGCTCCTGGACCGCCTGGCGGAGGGCAACCGCGCCTACGAGCGGCGGTTCGGCCACGTCTACCTGGTCTGCGCCACCGGCCTGTCGGCCGCGGAGCTGCTGGAGCGCCTCACCGGGCGGCTCGGCAACGACGAGGAGACCGAGCGGGACGTGGTCAGGGCCGAGCTCGCCGCGATCACCCGCCTGCGGCTGGCCAAACTCCTCGCCCCCGCGCATCCTCCGGAGGAGACCCCGAGCCCGCCCGTCCCCGTGTCCCCTCCGGAGGATGCCGCATGAGCCCGTCCACCCCCGTGCCGTCCCGGCGGACGCCGCATGAGCGCGTCCGCGCACGTGCCTCGTCCGGAGAACGCCGTATGAGCCCGTCCGCCCTCGTTCCCCCTCCGGAGGGTGTCGCATGAGCCTGTCCACGCACGTCCTGGACGCCGCCCTCGGCAGGCCCGCGGCCGGGGTCGCGGTCCGCCTGGAGCGGGACGGCGAAATGCTCGCCGAGGGGGTCACCGACGCCGACGGCCGGATCACCGGGTGGACGTGCGGGGCGGGCGCCCACCGGCTGGTCTTCGACACCGGCGGCTACTTCGCCGCCCGCGCGGTGGACGCCTTCTACCCGCGCGTCTCGATCGACTTCACCGTGGCCGACCCGGGGGAGCACCACCACGTGCCCCTGCTGCTCAGCCCGTTCGCCTACTCGACGTACCGGGGGAGCTAGCATGCGCGTCGTTCTCGGCCCCAACCGCTACGGCAAGGCGGAGGTCCGCCTGGTCCGCGTCGCCAGGGACGGCGGGGTCCACCACCTCAAGGACGTCACCGTCTCCACGGCCCTGTCCGGCGACATGGAGGCCGTCCACCTCACCGGCGACAACGCCACGGTGCTGCCCACCGACACGCAGAAGAACACCGTGTACGCCTTCGCCGGGAAACACGGCGTGGCCGAGATCGAGGACTTCGCGATCCTGCTGGCCCGCCACTACGTGGAATCCCAGCCGGCCGTTCACCACGCCCGGGTGGAGGTCGAGGAGCACTTCTGGGACCGCATCCCGGTGCCCGCCACCGCGACGGGCCCGGGAGCGGGCGACCGGCGCCACTCCTTCGTCCGCTCCGGCCGCGAGACCCGCACCTGCCTGGTCCACCACGACTCCGACGGCACCGTGACCGTCGTCTCCGGGCTCAAGGACCTGGTGGTGCTCAACTCGACCGACTCGGAGTTCTCAGGGTTCGCCGAGGACGAGTACACCACCCTGAGACCCACCGCCGACCGCGTCCTGGCCACCGAGGTCACGGCCCGCTGGCGGCACGCGCCCGGCGGGACGGGCGGGCGGGCGGCGTACGGTGAGTCCTACGACGAGGTGCGCCGCCACCTGGTCGAGGCGTTCGCCGGAACCTACAGCCTGTCGCTGCAGCAGACGCTCTACGCGATGGGCGAGCGGGTGCTGAACGCCCGCGACGAGGTCTGTGAGGTGCGCCTGGCCATGCCGAACAAGCACCACTTCACGGTGGACCTCACCCCGTTCGGGATGGACAACCCCAACGAGGTGTTCTACGCCGCCGACCGTCCCTACGGGCTGATCGAGGGGGCCGTCCTGCGCGACGACGCCCTCGACACCCCCGGGGCCCGCTTCGCCTGGGAGTGACGACGATGGACTTCCTGCGACCCGCGACCTGGGCCGAGGCACTGGCCGCCAAGGCGGACCGGCCCGGACTGTCCCCCATCCAGGGCGGCACCGACATGATGGTCGAGCTCAACTTCGACGTGCGGCGCCCGGAGGGGCTGCTCGACCTGAACGGCGTCGCCGGCCTCGACGGCTGGAGCCAGGAGGCCGACGGCCGCCTCAGGGTCGGGGCGGGCGTGTCGTACGCGCGGCTCATCGCCGAGCTGGGCGACCGGCTGCCCGGCCTGGCGCAGGCGTCCCGCACGGTCGGCTCGCCGCAGATCCGCAACCGGGCCACCGTGGGCGGCAACCTCGGCGCGGCCTCCCCCGCCGGGGACTCCCACCCGCCGCTGCTCGCCGCCGGCGCGGTCGTCGAGGTCGAGTCCGCGGCACGCGGCACGCGGATGATCCCGGCCGACGCCTTCTACCTGGGGGCCAAGCGCAGCGCGCTGGAGGCCGACGAGCTGATCCGGGCCTTCTGGATCGCCCCGGCGAGCGGCCCGCAGTACTTCTCCAAGGTCGGCACCCGCAACGCCATGGTGATCGCGGTCTGCTCGTTCGCGATCGCGCTGCACCCCGGCGAGCGCCGGGTCGGCACCGGCATCGGCTCGGCCGCCCCGACACCGCGCCGCGCCGTCGGCGCCGAGGAGTTCCTGGCCGCCGAGCTCGACTGGGAGGCCCGGCTCGACCCCGGGGTGCTCGCGCGCTTCGGCGAGCTGGCCGCCGAGGCCGCGTCGCCGATCGACGACGTGCGCGGCACCGCCGCCTACCGGCGCCACGCCATCGCGGTGATGGCACGGCGCACCCTCACCTGGGCGTGGAACGAGCTGCGCTCCGGGCACTTCGAGAGGAGGGCCGGCTGATGCGCGTCACCTTCACCGTCAACGGCCGCAGCGAGACCGCCGACGACGTCTGGGAGGGCGAGAGCCTGCTGTACGTGCTGCGCGAGCGGGTCGGCCTGCCCGGCTCCAAGAACGCCTGCGAGCAGGGGGAGTGCGGCTCCTGCACGGTCTACCTGGACGGCCTGCCGGTCTGCGCGTGCCTGGTCGCGGCGGGGCAGGCCGAGGGCCGGACGGTCCGCACCGTCGAGGGGCTCGCCGACGGCGACCGGCTCGACCCGGTCCAGGAGGCGTTCGTCGAGTGCGGCGCCGTCCAGTGCGGCTTCTGCACCCCCGGCCTCGTCGTACAGGCCCACGACCTGATCGAACGGGTGCCCGGCCCGTCCGACGCGGAGATCCGCGAGGCCCTGGCGGGCAACCTGTGCCGCTGCACCGGCTACGAGAAGATCCTCGACGCCGTGCGCCTGGCCGCGGAACGCAAGGCCGGCGCCGCCACCCCCACGCCCGAGGAGCGCCGATGAGCACCGTCCTGATCGAGAACGTCCACATCGCCCCGGTCGTGGGCCCGGAGATCGCCTCGGGGTACCTCCACGTCGAGGGAGACAGGATCGCGGCCCTGGGCGCGGGCCCCGCGCCGGACGTGGACGGGGCCGTCCGCGTCGACGGGACCGGCTGCCTGGCCACGCCGGGCCTGGTCAACACCCACCACCACCTCTACCAGTGGGCCTCCCAGGGGCTCGCCCAGGACGCCACCCTGTTCGAGTGGCTGACCGCGCTCTACCAGGTGTGGGCCGCGATGGACGCCGAGGTGGTCCTGGGCGCGGCCGGGGCGGGGCTGGGGCATCTGGCGCTGTCGGGCTGCACGACCTCCAGCGACCACCACTACATCTTCCCCTCCGGGCGCGGCGACCTGTTCGCCGCGGAGATCGAGGCGGCCCGGCAGGTCGGCATCCGCTTCCACCCGGCCCGCGGCTCGATGGACCGGGGACGGTCGCAGGGCGGCCTGCCGCCGGACGTGGTGGTCGAGCGGCTGGACGACATCCTGGAGGCGACCGCCGAGGCCGTCGACACCTACCACGACCCGTCCTTCTCCTCCATGCTCCGCGTCGCGGTCGCCCCCTGCTCGCCGTTCTCGGTCAGCGCCGACCTGATGGTCGAGGCGGCCGCGCTGGCCAGGTCCAAGGGGGTACGCCTGCACACCCACCTCGCCGAGACCCTCGACGAGGAGGAGCACTGCCTGGAGCAGGTCGGGCAGCGCCCGGTCGACTACATGGAGAAGCTCGGCTGGCTCGGCCCGGACGTGTGGTTCGCGCACGCCGTCCACCTGAGCGACGCCGACATCGACGTCTTCGCCCAGACCGGTACGGGCTCGGCGCACTGCCCCAGCTCCAACGGCCGGCTCGGCGCCGGGATCGCCCGCGTCTCCGAGATGCTGCGGCGCGGCGCGAACGTCGGCCTGGGGGTGGACGGCAGCGCCTCGTCCGAGCTGACCTCGCTGTCCGGCGAGATGCGCCAGGCCCTGCTGTTCCAGCGGGCCCGGTACGGGCCGACCGCGCTCACCGCCCGCCAGGCTCTGGAGATCGCCACCCTGGGCGGGGCGAGGAACCTGGGCCGGCAGGAGGAGCTCGGCTCCCTGGAGGCGGGGAAGCTGGCCGACATCGCGCTGTGGCGTACCGGCGCCTTCGCCTCCGCGGTCGACGATCCGGTCTGCGCCCTGGTGTTCGGCACCCGGCAGCCGGTGCTGGCCCGGCTGCTGGTGGGCGGCAGGACCGTCGTCGAGGACGACGAGCTGCGTACCGTCGCCCAGGACGAGCTGGGCCGCGCCGGTGCCGAGGCGCACCGCCGCCTCGTCCGGCTGGCCGACGAGCGGGGCTTCACCGCGGGCCAGGAGGTCGGCCGGTGAACGGGCACCGCCGGACGGTCCCGGTCCCGGAAGTGGAGCGTGTCGTGACCCCGTTCCCGGTCCTGGAAACGGAAGCGGGAGCGGGAGCGAGAGCGGAAGCGGGCACGGAAGCGGGAGCGGGCACGAGAGCGGGAGCGCGGGTGCGTACCGCGCCCGCGCGGGCGCCGCGCGAGATCGCGGCGCCCGGCTCCGGAGGGGTGGGCGACAGCCCGCCCCGGCCCGACGGGACGCTCAAGGTCAGGGGCGAGTTCGCCTACTCCTCCGACCTGTGGATGGACGGCATGCTGTGGGGCGTCACCCTGCGCAGCCCGCACCCGCGCGCCCGGATCGTCTCGATCGACGTCTCCGAGGCCCTCACGCACCCGGGGGTGGCGGCCGTCCTCACCCACGAGGACGTACCCGGCAGCAAGCACTTCGGGCTGGACGCCATCCCCGACCAGCCGGTGCTCGCCTTCGACGAGGTGCGCCACCAGGGTGAGCCGGTCGCGCTGGTCGCGGCCGACCACCCCGAGACCGCGCGCAGGGCGATGGAGCTGATCAGGGTCGGCTACGAGGTGCTGGAGCCGCTGACCGACGCCCGCAGGGCGGCCTTCGACCCGTCCTGCCCGCCGGTCCACCCGCGCGGCAACATCACCCGCCACCAGCCCGTCAGGGTCGGCGACGTCGACGCGGCCAGGGCGCGGGCCGAGGTGACGGTCTCCGGCGAGTACCGGATCGGCATCCAGGACCAGGCGTTCCTCGGCCCGGAGTCCGGCCTGGCGGTGCCCGCCGAGGACGGCGGCATCGACCTCTACGTCGCCACCCAGTGGATGCACAACGACCTCAAGCAGATCGCCCCCTGTCTCGGCCTGCCCGAGGAGCTGATCCGGATGACGCTCTCGGGCGTCGGCGGCGCCTTCGGCGGGCGCGAGGACCTGTCGATGCAGATCCACGCCGCGATGCTCGCGCTCCGCACCGGCCGCCCCGTGAAGATCGTCTACAACCGGCAGGAGTCGTTCTTCGGGCACGTCCACCGCCACCCGGCCGAGATGCGCTACGAGTACGGCGCCACCCGCGACGGCAGGCTCCTGTACGCCGACGTGGAGATCCTCCTCGACGGCGGCGCCTACACCTCCTCGACCACGAACGTCGTCGGCAACGCGGCCTCCCTCGGCGTCGGGCCGTACGCGATCCCGAACCTGCGGATCGACGCGTACGGCGTCTACACCAACAACCCGCCGTGCGGCGCGATGCGCGGCTTCGGCGCGGTGCAGGCGTGCTTCGCCTACGAGTCGATGATGGACCGGCTGGCCCACGCCTGCGGGCTCGACCCCGTCACGGTCCGGCAGGTCAACGCCCTGTCCGAGGGAGGCGTGCTGGCGACCGGGCAGGTGGTCGCGGCCCCGCTGCCGATGGTCGAGATGCTCCAGCGGGCCCGCGAGCTGCCGATGCCCGCCCCGCTGGACGTGACCGACCCGCGCGGCCTGCCCGGCGGCGTCTCGCAGACCACCCACGGGGAGGGGGTGCGGCGCGGCGTCGGCTACGGCATCGGCCTGAAGAACATCTGCTTCTCCGAGGGCTTCGACGACTTCTCCACCGCCCGCGTCCGCCTGGAGGTGATCGGCGGGCGGGCCACCGCGCTGGTGCACACCGCCGCCGCCGAGGTCGGTCAGGGACTGGTCACCATCCAGGCGCAGGTGGTCCGCACCGAGCTGGGCGTCGAGCGGGTCGTCATCCAGCCCGCGGACAACCGCATCGGCGACGCGGGCTCCAGTTCGGCCTCCCGCCAGTCGTACATGACGGGAGGCGCGGTGATGACGGCCTGCCGGGCGGTACGGGATCGGGTGCTCGCCCTGGCCGCGGCACGGCTCGGCACGGCGCCCGGCGACCTCTTCCTGGCCGGTGGCGAGGTCGTCTCGACCGCCACCGGCGCGGGCGTCGCCGTCGAGGACGTGCTGGGCGACGCCGTGGTCGAGGAGACCCGCGAGTACCACCACGCGCCCACCGAGGAGCTGGACCCGGTGACCGGGCAGGGCGCCTCGCACACCCAGGTCGCGCTCTGCGTGCACCGCGCCGTGGTGGACGTGGACGTGGAACTGGGCCTGGTCAAGGTGGTGGAGCTGGCGGCCGTGCAGGACGTGGGGAAGATCCTCAACCGCGTCTCGCTGGAGGGGCAGATCCACGGCGGCACCGCGCAGGGGCTGGGGCTGGCACTGATGGAGGAGATCCAGGTGCGCGACGGGCTGGTGCTCAACCCGTCGTTCACCGACTACCTGATCCCCACCATCCTGGACATGCCGCCGATGCGGCTGGACATCCTGGAGAACCCCGACCCCCGTGCCCCGTACGGGCTGCGCGGCGCCGGGGAGCCGCCCACGCTCTCCTCGACACCCGCGATCGTCGCGGCCGTCCGCGACGCCACCGGCCTGGACCTGACCCGGATCCCGCTGCGCCCCGAGCACGTCACCGGACTCGCGTGAACCTTCCGTCCGCCGGAGTGGCCGGGGCGGCCGGGGCGGCTACCGAAGGGCCGGGCATCGGTGGGTGCGGGGACGGGTGTCAAGATGGTCCTCCGTTTCGTCGGGTCCCGGCACCCGTCTCCCGTCCGCCCGTACCGGGCGGGAACGCGTGCCGCCCCTCCGCCAGCAGGGAGCAGGGAGCAGGGTTGTCTGAGTCGTCGGGCCACGTCGTGATCGCCCCGGACAAGTTCAAGGGCTCGCTGACCGGGGCGGAGGTCGCCGCGCACGTCGCCGCGGGCCTGGGATCGAGCGTCGTCACGGTCGCGCTGCCGGTGGCCGACGGCGGTGACGGCACCGTGGACGCGGTGGTGGCCTGCGGGTTCACCCGCGTCGAGGTCGAGGTCACCGGCCCGGTGGGAGCGCCGGTCCTCGCCTCCTACGCCTGGCGCGACGCCCGCCCGGCAGAGGAGAAGACCGGACCGGCCGTCCCGGCCCCGGCGGACTCCGCGGTCTCCTCCACGCAGACCGGGCCGAACTCCACGGGCTCCGCGGGCTCCGCGGGCTCCGCGGGCTCCGCGGGCTCCGCGGACGGTCTCGCCGTCGCGGACGTGCCGACGGCGGTCGTCGAACTGGCCGAGGCGTCCGGCCTGCGCCGGTTGCCGCCCGCCTCCGGGCGGGCCGGCCGGGATCCGGAGTCGGCCGCGCACGAGGGCGTCGAGACGGCGCCGCTCACCGCGACCAGCCAGGGCACCGGCGAGCTGATCGCCCACGCCGTACGGCGCGGTGCCCGGCGGGTCGTGCTCGGCCTCGGAGGCAGCGCCTGCACCGACGGCGGCACGGGCATGATGCGGGCGCTCGGCGTCCGCTTCCTGGACGCCGAAGGACGTGAGCTCCCGCTCGGCGGGGCCGCCCTCACCGACCTGGAGAAGATCGACACGTCCGGGCTCATCGCGATCGACCAGGTGGAGTTCGTGGTCGCGGGCGACGTGGACAACCCGCTGCTCGGCCCGCACGGCGCCGCCGCCGTCTACGCGCCGCAGAAGGGTGCCGGCCCGGACGAGGTGAAACTGCTCGACGCCGCCCTGGCCAGGCTCGCGGCGGTCGCCGCGCACACCCACGGCCTGGTCGGAGCCGCCGAGCACGACGGCGTCGTCCGTTCGATGGGCGTGGCAGGGCAGCCGGGAGCCGGCGCCGCGGGCGGGGTCGGCTTCGCCGCCCTGGCCTTCCTGGGCGCCGAGTTCCGGCCCGGCATCGGCTACCTCCTCGACCTGCTGGGCTTCCGCGACCGGCTCGACGGCGCCCGTCTCGTCATCACCGGCGAGGGGTCGCTCGACGAGCAGACGCTGCGCGGCAAGGCGCCGGTGGGGGTCGCGGACGCCGCGGCCGAGGCCGGGGTGCCGGTCGTCGCGGTCTGCGGCCGCCGTACCCTCACCGACGAGGAGCTGAGGAAGGCGGGCATCACGGCCGCGTACGCGCTCACCGACCTCGAACCGGACCCGGCCGTCTGCATGGCCCAGGCGGGACCGCTGCTGGAGCGGCTGGCCGGCACGGTCGCGGAGCGCCACCTGTGACCGCCGCCGGCACCTCCATGACCGTCGTCGTGACCGCCGTGACCACCGCGGCCTTCGTGACCACCGCGGCCTTCGTGACCGCCGTGCCGATGGCCGTCCGCGCGCCCGGAGGACTCACGGGGGAGTCGCGATGAGCGCCGCTCCCCGCGAACGGGCGGATCTGGTCATCCGGTCCCGCCGGGTCGTGCTGCCCGGCGGCGAGGGACCGGCGACGGTCGCCGTACGCGACGGGAGGATCGTCGGGGTGTACGCCCACGACGCCGGCCCCGGCGGCGAGGCCACCACCGATGCGGCCACCGGCCCGGCCACCGACCTCGTCACCGACCTCACCACCGGCTTCGACACCGGTTTCGACGCCGGTTTCGACGCCGGTTTCGACGCCGCCGAGCGGGTCGACCTCGGGGACGTCGCCCTGTTGCCCGGCCTCGTCGACACCCACGTGCACGTCAACGAGCCGGGCCGTACCCACTGGGAGGGTTTCGCCACGGCGACCAGGGCCGCCGCTGCGGGCGGGGTGACCACGATCGTGGACATGCCGCTCAACTCGCTGCCGCCGACCGTGAACGTCGCCACGCTGGCCGTCAAACGGGAGGCCGCGGCCGGGCAGTGCTCGGTGGACGTCGCCTTCTGGGGCGGGGCGATCCCCGGCAACGCGGGCGACCTGCGGGCCCTGCACGAGGCGGGTGTACGCGGTTTCAAGTGCTTCCTGTCCCCGTCGGGCGTGGAGGAGTTCCCGCCGTTGGACACCGGCGGGCTGCGGGCGGCCATGGAGGAGATCGCCTCGTTCGACGGCCTGCTGGTCGTGCACGCCGAGGACCCCGCGCTGCTCGCCGACCCCTCGGGGCCCGGGTACCGGGAGTTCCTCGACTCGCGGCCGGGGGAGTCCGAGCGCCGCGCGGTCGAGCGGGTCGCGGAGCTGGCCGGGGAGACCGGGGTGCGCGCGCACATCCTGCACGTCTCGTCCGCGCTCTGCCTGGAGGTGCTGGCCGCGGCCCGGCGCGAGGGCGTCAGGCTCAGTGCCGAGACCTGTCCCCACTACCTCACGCTGACGGCCGAGGAGGTGCCCGAGGGCGCGACCCAGTTCAAGTGCTGCCCGCCGATCAGGTCCGAGGCCAACCGCGACGAGCTCTGGCGCGGCCTCGCCGACGGCGTGCTCGGCTGCGTGGTCTCCGACCACTCGCCCTCCACCCCCGACCTGAAGGTCCCCGACTTCGCCGAGGCCTGGGGCGGGATCTCCTCCCTCCAGCTCGGCCTGACCGCCGTCTGGACCGAGGCGGCGCGGCGCGGGCACGGTCTGGGCGACGTCGTCCGCTGGATGGCAGGGAACCCGGCAGAACTGGCCGGGCTGGCCGGGCCGCGCGGCAAGGGCGCCATCGTCGTGGGGGGCGACGCCGACCTGGTCGCCTTCGACGCCGACGCCGTCCACACCGTGGACGTCTCCACCCTGCACCACAGGAACCCGGTCACCCCCTATCACGGCAGGACGTTGAGGGGGGAGGTCCGCACCACCTGGCTACGCGGCCGGGTGGTGGGGAAGGAGCGCCGAGGGGTCCTTCTGTAACGCTTCCTCGAAACCTGACCTCGCGCCCCGTTCGCCCGTTCGCCCGGTCCGTCCCGCCGACCACTCATCCACCCGGCCCCCGTCCACCTGTTCGCCCGCCCGCCCGGCCACCCGTCCATCCGGTTGCTCGTTCACCCGGCCGTCCGGCCGCCTGGCCTCTTCGGCCGTCCGGCACGCCGGGGCGTCCGGTCGTCCACCCCGTCCGATCACCTGACCGCCCGACGTGAGAAAGGCCCGCTCCTTGACCGAGTTCACCGCCCTTCCCGACCTCGCCCTGCGCAGTCTCGGGGGCTCGGTCGTCGCGGCCAACGACGAGTCCTTCGCCGAACGGGAGAACCTGATCCGGCCGGGCCGTCCCGCCTTCCGGCCGCACACGTTCGGCGCCAAGGGGCAGGTCTACGACGGCTGGGAGACCCGCAGGCGGCGCGAGCCCGGCCACGACTGGGCCCTGGTGCGGCTCGGCATGCCCGGCGTGATCCGGGGCGTCGTGATCGACACCGCCTGGTTCACGGGCAACTACCCGCCGCGCGCGTCGGTGGAGGCCGCCGAGGTCGAGGGCTACCCGACGCCCGCCGAGCTGGAGGGCGCCGACTGGACGGAGGTGGTGCCCGTGAGCGCCCTCGGCGGGGACGCCGAGCACTTCTTCGAGGTCTCCGACGAGCGCCGGTACACGCACGTGCGGCTGAACACGTTCCCCGACGGGGGCATCGCCCGGCTCCGGGTGCACGGCGAGGTCAGATGCGACCTGTCGGTGTACGGGGGACTCGGCCTGGACCTGGCCGCGCTGGAGAACGGCGCGCTCGTCACCGCCTGCTCCGACGAGTTCTACTCCTCGCCGAACAACGTGATCTCCCCGGGCCTCGCCCGCCACCAGGCCGAGGGGTGGGAGACCGCCCGGCGGCGCGACGGCGGCAACGACTGGATGGTGATCCGCCTGGCCGGTCCCGGGATCGTCAGGCTCGCCGAGATCGACACCGCCAACCTGGTCTTCAACGCCCCGGCCGAGGTCGAGATCACCGGCACCTCGGACGGCGAGACCTGGTTCCCGCTGCTGCCCAGGACCCGCCTGCTGCCGGACACCCGGCACCGCTTCCGCGTCGAGGACGCGCCCGTGGCCGCGTACGCCCGGGTGGACATCCACCCCGACGGCGGCCTGGCCAGACTCCGCCTGCACGGCTTCCTCACCGGCGGCTGACGGGGTCAGTACCAGATGGTGACCTCGG
Organism: Streptosporangium sp. DT93; assembly: GCF_049844535.1. Taxonomy (NCBI): domain Bacteria; kingdom Bacillati; phylum Actinomycetota; class Actinomycetes; order Streptosporangiales; family Streptosporangiaceae; genus Streptosporangium; species Streptosporangium sp. DT93. The sequence continues at coordinate 99,348 of NZ_JBNCLF010000012.1, forward strand.
TGCCGGGAGGGACCGACTGCCCGCCCGGCGGGAGCTGGGCCACCACCCTGCCCCGGCCCAGCGTGCGCCTCATCTTCACCTTCATCCCGGCGGCGCGCAGCTCGTCCCGCGCCGCCCGGAAGTCCTTGAACACGATGTTCGGGATCACCACGACCTCCTGGCCCCCGCCGCCGTCCGGCGGGACGCCGTCGCGGTCCCGCTCCCACGGCCAGTGCCACTCGCTGTTGCACTGCGACAGCGTCAGCCGGACCACGGCGCCCTTGTCGATCTCCGCCTTGGGCAGCGGGTCCTGGGCGATGACGGTGCACGGCTGGGCGCTGTCGGTCTGCTCGACGAACTCGGGCGTGAACCCCGCCCCGCGCAGCACGCCGTCGGCCTGGTCGCGGGGCATGCCCCTGACGTCCGGCATGAGCAGGCCGGCGCTCACCACGAGGTCGACCTTGCTGTTCTCCTTGACCAGGTTGCCCACGGCGGGGATCGTCCGCATCACCTGGCCGCGCGGCACGGTCTCGCTCTGCTGCTTCCTGACGTCGTCCACGGTGAGCAGGACCTCGGCGAGCTTGCTCCTGGCGTCCGGCTCGCTCATGCCGATGACGTTGGGCAGCGCGACCCTCTTGGGCCCGGCCGAGGCGATGAGGATCAGCCTGCTGCCCGGCTCGGCCTCGGTGCCCGCCACCGGGTCGGTGCGCAGCACGGTGCCCTTGGGGACCTTCTCGTCGTGCTCGGCCTTGCCGCGGTCGACCGTGAAGCCGAGTTGCGTGGCCTCGGCGCTGGCCGCCGTGATGTTCTTGCCGACCAGGGTGGTGGGCACCACGATGTCGCTGTTCTGCGAGAACAGCCAGCCGGTCACCCCCACCGCGATCACCAGGACCACGGCCAGCCCGGCGAGGAGCCAGCGGGAGCCCTTCGACCGGCGGGGCCTGGCGGCGGGAGCGGGCTGGGACGTCCCGGCCGCCGGGCCGGTGAGCAGGTCGGCGCGCGGCTGGATCAGCGTGTGGTTGACCGGGGCGGGAGGCTCGGGCGCCGCCGCGGCGTGGGCGTGCGGCGCGCCGATCGGGACGGACGGGTGCGGGACGCTGTCGCGGGGCAGCATCCGGTGGGCCTCGACCGCGGCGACCAGCAGGGCGGTGGCGTCCGCCGGCCGGTGGGCGGGGTCGCGGGCGGTCGCCGCGGCCACCAGGCTGTCGAGCAGCGGGGGAGAGCCGGGCAGCACCGCCGAGGGCGCCGGCACGGTGTCGTGCACGTGCCGGTAGGCCACCGACATGGGCGTCTCGCCCTCGTAGGGCTGGCGGCCCGTCAGCAGCTCGAACAGCATGATGCCGGCCGCGTAGACGTCGCTGCGGGCGTCGGTCGCGCCGGCGGTCACCTGCTCGGGCGACATGTAGCCGATGGTGCCGATCATGACGCCGGTCCGCGTCTGGTTGGTCGCCTCGATCGCGCGGGCCAGGCCGAAGTCCACGACCTTGACCCTGCCGTCGTCGGCGAGCAGCACGTTCTCCGGCTTGACGTCCCGGTGGACCAGCCCCGACTGGTGGGCGGCGCCCAGCGCGGCCAGGACCGGGATCATGACCTCCAGCGCCTCGCGGGCGGGCAGCCTGCCCCGGGCGCGCAGCACGTCGCGCAGCGTGCGCCCCGGCACGTACTCCATCGAGAGGTAGACGTTGTCGCCGTCGGTGCCCTGGTCGAAGACGTGCACCACGTTGGGGTGCGACAGGCTCGCCACCGACTTGGCCTCGCCGATGAAGCGCCGCACGAACGCGGGGTCCTCGGCGAGCGAGCGGTGCATCACCTTCACGGCGACCGTGCGGTCGAGCCGGACGTCCAGGGCCAGATAGACGGTCGCCATGCCTCCCCGGGCGATCCGGGACTCGACGCGGTACCGACCGTCGAGGAGTTTCCCGACCAGGGGATCCGTAAGCGTCGTGTCCACGAGGCCGAGTTTACGGGCGATTTGGCGCCGACAGGGTCCTCGAATCCCAAACCGATGCCGAGACGTGGTCGTTTTCTAGCGATGAAGAGGGGAGGATGCCTCGGCGTAGCGACGCCGGGGTATCCGCCCGGCAAGGCGCGCCGCGTGGCCCGCCTCCACGGCCGAGCGCATCGCCCGCGCCATCAGCTCCGGGCGCCGCGCGCGGGTGACCGCGGTGGCCAGCAGCACCGCGTCGCAGCCCAGTTCCATGGCCAGCGCCGCGTCGCTGGCGGTGCCGATCCCGGCGTCCAGGATCACCGGCACGTTCGCGAACTCCACGATCAGCTCGATGTTGTGCGGGTTGCGGATGCCCAGCCCGGAGCCGATCGGCGCGCCCAGCGGCATCACCGCGGCGCAGCCGGCCTGCTCCAGGCGGCGGGCCAGCACCGGGTCGTCGCCGATGTAGGGCAGCACGACGAACCCGTCGGCGACCAGCCGCTCGGCCGCGTCGAAGGTCTCGATGGGGTCGGGCAGCAGGGTGCGCTCGTCGGCGATGACCTCCAGCTTGACCCAGTCCGTCTCCAGCGCCTCCCGGGCCAGCCGGGCGGTCAGCACGGCCTCCCCGGCGGTGAAGCAGCCCGCGGTGTTCGGCAGCACCCTGATGTCGCGCCGGCGCAGCACGTCGAGCACCGACCCCCGGGCGGCGGGGTCGAGGCGCCGCATCGCGACCGTGGTCAGCTCGGTCCCCGAGGCGGCGAGCGCCCGGTCGAGGACCTCCAGGGACGGGGCGCCCCCGGTGCCCATGATGAGACGGGAGGAGAACGTCGTGTCCCCGATGATCAGGTCGTCCGTCGTGTCGTTCACGTTCACCCTCCCTGGACCGCGGTGAGCACCTCGACGCGGTCGGCCTCGCCGAGCGCGGTGGACTCCCAGGCGCCGCGCGGGACGACCTCGTCGTTCACCGCGACGGCCACCCCGCTCGGCGCCTCGGTCAGCCGCCGTACGGCCTGCGCCACGGTCGTCCCCGCGGGCAGCTCGCCGGCGGTCCCGTTGATGGTCACGTTGATGGTCACGCTCATCGCTGCTCCCTCGGTGTGTTCTCGACGGGACCCGTCCCCGGGGGACGCGGCGGGGCGGCTCCCGCGAAGCGGAGCGGGGAGCAGAGCCCCGCCAGGTCCGCGAGCACCGGATCGGCCCCGTCCCCGTTCGCGCACAGGTCGGCGGTGAGCGGGGCGAGCAGCACCCCGCCGCGGTGGTGGCCGGTGGCGAGATCGAGGCCGGGCATGATCGTGGGGCCGACCAGCGGCAGGTTGTCCGGGGAGCCGGGACGCAGCCCGGCGATCGTCTCGGTCACCTCCAGCTCGGTCACGCCGGGGACGAGCTCGCGCGCGTCGCGCAGCAGCTCCCACAGGCCGCCGGCGGTGACGCGGGTGTCGAAGCCGAGCTCCTCCTGGGTGGCGCCGAGCACCAGCCCGCCGTCGCCGCGCGGCACCAGGTAGACGTGCGAGCCGTGCACGGCGCCGCGCACGCAGCGGCCCAGGACCGGTTCGGGGGAGCGCAGCCGCATGATCTGGCCCTTGACCGGCCGCACCGGGGGGAGCACCTCGGGCGGCATCCCCTCCAGGGACCCCGACCAGGCTCCCGCGGCCAGCACCACCCGGCCCGCGCTGAGTCCCCCGCCGCCCGCCAGCCGCACCCCGCGCGCCGCGCCCGAGTCCGTGAGCAGCCCGGTCACCCGGTCCGGCACCAGGGTGGCGCCCGCCCGTCCCAGGGCCGCCAGCAGGGCCGCGGTGACCCTCCTGGGGTCCACCCAGGAGTCCCCGCCGGCCAGCATGCCGCCGCGGACGGAGGGCGCCAGCATGGGCTCCAGGCGGCGGCACTCCCGCCCGGTGAGGCGCTCGGCGGGCAGCCCCAGCGAGGCCGTGAAGGCGGCGAGATCGTCCAGCGCGGCCAGGTCGTCGGAGCCGAAGGCCACGTCGAGGGTGCCGTCGGCGCGCAGGTCGAGGTCGTGTCCGCTCGCGCGGGTCAGCTCGGCGGCGAAGGCGGGCCAGCGCTCCAGGGAGGCCAGGCCCAGCCGCAGCAGCGGCTCCTCGGTGTAGGTGACCTCGCTGACCGGGGCCAGCATGCCCGCGGCCGCGTACGAGGCGGCCGTGCGCGAGGTGGCGGGCGCGGGGTCGACCACGGCCACCCGCAGTCCTCGTCCGGCGGCGCGCCAGGCCACCGACAGGCCGATGACACCGCCGCCGACGACGACGAGATCGAAAAGGTCGGGCATACGTGCTCCGCTCCCTTCGCCGGCATGACCCGGATCAGGTTCGTGGCGGTCGAGGGCCCGCTCGCGGTCGCCCGGTGGGACCCCGCCGCCCCGCGCGTGCCGGGCCGCGCCGCCGCCGGCGGCGCCCTGCCTCACACGTCACGTGGCTCGCAGAAGTCCTGCCCAGCCCCGCGGCCCTCCTCTCAGCCCGGTGCGTTCCGGGCTCCCGCGCGTCTTCTCCGACCACCCTAAGGGCTGCGGCAACATCCTTAGAGCGTCAGATGTGAGGTAAATCCCTCTTTCGTTACCAACGACCGTTGGTAGGAGGGCGGTGCTGACGCTTAGGGTCAGGAAGTGTGAATCATGTCGTGGTGGTTGGCGCCGGCCTGGCCGGTGTGCGCAGCGTCGAGGCGTTACGGGCCCGCGGGTTCGGCGGCACGATCACACTGATCGGGGAGGAGCGGCACCGGCCCTACGACCGGCCGCCCCTGTCCAAGGCGGTCCTGCTCGGCGGGACCGACTCCACCGTGGTCGACGCCGACCTCGACGCCCTCGAGGTCGACTTCCGCGCAGGGGTGGCCGCCAAGGGGCTGCATCCGGGCGTGGTCGAGACCACCGAGGGCGAGATGGCCTACGACGGGCTGGTCGTGGCCACCGGGGCCCACCCGATCCGGCTGCGCGGCGACGGTCCCCAGCACGTGCTGCGCACCATCGACGACGCGCTCGGGCTGCGCGCCCTGCTCGGCCCCGGCAAACGGGTCGCCGTCGTCGGCGCGGGCTGGATCGGGGCCGAGGTGGCCACCGCCGCCCGCCGGGCCGGCTGCGAGGTCACCGTGGTCGAGGCCGCCTCCACCCCGCTGGCCGCCGCCCTCGGCGAGATCGGCCTGCACACCACCGCCTGGTACGCCGAGCACGGGGTGGACCTCCGCCTGAACACCATGGTCGCCTCCGTCGACCACGGCGGGCTCACCCTGGCCGACGGCTCGGCGGTCGAGGCCGACGTCGTGGTCACCGGCGTGGGCGTACGGCCCGCCGTCGAGTGGCTGGCCGGCTCGGGGATCGCGCTCGACGACGGCGTGGTCACCGACGAGCACCTGAGCACCTCGCTGCCCGGCGTGGTCGCCGCAGGCGACTGCGCGGCCTGGTGGTCGCGCCGCTACGGCCTGCGGCTGCGCGTCGAGCACTGGGACACCGCCCTGGGCGCCCCGGACGTGGCCGCGGCCACCCTCGTCGGCGACGACGCCGTCTACGACCCGGTGCCCTACTTCTGGTCCGAGCAGTTCGGCCACATGGTCCAGTACGCCGGCCACCACGACGGGGCCAGGGCGATCCGGCGCGGCGACCCCTCCGTCCCGGGAAAGCCCCGGTGGGGGATGTGCTGGGTGAACGGCGACGACCGGCTCGTGGCGGTCCTGGCGGTCAACCGCCCCCGCGACCTCGTCCAGGGGCGCCGCCTCATCGAGGGCGGCCGGCGCCTGGACGTCGAACGCCTCTCCGACCCTGCGATAGCGTTGCGCGACTGTACGGCGGCGTAACCTCGCCGCGGGGTGTTTGGCGAAGGGCTCGATGTGGTAGTGGTGGATTCGTGACGCTTTCTGTTGCGCAGATCGACCGGGAGACCGACCAGCTGGTGGGCGAGTGGCTCACCCTGACCGAGGTCGCCAGAAGGCTCAACCTGAGCGCCGGTCGCGCCAAGCAACTTCTCAAGGACCGCAAGCTCATCGGGGTGCGCAGGGGAGGCGGCGAGCCGCAGGTCCCTGCCGCCTTCCTCGCCGGCACGGAGGTCGTCAAGGGCCTCTCGGGCACCCTCACCGTGCTCCTCGACGCCGGGTACGACGACGTGGAGTCCCTCCGCTGGCTCTTCACGCCCGACGACACCCTGCCGGGGTCGCCGGTCGACGCGATCGTGGCCGGCCGCCACACCGAAGTGAAGAGACGTGCCCAGGCCCTCGGTTTCTGACGCCCGGCTCTACCTGTGCACCGACGGGCGGCGTGACCGGGGAGACCTCGCGGACTTCCTCGACGCCGCCCTCGCGGGCGGGGTCGACATCGTGCAACTGCGCGAGAAGGGCCTGGAGGCGCGCGAGGAGCTCGACCTCCTGGCCGTCTTCCGCGAGGCCTGCGACCGGCACGGGACGCTCCTGGCCGTGAACGACAGGGCCGACATCGCCTACGCGTGCCGCCCCGACGTGCTCCACCTCGGCCAGGGCGACCTGCCGGTGCCGGTCGCCCGCGAGCTGCTCGGCGACGACATCCTCATCGGGCGTTCCACTCACGCCCCCGAGGAGGCCGCCGCCGCGGCCGTCGAGCCCGGCGTCGACTACTTCTGCTGCGGCCCGATCTGGCCGACGCCCACCAAGCCCGGCAGGCACGCCCCGGGCCCCGGCCTGCTCACCCGGGCCGCGGCCCTGGAGACCGACCGGCCCTGGTTCGGCATCGGCGGCATCGACCTGGCCAACCTGGACGAGGTCATGTCGTACGGTGTACGCCGTGTGGTGGTCGTGCGGGCCATCACCGAGGCCGACGACCCCAAGGCGGCGGCCGGGGAGTTCAGGCGGAGGCTGGCCGCCCCCGCCTGAACGCCCTCTCCGCCCCGAGCGGCCCGGCATCGGAAACCTGCGCGGGATCGGCCGGAACCCGCTCGGGCCCGGCCGGAACCCGTCCGCGACCTTCGGAAAGCCTGTGCGCGATCCTCCGGAGGCCGTCCGCGACCTTCCGGAGCCCCTACGTGATCCTCAGGAGCCCGTCCATGACCGGACGGGCTCTCGGGGCGGGTCCTTCGCGGCCGGGTGCTCAGGTGCGCCTGGAGGTGGCGGCCACCGCCAGGTCGGCCAGGGCCGTACGGGCCTCCGGGCGGATCGGCGCGCCCTCCAGCGAGCCGAGCGCGTTCTCCAGGTAGCCCTTGATCAGGTCCTCGCAGGCCACGAGGGCCCCGGTCTCCTCGATGACGCCGCGCAGCAGGTCGATCCCGGCCGCGTCCAGCTCCGGGTCGCCGAGCGTGTCGCGCACCACCCGGGCCTGGGACTCGGAGGCGGCGGCGAGCGTACGGGCCACCAGCATCGTCCGCTTGCCCTCGCGAAGATCGTCACCGGCCGGCTTGCCGGTCTCGTCCGGGTCGCCGAAGACGCCGAGGATGTCGTCGCGCAGCTGGAAGGCGATGCCCACCGACTGCCCGTACTCCTCGCAGAGCCGGTCGATCCAGGGCTGCCTGCCCTGCGCCGCCAGCACCAGGCCGAGCCGGAGCGGCTGCTCCACGGAGTACTTGCCGCTCTTGAACAGGGCCACCCGCAGCGCGCTCTCGAAGGTGCCCTCGCCCTGCGCCTGCTCCAGCAGGTCGAAGTACTGGCCGCACATCAGCTCGGTGCGCATGTCGTCGTGGACCTTCTGGGCGGCGGCCAGCGAGGCGGCCGGCAGGCCGCTGTTGCGCCACATCTCACCGGACCAGACGAGCATCAGGTTGCCCAGCAGGATGGCGGCGCCCTCGCCGAACTGCTCCGCCGAGCCGTGCCAGCCCGCCTCCCGGTGCAGCCTCTCGAACCTGCGGTGCGCCGAGGGCATGCCCCGGCGCAGGTCGCTGGCGTCCATCACGTCGTCGTGCACAAGGGCGCTGGCCTGCAGCAACTCCAGCGAGGCGGCCGCGGTGAAGAGCGCCGGGTCCTCACCCCCGCCCGCGCCGCGCCAGCCCCAGTAGCAGAACGCGGGCCGCAGCCGCTTGCCGCCGGCCAGGAAGTCCTCCGCCGCGGAGACCAGGGGGACCAGTTCCGGAGCGCCGACCTGCGGGCGCTGTTGGTCCACGAACCGCCGGAGGGAGCGATCCACTTCGGAGCGGATGGTGTCCAGCGCGGCTACGGAAGTGGTCATCGAATACCTCCAGTGTGGAGACCCTTGGCTTCAGCTCCGGGGGGAAGGCGCGGCGCGGTGCCGCCCGCCGTGACGACGTGCCGGGCGACGGTGACACCACGACCACCGTACGCATGATCGACAAGATTGTTCCCACCGGGTCGGCGGGGAGCCGGAACGACCAAGGAACCGCTACATGGCATAACATTTCGGAATTTCTGCAACCGAGTCATGTGGAGACCGATCTGTGATATTCGGATCCACCGGCTCGGGCCGCGGGAGGAGCTCGAATAAAAGACTAACTGCCCGGTAGTGCATTTCGATCTATCAATGTGTCCGTTTCCGAACCATCTTCTCAAGTGCGACGTGGGCCCTCTGATCGGGCGCCGGAGGGGGCCGGGCACGTATCCTTGCCCCATGGCTCTGGGTCGCCCGTCCTTCCTTCCCGATCGCGTCGCCACCGTCCGCGAGCTCCTCGCCGCCGGTGCCCGGTCGTTCTCCTTCGAGTTCTCCCCCCCGAAGACCGACGAGGGAGAGCGACAGCTCTGGCGCGCCGTCCGCGAGCTGGAGTCGCTGCACCCGACCTTCGTCTCCGTCACCTACGGCGCCGGCGGCAGCACCCGCGACCGCACCGTCGACATCGTCGAGCGGATCGCGCACGAGACCACGCTCACCCCGGTCGCCCACTTCACCGCGGTCAACCACTCCCTCCGTGAGCTTCGTCACCTGGTCGGCCGGTTCGCCGGGGCCGGGGTGCGCAACATCCTCGCCGTCCGGGGCGACCCGCCCGGCGACGTCACGGGCGAGTGGGTGCGCCACCCCGAGGGCGTCCTGTACGCCGAGGAGCTGGTCCGTCTCATCCGCCAGTCCGGCGACTTCTGCGTGGGCGTGGCGGCCTTCCCCTACAAGCACCCCCGGTCGGCGTCGATCGAGGCCGACACCGAGCACTTCGTGCGCAAGTGCCGGGCGGGCGCCGACTACGCGATCACCCAGATGTTCTTCCGCGCGGAGGACTACCTGCGGCTGCGCGACCGGGTGGCGGCGGCCGGCTGCGACACGCCGATCATCCCCGGCATCATGCCCGTCACCCAGATCAGCACCATCGCCAGGTCCGAGCAGCTCTCCGGGGCGCCGTTCCCGCCCGAGGTGGCCGAGCGGTTCGCGGCCGTCGCCCACGACCCGGCCGCCGTGCGGAGCCTGGGCATCGAGCACGCCGCCGAGCTCTGCCAGACCCTGCTCGACGAGGGCGCGCCCGGCATCCACTTCATCACCTTCAACCGCTCCAGTGCGACCCGCGAGGTCTTCCAGGCCCTCGACCACACGTCGCGGCCCGCCTCCGTGCGGGTCTGAGCGGGCGCCGACGGGCGCCGACGGGCTCCGGGCGCGGGCGGGACCGGCGCCCGGGGCGACCCGGCCGACGTGACTCAGGCGGCGTGGCCAGGCGGTACTCAGGCGGTGTGGCCAGGCGGTACGACCAGGTGGTGCGACCGGCCGGGGCGGTGTCCCGGCCGGGTCTCTCAGCCGCCCAGCGGGAGGGGCGCGCCGAGGATCGCGTACCGCTCGTGCCCGCCGGGGAAGACGAACCGGGTGAGCAGGTCCACGAAACCCACGCTGCGGTACAGGTGCCGGGCGGTCGTGTGCCCGTCGCGGGTGGAGAGCACGGCGGTGCGCTCCAGGCGGCCCGCGCACAGGCCGGCCACCAGCGCCCGGCCGATGCCCCTGCCCTGGTGGTCGGGGTGGACGTGGATCTCGGCGAGCTCCAGCGCGTCCCCCAGCCAGTGCCGGGCGTCGTCCTCGCCGTACCGCTCGACGAGGGCCCGGCGGACCACGTCGTGCCACCACTGCCCGGGGACCCCGTGGAAGCCGTACGCCACGCCCACCGGGGTGCCGGCCTCGTCCTCGGCGAACAGGCAGGTGAAGGCGGGATGGGCGGCGTGGTTCCGCATGATCGCCCTGCGGCCCGAGAGCTGGTCGGCCGGCGGCTCCATCGCCCGGGTGTAGACGTCGAGGACCGCGTCCAGCCGGAGCGTGAACTCGTCGGGGCCGATCCGTCGCAGTCCGATCACGCGTCGCACATTAGCAGGGCCGTGCGGGCACGGAGCCGGCCTGCCGGCCGGGTGCGGCCGGACGCGGGAACCCTCACTCGACCTGGACGGGAACGCCGCCGGTGATGCGGACGAGCTCGTCGAAGGAGGTCGGGAAGACGGTGTGCGGATGGCCCGCGGCGGCCCAGACGACCTCGTGCCCGCCCAGCCAGACGTCGACCAGCGTCCTGATCGGAGCCGGATGGCCGATCGGGGCGACCCCGCCGATGGCCTGACCGGTGGCCGCCCGGACGAAGGCGGCGTCGGCGCGCCGGACCCTCGCCGCGCCGATCCTCTCCGCGACCAGGCCGGTGTCCACCCGGTGGGCGCCGCTGGTGAGCACGAGGAGCGGATCGCCGTCGGCCTCGAAGATGAGGCTGTTGGCGATGGCCCCGACCTCGCAGCCGAGCTGCGCCGCCGCGGTGGCGGCGGTCGGGGTGGCCTCGGCGAAGGTGACGATCTCGCCCGGGACGCCGTGCTCGCGCAGCGCCGCGGCGACCTTCTCGACGTTCGGATGCAACTTTTCTGGCACGCGGACACTCTAAACAGATCGGCGGCCGATTGCCGCCTCACAACCGTTCGCTTGCGCGCGAGAGACGTGCGCTATGGTCCCTTGACCCGATCAATAGTGATATGAGGAGTTGGTTGAAAATGGGGGTTGGACGGCGGCCGGGAGCGGCCGCGCTGGCGACGGCGGGTGCCGTGCTCTTCTCCTCGGTCTCGGTGTTCCCGGCCTCCCCGGCGCTCTCGGCGTCCCGGACGGCCGCCGCGGCACCGGCCGCGGTCGCCCCGGCGACGGCCACGGCCGCGAGCGGGACGGCGTTCCCCGGTACGGGGTCGTCCGGCGCGGTGTCGCCCGGGGCGGCGTTCCCGGGTACGGGGTCGTCCGGTGGGGCGGCGTACGGGGGGTCCGGGTTCGCCGCGCCCGGCAAGACGCTCAAGCTCGGCGCCAAGGGCGCCGCGGTGAAGGTGCTGCAGGGCAGGCTGGCCGCCCTCGGCTACGCGCCGGGCAGGATCGACGGCCGCTACGGCGGGGCCACCCTGGCCGCGGTCTGGGCCTTCCAGAAGGTGAACGGCATCCGGCCGACCAGCACGGTGGCGCGCAGGACCTGGACCGCCCTGGACGCGCCGCGGGCGCCCAGGGTGCTGGTCGGCAACGGCAAGCCGACCCGGGTGGAGGTCGACCTCGCCAGGCAGGTGATGGTCCTCTACGTCGGCGGGACGGTGAAGCTGATCAGCCACACCTCCTCGGGCAGCGGGATCGCCTACTGCGAGACGGCCACCTGGCAGGGCAGGACCCAGCGGTTCTGCGGGAACGCCCGCACGCCCACCGGCGACTACAAGACCACCTGGCGCCGGGACGGCTGGCACGTCTCCTACCTGGGACAGCTCTACAACCCGATCTTCTTCAACGGCGGCATCGCCTTCCACGGCGCGCTGTCGGTGCCGCTGGCGCCCGCCTCCCACGGCTGCGTCCGGCTGCCGATGCACGTGGCCGAGGTCCTTCCCGGCCTGCTCGGCACGGGGGTGCCGGTCCACGTACGAGGCAGGTTCGTCCGCTAGCGGACGCCACGGCCGGCGTCGGCCGATCGATCTCGGTGCGCCGGTCCGAGTCCCGTCGAAAGCCTCGGGAGGTTCTCCTCCCGGGGCTTTCGCGTGCGTGAACGGATGCCGAAGATCGAACTTTTGTTCGCCGTTTCCCTTGACAGTGCGAGTGGTCGAATTTATGTTCGATGGTAATGACGCGGGGCTCGCGGCCCGCGTCCAGGGCGGTCGAGCGGCCCGGCGTCGTCGGCGGAGACGACCAGGTCCGTTCGGGACGGGCGGGGAGAGGGGAAGCTCCTCGTCCGGCCGTCCGGCGGATTTGTCGGTGGGGTCTGCGAGTGTGGTAACCACCGGCGAGAACGCCGGGAGCCGCTTGCGACCTAGGAGGCTGAAGCGCATGAACCCTCGGCTCAGCGATTCCGGCGGGCCCCGGTTGTCCCCCACGGTGCGGGCGCACCTCACAGACGCGCGTGACTGCCTCGAAGAGGCCGCCGCCGCAAGGACGTCCGCCACACGTTACGTCGCGGCGCACCTCGCGGCGCTGAGGGCGGCGGCAGCCGTCCTGGCCGCGCGCCCCCGTCCCATGCAGGGCCGCAGGCGCCGGCTCCGCAGCGCCTGGGAGCTGCTGCCCGAGGCCGAGCCCCGGCTGGCCGACTGGGCGCCCTACTTCGAGATGAGCGCCGCCAAGCGTGCCTCGGCCGAGGCGGGGATGACCCGCGTCGTGTCGTCGAGGGACGCCGAGGAGCTCATCTCCGAGGCCGAGCGCTTCGTCACCGCGGTGGAGGACCTGCTCGGCGTGCCGACCCAGCCCATGCTCCCCGGCCGCGTCCCCCTGGCCGGATAGCCCGTCCCGGCCTCCCTCAGGCGCCTTCTCGGTCTCAGGCGGCCGAGGAGGTGCGATGGGCGGCGCGGTGGCGGAGCAGCAGCATGGCGGCGTCGTCGCCCAGGGGCCTGCCCACGTGGCGCAGCAGGTCGGCGCGGAGTTCGTCCAGCGACCCCTGCGGGTCGGCGCCGTCCAGCAGGTGCGCCCGCTCGGCCAGCGGGTAGAACTCGCCGGCCTCGTCGCGGGCCTCGATGACCCCGTCGGTGTAGAAGAGCACCTGGTCGCCCGGCTGGAACGGGACGCGGTAGGGCTGCGGACGGCTGACCTGCAGCGAGCTCATGCCCAGCGGGAGCGCCTCGTCCGGCGGGTCGGCGAACCAGATGCCGCCGTCGCCGCCGAGCACCATGGGCGGCGGGTGGCCGCAGTTGACGACCGTTATGGCGGACCCGCCGCCGATCTCGGCCAGCACGGCGGTCACGAACTGCTCGCCGGAGAGCTCCCTGGTCAGGGCGTTCTCCAGGCGGGTCACCACGCCCTGGAGCGTTCCCTCGTCGTGGGCCGCCTCCCGGAAGGCGCCGAGGACCACGGCCGCGGTCTCCACGGCCTCCAGGCCCTTGCCCTGGACGTCTCCCACGATGATCCGGACCCCGTGCGGGGTGCTGACGACCTCGTACAGGTCGCCGCCGATCCTGGCCTCGGCGGTGGCCGAGGTGTAGGAGACGGCCACGCCGATGCCGGGCCCGGCCCGGCGCGGCACCGGCCGCAGCAGGACCCGCTGGGCGGCCTCGGCCACCGAGCGCACGTCGGCGAGCTGGTTCTCGTGGCGCAGCCGCCCGGCGCTGGCCAGCACGCTGGCCACGGTGACGCCCAGGATGGCGACCATGGTGATGTTGGTGCGGGGCATCCACAGGATGTCGTTGTAGAGGCCGAGCGCGACGCACAGGGCCAGGGCGACGACCCCGACCACGGTGGTGCGGGTCAGCCCGCACGCCACGCTGGCGAAGGCCGGGCCGAGGGCGAGCAGCGGCAGCAGGCCGGAGGTGGGGCCCGAGCCGAAGTCGATCAGGGCCACCACGCCCATCACGATGAACGGCAGGAGCTTGAGGGTGTCCTGCGTCCTGGTGGTGCCGATCGAGGTCAGCAGGCGGAGGAAGGCCTTCGTCCGGGTGGAGCCCAGCGAGGTCGCCAGGGCACGAAGGCGGTTCTCAGGGCGCGATCGAGAGCGATCGGGCCGATCGTCTCCCGGAGCCATCTCCACCACATCTCGCCGAGGGCATGTCTGCCTTTTCCTACCACAGTGGCAAGCGCCCAAGCGGGAGGAACGGCTTTCAGCGTAATCGGGCGTGGAAGCCCCGGCGGTCACGCCCGAGGGGAAACGACGGTGCCGGAGGGCCTCCAGGTCCTGGCGGTGCCGTGAGAGCAGGATCGTCGGCGGGTGGGCACGCCGGGGCCGGCGCACCCACGACCGGTCGGCCGGTCAGAAGGATTCGACGGCCCGGCGAGCCTCGGGGTCCAGGACGCCCCAGCCGATGAGCTCCTCGGTGAGCTCGCCGGGGGACTTGTCGTATATGACGGCGAGGGAGCGCAGGTCCTCCTGGCGGATGGACAGCACCTTGCCGTTGTAGTCGCCGCGCTGGCTCTGGATGGTGGCCGCGTAGCGGGCGAGCGCGCCGGCCTTCTCCTTGGGGAGCTGGGCGAGGCGCTCAAGGTCGATGACAAGCTTCGGTGTCGGGCCGAGGGGGCTGGGAGCGGCCCCTCCGGGCAGCAGCTCCGAGACGGGCACCCCGTAGAAATCAGCAAGCTCGGCAAGCTTCTGCACCGTGACGGCGCGGTCGCCACGCTCGTAGGATCCGACGACCACCGCCTTCCAGCGCCCACGGGACTTCTCCTCGACCCCGTGCAGGGACAGGCCCTGCTGGGTGCGGATGGCACGAAGTCTTCCACCCAGTGACTTGGCGTACTCAGACGGCATGGTGTGGCCCCCCGGCTCTCTTATGTACTGCTCTCAACTTGATTGTGCTACCTCGCAACTTATGCCCCAATCACCGGGTTGTGCCCGGGGCAGGCACCCGTGGTGACCGGTGCGTCAGGGTTCATCCGATAACGCTCCGAGGTACGGTTACGGACAGTGACGGTAAAGCGGTGGGCGCCTAAGGTCAAGCTGATTGGAAAAAAGATGCCGAATCCCGTCCGGTGGGATCCGCCTCAAACGCCGAGATCGTCCCATGAAGGTGGGCGAAACATCAGGTTTTTCCGGGGTTTTCGGCCGTCTCCCGCGTCGTCCGCGGAATCCGGGTCAACATGATCACCGGACTCGGCGAGGCGCGTATGATCTTCAGGGAGGTGTCGCCGAGGAATACCCGGCGCAACGGTCCCGTCCGGCTGGAGGCACAGATCAGCAGCGCGTCCTCGTGCCAGCCGGAGCTCGCCAGCGCCGCCCCCACGTCCCCGCCCTCCAGCACCTCCATCTCCACCGTCACCCCGGCGCCGCCCCCGGTCACGGACGAGGCCCCGGGCGAGGCCCCGGCGCTCCCGTGGGCCAGGGACGCGGCCTCCAGGTCGGCCGCGGCCCGCTCGCGCACCCGTCCGAGCATCTCCCGGTCGACCCCGCCGCGCCGCCCGCCGCCCACCACCAGGGTGATCAGGCGCAGCGGCACGCCCATCCCGGCCGCGACCGTGGCGGCCTGGCGGACGGTCTCGGCGCAGGCGGGGCCGCGCCGGTAGGCCACCGCCAGGCGGGCCAGCCTGTCCGGGGCCGTGACGGCGTACCCCTGGGGCGCCAGGGCCACCGGCACCGGCGAGCCGTGCAGGAGCTGGTCGGCGGTGCTGCCCACGGAGATGCGCCCGCGCGCGCCGCGCGGCGCCGGGCCGATCGCCACCACGTCGGCCCCGATCCGGCCCGCGAGGGCGGCCAGGCCGCGCCCGCTGCCGCGGTCCCCGTGCGAGAGGAGATCGATCTCCACGTCCCGTACGCCCGACAGCCGCTCGCGCGCCGCCGAGAGCGTCCGGGCCGCCTGCCGGTCGACGTGGGCCCGCCACTCGGCGTCGACCTTGCCGGGCCCCGGCGTGGTCCAGGCGGGCACGTGCACGTGGGCGACGGTCAGCCTGGCGCCCGCCTGCCTGGCCAGCAGCAGGGCCAGCGCCAGCCCGTCCCGGCCGCCCGAGCCCGGGACGAACCCGGCGAGCACATGTTCGATCTTCATCGGTCGCTCCGGTTCAGACGCGAGTGGCGGTAGCCGTAGAGGAAGTAGGCGAGCAGGCCGACCGCCATCCAGATCCCGAAGGCCAGCCAGGTGACACCGGCAAGACCGGCCATCACCACGATGCAGAAGATCACCCCGAGGATCGGGGTGAGGGGGAAGAGCGGCGTCCTGAAGCTCCGCGGCAGGTCCGGGCGGGTACGGCGCAGCACGAGCACGCCCAGGTTCACGATCGCGAAGGCGAACAGGGTGCCGATGCTGGTGGCCTCGGCGAGCTGCCCCAGCGGGATGAACCCGGCCAGCACCGAGACGAACGCGGCCACGATGAGGGTGTTGGCGACCGGCACCTGGCGGCGCGCGCTGACCTTCGCGAAGACCTTCGGGATCAGCCCGTCGCGCGACATGGCGAACAGGATGCGGGTCTGGCCGTACAGCACGGTCAGCACCACGCTGGCGATGGCGATGGCCGCGCCGAAGGAGATGACCAGCCCCGGCCAGGTGGCGCCGGACGCCTGCTTGGCGATCAGGGACAGGCCGGCCTCGGTGCTCTCGGGGTCGAACTCCTGCCAGGGCATGGCGCCGACGGCGGCCAGCGCCACCAGGACGTAGACGAGCGTGACGACGCCCAGCGAGAGCATGATCGCCAGGGGGAGGTCGCGCTTGGGGTTCTTGGCCTCCTCGCCGGCCGTCGAGGCCGCGTCGAAGCCGATGTAGGAGAAGAACACCTGCGAGGCGGCCGCGGTGATGCCCGCGACGCCCAGCGGCGCGAACGGCGTCAGGTTGCCCGCCTCGAACGCGGTGAACGCCACCACGCAGAAGAACACCAGCACCACGATCTTGATGAGCACGAAGACCGCGTTGGCGCCGGCGCTCTCCGAGGCGCCGCGCAGCAGCAGCCAGGTGGCCAGCACGACGATCAGGATCGCGGTGAGGTTGATCACGCCGCCCTGCTGGCCGGGGGAGTTGGTCAGGGCCGCGGGCAGCGTCCAGCCGAACAGGTCGCCCAGGAAGGAGTTGAGGTACTCCCCCCAGCCGACCGCCACCGCCGCCACCGAGACGGCGTACTCCAGCATCAGGCACCAGCCGCACACCCACGCCACCAGCTCGCCCAGGGTCGCGTAGGCGTAGGAGTACGACGACCCGGCCACCGGGATCGTGCCCGCCAGCTCGGCGTAGGAGAGCGCGGAGAACAGGGCGGTGACCGCGGCCAGCAGGAAGGCGACGACCACCGCCGGGCCCGCCTTGGGCACGGCCTGGCCGAGGATCACGAAGATGCCGGTCCCCAGCGTGGCGCCGACGCTGAACAGGGTGAGCTGCCACAGCGTCATGGTCCTGCGCAGCTCGCCGCCCTCGCCGTGGCCGCCCTCCGCGACGATCTCCTCGGTCGGCTTGGTACGCGACAGCCGACGGATCATCGAAGTCATCCGTCCCCCTCTCCTGCGCCGTGCCTCCTACGGTGATGATCCGTCGTGCCCGGGGGAGAGACCAGGCCCTTTCGTGCCGCTCGGACGTCCTTCGCGCTCGGGCGGGCGGCTCGTGCGGCGCGGGCCTCCGCGGCCCGGCCGCTCAGACGCCCTCGCGCTCCAGCGGGCAGCTCATGCAGCGCGGGCCTCCGCGGCCCCGGCCGAGCTCGCTGCCCCGGATCGTGATCACCTCGATCCCGTTCGCGGTCAGGTGGTTGTTGGTGGTGGTGTTGCGCTCGTAGGCCACGACCACGCCCGGCCGCAGGGCCAGCACGTTGCAGCCGTCGTCCCACTGCTCGCGGGCGGAGGCGTACACGTCCTGGGTGGCGGTCAGGACCTTGATGTCGTCCAGCCCGAGCGCCCGCGCGACGGCCCGGTGCATGTCCTCGGCGGGATGGTCGGTGATCTTGAGTTCCTTCTCGTTGTCCCCGGGCTCGACCGTGTAGGAGGGCAGCATGCCCAGCCCGGCGAACTTGGTGAACACGCCGACGTCCACGTTGGTCATGACCGTGTCCAGGTGCATGAACGCCCGCGCCTTCGGCATGTTCAGCGCGACGATCTTCGTGGCCGCGCCCCGGGCGAACAGGCTCCGCGCGAGCATCTCCACCGCCTGCGGCTGGGTGCGCTCGCTGATCCCCACCAGCACCACGCCCCCGCCCAGGACGAGGACGTCGCCGCCCTCGATGGTGGCGGGCGCCGAGGGCGTGCCGGCCATCCAGACGTTGTAGCCGCCCTCGTCCGGCCGGTCGTAGCCGGGGGCGAAGATCGGGTGGTACCGGTAGATCGCCTCCATGTTGACGGTCTCGCGACGGCGCGCCTTCTTCTTCATCGCGTTGATCGAGACGCCGTCGTAGATCCAGCAGGAGGTGTCGCGGGTGAACAGGTGGTTGGGCAGCGGGGGCAGGACGAAGTCGTCCGGCCCGAGGGTGTGGAAGGCCAGGCTCTTGGGGTCGGTGCCCATCTCGACCATCTCGCGCTTGGTGATGCCGCCGGTGAGGTAGCGCGGGAGCGTCGTCGAGTCCATCGAGTCCAGCGCGTTGCGGACGGCGTCGACGGCCATCGGGCCGAAGAAGCGCTCGTCGGCGACCCCGTCCAGGATGTGCTTGCGCGCCTCGGGGATCTCCACGGTCTCGCGGAGCAGGTCGGAGAGCATGTGGACGACGACGCCCTGGTCGAGGAGGAGCTTCTGCCACTCCTCGTGCTCCTCCACGGCGCGCTGCACCCAGAGCACGTCGTCGAAGAGGAAGTCGTCCTTGTTCGACGGCGTGAGCCGTTTCAGGGCGAGCTCGGGCCTGTGCAGCAGGACCTGGTGGAGCCGGCCGACCTCGGAGTCGACGTGAAAGGTCATAGGGGTTCCTTCTCGGCTGGTGGCGAGAGCGGCGGGCGGACGGTGCCGGGGGTCCCCCGGGCGCCCGGACATGCTCCGCCATGAGGCGGATGTAAGCCGCATACCCACCATAAGCACCGGAAGTCTGAAGAGATTTGGATATTTGTTCGCTCTTGAAGCGACCTCGCCCCGTCCGGGGCGGTCCCGCCCCCGCCCCGGGCGAATCGGGGCCCGGCTGGTAGCGTGAGGCCATCGACTTCCTTTAAGACCCGTCCCGTGAGGCGGGAAAGGTGGTGTTACTCCTTGGCCGAGGCCGTTTCGCGCGCGCCGGCAGGTGCCCGCGCCGTGCTGGAGGAACCCGACATCAACCGGGCCCTCATCCGCATCTCCCACGAGATCCTCGAACGCACCAAGGGCGGCGAGAACGTCGTCCTGCTGGGCATCCCCACCCGTGGCGTCCATCTGGCCCGCCGCCTGGCCGCCCACATCAGGCAGTTCGAGGGCCGTGAGGTCCCCGTCGGCTCCCTCGACGTCACCATGTACCGCGACGACCTGCGGCTGCGGCCGGCCCGTGCGCTGGGCCGCACCGAGCTGCCCGCGGACGGCATCGACGGCCGCCTCGTGGTCCTGGTCGACGACGTCCTGTACTCGGGCCGCACCGTCCGCGCCGCGCTCGACGCCCTCAACGACCTGGGCCGCCCGCAGGCCGTGCAGCTCGCCGCCCTGGTCGACCGGGGGCACCGCGAGCTGCCCATCCGCCCCGACTACGTGGGCAAGAACCTGCCGACCTCCAAGTCCGAGAGCGTCAAGGTCTACCTGGAGGAGAACGACGGCCGCGACGCGGTCCTGCTGCTGAAGGGGGACAAGGCGTGAAGCGGCACCTGCTCTCCGCGGCCGACCTGACCCGCGAGGACGCCCTGCTCGTCCTGGACACCGCCGACGAGCTGGCGAAGATCTCGGAACGTTCCATCAAGAAGCTCCCCACCCTGCGGGGACGCACCGTGGTGAACCTCTTCTTCGAGGACTCCACCCGCACCCGGATCTCCTTCGAGGCCGCGGCCAAGCGCCTGTCGGCCGACGTGATCAACTTCTCCGCCAAGGGCTCCAGCGTCTCCAAGGGGGAGTCGCTCAAGGACACCGCCCTCACCCTGGAGGCGATGGGCGCCGACGCCGTCGTCATCCGCCACGGGGCCTCCGGCGCGCCGCACCGGCTGGCCGGCTGGGTGCGCGGCAGCGTCGTCAACGCCGGCGACGGCACCCACGAGCACCCCACCCAGGCCCTGCTGGACGCCTTCACCATGCGCCGCCGCCTCGGCCCGCTGGAAGGGCGCAGGGTCACCATCGTCGGGGACGTGCTGCACAGCCGGGTCGCGCGCTCCAACGTGCTGCTGCTGGCCACGCTCGGCGCCCAGGTGACGCTGGTCGCCCCGCCGACCCTGTTCCCGGTCAACGTGGACACCTGGCCGTGCGAGGTCTCCTACGACCTGGACGGGGTGCTGCCCAAGTCCGACGTGGTGATGATGCTGCGCGTGCAGCGCGAGCGGATGAACGCGGCGTTCTTCCCCACCGAGCGGGAGTACAGCCGCCGCTACGGGCTCGACCGCGACCGCGTCGCCAAGATGCCCGACCACGCCATCGTGATGCACCCCGGGCCGATGAACCGGGGGATGGAGATCGCGGCCGAGGTGGCCGACTCGGCGCGCTCGACGATCGTCGAGCAGGTCGCCAACGGCGTGACCGCGCGCATGGCCGTCCTGTACCTGCTGCTCAGCGGCGCCGACCTCGGGGGAGACGTAGATGGACGAGCGTAAGGACCTCACCGGAGGGGCCCTGATCATCAGGGGCGCCGGGATCCTCGGCGGCGACAGCGCCGACATCCTGATCCGCGACGGGCTGGTGGCGGAGATCGGCCAGGGCCTCAGGGAGCGCACGGGCGCCGGGGACGTCGAGGTCGTGGAGGCCGCGGGCCTGATCGCCCTGCCCGGCCTGGTGGACCTGCACACCCACCTGCGCGAGCCCGGCCGCGAGGACGCCGAGACCGTGGAGACCGGCACCCGGGCCGCGGCCAGGGGCGGCTACACCGCCGTGCACGCCATGGCCAACACCGACCCGGTCGCCGACACCGCGGGCGTCGTCGAGCAGGTCTGGCGCCTGGGCCAGGAGTCGGGCCGCTGCGACGTGCGTCCCGTCGGGGCCGTCACCGTCGGCCTGCGGGGCGAGCGCCTCGCCGAGCTCGGCGCCATGGCCGACTCCGCAGCCCAGGTGCGGGTCTTCTCCGACGACGGCAAGTGCGTCTGGGACGCGGTGCTCATGCGCCGCGCGCTGGAGTACGTCAAGGCCTTCGACGGCGTCGTCGCCCAGCACGCCCAGGAGCCCAGGCTGACCGCCGGGGCGCAGATGAACGAGGGCGCGGTCTCCGGCAGGCTCGGCCTGACCGGGTGGCCCGCGGTCGCCGAGGAGGCGATCATCTCCCGCGACTGCCTGCTGGCCGCCCACGTCGGCTCGCGCCTGCACATCTGCCACGTCTCCACCGCCGGCTCCGTGGAGATCATCCGCTGGGCCAAGTCCAAGGGCTGGGACGTCACCGCCGAGGTGACCCCCCACCACCTGCTGCTGACCGACGACCTGGTCGAGGACTCCCCGCTGGGCTCCTACAACCCGATCTACAAGGTGAACCCGCCGCTGCGCACCCGCGCGGACGTCGAGGCGCTGCGCGAGGCCCTGGCCGACGGCACGATCGACTGCGTGGCCACCGACCACGCCCCCCACCCGGTCGAGGACAAGGAGACCGAGTGGGCCGCCGCCGCCATGGGCATGATCGGCCTGGAGACGGCGCTGGCGGTGGTCCAGGAGGCGATGGTGGAGACCGGGCTGCTGGACTGGGCCGGCGTCGCCGAGCGCATGTCCGCGGCCCCCGCCAGGATCGGCAGGGTCGCCGGGCACGGCAGGCCGATCGCGGCCGGGGAGCCGGCCAACATCACCCTGTACGACCCGGCGGCGCGCGCCGCGGTCGACCCGGCGGGATACGCCTCCAAGAGCCGCAACACGCCGTACGAGGGGCTGACCCTGCCCGGGCGGGTGGTGGCGACCTTCCTGCGCGGCAGGCCCACCGTCCTGGACGGGAAGCTCACATGACGCCCGTGACCGGGTCCCTGAGCGGGCCCGTGGCGCGCCGGAGGACCCTGCCCTCCCCGCCGGGAGGCGGCCGCGTCCCGCATGGCGGACGGACGACACCCCGACGTGCCGGATATTTCATACTTTGTGGTGTTGTTACCGAGACGATCGGGGTGGGTGAATGACCGCGGTATTGGTGCTGGAGGACGGACGTGTCTTCCACGGGACCTCCTACGGGGCCGAGGGGGAGACCTTCGGCGAGATGGTCTTCAACACGGGCATGACCGGCTACCAGGAGACGCTGACCGACCCGTCGTACCACCGCCAGATCGTCGCGATGACCGCCCCGCACATCGGCAACACCGGCGTCAACGAGGAGGACCCGGAGTCGGAGCGGGTCTGGGTGGCCGGGTACGTGGTGCGCGAGCCGTCCCGGGTGGCCTCGAACTGGCGCTCGAGGGGGTCACTGGAGGACTACCTCGCCGACCAGGGCGTCGTCGGCATCGCGATGCCGGGCACGCGGGCGCTGACGCGCCACCTGCGCGAGCGCGGCGCGATGCGCGCCGGGGTGTTCTCTGGTCCCGCGCTGGCGCCGGTGGAGGAGCTGCTGGAGCGGGTCCGGGCCGGAGCCGCGATGGAGGGCGCCGACCTGGCCGGGGAGGTCACCACCACCCGGCCGTACGTGGTGCCCGCCATCGGCGAGCGGCGCTTCACGGTGGCCGCGGTCGACCTGGGGATCAAGGCGATGACGCCGCACCGGCTGGCCGAGCGCGGCTGCGAGGTGCACGTGCTGCCGGCCTCGGTCACGGCCGCGGAGATCCTCGAGAGCGCCCCGGACGGGGTGTTCTTCTCCAACGGCCCCGGCGACCCGGCCACCGCCGACGGGCCGGTGGAGGCGTTGCGCGGCGTGCTGGAGGCCGGGGTGCCGTTCTTCGGGATCTGCTTCGGCAACCAGGTGTTCGGGCGGGCGCTGGGCCTGGGCACCTACAAGCTGCGCTACGGCCACCGCGGGGTCAACCAGCCGGTGCGCCACCAGGGGACCGGCAAGGTGGAGATCTCCTCGCACAACCACGGCTTCGCGGTGCGGGCGCCCCTGCGGGGGACGTTCGACACGCCGTTCGGGCCGGGCGAGGTGACCCACGTCAACCTCAACGACGACTGCGTGGAGGGACTGCGCCTGCTGGAGCGCCCGGCGTTCAGCGTGCAGTACCACCCCGAGGCCGCGGCCGGCCCGCACGACTCGGCCGGGCTGTTCGACGACTTCTGCGCGCTCATGGAGCGCGGGCGGGCCGCGACCGACGCGGGCACGAGCACGGCCACGAGCACGGAGGGACGTAACAGTGCCTAAGCGCACCGACATCCGGTCGATCATGGTGATCGGCTCCGGGCCGATCGTGATCGGCCAGGCGTGCGAGTTCGACTACTCCGGCACCCAGGCCTGCCGCGTGCTGCGCGCCGAGGGCTTCCGGGTGATCCTGGTCAACAGCAACCCGGCCACGATCATGACGGACCCGGAGTTCGCCGACGCCACCTACGTCGAGCCGATCACCCCCGACATCGTCGAGAAGATCATCGCCCGGGAGCGGCCCGACGCGCTGCTGCCCACCCTGGGCGGGCAGACCGCCCTCAACACCGCCATCTCCCTGTACGAGGCCGGCGTGCTGGAGCGCTACGACGTCGAGCTGATCGGCGCCGACGTGGACGCCATCCAGGCCGGGGAGAACCGGGAGCTGTTCAAGAACATCGTGGCCAAGGTCGCCGCCGAGCGCGGCCTGAACGCCGAGTCGGCGCGCTCGGTGGTCTGCCACACCATGGACGAGTGCCTGGCCGCCGCCGGCGAGCTGGGCTACCCGCTCGTGGTGCGGCCCTCCTTCACCATGGGCGGCGTCGGCTCGGGCTTCGCCCACGACGACGACGGCCTGCGGCGCATCGCCGGCGCCGGCCTGGACGCCTCCCCCACCACCGAGGTGCTGCTGGAGGAGTCGATCCTGGGCTGGAAGGAGTACGAGCTGGAGGTGATGCGCGACCGGGCCGACAACGTCGTCATCGTCTGCTCGATCGAGAACATCGACCCGATGGGCGTGCACACCGGCGACAGCGTCACCGTCGCCCCCGCCCTGACGCTCACCGACCGCGAGTACCAGAACATGCGCGACGTGGCGATCGCGGTGATCCGCGAGGTCGGCGTCGACACCGGCGGCTGCAACATCCAGTTCGCCGTCGACCCGGCCACCGGCCGCATGGTCGTGATCGAGATGAACCCGCGGGTGTCGCGCTCCTCGGCGCTGGCCTCCAAGGCGACCGGCTTCCCGATCGCGAAGATCGCCGCCAAGCTCGCCATCGGCTACACGCTGGACGAGATCCCCAACGACATCACCGCCGAGACCCCGGCCTCGTTCGAGCCCTCCCTGGACTACATCGTGGTCAAGGTGCCGCGGTTCGCGTTCGAGAAGTTCGCCGGCGCCGACGCCACGCTGACCACGCACATGAAGTCCGTGGGCGAGGCCATGGCGATCGGCCGCTCCTTCCCCGAGGCGCTGCAGAAGGCGCTGCGGTCGCTGGAGAAGAAGGGCTCCTCCTTCACCTGGGCCGGCGAGCCCGGCTCCAGGGACGAGCTGCTGGCCTCCTGCCGCACCCCGCACGACGGGCGGCTGGTCACCATGCACCAGGCCATCCGGGCCGGCGCCACGACGGAGGAGCTGTTCGAGGCCACCTCCGTCGACCCGTGGTTCCTGGACCAGCTCTTCGCGATCGAGGAGACGGCCGCCGAGCTGCGCGAGGCGCCGCAGCTGACCGCCGAGATCCTCACCCGGGTCAAGCGCTCGGGGTTCAGTGACGCCCAGATCGCCGAGCTGCGCGACATGGACGAGGCGCGCGTGCGCGACCTGCGCCACGCCCTGGGCGTGCGGCCGGTCTACAACACCGTCGACACCTGCGCCGCCGAGTTCGCCGCCCAGACGCCGTACCTGTACTCCACCTACGACGAGGAGACCGAGGTCCCCACCGGGGAGCGGCCCAAGGTGCTCATCCTCGGCTCGGGGCCCAACAGGATCGGCCAGGGCATCGAGTTCGACTACGCCTGCGTGCACGCCTCCTTCGAGCTGTCGAAGGCCGGCTACGAGACCGTCATGGTCAACTGCAACCCCGAGACCGTCTCCACCGACTACGACACCTCCGACCGCCTCTACTTCGAGCCCCTCACGCTGGAGGACGTCCTGGAGGTCGTCCACGCCGAGCAGCAGACCGGCCCGGTCGTCGGCGTGATCGTCCAGCTCGGCGGCCAGACCCCCCTGGGCCTGGCCCAGTCGCTCAAGGACGCGGGCGTGCCGATCGTGGGCACCTCGCCCGAGTCGATCCACCTGGCCGAGGAGCGCGGCGCCTTCGGCCGCGTGCTCGCCGAGGCAGGCCTGCCCGCGCCCAGGCACGGCACCGCCGTCACCGCCGACGAGGCCCTGACCATCGCCGCCGAGATCGGCTACCCCGTCCTGGTGCGGCCCTCCTACGTGCTGGGCGGCGCCGGCATGGCCATCGTCTACGACGACGCCACGCTGGTGACGTACATGAACCAGGCGGGCGCGGCGAGCACCCACCCGGTGCTGGTGGACAAGTTCCTCGACGAGGCCGTCGAGATCGACGTCGACGCCCTGTTCGACGGCGAGGAGCTCTACCTCGGCGGGGTGATGGAGCACATCGAGGAGGCCGGCATCCACTCGGGCGACTCGGCCTGCTCGCTGCCGCCGATGACCCTGGGCGGGCACGACATCAAGCGCATCCGCGCCGCCACCGAGGCCATCGCCCGCGGCGTCGGCGTGCGCGGCCTGCTGAACGTCCAGTACGCCATGTCGGCCAACATCCTGTACGTGCTGGAGGCCAACCCGCGCGCCAGCCGTACCGTGCCGTTCGTCTCCAAGGCCACGGCCGTGCCGCTGGCCAAGGCCGCCGCCCGCGTCATGCTGGGCGCCACCGTCGCCGAGCTGCGCGCCGAGGGGCTGCTGCCGGCCACCGGCGACGGCGGCACCCTGCCGCTGGACGCCCCCATCGCGGTCAAGGAGGCGGTGCTGCCCTTCAACCGCTTCCGCGGGGTGGACATCGTGCTGGGCCCCGAGATGCGCTCCACCGGCGAGGTGATGGGCATCGACGCCTTCTTCGGCACCGCCTACGCCAAGTCGCAGGCCGCCGCCTACGGGTCGCTGCCCGTCAAGGGGCGGGCGTTCGTCTCGGTGGCCAACCGCGACAAACGCGCCATGATCTTCCCGGTCAAGGCCCTGGCCGACCTGGGTTTCGAGATCCTGGCCACCGAAGGCACCGCCGAGGTACTGCGCCGCAACGGCGTCCATGCCAAGATCGTGCGAAAGCACAGCGAAGGCATCGGCCCCGGAGGCGAGGCGACCATCGTGGGACAGATCCTCGGCGGGGAGGTCGACCTCATCGTCAACACCCCCTTCGGCAGTCCCGGGCAGGCGGGCCCCCGCCTGGACGGGTACGAGATCCGCACCGCCGCGGTGCTGCGGGGCATCCCCTGCATCACCACCGTCCAGGGCCTGGCCGCCGCCGTCCAGGGGATCCAGGCGATCGTCCGCGGGGACATCGGCGTACGGTCCCTGCAGGAGCACGCCAGGGGGCTGAGAGGCGCCTGAGCGAGGGGGCCGCGAGATCGTCCGAGGAGTGGGGCCGGTGCCGTAGTCGGAGGTGAGAAAGACGCCTGTTACCCCGGTACAGGTGACGGGCACGGTGCTGACGACGCGCCGCGTCGACGCCTACCATGCGCTGACCGTGGTGGCGCCCGGCATCGCCGAGCGCTTCCGCCCCGGCCACTTCGTCGCGGTGGCCGTGGGAGGGCCGACGACGTCGATGCTGACGCGCCGTGTCTTCTCCGTCCACGACGTCAAGCCCGACTACGGCGGCACGGTCGAGTTCGTCTTCGCGGTGCGCGGCCCCGGCACGGCCTGGCTGGCCGAGCGCCGCGCCCGCGACCCGCTGGACCTGGTGGGCCCGCTCGGCCGCCCGTTCCCGCTGCCCCGCGACCCGGTGACGTGCGTGCTGGTCGGCGCCGGGCACGGCTCGGCGACGCTGTTCACGGTGGCCGACGCCCTGCAGGGGCGCGGCTGCCGCGTCGACTTCGTCCTCGGCGGCGACTCCGCCGACCGGGTCTTCGGCGCGCTGCGCGCCCGCAGGATGGGGGAGACCACCACGCTGACCACCGAGGACGGCTCCCTGGGCATGCGCGGCCGGGTGACCGACGTGCTGCCCGGCGTGATCGCCGACGTGCGGGCCGACGCGGTCTACGCGTGCGGCCCGCTGGAGACGCTGCGCGGCGTCACCGCGGTGGCGGTCGAGTTCGACATCCCGGTCCAGGTGGCCGTCGAGGAGCGCATGGCGTGCGGCATCGGCGTCTGCATGACGTGCGTGCTGCCGGTCATCGGCGACGACGGTGTCACCCGGATGGTGCGCTCGTGCGTCGAAGGACCGGTCTTCCGGGGCGAGCGCGTCCGCTTCGACGACGTCGGCACGATCCCGTTCGACGCGCTGGGAGCACCCGGTGGGGGAACGCGCAATGTCGGTTGACATGCGGACGTACCTGGGGCACGTGGAACTGGCCAACCCGGTCGTCACGGCCGCGGGGTGCGCCGCGTCCGGCTCGGAGCTGGCCCAGTTCTTCGACCTGGCCCGGATCGGCGCGCTGACCACGCGGTCGATCACCATGGCCCCCAGGGCGGGCCGTCCGACGCCCAGGATGGCCGAGACGCCCTCGGGCATGCTCAACGCCGTCGGGCTGCAGGGGCCGGGCGTGGACGCCTTCCTGGAGCGCGAGCTGCCCTGGCTGGCCCAGCGGGGCGTGCGGACCGTGGTCTCCATCGGCGGCGGCACCGTGGCCGAGTACACCGCGCTGGCGCGCAGGCTCACCGACGCCCCCGGCGTCACCGCCGTCGAGGTCAACCTGTCCTGCCCCAACATCGAGGACCGCGGCCGGGTCTTCGCCCGCGACGGCGCGGCCAGCGCCGAGGTGATCGCCTCGGTGCGCTCGGTGATGCGCTACGACGTGCCGGTGGTGGCCAAGCTCTCCCCGGACGTGATGGACTTCGTGGCCGTCGCCCGCGCGTGCGTGGACGGCGGCGCCGACGCCCTGTCGATGATCAACAACCCGCTGGGCATGAGCATCGACACCGAGGCCATGCGGCCCGCGCTCGCGGCCGTCACCGGCGGCCTGTCGGGACCCGCCATCCGGCCGCTGGCCGTACGCTGCGTCTGGCAGGTCCACGCGGCCCTGCCCAGCGTGCCCGTCATCGGGATGGGCGGCGTGCTGACCGGCAGGGACGCCTTCGAGCTCATCCTGGCCGGGGCCTGTGTCGTCGCCGTGGGCACCGCGCTGTTCCACGACCCCTACGCCTGCCTGCGCATCCTGCGGGAGCTGGAGGAGCTCCTGGCGGCCCGGGGGTTCCACCGGCTGGCCGACGCGGTCGGGCTGGCCCACCGCCCGCCGGGGGCGTCCACCCGGCACCGTACAGATCTTGAGGAGAGTTCCCTGTGAGGCCCGCACCCATCGCCGTCGCCCTGGACGCGCCCGACCTCGAGACCGCGGCGCGCTGGGCGAGCCTGGTGACCCCGCACGTCACCACCGTCAAGGTCGGGCTGGAGCTCTACCTGCGCTACGGCCCCGATGTGATCGCCTCGGTCCGCGGCGCCAGCGGGGTGCGGGTCTTCCTCGACCTGAAGCTGCACGACATCCCCAACACCGTCGCGGGCGCCGCCAGGGCCGTGGCCCGGCTCAAGCCGGCCATCCTGACCGTCCACGCGGGCGGCGGCCCGGCGATGATCCGGGCGGCGGTGGAGGCCATGCCGCACACCCAGATCGCCGCGGTCACGCTGCTCACCTCGCTGTCCGAGGCCGACCTGGAGCGGATGGGCGTCAACGGCCCGCCCGAGGACGCCGTACGGCGCCTGGCGACCCTGGCCGTGGGCGCCGGCGCGCAGGCCCTGGTCTGCTCGCCGCGCGAGGTCGCCGCGGTCCGCGCCGAGGTCGGCCCTGACATCACGCTCATCACCCCCGGCGTCCGGCCCGCGGGCACCGCGAGCCAGGACCAGGCGAGGGTGGCCACCCCCGAGCAGGCCTTCGCCGACGGCGCCGACCTGCTCGTGATCGGGCGGCCGATCACCGGCTCGGCCGACCCCGGCGCGACCGCCGCGGGCATCGCCGCGGCCCTTCGCAGGACGTCCGTCGCCACCGGCCGCGGCGCCTGAGCGCGAGCCCGTTCGGGGCCGGGGACCCGACCCCGAACGTGGTTCGGGGCGAACGCGCGCAACCCCGGAAAACTCGGCCCTGAGCGTAGTTTCGTCCACACAGCGCAAGGTCGGGAGTACGGAAAGTCACGAAGTAGATTTTCTCGGGGGATAAAGTGGCCTTGACGTTGCTTGAAGCGCCATGACCAGCTAGTTTCCCATCCCGTCCGAGTACATCGACAGGAAATTCGAGGTGACCCGGCGTGGCTCTTCCTCCCCTTACCCCTGAGCAGCGCGCCGCAGCCCTAGAGAAGGCTGCCAAGGCCCGCAAAGAGCGTGCCGAGGTGAAGAACCGCCTGAAGCACGGGGCGGTCTCTCTGGCTGAGGTGCTCAAAGACGGGCAGGCCGACGACGTCATCGGCAAGATGAAGGTTTCGGCTCTCCTTGAGTCGCTCCCCGGCGTGGGCAAGGTCCGCGCCAAGCAGCTCATGGAGCGGCTCGGCATCGCAGAGTCCCGCCGCGTGCGGGGCCTGGGTACGAACCAGCGGGCCTCGCTCGAGCGCGAGTTCGGTGGAGCCGAGAGCTAGTCTCGGTTCGTACGAGCACGCTGACCCCGCAGGGGGCGCATCATGGGGGGTTTGGAGTGACCGGAACGTCGTGGTCCGACAGGAGTCGGGCTCCGGAGGCACCCGCCGAGGGCGGGGCCGGTCGCTCCACATCCCCGGCCGGGAGTCCGAGGGGGGCGTCAGCCCTCACCGGCCTGCCGGGAGGCAGGCGCCTGACGGTCCTTTCCGGGCCGTCGGGCGTCGGCAAGTCCACGGTCGTCGCCGAGCTTCGGCGGGCACACCCCGAGGTGTGGCTGTCGGTCTCGGTGACCACCAGGAAGCCCCGCCCGGGGGAGACCCACGGCGTGGAGTACTTCTTCGCCGGCGACGAGGAGTTCGACCGCCTCGCCGCCTCGGGCGAGCTGCTGGAGTGGGCCGAGTTCGCCGGCAACCGCTACGGGACGCCACGCGGCCCGGTGCTGGAGCGGCTCGCGTCCGGGGTTCCCACCCTGCTGGAGATCGACCTGCAGGGCGCCCGTCAGGTCCGCGCGAGCATGCCGGAGGCGCTGCTGGTCTTCCTGGCCCCGCCGAGCTGGGCGGAGCTGGAGAAGCGGCTGCGCGGCCGGGGCACCGAGCCGGAGGACGTCATCGCCCGCCGGCTGGCGGCCGGCCGGATCGAGATGGCGGCCGAGCAGGAGTTCGACGTGACGCTCGTCAACACGTCCGTCCGGGAGGTGTGCCACCGGCTGATAGCCTTGTTGGCTGATGCTCCCGAGGGTTCACGCCTCGGACGTTCACCTAGCTAGGGGAAATCCACGTGGCAAGCAGCGCCGCCTACTCCGAAGGCATCACCAATCCGTCGATCGACGCCCTGCTCGACATCGTCGACAGCAAGTACAGTCTCGTGATCTTCGGCTCCAAGCGGGCGCGTCAGATCAACGCCTACTACTCCCAGCTCGGCGAGGGCCTGCTGGAGTACGTCGGCCCGCTCGTCGAGACCCACGCGCAGGAGAAGCCGCTCTCCATCGCGCTCCGCGAGGTCAGCGAGGGCCTGCTCACCTCCGAGCCGATCGAGGGCTGACCCCCTCCGTGCGGACCCCCGACCAGGACGGCACGGCCGGCCGGGACGCCAGGACCGACGAGGACGGTGAGACCACCGTGGCCCCCGTCGCCACAGAGGCTCCCGTGGCTCCCGTGGCTCTCACGGCTCCCGCGGCTTCCGTGCCCGGCAGGCCGAGCGTCGTCCTCGGTGTGAGCGCGGGCATCGCCGCCTACAAGGCGTGCGAACTGCTGCGCCTGTTCACCGAGTCTGGCCACGATGTACGGGTCGTCCCGACCAGGGAGGCGCTCCGCTTCGTCGGCGAGCCCACCTGGGCCGCGCTGTCGGGCAACCCGGTCACCGCCGACGTGTGGGAGTCCGTGCACGAGGTGCCGCACGTCCGCATCGGGCAGGGCGCCGACCTCGTGGTCGTCGCGCCGGCCACCGCCGACGTGCTCGCCAGGGCCGCCCACGGGCTGGCCGGCGACCTGCTGACCAACACCCTGCTCACCGCGCGCTGCCCGGTGGTGTTCGCCCCGGCCATGCACACCGAGATGTGGGAGCACCCCGCCACCCGGGCGAACGTGGCCACGCTCCGGACGCGCGGCTCGATCGTCCTGGACCCGGCGGTGGGCCGCCTGACCGGCGCCGACACCGGCCGGGGCCGGCTGCCCGACCCCAAAGAGATCTTCGAGGTCTGCCGGCGCGTCCTGGGCGGGCGTCCCGCCGACCTGGCCGGCCGCCGCGTGGTGATCTCCGCCGGGGGGACGCGCGAGGCGATCGACCCGGTCCGCTTCATCGGGAACCGCTCCTCGGGCCTGCAGGGGTACGCCCTGGCCCGCACGGCGCTGGCCCGCGGCGCCGAGGTCACCCTGGTGGCCGCCAACGTCGCCCTGCCCGACCCGGCGGGGGCCGAGGTGATCCGGGTCGAGTCGGCCCTGGAGCTGCGCGCCGCCGTGCTGGAGGCGGTGAAGGGGGCCGACGTCGTGGTCATGGCCGCCGCCGTCGCCGACTTCCGGCCCGCCGCCCGGAGCGGATCGAAGATCAAGAAGACCGGCGCCGACCCCGACGCCATCCATCTGGTGAAAAATCCGGACATCTTGGCGGAGCTGGGGGAGCGGCGGCGCGAGGGCGTCACGCCGTACCCGGCGGTGATCGCGGGGTTCGCGGCCGAGACCGACGACGTCCTCGCCAACGGGCGGGCCAAGCTGGCCCGCAAGGGCTGCGACCTGCTCGTCGTCAACCAGGTCGGCGAGAACCTCGCCTTCGGCACCCCCGACAACGCGGCCGTGGTCCTGGACTCCGGCGGCGGGCGGACCGACATCCCGCGCGGCCCCAAGGAGACGCTGGCCGACACGGTCTGGGACCTCGTCGTCGCGCGCCTGGCCTGACCTCCCCCTCACCCCTTGCCGCGGCCCATCCGCCGACGGATACTTCGTCCGAGATGACCTGCGCCGTCGCAGTCGGAGGGGTCCCGATCATGCCGGTCACCGCCGCGGTCAGAGCACGATGCCGAGCGCTGCTCCCCCCGGGGGAGCAGATCCACTACGTCCTGCCGGCGCTCTCCGTGGGCGCGCCGGGCATGGCGACCTTCCTCATCGTGGTCACCGACCGCACCATCCGGGTGCTCGCCACCCGCTTCTTCGACCGCGACGCGCCGGTCTCGGTGTACGCCACCCACGCGCGGCGCACCCGCCTGGGCCCGCCGGAGTTCTCCGCGGGGGCGGCCATCGAGCTCGGCGGGATGGTGTTCGAGATCGAGGAGGAGTACGCCGCCGTGGTCTGCGCCGCCGACGCGGAGATCTTCGCCCCCGAGACGCTGCCTCCCGACCCGCTGCCCGATCTATGACGTCCCCGCTCCTGCCGGCGTACGAGATCTCCCGTGAGACGATCCGGGTCTCCCGCGACGTGCTCAGGCCCGGTTTCCCGCGACGCGGGGCGATCCGGTTTTCCCGCGGTGCGATCCGGTCGGGTTCCCCGCGAGGCGACCCGGGTCTCCCGCGGTGCGATCCGGCCGGGTCCCCCGCGACACGCTCCGGGTTCCCCGCGACACGATCCGAGACGGTTTCGCGACGCCGACACCGGTGAGGCTAGACTTCGCGAAGCGCTACTGGTGTCGTGCGGACGCCAGAGCCCCCAGACGCCAGCAGCCGCTGCATGAGGAGCCACTGACTTGTCCCGTCGTCTTTTCACCTCCGAGTCGGTCACAGAGGGCCACCCCGACAAGATCGCCGACCAGATCAGCGACGCGATCCTCGACGCCATGCTCAAGGGTGACCCCAGGAGCCGGGTCGCCGTCGAGACGATGATCACCACCGGTCAGGTTCACGTCGCCGGAGAGGTGACG
Organism: Streptosporangium sp. DT93; assembly: GCF_049844535.1. Classification (NCBI taxonomy): domain Bacteria; kingdom Bacillati; phylum Actinomycetota; class Actinomycetes; order Streptosporangiales; family Streptosporangiaceae; genus Streptosporangium; species Streptosporangium sp. DT93. The sequence goes on from NZ_JBNCLF010000012.1 coordinate 132,056, forward strand.
ACGGAGACCTACGTCGACATCCCCGGCCTCATCCGGGAGAAGATCCTCGAGATCGGCTACGACGCCTCGCACAAGGGCTTCGACGGTGCCTCCTGCGGCGTGTCGGTCTCCATCGGCGCGCAGTCGCCCGACATCGCCCAGGGCGTCGACGACGCCTACGAGAACCGCGAGGGCGAGGCCGGCGACGAGCTCGACCGTCAGGGCGCGGGCGACCAGGGCCTGATGTTCGGCTACGCCTGCCGCGAGACCCCCGAGCTGATGCCGCTGCCGATCCAGCTCGCCCACCGCCTGGCCGAGCGCCTGTCGCAGGTCCGCAAGGACGGCACGGTTCCCTACCTGCGCCCCGACGGCAAGACCCAGGTCACCGTGGAGTACGACGGCGACCGCCCGGTCCGGCTGGACACCGTGGTCGTCTCCACCCAGCACGCGGCCGAGATCGACCTCAAGGAGATGCTCGCTCCCGACATTAAGGAGCACGTGGTCGACCCGATCCTGGCCGGCCTGGAGATCGACACCGAGGGCTACCGCCTGCTGGTCAACCCGACCGGCCGCTTCGAGATCGGCGGCCCCATGGGCGACGCCGGCCTGACCGGCCGCAAGATCATCGTCGACACCTACGGCGGCATGTCCCGCCACGGCGGCGGCGCCTTCTCCGGCAAGGACCCGTCCAAGGTGGACCGCTCGGCCGCCTACGCCATGCGCTGGGTCGCCAAGAACATCGTCGCCGCCGGCCTGGCCGACCGCGCCGAGGTCCAGGTCGCCTACGCCATCGGCAAGGCCCACCCGGTCGGCGTGTTCGTCGAGACCTTCGGCACCGAGAAGACCGAGGTCGACAAGATCCAGGAAGCCGTGCTGAAGGTCTTCGACCTGCGCCCGGCCGCGATCATCCGTGACCTCGACCTGCTGCGCCCGATCTACTCGGGCACCTCCGCCTACGGCCACTTCGGCCGGGAGGGCTTCTCCTGGGAGGCCACCGACCGCGCCGACGCCCTGCGCGCCGCCGCCGAGCTCTGACCCCCGCCCGGACGGCCTCCTCCCCGGAGGATGCCCGCCCGGCGTGACGGGATCCGGCCCGCACCCGCCCTCCGGTAAAGGGGTCCCGGGGGCGGAACCGGTTCCCGTCCGTGCCTGACGACGGCCCCCGTGAGACCTCTCACGGGGGCCGTCGCGCGTTCGCGGGGACCCTCTACCGCGAGGCGGACGGCTCCGTCTCGTGCGGCGTGGTGTCGGTCCACGTGCCGCCGAAGGTCATCCGCTTGACCGGTGGCAGGGTGTCGCACAGGCGGAACCAGGCCCTGGCGCCGCGCCGGAGCAGCGGCCTGTCGGAGATCATGAAGTTCGCCAGTCGCGCCGAGGTGCGGACGGCACGGAAGCCGTACCGGCGCATCCGGGTCTCGTAGCCGCCGACGGCGTCGGTCAGGGTGCCCTCGCCCCGGTGGAAGGCCGCCAGCCTGGCGGCCAGCAGGGCGGCGTCGCGCAGCGCCACGTTGGCGCCGAAACCCATCGCGGGCGTCATGTTGTGAATGGCGTCCCCGAGCAGCGTCACCGTCGTGGCGGGCCAGGCGCTCACCGGGACCGAGGTCCTGAACGGCATGAGCCGGACGGTCGACGGGTCGGCCTCGGCGACCAGGCGGCGCAGGGCCGGGTGCCAGCCGGAGGTCATCGTCCGGGCCAGGTCCCTCAGCCCGTGGCCGTCGAGGTCGGCTGCTCCGGCGGGGTAGGCGCCGCGCCGGGCGATGAAGGCCCACAGCACGTAGTCCTGGAGGTCGTCGGCCAGCGATCGCAGGTCGAGCCCGAAGCCGGCCAGGTCCGCTTCCGACGGGGCGGGTCCGGCATCCCGCCCGGCGGGACCCGCGTTCGGTGCGGGGGCTCCGGCGTCCCGCCCGGCGGGACCCGTACCCGGGGAATCGGGCCCGGACGGCCGGACACCGGGCCCGGCCGGTGCGGCGGCGCCGGGTCCGGCGGACAGCAGGCCCTCCACCCGCCGCCTGCCGGTGAAGACGGCGGTGAACATGGCCGACCCGCCGGGAGGCAGGACGAGGTTGAGCCCGTCGGCGAGGTGTCCGGGCAGCCACGCCCGGGTGCGGTCGTCCAGCGGTGTACGGCCGCCGATCGCCAGCGCCCCGGTGTCGACGCGGCGGGCCCGGGGCAGGTACTGCCCGCGTACGCGGGAGGCGGCGCCGTCGGCGCCGACCAGCACGTCGCCGACGGCGTGCGTCCCGTCGTCGAAGAAGGCGACGACCTTGCCGTCCGGCCTCACCTCGTAGCGCCGGAACGTCCTGCCGTGGTGGACGACCCCCTCCAGCCCGGCCAGCAGGAGCCTGCGCAGGACGGCACGGCTGACCGCGTACTGGCCCCCGGGGGTCCCGCCGGTCATCAGGCTCTCCTCCACGAACACGAGCTCCCGCAGCAGGTGGGTGCGGAAGCTGAAGCCGGGCCCCGGGTGGCCGGACGTGGCGAGGAACGCCTCCCACAGCGGGGGCGGCAGGCAGCGGTGCAACGCGCGGGCTCCGGCCTGGTTCAGGTGGATGCGGTAGCCCCGCACCCAGCCGGAGGCCTCGTGCTCGCGCTCGTAGACCTGGACGTTCACCCCGGAGGGCAGCAGCGCCTGGGCCAGTGCCAGGCCACCGATCCCGCCTCCGATGACGAGGACGTCGAGCGCTTCGGCGGGCATGTCAGGTCTCTTTCCGGTCGTCCGGTTCTCTGCGGTCCGGTTCCTCGTCGTCCGGTTTTCCGTCGCTCCGTTTTTCGTCGTTCGGTTTTCCGTCGTTCGGGGACGACCGGGGGGAGCCGTGAGGCGGTTCGGGGGCGTCGCCGGAAGGCGTCCGGGACGTCCCGGATGTCCCGGATGTCCCGGATGTCCCGGATGTCCCGGATGCTCCGCAGGGGCCGAGGAGGGCGGGCAGTTCCTCCAGCAGCGAGTCGTGCCAGGAGATCTCCGCCCGCAGGCGGACCAGGGTGTGGTCGAAGCCGAGAGGTTCGAGACCTCTGAGGTGCGGGGCCGCCCTCTCCCGCAGGCGCTGCCAGCTCTCCAGTTCGGCGGCGAGCCTGCGGCGGCGTTCCTCGACGACGGCCCGGAGCCGCTCCTCGCCCAGGTCGGCGCTGAGCTGCAGGGCGAGGTCCACCGGATCGGGCCGCAGGCGGGTGTCGTGCAGTGCCGCCTCCCGCAGCGACTCCAGCTCCAGCGCGCCGTCCTCGGTGATCGCGTAGACCGTCCGCGCCGGGAGGTTGCCCTGCTGCTCGGTGCGGACGGTCTCGATCACGCCCTCGGCCTCCAGGCGGTGCAGTGCCCCGTAGAGGGACCCGACCTTGATGTCGGTCCACAGCTCGGTCCGGTCCTGCTGGGCGCTCTGCCGGATCTGGTAGCCGTGCATCGGCCCACGGCGGGCCAGGGCTCCCAGGATGAAAAGTCGTGTACTGCTCATGCGAGTACTCAAACACGACTACTTCACCGCAGTCAAATACGACTACTCGTATACGATTAGCCTGTCGGGTGTCTCACGGCGAGGAAACGGGCCCACACGCTGTGGCCGTGGGAGGGGCTGCCCTGGCTGCCGACCTGGGAGGCGAGGGCGGCGACCAGGGCGAGCCCCCGGCCGCTCTCGCCGAGAAGGGCGGGGTGGGCGAGGGCCGGGACGGGGCCGAGGCCCGAGTCGTGGACCGTGACGCCGGTGACCTCGGGGCGTCGGACGACCTCGACAATGAACGTGCCGTACGGGCGCCCGCTGGCGGTGTGACGGACGGCGTTGGCGGCGAGCTCGGCGACGACCTGCTCGGCGTCCTGGCGGAACGGGGAGTCGGTCAGCAGGAACCGGACGAAACGCCGGGCCTCGGACACCTGGTCGGGACGGCCGGGGAAGGTGCGCCGCCAGGTCATGCCCCCGGGGCGGAGCCGTACCATCGCGTCGATCAACTCCGGAGCCACGTCCTCGTGGGCTGCGGTCATGGGCTCTCCCGGGCTTCTGGGCGGGGAAACGTCGTCGGCCCCACGGTGGCGCGCCCCGGCCGCGCGGTAACCCCCGCCCGGCGACCGGCGAACCACCCCATCGCCGTGCCCTCCCACCTGGGCGAACGCGTCCCGGAACGATCGATGATCCGCGGTTGCGCATCGGGCCGTCATTCTGCGTGACCGTCGTCGTACGATCCGTGGTGTCCGAGGAAGGGGGGCGAGGATGCCCGCGGAGGGATACCGGATCCTGCTGGGGTGCAGGCGGCGCAGCGAGGCGCTGCGGGCCTGCTCGCTGACGTTCGACCAGATCGCCGGTGTGTTCGCCCTCGACCACGAGGTCAGCCCGCTGCGCCTGTACCGCTACGCCCACGGCCGCACCGCGAGCGACGTGGTGGCCGCCTACAACGACCTCGACCCGGCGGGCACCGCCTGCCTGCGCACGGCACGCCTGTACGACCACGAGTCCTGGCCGCAGGCCGGGCGGCGCCCCGGCGCGGGGGCGGTCGCCATCCTCGCCCGCGTCTACCTGACCACCGCCCGCCACCTGGTCACCGACGAGGTCTACGCCTCCTACGGGGCACGCGACCGCGACCTGCTCGACCGCGAGGACCACCGCCACCTCGATCCGCACCACCGCCGGCAGGTGTCCGCTCCGGCCGTTCCGGGAACCAAGGGGACGGAGGCACTTCCCCCACTCGTTCCCGCGCCCGCCCGCTGCGCCGACCTGCTGCGCGCGGTCGGCGCAGAGGAGGCCGACGTGAAACGCCGCGAGCTGCTCTTCGAACTGGCCCTGATCCTGGGCGGGACGCCTTCGCTGGGCCTGCTGCGCCACCTCACCCCGCCGGAACGGGAGCGCCTGGCAGCCGCCGCCCGGCACCGCGTCCCGATCGACGCGGCCACCATCGACGTCCTGGAACGGCTCACCGACCGCCTCTGGGCCATGGACGAGGCATCGGGCCCCCGGCGGGTCCTGCCGGTCGCCGAGGCCAAGCGCGCCCTGGTGGACGACATCCTCAGACGGGGGTCCCTCACCCCGGCCGCACGCGAGCGCCTGCTCCGGGTGTACTGGAGCCTGAGCCACATGACGGGCTGGTGCCACTACGACCTGCTGGACTACACGAACGCCGCTCGCCGCTACACGGAAGGGCTGGCGGCGGCGCACGAGCTGGGAAATCCCGTGCTTCTCGCCCATCTGCACGGTCTGATGGCCGACATGGCGATTCACCAGGGCAAGCCCACCGTGGCGATGGACCATGCCTTCGCGGCCGAGGGGTGGGCCAAGAGCAGCGGTAGTGGCCCTCAGCAGGCGGCGACGTACTCCATCGTCGCCAGGGCGCTGTCGAACACCCGTCGCGACGAGGAAGGACTGAGGATGCTCGACCGCGCCGTCAGGCTGGCGGACGGGCACCGGAACGGGACGGAACTGCGTCACCTCTTCTGGCTCGAACCGGATCGCATCGCTCGCCACGCCGTGTTCTGCCATATCAAGGCAGGACGTCTCGACCGGGCGATGGCCGAGGCGGAACGGAAGCTCGCGAAGACGGGCTCCGGTTCCGCCAGGACCGAATGCATCCTCCGGCTCGAATACGCGACCGCGTTGATCGGGAAGCAGGAGGTTCCGGCAGCCGCAGCCATGATCGGCAGAGCCGCGAGGATTGTCACAGGGCACAGTTCCGTCCGCTTGGTTCACTCCATCCGGCAGACCCGCGCTCGGCTCGCCCCCTGGGAGGACAACAGACACGTCCGGGACCTGGACGAACGGTTACGCTCGCTGTCCATCCCGGTCTGACCTGTTCGGGGACTCCTTCTGAAAATCACCTGATTGTCAGACATCATTGGAGCCGGATGACATCGACCGGTATGGATGGAGAAGCCTGTGACGCCCCGTGCTTTCACCTGTATCGGGCCGGTCGTGATCGCTGCCGTGGGGGTGCTGATTCTGGGGGCGTGTTCTTCGGAACCCTCGGGTCCGACAGCGGCCCAAGCGGAGGCGACGTTGAAGGCGGACATCGACTGGTTGATGAAACTGCTCAGTGTGAAGGACGTCGATGTGACGGATGCAGGTGGAAGGGACATCTCCTGCGGAGAAGGGAAGGCGAAGAGAACGTATGTTGTCGCCGGGGTCAACGCCACCGGGGTTGACGGTTCCGTGAACACCCTCAACATGCTGGCCGGTGGCCTAGGCAGACGAGGTTACGAGGTTTCTTCCGTTGACTGGGGCACGCCGAAGGACGAGCTGGTGAAGAAGGACTCGCACGTCAAAATAGTTGCCACGTCCTCCCGTGAAAAGAATTTCGTTCTGTCCGGGGAGACGGAATGTCTGAGAGCCGACTGACGTCAGCTTCACCCGAATGGGACAGGATTGTGTTGGGTCTTGTCCTTGGCCCCTCCGAAGAAAACATCGAGCTGGGTGGCGGCTCCTCCGGCCGTTCTCAGGTCGCCACTTCCCGAGCCGTTCCGGATCAACCAGTCCGCCAGGTTCTTCAACGCCTTCGGATTCTTGGCGAGGTCCTTGAACGGGAGGAGGTTCCCGTCCTTCCCGGTGATGGGAGGCCGGCCGAACGCCGGATCGTCCGGGGGCACCGTGTAGGAGAACCCGTGGTGCCTCAGCAGGTGGAAGATCCAGTACTCGCGTCCGAGGGTGGCCAGTCTGTCGCTCTCCTTGAGTCTGTCCAGGCGGGTCGTGTCGATGTCCTTGAACGAGTCGATGGTCTCGCTCGTGGGTTTGCTGAGCATCAACCAGACCGCGTCGTCGAACGAGGTCACGACCAGGCCCAGGGCCGTGGCCCCGAAACCCGCGAAGTCGACCCCCAGGCCGAGCAGGAAGAAGAGCCTGTCCCTCTGCTCCTGGTCGAATTCGTCCATCTTTCCCCGGACCTCGTTCGCCGCGGCGAGCTGCATGCCGGATACGTAACCCAGGCTCGCGAAGGTGTTTCCAAGGTGCTTGATGCCCGACCCGCGGTCCTTGGCGCCGGCCTCGTTCATGAGGTGCACGGCGAGCCTGCCCATTCCCGCCTCGAACGGCTTCATACGCTCGGCGGAGTCGGCGAAGATCTTGAGGAAGCGGTAGGTGTCGCCTGGGCTGAGGCGGAACTTCGGATGCAGTCCGGCGGTGAGGGAGGTGGTCTTCTCCAGGGCGCTGCCCATGGTGCGGTTGGCGTCCCCGGCGTTGGCGCCCTCGGTGATCTCGGCGGCGTAGGCGCCCGCGAGCATCGACATGAAGATCCTCGCGCCCGGCGCCACCTCCGTCGGCTCTCCCTCCGGACGGCGGAAGTCGCCGCGCGTCCGCAGGTCTCCCACGGTCGTCATGACGTTGAAGGCGAACCTCACCGCCTCGGGACCGGGGGAGCGCTTCTCGAACACCCCGGCCCCGGCGGCGAGCATCCGGCCGAACTCCGCCTCCAGGTCGAACGCGATCTCGGAATGGTCGTTCGGGTAGAGCGAGACCTGCGCGTTGAGCTCGGAGAACAGTGTGCGCAGGTCCTCGGGCCGCATGTCGTTGAACAGGGTCCTGGCCGTTTCGGGGTTGTCGGCCAGGGCGGGAAGAAGGTGCTTCAACTCGTCGGCCCCGCCCTTCGAGCCGCCGTTCCCGGTGGACTTCCCGGCCCCGCCCTTCGAGTCGTCCTTCCCGGCGGACTTGCCGATCCGGGGGCCGACGACCGCGGCGAGCCAGCCGGTCGGGAACCTGCCGTGGCCCAGCAGCAGACCCAGGTCGTCCGAGGGGACCTTGCGGAGGCTCTCGGGCTCCCAGGCCGTGCCGAGCACCCCCGGTTGCCGCGTCACCGCGCCCGCGAGGGCCGTCCCGAGGGTCTTCGCGTTCTCCCTGAGGGACTCGACGTCACGGTTGTTCAGTTCGCGAAGAACGCGCACGGTGTTTCCCGGGCCGACGACGGAGAAGAACGCCGAGGTGAAGGCGGCGTCGTCCCGCCGTTCGGTGAGTTCGCCGAAGACCCGGCCGTAGTCGTCCTCGCTGAAGCGCGTGGTCGTGTGCGGCAGACGGAGAAAGGACTCGGCCAGCTTCCCTCCCTCGGCCCTGGCGGTGCTGTACGTCGCGAAGCGCTTCTCGTCGAAGGCCACGAGCCCGCCGCCCCCGGGCGAGGGGACACCCCAGGAGCCCGGACCGTTCGCGCCGATGTCCCAGCGAGCCGCCAGCTCGGCCGCCCGGATCATCTCGTTGCGCCCGCGCAGCCGGGGGATCTCCTCCTCCAGCCAGTTCTCGATCTCCCTGAGGTGCGGGATCCGGGAACGGTCGACGTCCGCCGCGGACAGCGCCCGCGAGACTGCCGGGATCTGCTCGCGCAGGATTCTCCGCGCCTGCTCCATCGACGCGATGAACGTCTCCATCGCCTCCGGGTCGATTCCGGAGAAATCATCCGGATGCGGTCCGTTTCCCGCTGGGGTCGGGGATGTCGCTGTCACAGGTGAGTCCTCCCGGCAGGTGGTCCGCGCCTCCCACTGTAGGAACTCCGATCGCAGGCGGATACGCGTTCGCTTGCTCCCCCTGCCCTCTCGGCCCGCCCGCCTGCCCTCTCGGCCCGGCCGCCCGTTCTCTCGGCCCGGCCGTCACCGTCGCCCTTCGGGTCAGGTGTCCTGGTCCTCGCGCTCCACGGCGTAGGTGGTCTGGACGAAACCGGCGGCGTGGACCGTGGTCGAGCGGTGGGCGAGCGCGATGTCCGCGTCCAGGGGGCCGAAGAGGGGCAGGCCGCTTCCCAGGAGCACGGGGGCCGTGGTGACGGTCAGCTCGTCCACCAGCCCGGCGCGCAGGAACGACCGCACGACCTGGCCGCCGTCGGCGTAGACGCTCTTCGTGCCGCGTTCGGTCAGGGCCCGCACCAGCCCGTCGAGGTCGCGGTGGACGGTGACGCGGGGGTCGGCGCCGGTGTCCAGGCGGGTGCTCAGGACCGCCACGTGCATGCCGTCGTACGGCCAGTGCCCGACGCCGAAGGCGAGGGCGGTCTCGTAGGTGACGCGGCCCATCACGACGGTGTCGATCCCGGCGACGAACTCCTCGTACCCCATGTCTCCGGCCTGTTCTCCCCGGCTGGTGAGCCAGTGGATGTCGCCGTCGAGGCGGGCGATGAAGCCGTCCAGGCTGGTGCCGATGAACACCGACACGGTGAACGGTGGCCGGGACGTCATGGTGTGAATCTCCTTGGTGAGTCGTCGGGGTCGTCGGGGGTGCCGGTGTCGAGGGTGTCGGTGTGGTCGGGGCGGTGGGGGCGCAGCAGGTGGTCGAGGTCGGCGCGCAGGTCGCGGGCGAGGTCGCCCTCGCCGGTCAGGGCCCACAGGATGAGCGCGCCGTTGTAGGCGACCTGGACCGTGCGGGCCAGCCGTACGGGATCGGCGTCCCCCTTCAGCCCGCCCCCGGAGGCGGCCTCGGCGAGCAGGCCGGTGATCTCCTCCCGCATCCGGCGGGCCTGGGTGACGGCGTGCTCGCGGAACTCCGGGTCGGTCAGGTCGAGTTGCAGGAAGGCCAGGCCGTTGGCCGCCTCCTCGGGCGTCCGCATGGTCGAGGCCAGCTCGGTCAGGGCCTCGTACAGGGCCGCGACAGGGGAGGCGTGCCGCCCCCGTGCCCGCCGGAAGACCTCCCCGGTGCCGGAGGTGGACCGCTCGGCGAAGGCCAGCAGCAGGCCGCGCTTGGATCCGAACCGCTGCACGAGCGCGGCCGGGGACAGCCCCGCCTCGGCCGCCACGGCGGCCAGCGTCAGGCCGGACGGCCCGTGAGCGCCGATCGCCCGTCCGGCGGCCCGCAGGATCGCCTCGTCGCTGGTGGTACGCGGCCGTGCCATGGCTCTCCTCCCCGGGGGAACGTGTGACCGGAGCGCGTCAGAGGGACCGCCGGTGGTGCGCGGTCTCCTCGGCTCCTTCCGCTCCCGCCCGTTACTGAACGAACGTTCACAAACGGTGTCCCGGGAAGGCTACCGTCCCGGAACAGGTTTGTAAAAGAACGTTCATTTACTAATGCGGCGGGGAAGACTCACCCCTTGCGCCGGAGTGTGCGGTGGACGGTCACGCCCGCGAGGACCAGCGATCCGGCGGTCAGGAGGGCGGCCTCGGTCCACTGGAAGCGCCAGAACCGCGACGGCGGATGGTGGTAGACCGCGTAGCGGTAGCCCTTGCCGAACAGGCACCGTTCGTGGGCCTCCTGGTTGCGGTTGCTCCGCCCGGCGTCCGGCGGGCGGGAACAGACCCCCGCGGGGGCGGCCGCCGTCTCCCTCCCGGAGGGATCGACCCAGGCGCCGCTCACCAGCCGCGCGTCGGGGTCGGCGAGAACGGTGGTGTCCCGCAGCACGGTCCGCACCGGTTCGGCGTAGTGCTCGCTCAGGCCGAACAGGGTGAACGTCGTCACCGAGACCACGGCCACGACCACCGCCATCGCCGGCAGCGTGCGCCGCAGCAACGCCCCGGCCGCCGTGCCCAGCATGAAGGCGTACAGCCACCACGCCGCCGGGGCGACGCCCACCATGTTGAAGACGCCGACGTTGCCGAACACGTCCTGCCGGAAGACCGGCCGCCACAGGCTGATCATCAACGAGGTGAGCAGCCCGGCGACGACCACCAGGGTGCCCAGTACGGCGAGCTTGACGGTCAGCCAGCGGCGCGGGGAGATCGACTGGGTCCAGGCCAGCCGGTACGTGCCGCGCTCGTACTCGCGGCCCAGCAGCGGCGCGCCCCAGAACGCGCCGATCAGCGCGGGGGCGACGATCGGCAGCCAGCCGAAGATCGTGTAGATCGCGTCGTAGCGGTCACCGAGGGCTCTGGCCAGGTCCCAGCAGGAGGGGGCCGTTCCCGGGCAGCCGGGCGGCGCGTGCTCGGAGATGTGGAGCCTGGCCTCCACCGCCGACCCCAGCAGGAGAAGGCCGAGGGCGGCGAGCAGGCCGCCGGTGACGACGATCTGCGCCCGGTGCTGGCGCCAGGTCAGCCAGATCACGTCCTCACCCCCGCGGGGGCGGGAAGCGCGGCCGCGTCGGGGCTGCGGAGGTAGGCCATCACCAGCTCCTCCAGGTCCGCGGGACGGGCGCTCCAGCGCGGGTCGGGCACGGACGCGCCCCGCACCAGCAGCCGGGCCTGCCTGCCGGTGCGGCCGGCCTCGACCACCCGGCTCCCGGCCGGCGGGGTGCCGGCGAGATCGGCCGGTCCGGTCAGCACCAGGTGCCCGGCGAGCAGGTCGTCGATGTCGCCGCTGACCTGTACCCGGCCACCGTTGATCACGATGAGCCAGTCACAGGTGTCGCGCAGGTCGGCGACGACGTGGGAGGAGAGCAGGACCGTCAGCGGCCGCCCGGCGGCCTCGGGGGCCTCGGCGACCGCGATCATGAGGGCGCGCATGACGTCGTGCCGGGCCAGCGGGTCGAGACTGGCCAGCGGCTCGTCCAGGACCAGCAGGCCGGGGCGCCTGGCCAGCGCGACGGTGAGCGCGACCTGGGCCTGCTGCCCGCCCGAGAGGCCGGTGACCCTGCGTTCCAGCGGGATGCCCAGCCCTTCCAGGCGGGTGACGGCGTAGGCGTCGTCCCAGGTGGGGTTGAGCCTCCGTCCGAAGGTGAGCGTCTCGGCGACCGTGAAGGTGTCGTACAGCGGCTTGTCCTGGGCCATGAAGGCCACCTGGCCCGCGACGCCGATCGTCCCGGCGTCCGGGGTCAGCAACCCGACGATCGCGTGCAGCAGCGTGGTCTTGCCCGCCCCGTTGGGACCCACCAGGGCGGCGACCCGGCCGGAGGGGACGGCCAGCGAGCAGTCGCGCAGCGCCCAGGTGCGGCGGTAGCGCACCCCCAGGCCGGTCGTCCGCAGCGCGTCGCTCATGCCGTCCCCTCCCGCAGGTGGCCGGCCGTCGCCGTGGAGAACAGCGCCTCCATGTCGTCACGGTCGAGACCGGCCGCGCGCGCCCGCCCCACCCATTCCTCCAGATCCCGGAGCAGCGCGGTGTGGCCGGCGAGCCGGGCGCCGCCGACGGAGCGCTGGACGAAGGTGCCCAGCCCCGGCCTGCCCGTCACCAGGCCCTCGCGCTCCAGCTCGCGGTAGGCCTTGAGCACGGTGTTGGGGTTGATCGCCAGTGCCTCGACGACCTCCCGGGCGGTGGGCAGCCGGTCGCCGGGCCGCAGCGCGCCCAGGCGGAGGGCCTGCCTGACCTGGTGGACGAGCTGGAGGTACGTCGACACCCCCGACCCGCGGTCCAGACGGAACTCGATCACACAAAGCACCCTTTCACTAAATGAATAGTTGAATGGTGTTAGCGCTGATCTTCTTTGTCAACACCTCCGGCGCTCCGCGGCCGGGGCGTCCCCGGTCCTCGCCCTGCGGCGGTGACGGCGGGGCGTGCGAGGTGACCTGACCGGCGCGGCCGGAGACTAGGATTCGGGATCGTCCCGCGTTCCCCTCCCCACCCCGAAGGACCCGTAGGTGCCCCACCCCGAAGGACCTGTAGGCGCTCGGTGACCTACACCGGCCCGGCAGAGGACGACGGCGCGCTGCTGCCGCTCGACGCCGTACGCGAGCGCGTGCCGCCCGTGACGTCCGTGACGTCGAAGGCGTTCGCGGCGTTCGCGGCGCGTACGGTGCGCACCGGGGCCGCCGAGCTCGCGGAGCTCGACGCGGCGCGGGCCGGCAGGGGCGTGCCGGAGCTCGCCGCGGCCTCGCCGGTCGCGCGGGTCCTCGTCGACACCCCGCTGCCGCACCTCGACCGGCCGTTCGACTACCTGGTCCCGGAGACGCTGGACGCCTCCGCGGTGCCGGGCTGCCGGGTCCGGGTCCGGTTCGCCGGAAAGCTGGTCGACGGGTTCCTGCTGGAACGGGCGGAGAGCACCGGGCACCAGGGCAGGCTGGCCCGCCTGGAGCGGGTCGTCTCGGCCGAGCCGGTGCTCACCCCGGAGATCGTCGCGCTGGCCCGCGCGGTGGCCGACCGCTACGCCGGGACCATGGCCGACGTGCTGCGCCTGGCCGTCCCGCCCCGGCACGCCCGGGTGGAGGCCGAGGATCGCGACACGCCCGGAGTGCGCGACGAGGAGAAATCCGCGCCGGAGTCCGGCCCCGGAGCCGATCGTATGGCCGATCTCGAGCCCGGCCCCGGAGCCGATCCTGAATCCGATCCCGGGATCCGCCCTGGAACGGATCCCGAGGCCGATGTCGGGACCGGCCCTCGAACCGACCCCGCCCCCCCGGCCGACCCCGCCCCCCCGGCCGACCCCGGGCCCTGGGCCGACTACCGCGAGGGCGAGGCGTTCCTGGCGGCGCTGGCCCGGGGGGACTCGCCCCGGGCCGTGTGGACCGCCCTGCCCGGGACCACCGAGCGCGGCCCGCAGTGGCCCGAGGCGGTCGCGGTGGCCGTACGGGAGGTCCTGCGAGGGGGCAGGGGAGCGCTGGTGGTCCTGCCCGACGGCAAGGACGTCACCCTGGCCGACGCGGCGCTGAGCGAGGCCCTGGGGCCCGGCGCGCACGTGGCGCTGACCGCCGATCTCGGGCCCGCCGAGCGCTACCGGCGGTGGCTGCGGGTGCTGCGGGGCACGGTGAGGGTCGTCGTGGGCACCAGGGGAGCGGCGTTCGCCCCGGTCGCCGACCTGGGGCTGGCCGTCGTCTGGGACGACGGCGACGACCTGCACTCCGAGCGGCTGGCCCCCTACCCGCACACCAGGGAGGTCCTGGCGCTGCGCGCGCACCAGGCGCGCGCCGGCCTGCTCATCGGGGGCCACGCCCGCACCGCGGAGGCCACCCGGCTCATCGCGGCCGGCTGGGCCGGTCCCGTCGTCGCGGCCCGCGCCACCGTCAGGGCCAGGGCGCCCAAGGTCCGGCCGGCCGGGGAGGACGCGGAGCTGGCCAGGGACGAGGCGGCCAGGGCCGCGCGGCTGCCCAGCCTGGCCTGGCGGACCCTGCGCGCCGGGCTGGAGAGCGGGCCGGTGCTGGTGCAGGTCCCCCGGCGGGGGTACATGCCCGCCCTGGCCTGCCAGAGCTGCCGGGCACCCGCGCGCTGCGGGCACTGCGGCGGCCCGTTCGCGCTGCGCGCCGGTCACGTCTCGCCCTACTGCCGCTGGTGCGGCCGGATCGCGGCCGACTGGCGCTGCCCCTCCTGCGGCGGGGCCCGGGTGCGGGCCCAGGTGGTCGGCGCCCGCCGCACGGCCGAGGAGCTGGGACGGGCCTTCCCCTCGGTGCCGGTGAGGACGTCGGGCAGGGACGGGGTGCTCGCCACGGTCGGCCCGGGCCGGGCCCTGGTGGTCGCCACCCCGGGGGCCGAGCCGGTGCCCCGGGACGGCTACGCCGCCGCGGTGCTGCTGGACGGCTGGGCGCTGCTGGGACGGCCCGACCTGCGGGCCGGCGAGGAGACGCTGCGGCGGTGGATGAACGCGGCGGCGCTGCTGCGGCCCTCGGCCGAGCTGGTCGTGCTGGCCGACTCCTCGCTGCCCTCGGTGCAGGCGCTGCTGCGCTGGGACCCGGTCACCCATGCCGAGCGGGAACTGGCCGACAGGACAGAACTCGGTTTCCCCCCGGCGGTGAAGATGGCGACGCTCACCGGCTCTCCCGGGGCGGTGAGGGAAATGCTCGCGGAGCTCGCCCTGCCCCCCGGGGCACAGGTGCTCGGTCCCGTCCCCGTGATCTCCTCCAGGGGCGATCAGGTGCGGGAACGCGCCATGGTGCGGATCGCGCCGGACTTCGGGCCGGCGCTGGCGGCGGCGCTGAAAGGGGCCGTGGGAGTGCGTTCCGCGCGCAAGGCTCCGGAGGTGGTCAAGGTATGCATTGACCCCCTGGATGTGATTTGAGGCGTTTCCCCGATTCGCGGTGCTGGCAGTAAGCCGTTAATTTTCCCCTGTGTCGATCGAATGGGTGAATCGGGCCGTAGACGACCTGCGCGCGTGGGGGCGTGCGCACGGCCTCGACGTTGACGTCGACGAGGTGCGGCTGCTCTGCGACTACGCCAGCGACTATCTGGACGTGAACGAACTGGGTGACTTCACGCCCGTCGCCTTCGAGGAACTGCTGCTCAACATCTACCCGCGCAAGGTCATCGCCCCTCCGGAGAGCGCCGCCGAGACGGTCGCCGCCGCCCGCACCCTGGTCGACTTCCTCCTCGCGACCGAGGAGATCGGCGGCAAGATGGCCGTCCGGATGCGCGGCGTGCTGGACCGGATCGAGCCCGAGATGCCCATCGCCCTGGCCGACACCTCCCGGTTCGGCATGGCCAAGAGCCTCTTCAGCGCGATGGGCGCCGACTCCCTGGAGCAGGACGCGGTCCTGTCGGTCTCGGCGGTGCAGGAGGAGCCCGCCGTCGAGCACTGCGAGTGCCCCGGCTGCTCGCCCCTGCCGCCGGTGCGGCTGGCGCCCCGCGAGACGCTCGCCGTGGGCGTGCCGCGCGTGCCGCTGCTGACCGACGCGCGCAGGCTGGTGCAGTGGATGCTCGCCGGGGGCCGTACCCCGACCGTCAAGGGGCGCCTGCGGGTCCGCGACGCCGCCGAGGCGGTCACCCAGCTCGCCGTGGCCGACCCGGCCCTGCTGTGGGACCTGGCGGTCCACACCGGCCTGGTCGAGGTCGAGGGCACCGCGATCTTCGACGGCGAGGACCTCGACCCGCTGGAGGTGTGGGCCGCGACGATCGAGTTCGTCGTGGACACCGACACCGGCGGCGCGGTGACCGGCCACGCCTCGCTCGACGAGGAGCTCTACGGCCTGTGCGACATGCTCTACCGCCTCCAGGCGCCCGTGCCGGTGCCCCTCGTCGAGGACTACCTGGAGGAGATCGGCCTGGCCCAGGAGGGCGACGGCGAGATCGACCTCGCCGAGGCCGTGCGGAGGCTGGCCTACTGCGGGATCGCCGAGCCCGCCACCGAGACCCTGCGGCTCACCCCGCTGGCCCTGTGGGGGCTGCGCGAGCTCTACACCGACCTGGGCATCGAGGCGCCCGAGGCGGCCGACCTGACCGCCGCCGACGCGCCCGAGCTCATCGAGGGACTGCTGTCGGGAATGCCCGTCGAGGCGGCCGAGGCCGACATCGCGGGCTGGCTGGAGGGCAGGGACCCGGCCAGGGCCGCCACCGAGCTGCTGGGCTCGGTCTCCGGCGCGCCCGCCGCCGCCCGGGGCGTCGCGGTGACGATCGTCGACCGTCTCGGCCCCGAGGCCGAGGAGGCCGTACGCGCCTTCATGGAGGACGCCGAGCTGCGCCCGCACGTCATCAACTGGCTGAGCACGCGCGAGCTGTCCGCGCCCGCCCTGAGCCGTCAGGAGGCGCTCTGGGTGAGCGTGGACATGCTGGCCCTGGCGATGCCCGCGGCCGAGGACGACCCCGACACGTTCGCCGAGAACATGTCGGCCTCGGGCCCGGCGTCACAGGTGATCGAGGAGATGTGGCGGGTCGACCACCCCGACGTCGTCGAGGTCCTTGAGCTGCTCGGACGCTCGCTGAGGGACCGCGACGCGGCCAAGGCGGCACGCAAGGCGGCGTTCAAGGCACGTTCCCGCGCCATCGGCTGAGCCGTGTATGCGTGAGGCGCGAGTGCAGTAAGTTTCACGGGTGGCAAAGAGCGGGAACAGTGGGAACGTCTTCGACATCGGCGAGCTCCGCAGGCTGGTCGACGAGCTGGGAGCGGCGCCCCGCGAGCTGCGCGCGGCCGTCCTGGAGGAGTCCGTCACCGCCCCACGCTGCGACTGCGCCTCGCGCGGCGACGCGCTGAGCTTCCCGCCCGTCGACCTCGCCCCGGACGCCGAGCTGGCCGCGGCCGTGCTCCGGGTGCCGCTGGTGGCCGACGCCCGCCGGGTGGCCGCCTGGACCGGCGCCCGCCCGGTGACCCCCGAGGGCCTGCTGCCCGACCCGTTCGCGCCGTGCGAGGAGCTCGGCCTGCCGGGCCCGGCGCGGCTGCACCTGCTCTGGGTCGTCGCGGTCAACACCGGCATGCTCCGCATCGTCCGCGGCCAGGTGATCCCCGGCCCGCTGGAGCTCACGGCCGGTCTGCCGGCCGGGGCGCTGCTGGAGTTCTGGGACGGCGTCGTGATGGACGTCCTGGACCGCGCCGACGACGACCTGACCGGCTCCGAGCTGATCGACGACCACCTGGCCGAGATGCTCGCCACCCTGTACGCGGTGCGCGAGGGCCTGTCCGCCGCGACCCTGGTCAAGGGCATCCTGCAGTCCCACCAGGTCGCCTGCGGGGCCCGTCCCGCCCAGATGCGGGGGCTGGCGGCGGCGCTCCCGGCGCAGCTGGGGTCGGCGCTGGAGCTGCTGGGCTACTGCGGGCTGGTCGAGACCTCGCGGGCCGGCTGGCCCCGGCTGACCCCGCTCGGCATGTGGGCCGTCCGCCAGGACCTGATGCGCGAGGGCCACGACGCGCCGACGGGCGCCGAGGCCGCGGTCTTCGCCGACCTCGGCGCGGCCGAGCTGGTCGAGGCGATCATGAAGGGGGCCGCCGCCCCCAGCGCCGTGACCGTCTGGCTGGAGTCGCGTCACCCCGAGGCCGCCGCCCGTGAGCTCGTCAAGGTCGCCGCCTCCGGCACGGCCGGGCGGCGCGGCGCGGTCGGCACGATCCTGGAGGAGCTCGGCCCCGAGGCGGAGGCCCCGCTGCGGGAGGCGCTGTCGGAGCCGGCGATGTGGCGCTACGCCGCCTCCTGGCTGCACATCCGGGACCTGCCCGCGCCCGCGCTCACGCCCGCCGACAACACCTGGCTCGCCGTCGACTCGCTGGCCTCGCTGCTGGAGAGCGGCGACGCCTCCGAGGCGATCTGCGAGTTCGACGCGCTCGAACCCGGCGAGGACCTGCTGCGCGTGGTCGAGGAGATGGCCCTGGTGGACCACCCCGACACGATCGCCGTCCTGGACCTGCTGGGCTCCCGGCACACCGACGCCGCGGTGGCCAAGTCCGCCCGCAAGGCCGCCATGAAGGCCCGCTCCCGCTGACCCCGGCCTCCGGCCTCCGTTCCTGCCCGTCCCCGGTCCGCGTTCCCACCCCTCCTCGGCCGCCTCCGGTCCGGCGTTCCCCGCCGGGAAGTCCGGCGTTCCCCGCCGGGAAGTCCGGCGGGACGGCCCGGCACGGTGGCCCGGGCAGGGCGGCCGGCGCCCTTAGACTGGGGTGATCCCCTGAAGCGTGAGGAGACCCCTGTTGGCCATCCAGGCGATCCGCCTTTTCGGCGACCCGGTGTTACGCACTCCGGCCGAGCCGGTCAAGGACTTCGACAAGGAGCTGCGCAAGCTCGTCAAGGACCTCACCGACACGATGATGGACGCCCCCGGGGCCGGTCTCGCCGCACCGCAGATCGGGGTGGGGCTGCGGGTCTTCACCTACCACGTGGACGACCAGCTCGGACACCTGATCAACCCCGATCTCGACCTGTCTGCCGAGTGCGACGAGGAGGGCGAGGAGGGCTGCCTGTCCTTCCCCGGCCTGTCCTTCCCCACCCCCCGGTCGATCCGGGCCGTGGCGACCGGTTTCAACATGCACGGCGAGCCGGTGACCCTGGAGGGCACCGACCTGATGGCCCGCTGCTTCCAGCACGAGACCGACCACCTGGACGGCGTGCTGTTCATCGACCGGATGGACGCGGCACAGCGCAAGCTCGCCATGAAGGCGATCCGCGAGGCGTCCTGGAGCGGCCTGTCGGCCCCGGCGTTCAAGTTCTCCCCGCACCCCACACAAGGGAAGGCTCTGTAGGAACCTTGCGCCTGGTCTTCGCCGGAACCCCGGACACCGCACTGCCCGCGCTGCGGGCCCTGATCGACTCGCCCCGGCACGACGTCGTGGCCGTCGTCACCCGCCCGGACGCCCCGTCGGGCAGGGGCCGCACGCTGCACCCGAGCCCTGTCGCCGAGCTCGCCGAACAGGCGGGCATCGAGGTGCTCAGGCCGCCCAAGGCGGGCGACCCCGCCTTCCTGGACCGGCTGCGCGAGCTCGCCCCCGACTGCTGCCCGGTGGTCGCCTACGGCGCGCTGCTGCCCCAGTCCGCGCTGGACATCCCCGCGCACGGCTGGGTCAACCTGCACTTCTCGCTACTGCCCGCCTGGCGCGGCGCGGCGCCCGTGCAGCACGCCGTGCTGCACGGCGACGCCATCACCGGCGCGACCACCTTCCGGATCGTCAAGGAGCTGGACGCGGGACCGGTCTACGGCGTGGTCACCGAGGAGATCCGCCCCGCCGACACGAGCGGCGAGCTGCTGGCCAGGCTCGCCGGGTCCGGCGCGGGGCTGCTGGTGGCGACCCTCGACGGCGTCGAGGACGGCAAGCTGGAGGCCGTGCCGCAGCCCGCCGAGGGGGTGAGTCTCGCCCCGAAGATCAACGTGGACGACGCCAGGGTCGACTGGTCGGCCCCGGCCATGCGGGTCGACCGGCTGATCCGGGCCTGCACGCCCGCGCCGGGCGCGTGGACGGAGTTCCGCGACCTGAGGATCAAGCTCGGTCCGGTACGACCGGCCCCCGACGCCCCCGGTCTGGCCCCCGGCCGGATCGCGGCGTCCAAGAACTCCGTCGTGGTCGGCACCGCGACCTACCCGGTCGAGCTGGGCGAGGTGCGGCCGCAGGGCAAGCGCCCGATGGGGGCGGGGGAGTGGGCCCGCGGCGTGCGGCTCACCGACGAGGATCGGCTGGCCTGAAGATCATGAACAGTGGTGGCAACGGCCGTAACGCGTCGCGCGGTCACGGCCCGGGCGCCGACCGGGGCCAGGGACAGAACCAGGGACAGAGCCGGGGGCAGAGCCGGGGCCAGGGCCAGAAGCAGGGCCAAGGTCAGAAACAGGGCCTGGGACAGGCGCAGGGCCGTGGCGGGAGTGGCGGCAAGGGCGGCGGCCGGGGCGCCAGACCGCCGAAGCCGGTCCGCGACGAGGCGCGCAACACCGCCTACGACCTGATGCGCGCGGTCGACGAGCGGGACGCCTACGCGAACCTGCTGATGCCCGCGCTGCTGCGCGAGCGACGCCTGTCCGGGCGTGACGCCGGTCTGGCAACCGAGCTGGCCTACGGCACCCTGCGCGGCCTGGGCACCTACGACGAGATCATCGCCGCGTGCAGCGACCGGGCGCCGGAGAAGGTGGACCCGCCGTTGCTCGACGCCGTCCGCCTGGGGGTGCACCAGCTCCTGCGGACCCGGATCCCCCCGCACGCCGCCGTCGGCACCACCGTCGACCTGGTCCGGCTGCGGGTCGGCATCGGCGCCTCCAAGTACGCCAACGCCGTGCTGCGCAAGGTCTCCACCCGCTCGCTGGAGCAGTGGATCCCGATCGTGGCGCCCGATCCCGCCGACGACCCGGTCGGCCACCTGGCGGTCGCCCACAGCCACCCCCGGTGGATCGTGGACGCGCTCCGCGACGCGGTGGGCGGCGACTTCGACGAGACGGCCGCCCTGCTCGCCGCGGACAACGAGCGCCCCCGGGTGACCCTGGTCGCCCGTCCCGGCCGCTCCTCGACCGCGGAACTGCTCGACGCGGGCGCCGAGCCCGCCAGGTACTCCCGCTACGCCGCCTACCTGCCCGAGGGCGACCCCGGGGCGATCCTCGCGGTGGCCGAGTCCCGCGCCGCCGTGCAGGACGAGGCCAGCCAGCTCGTCGCGCTGGCCCTGACCCGGGTCCCGGTGCGGGGCGCCGACTCCCGGTGGCTCGACCTGTGCGCGGGTCCCGGCGGCAAGGCCGGGCTGCTCGACGCCATCGCGGCCGACGGCGACGAGGCGGGCCTGCCCGCCCCCGCCCTCGGTGTGAACGGCGACGGCACGGGTCAAGACGGCGCGCATCGGGACGGCACGAACGGCGACGGCACCGGTAAGGACGGCACGGCTCAAGACGGCGCGCATCAGGACGGCGCGGGTCGTGACGGCATAGGGGGCAACGGCGCGGGTCGTGACGGCGCCGGTGACGTCAGGCCGGGCGACGGGCCGGTGGCCTTCGGCGGCGGGGCGCACCTGCTCGCCGCCGAGCTGCAGTACCACCGGGCTCGGCTGGTGCGGCAGACGACCCGGCGGGCCGCGGTGATCACCGCGGACGGCACCGAGCCCGCCTGGCGGCCCGGGGTCTTCGACCGGGTCATGCTGGACGCCCCCTGCACCGGCCTGGGCGCGCTGCGCCGCCGCCCCGAGGCCCGCTGGCGCCGCGACCCGCGGAGCCTGCCCGAGCTGAGCGCTCTCCAGCGCGGCCTGCTGACCTCCGCGCTGGAGGCCGTCCGTCCCGGCGGCGTCGTCGCGTACGTGACGTGCTCGCCGCACCTGGCCGAGACCGTCGCCGTGGTCGACGACGTGCTGCGCCACCGCGACGACGTGGAGACGCTGGACGCCCGCGCCTACCTCCCCGAGATCGCCGACGGGCTGGGCGAGGGGCCGTACGCGCGGTTCTGGCCGCACCGGCACGGCACCGACGCGATGTTCCTCGCCCTGCTGCGCCGTCACTGACCCGCCCGGTCCCATCCGGGAACGGGACGGGGGAGAGGCAGGACGCCCCGGACGAGGAGCGGGACGGGTCCGGACCGGGAAGAGAGGCGGGGCGTCCGGGCGGGGGAGGGGCCGGGCGTCCCGGGTGAGGAGCGGGACGGGTCCAGGGCGGGGACGGGGGCGGGAGACCCATAGAATCGGCCCATCATGGCCGTACAGATCTCGCCCAGCATCCTGTCCGCCGACTTCGCCCGCCTCGCAGAGGCGGCCGCGGCGGTTCCCAACGCCGACTGGCTGCACGTGGACGTCATGGACAACCACTTCGTGCCCAACCTGACCCTCGGGCTGCCGGTCGTCGAGTCCCTGCTCAAGGCGACCTCGACGCCGCTCGACTGCCACCTCATGATCGAGGACCCTGACCGCTGGGCCCCCTCCTACGCCGAGGCCGGGGCCGGGAGCGTCACGATCCACGCGGAGGCGGCCAAGGCCCCGGTGCGCACGCTGCGCCAGATCCGCGCCGCCGGCGCCCGCGCCGGCCTGGCGCTCAACCCGGCCACCCCCGTCGAGCCGTACGAGGACCTGCTCGGCGAGCTCGACATGCTGCTGCTGATGACCGTCGATCCCGGTTTCGGCGGGCAGCGGTTCCTCGACGTGGTGCTGCCCAAGATCCGCCGTACCCGGGAGCTCCTCGACCGGCACGGCGGGCAGGTCTGGCTCCAGGTGGACGGCGGCGTCTCCGACGCGACGATCGAGCGCTGCGCCGAGGCGGGCGCCGACGTCTTCGTGGCGGGCAACGCCGTCTACGGCGCCGAGGACCCGGCCCGCGCGATCGACGCCCTGCGGGCCCTGGCCGAGGGCCGCTGACCCCTCCCGTCGCCCACCCGCCGTCGTAGGTGACGCCGGTGACGCGAAGAGGCCGCCTCCCGGAAGGGAGGCGGCCTCAGTAAAACGGTCACTGCTGCAGGGCCGGGTCCAGCACCACGTCCTCGCCGTGCACGGTCGGCTCCTCGGGGAAGTGACAGGCGGTGAGATGGCCGTTCCTGTTGCCCTCCAGCCTGACCAGCGGCGGCTCCTCGGTCGCGCACTTCTCCTGGGCCTTCCAGCAGCGGGTGCGGAAGTGGCAGCCGGACGGCGGGTTGATCGGGGAGGGCACGTCCCCGGCGAGCCGGATGCGCTCGCGCGGCGCCCCGTCCTCCAGCACCTCGGGCACCGCCGACAGCAGCGCGTGCGTGTAGGGGTGGCGGGGACGCTCGTACAGGGAGGCGCGGTCGGCGACCTCCACGATCTTGCCGAGGTACATGACCGCGACCCGCTGGGAGAAGTGCCGCACGATCGCCAGGTCGTGCGCGATGAACAGGAACGCGATCCCCATGTCCCGCTGGAGCTGCTGGAGCAGGTTGACGACCTGGGCCTGGATGGAGACGTCCAGGGCCGAGACCGGCTCGTCCGCGATGATCAGCTTGGGGTTGAGGGCGAGCGCGCGGGCCACCCCGATGCGCTGGCGCTGGCCGCCGGAGAACTCGTGCGGGAAGCGGTTGTAGTGCTCGGGGTTGAGCCCGACGATCTCCAGGAGCTCCTGGATCCGCTTGGTCCTGCCGCCCGGCGGGTCGATGCCGTTGACCTCCATCGGGCCGCCGACGATGGTGCCCACGGTGTGGCGGGGGTTGAGCGACGAGTACGGGTCCTGGAAGATCATCTGGATCTCGGACCGGATGGGCTTCAGCTCCCTGCGGCTGGCGTGCCCGATCTCGCGCCCGGCGTAGCGGATGCTGCCGCCGGTGGGCTCCAGCAGGCGGGCGGCCAGCCGTCCGGCCGTGGACTTGCCGCAGCCGGACTCGCCGACCAGGCCGAGCGTCTCCCCGGTGTGCACGGTCAGGTCGATGCCGTCGACCGCGTGGACGTTGCCGACCTGCCGTTTGAGGACGAGGCCGCCCATCACCGGGAAGTACTTCTTCAGGCCGGACAGCTCCAGCAGCGCCTCGCCGCGGGGTTCGCCGGTGATCTCGGTCACTTGAGGATCTCCCGCTTCTGGGCAAGGGTCAGGTAGCACGCGTCGCCGTGGCCGCGGTGCGGGGACAGTTCCGGCCGTTCGGAGCGGCACAGCTCGGGACCGGCCAGCTCCTTGTAGTCGCACCGGGGGTGGAAGGGACAGCCCGGCGGGACGTTGATCAGGCTGGGCGGGGTGCCGCGGACCGGTCGCAGCGGGACGTCCACCGGGCCGGTCAGCCGGGGCATGGAGGCCATCAGGCCCCAGGTGTAGGGGTGGCGGGGCTCGTGCAGGACCTCCCGCACGGTCCCGCGCTCCACCGCGCGCCCGGCGTACATCACCAGCACGTCGTGCGCGGTGTTGGCGACCACGCCGAGGTCGTGCGTGATGAGGATGATCGAGGTGCCCATCTGGTCCTGGAGGTCCTTGAGCAGGTCCAGGATCTGGGCCTGCACGGTCACGTCCAGCGCCGTGGTGGGCTCGTCGGCGATCAGCAGGTCGGGGTCGCAGACCAGCGCCATCGCGATCATCACGCGCTGCCGCATGCCGCCGGAGAACTGGTGGGGGTAGTCGTCCACCCGTACCTTCGGCTGCGAGATGCCGACCCGTGTCAGCATCTCGATCGCGCGGGACCTGGCCTCGCCGCGGCTCGCGCCGGTGTGCTTGCGGTAGACCTCGGAGATCTGCTTGCCGACGGTGTGGTACGGCGAGAGCGAGGTCAGCGGGTCCTG
Organism: Streptosporangium sp. DT93; assembly: GCF_049844535.1. Classification (NCBI taxonomy): domain Bacteria; kingdom Bacillati; phylum Actinomycetota; class Actinomycetes; order Streptosporangiales; family Streptosporangiaceae; genus Streptosporangium; species Streptosporangium sp. DT93. The sequence continues at coordinate 156,036 of NZ_JBNCLF010000012.1, forward strand.
GAAGATCATCGCGGCCTTGTTGCCGCGCAGTCTCTCCATGGTGGAGCGGGAGGCGCCGATCAGCTCCTCGCCGTCCAGCCGGATCTCCCCGCCGACCCTGGTGGTCTCCGGGTTGTGCAGGCCGAGCACGGTCAGGTTGGTCACCGACTTGCCGGACCCGGACTCGCCGACGATGCCCAGCGTGCGGCCCTTCTCCACGTCGAAGGAGAGCCCGTCCACCGCGTGGACGACGCCGTCCTCGGTGTGGAAGTCGACGGTCAGGTCACGGACCGAGAGGAACGGGTTCGACACTTTCTTCAGAACTCCTAACCCAGCCGCACGCGGGGGTCGATGAAGGCGTACAGGACGTCGACGATGATGTTGAAGAAGACGATCGCCCCGGCCGCCACGAGCACCGTTCCCATCAGCATGGGCAGGTCCGAGGTGTCCACGGCCTTGAGCGAGAGCCGCCCGAGCCCCTGCAGGCCGAAGGTGGTCTCGGTGATGATGGCGCCGCCGATCAGTGTGCCGAGGTCCACGCCGAAGATGGTGATGATGGGGGTGAGGGTACCTCGCAGGGCGAACCGCATCACCACGCTCCGGCCGGACATGCCCTTGGCCCGCGCGGTGCGGACGTAGTCCTCGCCGAGCTGCTCGACCATGGTCGAGCGCGTCATGCGGGTGTAGTTGGCGGTGAAGATGATCGCCAGCACCACCCAGGGCAGCATCATGCCGCCGGCCCAGGCGATCGGGTTCTCGGTGAACGGCAGGTACTTGGGCTGGGCGAGGATCTGGCCCTTGTAGACGAAGAAGTACAGCGCGAGCGTGCCGATGAAGTAGATCTGCACGGAGGCGCCGACCAGGGACGCCACACTGGCGATCTTGTCGAGCGGCTTGCCCTGGCGCAGCGCGGCGACGATGCCGGTCGCGAGACCGAAGATCAGGAAGATGACCGCGGCGCCGACGGTGAGGGAGACGGTGACCGGGAGCCGGTCCAGGATCGTCTCGAACACCGGCTCGCGGTTGACGAACGAGTAGCCGAGGCAGGGGGCCGGGCAGTTGCCCAGGTTCTCGTACTCGCGACCGACGAAGATGCCGGCCAGCCAGGCCACGAACTGGGCGAACAGCGGCTGGTCCAGTCCCAGGTTGTGCCGCGCCTGCTCCAGCAGCTCGGGCGGGCAGACCTTGCCGCAGGCGAGCCGCGCGGGGTCGGCGGGCACGGCGAAGAAGAGGAAGAAGGTCACCGCGGAGATGATCACGAGGGTGACCACGGCGCCGAGCGTACGGCGAGTGATGAATGGAAGCATTGCCTGTTTTCCCGAGATGACTGGGACCGCTGCCGGGGGCCGGGCGGCCCCTGGCCGCGGCCCCGCGGGAAGGTCTCCCTGTCCCGCGGGGCCGCGGCCGCCGGTGTCTCCTACGGCTTCGTGAGCGTCACTGCTTCACGAAGATCTGGTTCGGCGGGACGACCCAGCTCTGCGGGTCGATCTCCACGCCGCCCACCTTGGAGCCGTGGAGGGTGTTGGCGATCCGGTTCTCGGCGACGACCAGCGGGGTGATCGTCTCCTGGACCTTCTTGTCGAGCGCCATCCACGCCTTGTTCTGGGCGTCGATGTCGGTCATCGCCATGATCTCGTCCATCTCCTTGGTGAGCGCCTCGTCCTTCAGGTGCGAGTAGTTGGGCGCTCCGTCGGCGATGGGGCCGAAGATGACGGGCATCACGGTCGAGCCGGAGGGCCAGTCGGCACCCCAGCCGCCCCAGTAGAGGTCGAACTCGTTCCCGATCTTGCCGATCGAGTCGTAGTACGTCTTGCGGTCGAGCGGCTTGGCGACGACCTTGATTCCGGCCTTCTCCAGGGCGTTCTTGATGACCACGGTGACCTGCTCCTGGACCGGGGTCTGGTTGTAGGCGTAGACGATGGTCGGCGTCGGGGTGCCCGACTCGGCCAGCAGCTGCTTGGCCTTCTCGACGTCACCCTCGGGCTTGGTGGTCTTGCCGAACAGGTCGTAGGCCTCGTAGCCGACGGTGGTGTTCTCGTTGAGGATCGTCGTCGGCAGCGCGGCGGCCTGCGGGCCACCCATGACCTGCTGGATCTGCTTGGACGGCCACGCGTGGTTGATCGCCTGACGGACCTTGATGTCCTTCATGCGGTCGAGGTTGAAGTAGTAGTAGTTGCCGTACGGCGAGGGGCTCTTCAGCAGGCGGTTCGCCAGGGCCTGGTCGCCGAGCACCTGCTGCAGCCGCTCCGGGGGAACGGTCGCGTAGAAGGTGAAGGCGGTCTGGTCGGCGCCCGCGTCCGCCATCAGGCGGTCGGTGATCTGCAGGGCCTCCTGGCCGAACTCCAGGTGCCACTTGTCGGGGTAGGCGCCGCGGATCGGGTCGGTCGCCGCGTCCCAGTTCGGGTTCCGCTCAAGGTCGATGGTCTTGTCGACCACGTGGCTCTTGATGAGGTACGGACCGCTGGAGACGGGCTCCTTGTCGTACTTCTCCTTGGTGTCCTTGGCCTTGGGCACGATGCCGTAGCCGCCCATCGCGAAGGCGTAGTTGGCGTCGGCGTGCGGCGTCTTGAACTTGTAGACGATCGTCTTGTCGTCCGGCGTCTCGATGTTCTCGAGGCGCTTGCCGTCGTAGGGGCCCTGGTAGGACTTCTTGTGGTCGACCTCGGTCAGCCACTGCTGGATGTAGGTGGGGCCCTGGGTGACGAACGGGGCGAACGTCCGCTCCATGCTCCACTTGACGTCCTCGGACGTGATGGGCGTGCCGTCCTGCCACTTCACGCCGTCCTTGAGGGTGAAGGTCCAGGTCTTGCCGCCGTCGGAGGCGGTGCCCGTGTCGGTGGCCAGGTCGCCGACCAGCTTGTAGTCGCCCTTGGCGACCCGCTTGTAGCCGGTCAGGCCACGGTTGATCAACAGGGAGAAGTTGGTCTCGGTGTTGACGTAGAGCTGGGCGGGGTCCATGTGGGAGAAGTCGTCCCGGTCCATCATCGTGACGGTGCCGCCCTTGACGACGCCCTCCGGCTCGATGGCGGGGCCCTTGGAGTCGTCCGCCGTGCCGACCGTGATCGTCGGCGGCTTGAACGGCTCGGCCGAGGGGGCGGCCGCGCCGGAGGAGCCGCTGGGGGCGGCGGGGGCTCCCTGGTTGCCCTCGGCGCACGCACTGGTGAAGGCGAGCGCGCCTATGGCGAGTACGGCCATCGCTGACCGCGTACGGACTGTCATCTTTCTCCTATTCGGATCTAACGCTTGAGTTTGGGGTCGAAGGCGTCGCGGACCGAGTCACCCAGAAGGTTGAACGCGATCACGAAGATCAGCAGAGCTGCGCCCGGGAAGATGAGGTAGGTGATGTCGTTCCGGTAGACCTCGGTGCCGCGCAGGAACATCCGGCCCCAGTCGGGGATGGGCTCGATCATGCCGACCCCGAGGAAGGAGAGCGCCGCCTCGGACGTCACCAGTGCCGGCAGCAGCAGCGTCGACTGGATCAGGATGGGCGTCCACAGGTTCGGCAGCAGCTCCTTGAAGATGATCCGGAACGGCGAGGCGCCGGTGACCCGGGCTGCCTCGACGAACTCCCGCTCGCGCAGCGAGAGCACCTGGCCGCGCAGCAGCCGCGCCAGACCGGCCCACCCGAAGACGGTGAGCACGATCACGAGCGTGACGGCGCGCAGCCAGACCGGCGTCTCCTCGTTGGAGGCGACGAAGAGGTTCTCCACCACCGGCATGAACGCGATGATGAACAGCACCGAGGGGAACGACAGCAGGATGTCGATCAGGCGGCCGATCAGGTAGTCGGTCCTGCCGCCGATGTATCCGGAGACGATGCCCATCACGATGCCGATGCAGGTCGTGATGATCGTCGCGGCCACCGCGATCGACAGCGAGGTCCTGATGCCGTAGACGAGCTGCATGAACACGTCCCGGCCCAGGTTCGGCTCGATGCCGAACCAGAACTCCGAGCTGATGCCGCCGTTCGGCAGGATCGGGTAGCCGAACTCGTTCAGCAGTCCCGGGGTGTCCTGGCCGTACAGGGCGTAGGGGTCCTTGCCGTAGAGCCAGGAGATCACCGGCGCGAGAAGCGCGACGAGGAAGAAGAAGATCACCACGCCGGCCGAGATGAGCCCGGTGCGGTCGCGGCGGAAGCGCAGCCACATCAGCTGGCCCGGGGAGCGGCCCACCATCTCCGGTGGCTTCACCGCTTTGGGGTCCCCGATCGGGGTGACGACGGGTGCAGGGGTGGTCATCGTGCGGGCGCTCCCAACGAGCCTGGCCGAGCGGGATCTCTGGAACCATCGCAAAACAGTCGAGGTCAAATCAATGGTCTGCTCCTTACTCATTTTATCGTTGTGTAATTTCCACCTGTTTGTGGCTTTGATTCCGTTGACGTGCACGGGGGGCGAGATGCAACAATTGAGGCACCTAAGAAGGCCTTTTCACGGATCTGTGACACACCCATGACGTGGCGGTGACACGCAGGTCCGGATCGCGTTCCGCTCGTGTCACGGACCCGGGACAAACTCGTACCGGGGGGTTCGGGGCGGAGGTGTCCTTCCTCCCGGGTAGGGTAACTACCCGCTCACGAGGAGGTGGCGTATGGATCACGGACTGTTCGGGCCGGATTCGGTGACCTGGAAGGTGATGGGGGAGCCGATCCTGCTCGTCGGAGGATTCAGGGCACTGCTCATGCAGGGGTTGCACCCCCGAGCCATGCGCGGGGTCGCCCAGAACTCCGCCCTGATGGACCCCGCCGAGGCGTGGTCCCGCTTCCTGCGCACCACCGAGTTCGTCAGGGTGCGCACCTACGGTACGACCGATGAGGTCGCCCGCGCAGGAGCCAGGGTCAGAAAGATCCATGCCTCCCTCACCGCCCTCGACCTCGACACCGGCGAGCGGTTCCGGCTCGACGACCCCGCCGCGCTGCTGTGGGTGCACGTCGGGGAGGTCGACTCCTACCTGTCGGTGGCCCGCCGGGCGGGGGTGCGGCTGAGCGACTCCGAGGCCGACCGGTTCGTGGCCGAGTGGCGCCGCGCCGCCGAGGTCGTCGGGCTGCGTCCCGAGGACGTGCCCGGTTCGGTCGGCGAGATGGACGACTACATCCGGGCCTGCCGGCCGGGCCTGTACTTCGCCCCCGAGGTGCCCCACCCGCTGCGCCAGTCGCTCAACGCCCCGCTCCCGGCCAAGCTGACCGCGCTCAAGCCGATGTTCCCCGCGATCACCCTGCTCGCCTTCGCGACGCTGCCGCGCTGGGCCCGCAGGCTGTACGGGCTGCCGGGCAGCCCGCTGGGCGACCTGTGGGCGACGGCCTCGCTGCGGGCGCTGCACACCGGGATCGGCCTGGTGCCCGCCCCGGTGCGCTACTCCCCGGACGCGCGCAGGGCGCGCAGGGTGGTCTCCGGGCACGCCGCCTGATCGCTTCACCGTGCTTGACCAAGCGCTCGCTTGTTTCATATCCTGGGAACCGTGTGCGGCGTGGTTTGCCGCACATGGCACACTGGTGTACGGAAAGGCCGTGCCGTCACGCGGCACGCCTTCCGTGACAGTGCAGAGCAGCGTGCTCCGGGGTCGGTGAAATTCCGAGCCGGCGGTTACAGTCCGCGACCCGGTCGAAGCCATCGACCGGTTGACCTGGTGAAACTCCAGGACCGACGGTCAAAGTCCGGATGGGAGGAAGCGCGCGAGCGGAGAGTGTCCTTGGGCACCCTCCGCTGAACGGGTGTACCCACCCGCAGATCCCCCGGGGCCCGCCGTGGCAGAGAGCTACTGGCGAGTAGGAGACCTCGGGTGACTGATCCGGCGCTGAAGCGCCGGGCGGCCGGGCGCGTCCCTCACGGACACGCCGCCGCCCCCCACCGTCCGGCCGGCCGTACCGGCCCCGGCGCCCCCCGTTCGTGTTCCCCGGTGCCCTCCTCGGGCGTCCGGACACCCTCGCGTGCCCCGGCGTCCCCTCCGAAGGAGACGTGAATGTTCACCGGAATCGTCGAGGAGCTCGGCGAGATCGCCGGGATCGAGCCGCTGACCGACGCGGCCCGGCTGTCGATCCGCGGCGGCACGGTCACCGCCGACGCCGGGCACGGTGACTCGATCGCCGTCAACGGCGTCTGCCTGACCGTGGTGGACGTGGACGGCGACGTGTTCACCGCCGACGTGATGAAGGAGACCCTGGACCGCAGCTGCCTCGGCGCGCTGGAGGCGGGCTCCCCGGTCAACCTGGAGCGCGCCGTCCGCGCCGACCAGCGGCTGGGCGGCCACATCGTGCAGGGCCACGTGGACGGCACCGGGACGCTGCTCTCCCGCGAGCCCGGGGAGCACTGGGAGATCGTCCGCATCTCCCTGCCGCCCGAGCTGGACCGCTACGTGGTCGAGAAGGGCTCGATCGCCGTCGACGGCATCAGCCTGACCGTCATGGAGGTCGGCTCCGGCGGCTTCGCCGTCAGCCTCATCCCCACCACGCTGCGCCTGACCACCCTGGGCGCCAAGCGGGCCGGCGATCCGGTGAACCTGGAGGTCGACGTGATCGCCAAGCACGTGGAGAAGCTGGTCGGCGCCTACGGCGGGACCGCCGGCCGGGAGGGCGCGTCGTGAACTGGGCGCACGCGGGGTTCACGGTCTTCGGTGTCGACGTGCTCTGGACCGACCTGGTCGGGAACATCGCCGCGCTGGCCACGGTGCTGCTGGCGATCCGCAAGTCCCTGTGGACCTGGCCGGTCCAGCTCGTCGGCTCGGTGCTGCTGCTGGCCGCCTCCGTCAACGCCGGCCTCACCGGCAACGCCCTCAAGCAGGTCATGTTCGGCGCGCTGGCCGTGTACGGCTGGTGGCGCTGGTCGCGCGGCACCCAGGACGGCCAGGCCCTGCCGGTACGCCCCGCCACCGGCCGCGAGCGGCTCGTCCTGGCCGCGGTCATGGTCGCGGGCACCGCCGCGGTCGCCGTGTTCTTCTTCCGCACCGGCCTGTCCTGGGGCGCGCACGCCCCGCTGCCCGAGGGCTACTTCCTCGTCGCCGCGGACGCCTACATCTTCGTCGGCAGCGCCGTCGCCACCTGGGCCCAGGGCCGCGCCCTGGTCGACTTCTGGATCATCTGGGTCGCCGTCGACCTGGTGGGCGTGCCGCTGGCCTTCAGGTCCGGTCTCGTCGTCTCGGGCACCGTCTACGCGCTGTTCTTCGTGCTCGTCATGATCGGATTCGTCAACTGGCTCAAGGAGTACCGGTCCCAGGCCGTGCTCGTCCCCGAGGAGGCCGTGTGACCACCCTGGACCCGATCGAGCGCGCGATCGCCGACATCCGCGACGGCAAGGCCGTCGTGGTCGTCGACGACGAGAACCGCGAGAACGAGGGCGACATCATCTTCGCCGCGTCCGCGGCCACGCCGGAACTGCTGGCCTTCACCGTCCGGCACAGCAGCGGGGTGGTCTGCGTGCCCATGCGCGGCGAGGACCTCGACCGGCTGGGCCTGCCGCTGATGGTGCACGACAACAGGGAACGCCTGCGCACCGCGTACACGATCAGCGTGGACGCGCGCGACGGGGTGAGCACCGGCATCTCCGCGGCCGACCGGGCCCTGACGATCCGCGCCCTGGCCGACCCGGAGACCGAACCGGACCGCCTGGTACGGCCGGGGCACGTCTTCCCGCTGCGCTACCGGGAGGGCGGCGTGCTGGCCAGGCGCGGCCACACCGAGGCGGCCGTGGACCTGGCCAGGCTCGCCGGGCTGAGCGAGTCCGGTGTCCTCGCCGAGGTCGTCAACGACGACGGGACCATGATGCGCCTGCCGGAGCTGCGCGTCTTCTGCGACGAGCACGACCTGGCGCTGGTCTCGATCGAGCAGCTCGTGGAGTTCAGGCGCCGCGGCGAGCGGATGGTGACCCGCGTCGCCGAGACGCGGCTGCCCAACAGGTTCGGCGTCTGGCGCGCCTACGGCTTCGCCAGCTCGCTGGACGGCGGCGAGCACCTGGCCCTGGTCCTGGGCGACATCGAGGACGGCGAGAACGTCATGGTCCGCGCCCACTCCGAGTGCCTGACCGGGGACGTGTTCGGATCGCTGCGCTGCGACTGCGGGGTCCAGCTCGACCACGCGATGGAGCGGATCGCCGCCGAGGGCCGGGGCGTGATCGTCTACCTGCGCGGCCACGAGGGACGCGGGATCGGGCTGCTGGCCAAGCTGCGGGCCTACGGCCTGCAGGACGGCGGGAGCGACACCGTCGACGCCAACCTGGAGCTCGGGCTGCCGGTGGACGCGCGGGAGTTCTCCAACGCCGGGCAGATCCTCGCCGACCTGGGCGTGCGATCGGTCCGGCTGCTGACCAACAACCCGGCCAAGCTGCGCGGCATGGACGGCTACGGCGTCAAGGTGCTCGGCCGCGAGCCCATGCCGGTGGCGATGACCCCCCACAACGAGAAGTACCTGTCGGCCAAGCGCGACCGCCTCGGCCACGACATTCCCCGGGAGGACACATGAGCGGGACCGGACGACCGGCGGCGTCCGCCGTCGACGCGGGCGGGCTGACCCTGGGCGTGGTCGCGGCCCGCTGGCACGGGCGGATCACCGATCAGCTCGTGGCGCGGGCCGAGCAGGCCGGGCGCGACAGCGGCGCGGAGGTGACGGTGGTGCGGGTGGCCGGATCGCTGGAGATCCCCGTCGTGGTCCAGGCCCTGGCCCGCAGGTGCGACGCGGTCGTGGCGCTGGGCGCGGTGATCCGCGGTGAGACCGCCCACTTCGAGTACGTCTGCGACTCGGTCACCTCGGGCCTGACCCGCATCTCCCTGGACGAGGAGGTGCCGATCGGCAACGGCGTGCTGACCTGCGAGTCGCTGGAGCAGGCCGTCGACCGGTCGGGGGTGCCCGGCAGCCACGAGGACAAGGGGTACGAGGCGACCGTCGCGGCGCTGGAGACGGCCGTGCTGCTGAGGGAGCTGCGCTCCCGCACCTCCGTCACGGCGGGCTTCTGACACGACGGACACACGCCGGGGCCGGTACGCCGGTCCCGGGCCGGTCCCGTGTCGGTGCCGCGTCGGTCGCGAGCCGGTCCCGGCCGCTTCCGCGTTGCCTCCCGGTCTCTCGCGCCCGTCGCGGGTGATCGGCGCCGGTCCCGCCGTGCCGTGTGAGGGGGGCGGCGGGACCGTGCGGTAGGTTTCCATCGGCGCCCTGACCGGCCGTCCCGGCCGCCGGTCTCCCGCCGGGGGCGCAGGCCTGCCGGGGGCGCCGGTTCCGCGAAGGCACCGGTACGTCGAAGGATCGTGATCTGACAGTGAGCCCGGAGAGCGTCTCCCCGCCCCCGCTGCCCGTCGTGTGGCGGCCGAGGAACGGGCGGATCGCGGCCTACGGCTTCGCGGGCGTGGTCGTCGCCGGCGCCGTGCTGATGGCGGTCTTCCTGCCCGATCCGTTCGCCCTGGCCGACAGGATCGCGATGTCCGTGCTCGGCCTCATGATCGGCGGGGTGCTCCACCTGCTGGGACGGTGCCGGGTGGAGGCCGACGAGCAGGGGATCACCGTCGTCAACCCGCTGCGGGTGCGCCGCTACGAGTGGTCACAGGTGCTGGGGGTCAGCCTGGTCGAGAGCGAGCCGTGGGCGAAGATCGACTTCGCCGACGGGGTCACGGTCGGGGCCATGGGCATGCAGGGCTCGGAGAAGGAGCGCACCGCCCGCCAGGTCCGGGAGCTGTCCGCGCTCATCAGGGAGCGCGGGGAGGCGCCGGAGACCCCCTGAGCCGCCACGGCTCAGGTCTCCTCGGCGAACCGTTCGGCGCTGGCGGTCTCACCCGCCACGAGCAGGGTGTCGCCGTTCTGGATCAGGGTGTCGGAGGCGGCGTAGGTGAACCTGCCGTCGGGCCTTTTGATCCCGACCACCGTGACCCCGTACGTGCTGCGGATCCCCAGCGCGCCCAGGGTCTTGCCGTCCGCCCAGCGCGGCGCCATGGTCTTGATCAGGGCGTATCCCTCGTCGATCTCCACGTAGTCGAGCATCCGCCCGGTGACCAGGTGCGCGACCCGCTCGCCCATGTCGTGCTCGGGCTGCACCACGTGGTGCGCGCCGACCCGCCGCAGGATGCGGCTGTGCTGCAGGCTGATCGACTTGGCCCAGATGGAGGTCACCTCCAGGTCGGCCAGGATCGAGGTGGTCAGGATGCTCGCCTCGATGTCGGTGCCGATGCCGACCACGGCCCTGCCGAACTCGCCGATGCCGAGCTGGGCGAGGGCGTCGGGATCGGTGGAGTCGGCGCTCACCACGTGGGTCAGGCGGCCCGAGAAGTGCTGCACGTTCTTGGGGTCGTTGTCCACGCCGAGCACCTCGACGTCCCGCCCCACCAGCTCCATCGCCAGGGCGCCGCCGAACCGGCCGAGGCCGATCACCGCGACCGCTTCGTGGCGGTTTCTCTTGTCAACCAACGAGGGGACCCTCCTCCGGGTATCGGAACCGACGGGTCTGCACGCGCAGTGCCAGCGCGGCGCCCAGTGTCACGGGCCCGAGCCGCCCCACGAACATCAGGACGGTCAGGACCAGGTGTCCCTCGGTGCCCACGTCGGCGGTGATCCCCGTCGACAACCCGACCGTGCCGAAGGCGGAGACCACCTCGAACAGTACGCGGTCGAGGTTGAACGGTGTGACCGCCATCATGACGAGGGTGCCGACGGTGACCGAGGCCACGCTCAGCAGGGCGATCGTCAGGGCCTGGCGCTGGAGCTGCTCGGGGATGCGGCGGCGGCCCGCCGTGACGTCCGGCTCGCCGCGCAGCTCGGCGAGGATCACGAACCCCAGGAGCGCGAACGTGGTCACCTTGATGCCACCCCCGGTGCTGGCGCTGCCCGCGCCGATGAACATCAGCACGTCGCTGATCAGCCAGGAGCTCTCGTTCATCTGCGAGGTGTCCACCGAGTTCAGCCCGCCGCTCCGGGTCATCACGCTGTGGAAGAACCCGGCCATGACCCGCAGGGCCGGGGGGAGGCCGCCCATCGTCTCGGGGTTGTTCCACTCGGTGGCGGTGATGGCCAGCGTGCCGCCGAACAGCAGGAGGGCGGTCATCCCCAGCGTGATCTTGGCGTGCAGCGTCCAGCGCGCCGGGCGGCGCCAGTTGTTCCGCAGCACCGCGTAGACGGGGAAGCCGAGACCGCCGGCGATCACCGACAGCGTCAGCGGGATACAGATCCACGGGTCCTGGACGAATCGCATCATGCTGTCCGGCCAGAGCGCGAACCCGGCGTTGGTGAACGTCGAGACGGCGTGGAAGATCCCGTAGTACACGGCGCGGCCGACCGGCTCCCCGTACCCGATCACGAAGCGGGCGGCGAGCACGGTGGCGGTCAGCACCTCGGCGATCAGCGTGACCTTGGCGACCCCCACGATCACCTGGCGCACGTCGCCCGGTCCCAGGGTCTTGGTCTCGGCCTGGGTGTTGAGCCGGGCGCGCAGGCCGAGCTTGCCGGAGACGATCACCGCGAGGATCGAGGAGAGCGTCATGATCCCGAAGCCGCCGATCTGCATCAGCACCATCAGCACGACCTCGCCGAACATCGACCAGTGCGCCGCGGTGTCGTGCACGGCGAGCCCGGTCACGCACACCGCCGAGGTGGCGGTGAACAGCGCCGACGTCAACGAGGCCCTCGCCCCGTCCTCGACCGCGATCGGCAGCGCGAGCAGCCCCGCCCCGGTGAGGACCGCGGCCAGGAACGCCAGCACGACGACCCTGGACGGGGTGTTGATCTGGTCGAGCAGGTTCTTCACAGAGGGCGACAATACTTCTTCGGCGGGACCGGTAGTACGCCCGGAGCGCCCCCGCTTCCACGATCGTCCGGCCTCCGGCCGCCATCCCCGGTCGACCCGATCCCGGCCCGGCTCCTGGTCCACCTGATCCCGGCCCGGTGCGCGGCCCGGCGCTTTCTGTCGTTCGCCCCGGTCCGTGGCTCCCGCCCGGCGTCCCGGCCCTCCGGTCCCTCCCGCTCTCCCTGCCCCTCCCGCTCTCCCTGTCCGGACCGTTCGCCGTCGGGGCGGGCCGGGACGCGGCGGGCGGGCGTAGCCTGAGGGGGTGGTGAGGACGATCGAGGCATCCGATGTGGAATCGCCCTCGAGACTGGCGGAGCTGCTCGCGGAGCAGGCGTACCTGGCGGACGAGGGGCTCGCCACGGCGGCCTTCCTGGCGCTGCGGATGGGCCGCCCGCTGCTGCTCGAAGGCGAGGCGGGCGTCGGCAAGACCGAGCTGGCCAGGACCCTGGCGACGCTGCTCGGGGCCCCGCTGATCCGCCTGCAGTGCTACGAGGGCCTCGACGCCTCCCAGGCGCTCTACGACTGGGACTTCGCCCGGCAGCTCCTGCACCTCAAGGCGGCCGAGGCGGGCGGGGCGACCGACGCCGCCCGGCTGGAGGGAGAGGTCTACGACCGGCGGTTCCTGATCGCCAGGCCGCTGCTGAAGGCCATCGAGACGCAGCCCGCGGTACTGCTCATCGACGAGGTCGACCGTGCCGACGTGGAGTTCGAGGCGATCCTGCTGGAGGTGCTCTCGGATTTCGCGATCTCCGTCCCGGAACTGGGCACGATCCGCGCCGCCCGGCCCCCGGTGGTCGTGCTCACCTCCAACCGCACCCGCGAGGTGCACGACGCCCTCAAGCGGCGCTGCCTCTACCACTGGCTGGAGCACCCCTCCTTCGAACGGGAGGTCGCGATCCTGCGCAGGAGACTCCCGGAGTGCTCGCGGACCCTGGCCGAGCAGGTGGCCGCGGCGACCGGGCGGCTGCGGGAGGCCGACCTGATCAAGCCGCCGGGGATCGCCGAGACCCTCGACTGGACGGAGGCCCTGATGGCCCTCGGCGCGCGCGAGCTCGACCCCGGCCTGGCCGCCGCCTCCCTGGGCGCCCTGCTCAAACACCGCGAGGACCACGAGACGGTGCTCGGGAACGGATTCCCCGGTGTGCCCCGCCGCTGACGGCCTCGCCGGAGACCTCTCGGAGACGGACCTGGTGCGGGTCATGACCGGTTTCGCCAGGACCCTGCGGGCCGCCGGGGTGCCCGCCGACCACGAACGCACCCAGGGCCTGCTCCGCGCCCTGTCGCACCTGGACGCCTCGCGCCCCGGCGACGTCTACTGGGCGGGCCGCCTCACCCTGTGCGCCTCGGCCGACGACCTGCCCCGCTACGACCGGGTCTTCGGCGCCTACTTCGGCGGGTGGCGGGCGGGCCGCGCGAAGCCGCCGGCGGTCACCGTCACCCGGCACACCCTGGCGCGGCCCGGAGCCGCCCCCGAGCCCGGGGACGCCGGTGAGCCCCCGGCCCTGGCGGCGACCGCGAGCACGACGGAGGTGCTGCGCACCCGGGACGTGGCCGCGATGACCCGGGCGGAGCTGGCCGAGGCGCACCGCCTGCTCGCCCTGCTCCGGGCGGGCCGGGAACGGCGCGCGTCCCGGCGCTTCAGGCCCTCGCGCCGGGGGCGTCTCGACGGCAGGGCGACGGTCCGCGAGACCCTCCGCAGGGGCGGCGAGACGCCCGGGCTCCGCCACCGCGAGCACCGGACCAGGCCCCGCCGGGTCGTGCTGGTGGTCGACGTCAGCGGTTCCATGACCCCGTACGCGGACACGCTGCTCCGTCTCGCCCACGCGCTGGTCAGGTCCGAGCCCCGGGCCACCGAGGTGTTCAGCGCGGGCACCCGGCTGACGCGGCTCACCTCCGAGCTGCGCCGGCGCGACCCGGCGGCGGCGATGAACGCCGTCTTTCGCGCCGTCCCCGACTGGAGCGGCGGCACCCGGCTGGGCGAGGAGCTCCGCCTGCTCCTGGCGCGGAGCGACGCCGCGGGCGCGACGGTGGTGATCGCCTCCGACGGCTGGGAGCGCGGCGGCGCCGAACTGCTGGGGGCGCAGATGGCCCGCCTCTCCCGCGTGGCGCACCGGGTGATCTGGGTCAACCCGCACAAGGGCCGGGAGGGCTACGAGCCGCTCACGGCCGGCATGCGGGCCGCCCTGCCCCACATCGACCACTTCGTGGCCGGACATAGCCTGGCCGCCTTCGAAGAGCTGGCGGCGCTGCTGGGAGGCACCCGTGCGTGACGTGTTGTCGCAGGTCCTGAGCTGGTGGGAGGCCGGGGAGACGTTCGGCCTGGCCACCGTGGTCGACACCTTCCGCAGCGCGCCCCGCCCGCCCGGGGCGTCCATGGCGGTGCTCGGACAGGAGGCGGAGGGCAGCGTCTCGGGCGGCTGCGTCGAGGGCGCCGTCTACGAGCTTGCCCAGGAGGTGGTCTCCTCGGGGACACCCGTGCTGCAGCGGTACGGGGTGAGCGACGACGACGCCTTCTCCGTCGGACTGACCTGCGGCGGCATCCTGGACGTGTTCGTCGAGCCGGTCTCCAGGCGGACCTTTCCCGAGCTGGGTGCGGTCGCCGCGTCGGTGCTCGGGCACGAACCGGTGGCGGTGGCGACCGTCCTGTCCGGGCCGGGCGCGGCGGGCGCCCGCCGGGTGATCTGGCCGGACCGCTCGGAGGGGTCGCTGGGCGTGGCCCGGCTGGACGCCGCGGTGGACGACGACGCGCGGGGCATGCTGGCGCAGGGACTGACGGGCGTGCGCAGGTACGGGGCCCAGGGGCAGCGGCGCCTCGACGAGCTGGCGGTCTTCGTCCAGTCCTTCGCGCCGCCGCCCCGGATGCTGGTCTTCGGGGCGATCGACTTCGCCGCCGCGGTCGCCAGGGTCGGCAAGTTCCTGGGGTACCACGTGGTCGTCTGCGACGCCCGGCCGGTCTTCACCACGGCCAAGCGCTTCCCCGAGGCCGACGAGGTGATCGTCAAGTGGCCGCACGACTACCTCACCACGGCGGCGGTGGACGAGCGGACCGCGATCTGCGTGCTGACCCACGACCCGAAGTTCGACGTCCCCCTGCTGGAGGTGGCCCTGCGCACCCCGGCGGGCTACGTCGGCGCGATGGGCTCGCGCCGCACGCACGAGGACCGGCTGGCCCGGCTCGCGCTGGCGGGCCTGAGCGAGACCGAGCTCGCCAGGCTCCGCTCGCCGATCGGACTGGACCTCGGCGCGCGTACGCCCGAGGAGACCGCGATCTCCATCGCCGCGGAGCTGATCCAGCTGCGCTGGGGCGGTTCCGGCCGCCCGCTCACCGACGGCTCCGGCCGGATCCACGGGGACGGCCAGGGAACGTGAGCACGCCGGGGGAGATCGGGGAGCGGGAGCCCGGGAGGCGGGGGTCCGGGAGGCGGGGGTCCGGAGATGTGAGCGCGCCGGGGGAGCCCGGGGAGCGGGTGAGTGCGGGCCTGCTGCTGGCCGCCGGGTCCGGTTCACGGCTCGGCACGCCGAAGGCGCTGGTGGACTTCCACGGGGAGCGGCTGGTGGACCGAGGGGTCAGGATGCTGCGCGAGGGCGGCTGCCGCACCGTGGTCGTGGTGCTCGGGGCCGCCGGCACGCCGGTGGCGGGGGCGGTCGTCGTTCACAACCCGCGCTGGAGCTCCGGGATGGGGTCGTCGCTGCGGGCGGGCCTGGAGGCGGTCCCCGCCGAGGCGGCGCACGTGGTGATCGCCCTGGTGGACCAGCCGTTCGTCGGGCCGCGGGCGGTGCGGCGGCTCGTCCGCGCCGCCGGGAGGGGCGCCTCGGTCGCCGTCGCCACCTACGCGGGGGAGCGGCGCAACCCGGTGCTGATCGCCAGGGAGCACTTCGCGGAGGTCGCCCGGCTCGCGACCGGCGACACCGGCGCCCGCCCCTTCCTGAGGGCCCACGCCGGGCTGGTCGTCGCGGTGCCCTGCGACGACGTGGCCGACCCCGCCGACATCGACACCCCGGACGACCTGGACGCCCTGCGCGCCCGCCCCTCGTGAGGCGGTCAGGCGGCCAGGCGCAGTGAGGCGACGGCGGCGCGGTGGTCGCTGCCCGCGGCGGGCTCGACGCTCGCGGTGGTCGCGGTCATCCCCCGGTAGAGGATGTGGTCGGGGCGGGTGACCGGGAAGGCGGCGGGCCAGGTGAAACCGAACCCCGCGCCGGCCTCCTGCTGGGCGTCCGAGAGCGGCGGCACCAGGCCGCTCCGCTTGCGGTCGGTGGTGGCGGTGTTGAGGTCGCCGAGCAGCAGCAGGTGCGGGCTCTCGTCCTTGTCGATCATCCGGCGCGCGTAGGTCAGCGTCTCGTCGCGCAGGTCCGTCTGGCCGGGCCGGGCCGAGGCCAGGTGCATGACGTAGACGGTGACCCTGCCCCTGGGGGTGACGACCACCGCGCGCAGCGCCCGCGCCCAGTCCAGGCCGATGTCGGCCTTGCGCGCCTCGGCGATCGGGAAGCGGCTCCACAGGCCGACCGTGGCGATCCGGTAGCGGTGCGGGAACCGGTCGTTGAGGACCTCCGCCGCCGGGCCGCCCGGGGTCAGCTCCTGCACCGCGACCAGGTCGCGCCCCTCGGAGACGGACCGTACGGCGTCGGCCGAGTCGCCGTTGGTGGCGCCCACGTTGAGCGTGGCGACCGACAGGTCGCTGGGACCGCCGGGCGGGGTGCGGAGCATCGCCGGGCCGAACATCACCGCCCACACGGTCGCGGGGAGCAGCGCCGTGAAGATCACCTGCCAGGACCGGGTGGCCAGCGCGAGGACGAGCAGGACGGGGACGGCCGCGCCGAGCCAGGGCAGCAGGCTCTCCAGCACGGGGGTGAACCCGCCCAGCTCCGGCAGGAGCCGGTGCCCCCCGAGCGTCAGGGCCAGCGTCCCCGACGCCACGATGATCGATCGCCTCAGCACACCGCTCCTCGTCCGTTTCCGCCAGGTCCCGTCCGGGACCTGCCGGGTCCTACCGAGTCCTGCTGATACAGCCCGGTTCCACCGGGTTCTGTTGGGTTCTACCGGGTCGTGCCTGGGCTCCCTACCCCGGGAATGCGTAGGCTACCGGCCCGGCGACGGTGGCGGGGGGCTTGGTGCGCGGGCGGTGAGTCGATAACCTTTGTTGCCGAGACAACGGAACAACATTCGGTTTCGCCGGGCTGCGGAAGGACGATCTCACCATGCGTATCGGTATGGCCCTGAACTACTCCGGAGGGTTCAAGGAGACGGTGGCCGCGCTGGCCGACTACGAGAGCGCGGGACTCGACATCGTCTTCGTCGCCGAGGCCTACAGCTTCGACGCGGTCAGTCAGATGGGGTACATCGCCGCCAAGACCGAGAGGCTGCAGATCGCCTCCGGCATCCTGCCGATCTACTCCCGCACCCCGGCCCTGCTGGCCATGACCGCGGCGGGCATGGACTACGTCTCCGACGGCCGGTTCACCCTCGGCCTGGGCGCCTCGGGGCCGCAGGTCATCGAGGGCTTCCACGGCGTCCCCTACACCGCCCCGCTCGGCCGTACCCGCGAGGTCATCGAGATCTGCCGCCAGGTGTGGCGGCGCGAGCGCCTGACCTACGACGGCAGGCACTACACGGTCCCGCTACCGGCCGACCGGGGGACCGGCCTGGGCAAGCCGCTGAAGCTCATCAACCACCCGGTCAGGGACCGCATCCCCATCGTCGTCGCCGCCATCGGCCCCAAGAACGTCGAGCTGTCCGCCGAGCTCGCCGAGGGCTGGGAGCCGATCTTCTACGTCCCGGAGAAGGCCGCCGACGTGTGGGGGGCCGCGCTGGCCGCGGGCAAGGCCAGGCGCGACCCGTCGCTGGGCGAGCTGGACGTGATCGCCCAGGCGCCGCTGGCCATCGGCGACGACGTCTCGGACTGGCTGGAGCTGGGCCGCCCGATGGCCGCCCTCTACATCGGCGGGATGGGCGCCAAGGGCAGGAACTTCTACAACGACCTGGCCCGCCGGTACGGCTACGAGAAGGAGGCCGAGCAGATCCAGAACCTCTACCTCGACGGCAGGAAGGACGAGGCCGCCGCGCTCGTACCGGACGAGCTGCTGCACAGGACCGCCCTGATCGGCTCCGAGGGCCACGTCCGCGAGCGGCTGCAGGCCATGCGCGAGGCGGGCGTCACCACCGTCAACGTCAGCCCGCTGGCGCGCACCCACGAGGAGCGCGTCCGGCTGATCGAGCGCGTCAGGGAACTGGCCGCCTGATCCCCCGGGCCGGTGGCGCGCGACCCGGGCGGCGTCCGCGCCACCGGGCCGTGCGAGCACGCCGGGCAGGGCGGCGGTTGCGAAGGCGACATCGGGCATAGCGGTCAATAGCATGCCTACCATGACCGCCCTTCACGCCCGGCGCCGCGAGAACCTCGCCGCCCTGCTCCCCGCTCACGAGGCGGACGCGATCCTGGTCACCCACGCCGTGAACGTGTACTACCTGACCGGCCTGGCCAGCTCCAACGCCGCCGTCCTGGTCCGGGGCGACGCCACCGCCACCCTGGCGACCGACTCGCGCTACATCGGCGCGGCCCGGAGCGTCTGCGACGACATCGAGGTGATCGAGGAACGCGACGTCGCCGGCGCCCTGCTCGCCGCGGAGGGCGGGACCGGCGGGAGCGGCCGGACCGGTGGGAGCGGTGGGAGCGGCCGTATCGGCATCGAGGCCGAGCATCTGTCCGTCGCCGCCTACGTCCGGCTGGGCGGCGACCCGCCCCGCCTGTCGGAGGCCGTGGAGTCGGTGCGCACCGTCAAGGACGAGGACGAGATCGCCCTCCTGCGCACCGCGTGCGAGATCACCGACCGGGCCTTCGAGGCCGTGCTGCCCGCACTGCGCCCGGGGGCGACCGAGAGGGAGATCGCCAGGGCGCTGGAGCGGCACATGGCCGGCCTCGGCGCGGAGGCCCCGGCGTTCGAGGCGATCGTGGCGAGCGGGCCCAACGGCGCGATCCCGCACCACGCCCCCTCGGACCGCCCGCTGGAGCGCGGCGACCTGGTCACCATGGACTTCGGGGCCCGCTACCGCGGCTACCACGCCGACATGACCAGGACCGTGGCGATCGGCGAGCCCTCCGGCTGGCAGCGCGAGCTGTACGACCTCGTCCGGGCCGCCCAGGCCGCCGGCGTCGAGGCGCTACGCACCGGCACCGCCCCGCACGAGGTGGACGCCGCCGCCCGCGACCTGATCACCGGGGCCGGGTACGGGGAGTTCTTCACGCACGGCCTCGGCCACGGCGTCGGGCTGGAGATCCACGAGGTGCCGTTCCTGTCTCCGCGAAAGCCGGAGCGCGACCACGGGCACGCTAGACTAGAGGATCGAGTTCCGATCACCGTCGAGCCCGGGGTGTACCTGCCCGGCAGGGGCGGCGTGCGCATCGAGGACACTCTCGTGGCGCGCGACGGCGGGCCGGAACTTCTCACACGGACGACCAAAGAGCTGCTCGTCCTTTAAGAGCGGCCGTACGCAGGAGAGACTAGTGGCGACGACGAACGACCTCAAGAACGGCCTCGTGCTCAAGCTCGACAGCGGTGAGCTCTGGGCTGTCGTGGAGTTCCAGCACGTCAAGCCCGGCAAGGGCGGCGCGTTCGTCCGCACCAAGCTCAAGAACGTGATGTCGGGCAAGGTCGTCGACAAGACCTTCAACGCGGGCGTGAAGGTCGAGGTGGCCAACGTCGACAAGCGCGAGATGCAGTTCTCCTACATGGACGGCGACGACTTCGTCTTCATGGACACCGAGACCTACGACATGATGCACGTCTCGCGGGTGGCGGTCGGCGACTCGGCCAACTACCTCCTGGAGAACATGCTCGCCACCGTGGCGATCAACGAGGGCAACGTCCTCTACGTCGACCTGCCCGCGGCCGTCGAGCTGATCGTCTCCGAGACCGAGCCCGGCCTCCAGGGCGACCGCTCCACCGGCGGCACCAAGCCCGCGACGCTGGAGACCGGCGCCGAGATCAAGGTGCCGCTGTTCATCACCACCGGCGAGAAGGTCAAGGTCGACACCCGCACCGGCGATTATCTCGGCCGCGCCTGATGTCGGCACGGGGCAAGGCGCGCAGGCGCGCGCTGGACATCCTCTTCGAGGCCGAGGCGCGGAGCGAGGACCCCAGGAACGTCCTGGCCGAGCGCCTGGAGCGGGCCGAGCCGCCCGTGAACGAGTACACCACCACGATCGTCGAGGGCGTCTGCCGGCACCGGTCGCGCATCGACGAGCTGATCACCGCCTACGCCGAGGGCTGGACGCTGGACCGCATGCCCGCGGTCGACCGCAACCTGCTGCGCGGCGGCACCTACGAGCTGCTGTGGATGCCCGACGTCCCCGAGGGCGTCGTGATCAGCGAGTGGGTCAGCCTGGCGTCGGAGCTGTCGACCGACGAGTCGCCGCAGTTCGTCAACGGCCTGATGGCCCGCTTCAAGCAGCTCAAGCCCTCCTTGGTGCTCTAGCCGTGCCCCGCGGGGAGCCGTTCACCCCGGCTCCCCGCCCCGCACCGGGCGGTACGCGGCGTAGGCTGGACTCGTCACCGTAGGAGGAGGCGATCTGAAGTTGCACGCCGTAGGCATCTCACGGCAGACGGGTACCCCGGCGGTCCGCACCGCGGTCGTATGGGACGCCCTGAGCGCCGTGCTGGCCGAGCGGGCGGCCGCGACGGGCCGTGAACGACTGGACATCGTCGACGCCGGGGGAGGCACGGGCGGTTTCGCCGTCCCCCTGGCCGAGCTGGGCCACGCCGTGACGGTCGTCGACCCCAGCCCCGACTCGCTCGCCGCCCTGGAGCGCAGGGCCGCGGAGGCCGGGGTGAGCGTGCGCGCCCTGCAGGGCGACGCCGCGGACCTGGGAGAGCTGCTCCCGGCCGCCGGCGCCGACCTGGTGCTCTGCCACAGCGTGCTGGAGTACGTGGACGACCCGGCCGGCGCGGTGACGGCCATGGCCGGGCTGCTGCGTCCCGGCGGCGTGATCAGCGTGCTCGCCGCCAACCCCCTGGCCGCCGCCCTGCACCGTTCCATCGCGGGCCGTTTCGACGAGGCCCGCGAGGTGCTCGCCGATCCCGACGGGCGCTGGGGCGAGAAGGACCCCACCCCCCGGCGCTTCACCCGGGAGAGCCTGGAGCGGCTCCTGGCCGGGACCGGCTTCGTCCCCGGCGAGGTCCACGGCGTGCGGATCTTCGCCGATCTGGTGCCCAGCAGGCTGCTGGACGGCGAGCCCGGAGCCGCCCGCGCCCTGGTGGCGCTGGAGCAGGCGGCGGCGGCACACCCCGTGCTCCGCGACATCGCGACCCAGCTGCACGTCCTCGGACAGCGGTGAACGCCGCGTCGAACGCGTGTTCCCGTAGAATGACGTCGTGTCGAGAAAGCAGCAGATGCCGCGCCCGGGTCCGGACCTGGGCTCGGACGACGCGGGCTGCCCGATCCTGCACGTCGACATGGACGCCTTCTACGCCGGCGTCGAGCTGCGGACACGTCCCGAGCTTCGCGGCAGGCCCGTCATCGTCGGCCTGTCGGCGGGCCGCGGGGTGGTGCTCAGCGCCACCTACGAGGCCAGGGAGTTCGGGGTGCACTCGGCCATGCCCATGACCCGGGCCCGGCGGCTCTGCCCCCAGGCGGTGATCCTCCCGCCCAGCCGCGACACCTACGCCGAGGTCTCCCGGGAGGTCATGGAGATCTTCCGGAGTTTCACCCCCGAGGTAGAGCCCATCGCGTCCGACGAGGCGTTCCTGGACGTCTCCGGGGCCCGCAAGCGGCTGGGCCGCCCGGTGGAGATCGCCGCGATGATCCGCGAGCGGGTCGTGCGCGAGCAGGGCGTCACCTGCTCGGTCGGGGTGGCCTCCAACAAGTTCGTGGCCAAGCTCGCCTCGCGGCACGCCAAGCCCGACGGCCTGTTCGTGGTGCCCGCCGGCAAGGTGGTCGACTTCCTGCACCCGCTGCCGGTGGCGGCGCTGTGGGGCGTGGGGGAGCGCACCGAGCAGTCCCTGGCCCGGCTCGGCATCGCGACCGTCGGCGACCTGGCCGCGGTCCCGACGGACACCCTGCGGCGCGAGCTGGGGCAGGCGGCGGGCACGCACCTGGCCGAGCTCGCCTGGGGGCGCGACGAGCGCCCCGTCACCCCGCACACGCCGGACAAGAGCATCGGCGCCGAGGAGACGTTCGCCACCGACATCGGCGACCCGGCGCTGATCCGCCGGGAGCTGCTGCGGCTGTCGGAGCGGGTCGCCGCCCGGCTCCGGCGGTCCGGGGTCGTGGGCCGTACGATCAGCGTCAAACTGCGCCGGGCCGACTTCACCACCCTGTCGCGCTCCCGCAGCCTGCACGACCCCACCGACGTCGCCAAGATCGTGTACGACGTCGCCTGCGATCTCTACACCGCCTCCGGCCTGGAGGACGTCCCGCTGCGGCTGGTCGGCGTGCGGGTGGAGAACCTCGGCCCGGCCGAGGGCGCGACCCGGCAGATGGGTCTCGGCGAGCGCGAGACCGGCTGGCGGGAGGCCGAGCTGGCGATGGACCGGGCGACCCGAAGATTCGGCCGGAACGCGGTGCTCCCGGCCTCCCTTGTCCGCCCGCCGTTTGATGGAATGGAACCATGACGTCGCCTCCGGTTTGGACTACGTTGGACGTTTTCTTTCGTCTACGTCTACAGCCTCGTATTCTGGGGATAACCGACCGCGAGGTTCGGACACCCCGTGTCGTCCGTCACCGTCTACCCCGTCCTGGGGCTGTCCTTGGGAGGCGCCGTGCCGCTCTCTGAGCACGAGCAGCGCCTGCTCGACCAGATCGAGCAGGCCCTCTACGCCGAGGACCCGAAGTGGGCCAATACCGTCAGGATCAGTGATCCACGCAGCCACTACAGGCGTCGTCTGGTGAAGGCCGGTATCGGCTTCATCCTGGGCATCGTCCTGCTGATGGTCGGCGTCGTGATCAACAACGTCCTGCTCGGCATCCCGCTCGGCGTCGGCGGCTTCGTGGTGATGCTCGCGGCCTGTCTGTGGGGCCTGTCGAGCTGGAAGCGGATGAACGGGTTCGGTGAGGCCGGTCCGGCCGCTCCGACCGATCAGCCGCCCGGCAAGACGGGCGGGCGCAGGTCCGGCGCCCGTCAGAGCTTCATGGAACGCATGGAGGAACGCTGGCGCCGTCGTCACGACGAGCGCTAGACCGCCGGGACCCGCCGCCCACGGTGGCGGTCCCTCCCCGGCGACATCCCCCTTCGGCATGCGGTCAGGTTCCGCCTGCCCCCGCCCGTGACGTTCCCTTCCGCGTGCCCGGCCGGTCCCTCCTCCGCGGCGCCCTTCTCCCGCGCGCCCGGCCCGTCCCTTCTCCTGCGTGCCCGGCCGGTCCCTCCTCCGCGGCGCCCTTCTCCCGCGCGCCCGGCCCGTCCCCGCTTGGCTCGCCTCCGTGTGCCCGGCCATCTCCCGGGTGCCTGGTTCCCCGCCCCGCCCCGCCCCGCCCGTCTCCCGGCTCCGCCGGGTTCACCGCCCGTGGAAAAGCGTCCGGCCGCTCCCCCCTGAGGGGAAGCGGCCGGACACCCGTGGAGCCGGAGGGCCGGGGCTCAGACGCCCTTCCTGGCCGGCCTGCGCAGCCGGATGTTCTCCAGCAGGTCGAAGCCGTCCAGCACCCGCCCGCCCAGCGCCCGCATCCGCAGGAGCGTCGAGGGGGGCAGCAGCACCGCCCTGATCCGCCGGCCACGGCTCACCGTGGCCGCCAGGGCCCGCCGCACCCTCGGCAGGTCCTCGCGGAGCGTGCCGATCTCCCCGCCGCTGCGGGCGTAGAGCATCCGCTCCACCGCGGCGGCGATCCTCGCCAGGGCGGCGGCGGCCTCCGGGTCGAACGCGTACTGCCGGGCCAGCCGCCTGGCCAGTGAGCGAGGGCTCTCGCTCGGCTCCCGCGACATCCCGTAGTCGCACAGGGCGTCGTCGAGCTCGGCCCAGGCAGCCACCACCGCGGGCTCCCTGCGGGCCCCGCCCGTCGTGACCCTCTCCTTCACGGCCGTGCCCGCCGTGCCCGCCGTGCCCGCCGTGCCCGCCGTGCCCGCCGTGGCGCCGGCCGCCGCGTTCTCGCTCGGCAGGCCCCTTTCGGGAGCCCCGCCGCCGGGCCGGTCCCCGGGACCCGCCCCATGGTCCCCGTCCCCGGCCGAGGGGGCCGGCCGGGAGTAGAGCCTGCTGCGCCGGGCCCGCAGCTGCCAGCGGATCAGGGCGGGGATCAGCGCGACCAGCAGTGCCACGGCGATCCCGATGCCGATCTTCCCGGCGATCGGCACGCCCTCGTCCAGGGGCGTCACCACGCCGCCGAGGTCGCGGTCGAGCGTCCGGTCACGGCGGTTGGCCGAGGCCCCGCCCGACGCCTCGGGGCCGCTGGAGGTCGCCGAAGGGGCCGCGCTCGGCTCGCTGCTGGCGGCCGGAGCCGCCTGCTGCCGGGTGTAGTCCGGCACCGTGGCGCTGCCCTGCCCCGCCCCGCCCGCCGGGGTCGGCTCGAAACGGAGCCACCCGGTGCCCTCGAAGTACAGCTCGGGCCAGGCGTGCGAGTCGTGGGTGCCCACCTGCCACGCCCCGGAGGCGTTCCCGCCGCCGGTGTAGCCGATGGCCACCCGGGACGGGATGCCCAGGACGCGCGCCAGCACCGCCATGGAGGCGGCGAACTGCTCGCAGTACCCCGTCCGGTTGCGGATCAGGAAGTTGGTCAGCGCCGGCCCGTCGTGCCCCTGGGTCGACAGGTCGTAGGTGAACCCGCCGTCGTCGGTGAAGAACCTCTGGAGCTGGATCGCCTGCTCGTACGCGCCGGCGCCGCGCTCGGTCACCCGGGTGGCGAGCTGCCTGATCTCGCCGGGCAGGTTCTCCGGGAGCGCCAGGTAGCGCTCGGCGATCGCCTCGGACGGCGGCCCCGCCGCCCTGAGCCGCTCGACCGCGGTCCTGGGCTCACCGGTGACCACCCGGTACGTCAGGCCCTCGGCGGTGTCACGGGTGGAGAAGACCATGAGCGTGTCGCGGTCCGGCCGCCAGTCGCCCTCGGCCGTGACCCGGGTGGCCGGATACGGCAGCGGCAGGAAGCTCAGCCTCCTGACCTGGTCGCTCACGGTGACGTCGAGCGTGGCCGAGGTGACCTCCAGGCTCGGGCTCTGGCCGGGAGGGGGCGGCATGGGCGCCTCGGACGTGCGGTCCTCGGGACGTCCCTTGGGCTCCGACATCGTCCACTGCTCGCCGTCGAAGACGTCGAGCGAGTACATCCGCAGGTAGCGCGAGTTGCCGTCGCTGGCCCGGTAGGTCAGCACCGTGGTGTTCTCCGGCAGCGAGAGCTGGCCGCGCAGGTTGACGATGGGGTTGGGGATGCTGACCGAGTTGCCGCCGCCCCTGCCGTTGCCCACGCCGAACGAGAAGAACGGGTCGGGCTCCAGGGTGGGCAGCAGCGCCGGCAGCAGGACGGCCAGCGCGACCGCGGTGAACCCGATGCGCTTGCCGGACAGCCGCAGCGGCCCGGTGTCGGAGGCGGCCGGCCGCGCGGTCGCCGTGGCCGACATCCGGCGCACCAGCACCGCCCGGCCCCAGTGGCTGACCCGCTCCCGGCCGTCGGCCACGAGCAGCCCCAGGTATCCCGCCGCCCCGGAGATGAACGCCGGCCAGCCGATCGGCTCGGCGATCACCGCCGCCGGGACGGTGAACAGCGCCAGCAGCGGCAGCCCGGCGAGCGCGGCCCTGTGCAGCCGCGCGGCCAGCAGGTCCACGGTGATCGCGATCACGCCGACGCCGCCGCAGGTGAGCAGGACGATGCCGGTGCTGTCGGGCACGGGGGCCGCGAACCGCTGGATGTCGGCGAAGCCCGTGGTCAGCAGCTCGGCCAGCCTCAGCATCGAGTCCGTGGTCGGTACCAGTCTGCCCCACGCCTCGTCGGCGGTGAAGGCGGCCGTCAGGTAGACCCACAGCCCCAGCACCTGCACCGGCGGCACCAGCCAGCCGGGAAGCGCGTAGTACCCGGCGGCCGTGCCGATCCCGGCCACCGTCAGGATGGCCCCCAGGCTCGCCCAGAACCAGTCGCCCCCCTGGAACAGGGGGTAGAGGGCGATCGCGACCGCCCCCGTCGCCAGCCCCGAGGCGATGGGAAGTCTCATATGTCACCTCTGCTCGCTGCGAACCTGCCGCCCCGCGCGGCCTCCTGCCAGATGCTCGCGACGGAGACGCCGGCGGGCAGGCGCAGGACGCGCCAGCCCGTACCGACGAGGATCGACCGCGCGGCCTGGAACTCCTCGTTCTCGCCGAGTTCGGGCTGCTCCCATCCGGCCACGTCCAGCATCACGGCCACGCCGGTCACGTTGCCGTGCCTGGCCCGGGACAGCTCCCGGGCCTGCTCCAGGTCCAGATAGCCGAGCACGGCCACGATCAGGCCGTCGCCGCCGCCCTGGCGCAGCGCGCCGACGCCGAACTCCAGCGACCGGGCGGTGCCGGACCGCACCACGGCCAGGGTGTCCAGCAGCGACCGGCTCAGCCCGCCGTCGGTGAGGTGCTCGGCCCCCTGGTCGGTGACCAGCCGCAGGCCCAGCCCCTCGTGGGCGAGGTGCACGCCGATGGAGGCCGCGACCGAGACCGCCGTCTCGAACGACGAGCGCGGGCCCTCGCCGCGGTGGGCGTAACGCCGGGTGTCCAGCAGCAGCGCTCCCCGGCTCTGCCACTGCTGCTCCTCGCGCCGCACCATCAGCTCGCCGCGCCTGGCGGTGGAACGCCAGTGGACCCGCCTCAGGTCGTCGCCCTGGCGGTACTCGCGGGGGGCGACGTCGTCGTCCCCGGCCGCGGCCACGCTCCGGGTACGGCTGTCGCCCCCGCCGCTCCACTCGCCGGCCAGCCGCACGTGCGGCAGGGCCACCACCTGCGGCGTCACCACCAGGGTGTCGCTGATGGTGAACGACCTGGTCAGCTCGACCAGGCCGAACGGGTCGCTGATCCTGATGGCCAGCGGCCCGATGGTGAAGCGGCCGCGCAGGTCGGAGCGGACCCGGTAGTCGATCTCCCGTACGCCCCGGGCCTCCACCCGGTCGAGGACGAACCTGGGCCGGGCGCCCAGGGCGTAGGGGACGGTGTCCTCGATCATCAGCAGGCCGGTCGGCAGCCGGGTGACGTTCTCCAGGCGCAGTGTCACGGTGGCCTCGCTGCCCACCTCGGCCCGCGGCGGGTCCAGGCGCCGCGCGCAGCTCAGCCGGTAGCGGGTCCTGGCGACCACCATGGCCGCGAGCAGCGGCAGCGCCACGACCAGCACGCCGATCCTGAGCAGGTCGTGCTCGCCGAGGACGAAGGCGCACAGCAGGGCCGCGGCGCCGGACGCCAGGAAGGACCGGCCGCGGGCGGTGAGCGCCTTGAGGCCGGAGGTCACCGCGGCTGGGCCTCGGGAACCGGGACCCGGCGCACCAGGTCGGC
Organism: Streptosporangium sp. DT93; assembly: GCF_049844535.1. Classification (NCBI taxonomy): domain Bacteria; kingdom Bacillati; phylum Actinomycetota; class Actinomycetes; order Streptosporangiales; family Streptosporangiaceae; genus Streptosporangium; species Streptosporangium sp. DT93. The sequence goes on from NZ_JBNCLF010000012.1 coordinate 183,170, forward strand.
GATCACCTGCTCGGGGGGGCGGCGCTGTCCCTGGGCCTCGACGCTGGGCAGCAACCGGTGCGCCAGCACCGGGACGCACAACTCCTGCAGGTCGTCGGGGATGACGTAGTCGCGACCGGCCAGCGCCGCGTGCGCCCGCGCGGCCCGCACCAGCTGCAGGGTCGCGCGCGGGGAGGCGCCGAGCCTCAGGTCGGGGGACTGGCGGGTGGCGGTCACCAGGTCGATCGCGTACATCTTGATCGACTGGGAGACGTAGACGGCGCGCACCGCGTCGATCAGGGCCTTGACCTGCTCGGTGGTGGCGACCGGCTCCAGCTTGTCCAGCGGGGAGGCGGCGCCGTGCACGTCGAGCATCTCCAGCTCCGCCGACGGGGCGGGGTAGCCCATCGCGATCCGGGCGGTGAAGCGGTCGCGCTGGGCCTCGGGGAGGGGGTAGGTGCCCTCCATCTCGATGGGGTTCTGCGTCGCGATCACCATGAAGGGCGAGTCCAGCAGGTAGGTCTCCCCGTCCACGGTGACCTGGTGCTCCTCCATGCACTCCAGCAGCGCGGACTGGGTCTTCGGCGAGGCCCGGTTGATCTCGTCGCCCACCACGATGTTGGCGAAGACCGGGCCGGGCTTGAACTCGAACTCCATGGTCTGCTGGTTGTAGGCGCTCACCCCCGTGATGTCGCTGGGGAGCAGGTCCGGGGTGAACTGCACGCGGCGGACGGGGCAGTCGATGGATCGCGCCAGCGCCTTGGCGAGCATCGTCTTGCCGACTCCGGGCACGTCCTCGATGAGAAGGTGGCCCTCGGCGAGCAGTACGGTCAGGGTCAGGCGAACCGCGTCGCTCTTGCCCTCGATCACCGATTCGATCGACTCACGGATCCGGTGCGCGGTGACGACGAGATCTTCGAGCTGCGGTGAGACGTCATGGGTTACTGCCACCCAGGCCTCCATGAAGGTGCGGCGGTTGCGCGCCGGGGGGTTCTGTCGCGGGATCTTTGCGATCCCCTTGCTCATTCTGCTTACCGACACTACGGCGCCGCGCGGACCGGCGGCGACTTTATCTGGTCATCAGGGATGATTCCGGGTGAATTGCCACAGTGTGTCCAATGGGCTTCGTGATCATGTGCCGATGATGTTCCGGTTCCGTGACGGGCGCGGGCAGGTCCGGGACGTCGCCGACGCTCGTGTGTTCCATGAGCATTTCATGATCTTTGCGGTATTGGACGGTCTTTACGACGCGCGCAGGGCATATGCGGGGCGGTCAACCCCCTCCACTCCACCCCACCCCATTTGAACTGCGGAAATGTCGGTGAAACCCGCCGCGAAGAGGCGTGGAATCAGTTGACGGTGGAGAGAAGTGGAGTATGGTGGTGCGCAGTGGAGGGCAGGGCTGCGATGCCTGGCGCTCCGCTGGGCACGGGAGGTGAAGCCGATGTTCCTCGGCACCCACCACCCGCGTCTCGATGACAAGGGACGGCTGTTCCTGCCGGCGAAGTACCGTGAGGAGCTGGCGGAGGGTCTGGTGATCACCAAAGGCCAGGAGCGCTGCCTCTACGTCTTTCCCGTAGAGGAGTTCCAGCGCATAACCGAGGCTCTGCGCACCGCGCCGGTGACCGCCAAGGCGGTCCGTGACTACAGCCGCGTCCTGTTCGCCAGCGCGTCCGACGAGGTCGCCGACAAGCAGGGCCGGATCACCGTCCCGCAGGCTCTGCGCGAGTACGCCAGCCTGCGCCGCGACTGCGTGGTCATCGGGGCCAACACCCGGCTGGAGATCTGGGCCGAGGATGCCTGGAGCGCCTATCTGGCCGACCAAGAGCAGGCTTTTGCCGATCTGTCGGAGGAGGTGCTGCCAGGGATTCTGTGACTCCACGGTCGACTCATCGGTGAAAACGTCGTTCGGCGAGGTCTCCACCCGCAACCACCCTGTCCGTCAGCTGATGCACCTTCCCCGGTGTCAGGTGACGGGCCGGCACGCGGGTGCGGATGGGGACCTGGCCGGACGGCCCCGAGGGTAGGGGCCGGTTTCGACAGACCGGTGAGGGCCCGCCGCACGTCCGCGGACGGGGCGGGAAAGAGGGGGTTGGCGCTTCATGCGCGCCGAGAACGACAGCCATGATCTTCAGTCACGCGGCCATGATCTGCAGAACGACCCTCGGGCGTCGTCCGGTCATGTCCCCGTCATGCTCGACCGGGTGCTGGAACTGCTGGCCCCCGCGCTGGCCCGGCCGGCGCCCGTGCTCGTCGACGCCAACCTCGGCCTCGGCGGCCACGCCGAGGCGCTGCTCGCCGCGCACCCCGCGCTCCACCTGATCGGGATCGACCGCGATCCCGTCGCGATAGAACGCTCCACCGCCCGGCTCGCCCCCTACGCCGACCGCGTCACGCTGGTGCGCGCGGTCTCCGACGAGCTGGCCGAGGTGCTGGCGGACGCGGGCCGGCCCCGCGTCGACGCCGCCCTGTTCGACCTGGGGGTCTCCTCCCCGCAGCTCGACGAGGCCGAGCGCGGGTTCGCCTACTCCTACGACGCGCCCCTGGACATGCGGATGGACGGCGACCAGGAGCTCACCGCCGCGGTCGTGGTCAACACCTACTCCGCTCCCGCCCTCATCCGGATCCTGCGGGATTACGGAGAAGAACGATTCGCCCCGCGTGTCGCGAACCTAATCCTCAAGGAAAGGGCCAGAGAGGCCATAACGTCTACCAAGCGGCTTGCGGAGATCGTCCGGACGGCGATCCCCGCCGCGACCCGCAGGACCGGGGGCAACCCCGCCAAAAGGACTTTCCAGGCGTTGCGAATCGAGGTGAACGCGGAGTTGACGGCGCTGGAACGCGCGCTCCCCGCCGCGCTCGACGCCCTGACGCTGGGCGGGCGCGTCGTCGTGCTCGCCTACCACTCCCTCGAGGACCGGCTCACCAAGCAGGTCATCACCGCGCGGACCAAGGACACCGGCCCCCCCGGGCTCCCCGTCCCCCTGCCGGCCCACCAGCCGCGGTTCGCGCTCCTGACGAGGGGTGCCGAGCTCCCGAGTGAAGAGGAGGTGGCCCGCAACCCGCGGGCGGCCTCCGCCCGGTGCCGGGCGGCAGAGAGGATCCGTGAGGCAGTTGACGAGGAGTGAGACAGAGGTCCGGCGCACCGCGCCCGGCCGCGGCACCCGTCCCGCGCGCGTCCCCCGGGCGACACCGCGCGGACGCCGGCCGATACCGGCCGCGGCCGGTCCCGTCGCCGCCCAGGCCACGCCGGTCCAGGCCGGTCAGCCGGGTCAGGCCGGCCAGCCGACGCCCGCCGCCCGTCGCTCGCGGGCGCCGAGGGCGCCCTTCGTGCTGCTCGTGGTCGGCCTGCTCTGCGGCGGCCTGGTCAGCCTGCTGCTGCTGAGCGCCGTGCTCGCCCAGGACTCCTACCGGGTCGGGCAGCTGGGCAAGGACATCAGTGAGCTGCGCGCCGTCAGGGAGAGCAAGAAGAGCGAGAACATGCGGCAGGACATGCCCGGCGTTCTCGCGCGCAACAACGAGCTCCAGGGCCAGCAGGACGACTGGAACACCGCGCGCGTCATCATCCCCGGCGGCCCGGCGGACAGGGCGGCGGACGGGAACGTCGCCGGTTCCGCCTCCGCGGACAGGGGCGCCGGTGACGGCGAGGCGACCGCCGGACGGGAACGAGTGCCGGGCACGGGCCGGTGAGTGAGACCGGCGGACGGAATCCCGTACCGGGGCGCGGCGATCCCCGCGACGGGGCGGGAGGGTCCGGCCGCCGGTCCGGCGGCACCGGCCGTCCCGGCCGTGCGCCGGGAACGCCGGGCCCGACCGGCTCCGGCGCTCCCCGGCAGGCCGGAGAGCCTGCGGGCCCGGCCTCCACGGGGCGCGATACGACGCCCGCGAGGCCCGGCAGGGCGCCCGGGCGGCCGGACAAAGGGCTGGACAAGGGGCTGGACAAAAGGCCGGACAAGGGGCCGGACAGGACGTCCGGTGCCCGGCCGGGAACCGGACGGTCCGGCAGGGCCGGTCAGGCGGCCGGGCCCGCGGTCCCGCCCCCTCCCGAGGGCCGGCCCGCGCGGCCGCCCGCCTCCGGAGGCTCGGGCAGGGGATCGGCCCCGGCCGGTTCCGCCGGGACGGGCTCGCCCGCGTCCCCGGGCGGCCCGCGCGTGCCGGGAAGAGCGGACAGATCCGGGAGGCCCGAGAGGTCCGGCAAGCCGGCCGCGCCGGGCAGGCCGCCGGCGTCGGGCCCGGCCGGAAGGGCGCCGGGTCCCGCGGGCAGGGACGCGGCGGGACCGGCCACGCCGGGAGGCTCCGGCAGGCCGGCCCCCACGAGCGGGTCCGGCAGATCGGCCCCCACGAGCGGGTCCGGCAGATCGGGCGGGCCGGTCGGACCGGGCGGGTCCGGCAGATCAGGCGGATCCGACAGAGCCGGCGGGTCCGGTAGATCAGGCGGGTCCGGTGGGCCGAGCGGATCCGGTGGGCCGGGTTCCACGGGCGGACCGGCCTCCGCCGGCAGGCCCGGCCCGTCCGGAAGGAAGGTCCCTCCCGGACGGCAGGGCCCGGCCGCCAGGCCGCCCGCCTCGGGCGCGCCGGGCAGGGCCGGACGGCCCGAGGGCCGTCCCGGAGCGCGCTCGGACCGGAGCGGCACGCCCGGGAGCGCCGACAGGCCCCAAAGGCCCCTCAGGCCCCCGGGGAGGCCGGCGGGCGCCGGGACGACCGGCAGGCCCGGCGGACAAGGCGATCCGGGAGCCACCCCCAGGCCCGGCCGATCCGGTGACCCCGGGGCGAACCCCGGGACCGGCGGGCCCCGTGACCCCGGTACGACCCGCGGGCCCGGTGGACCCGGCACGGCGCGCGGCCCCGGTGGACCAGGGGCGGCGGGGACGACCCGCAGGCCGCCCGGAGCCGATCGGCCGCGCGGGCCGTCGCGCCCCCTGCGCGCCGGCGGGCCGCCCGGCGTGGCGGGCCCCTTCTGGCGTCGCGGCGGTGGCCGTCCGTGGGAGCGCGAGCACCCGCGCCCGGCCGGGCGCGGTGGCGGCGGCAGGCCGCCCCGCCCCCCGGCGCGCCCCGTCGCGGTGCTGCGCCTGGGAAACCCCCGCCGGCGCATCGGCATCGGCCTGATGGCGATGACCTTCGTGCTCTCCATCTTCGCCGGGCGGCTGATCCAGTTGCAGGGCCTGGACTCGAAGGTCTACACGGCCGAGGCGGCCAAGCAGCGCGTCCAGGGCGAGAAGCTGCCCGCCAGGCGGGGATCGATCACCGACGTCAACGGGCACGAGCTCGCGCTGACCCTGGAGGCGCGCGAGATCTTCGTCGACCCCTCGGAGATCGCCCCCGACAGGCGCGACCAGGTGGCCACGATCCTGGCCAAGGAGCTGAACACGGCCAAGGAGCCGATCCTGGCCAAACTGGCCGAGCCGGGCAGCCGCTACGGGCAGATCGCCGCCGCCGCCGACCCGGTGGTCGCCCAGCGGATCATGGCGCGCGACCTCAAGGGCGTGGGCAGCAAGCACCGCTACCGCCGCGACTACCCGGGCGGCGACCTGGCGGGCACCCTGCTGGGCTTCGTCGGCACCGACGGCACCGGGCTGGCCGGGCTGGAGAGCACCTACGACAAGCTGCTCGCCGGGCGAGACGGCGAGCAGATCATCGAGACGGGCCGCAACGGGCAGCGCATCCCGATGACCCGCAGCACCCTGCAGGAACCCGTCGAGGGCAGGGACGTGCGGCTGACCATCCACCGCGACGTCCAGTGGGCCGCGCAGAAGGCGATCACCGACCAGGTCAAGGCCACCGGCGCCCGTACCGGCAGCGTCATCGTGATGAACGCGCGCAGCGGGCAGGTCGTCGCCATGGCCAACGCGCCCGAGCTGGACCTCGGCAACTGGATGGCCACCTCCGAGGAGAACCGGGTCAACCGGTCGGTCACCGACGTGTTCGAGCCGGGCAGCACCAACAAGGTGATCACCGCGGCGGCGGCCCTGGAGTCGGGGGCGGTGCGGCCCGAGACCCTGTTCACGGTCCCCGACCAGATCAGGTGCGCCGACCGGGTGCTCAAGGACTCCCACCCGCACCCCGTCGAGCGGCTGACCTTCTCCGGCGTCGTGGCGACCTCCAGCAATGTGGGCACCATCCTCGCCACCCAGCGGATCGGCGACGAGAAGCTGCACTCGATGCTGCAGCGCTTCGGGTTCGGCGCCAGGCCCGGCACCGGCCTGCCGGGGGAGGAGGCGGGTCTCCTGCCCGACTGGAAGGACTGGTCGGGCAGCCAGCGCTGCACGATCTCCTACGGCCAGGGCGTCTCGGTGACCGCGCTGCAGACGGCCAGCGTCTACCAGACCATCGCCAACGGCGGGCTGCGCGTCGCGCCCCAGGTGGTCGCGGGGACCACCGACGCGAGCGGCGCCTTCGTGGCGTCCCCGCCGGCGAAGCGGACCCGGGTGGTCGGCGAGCGTACGGCGCGGGAGGTCTCGGCGATGCTGGAGGCCGCGGTGAGCGAGAGCGGCACCGGCAACCTCGCCGCGATCGACGGCTACCGCGTGGCGGGCAAGACGGGCACCGCGATGCGCTACGACACCCGGTGCCGGGGCTACTGCGGCTACACCTCGACGTTCGTCGGGTTCGCCCCCGCCGACAAGCCGGAACTCGTCGTCCTGGCGGTCCTGCAGGACCCCCAGGAGGGGTACTACGGCGGTGAGATCGCCGCCCCGGTCTTCAAGAAGGTGATGACGTTCGCGTTGAAGAGCGGGAAGATCCCGCCGACCGGAACCCGGCCGTCCCCGGTGCGGATACGCGCCGGGGAGTGACGAGTGAAGGTACGCTCTCGCCGTGCGTCCCCCGTCGTCCATGCGACCCTCAGACAGTTCACCCCGCCCGCTCTCGGGGCTGGCGAGCCTCATCGGCGCGCCCTCGGGCACGTCGCGAGCGCCGCTCGCCGCGGTCCACGGGGTCACCATCGACTCCCGGCGGGTGTGCCGCGGAGACCTCTACGTCGCGCTGCCGGGGGCCACGGCCCACGGCGCCGACTTCTCCGCGCAGGCCCTCGCCGCGGGTGCCGCCGCGATCCTGACCGACGGGGCAGGCCGGGCGGCCGCCGTCGCGACCGGTCTGCCGGTGCTCGTCGTCCCCGACCCCCGCGCCCTGCTCGGTCAGGTCTCGGCCTGGGTGTACGGCGACCCCGCCGCCGACGTGGCGGTCATCGGCGTCACCGGGACCAGCGGCAAGTCCACCACGAGCTTCCTGCTGGAGGCCGGACTGCGGGCCGCCGGGCACCGGGCGGGCCTGATCGGCGGCGTGGAGATCCACGTCGGCGACCTGCACCTCCCCTCAGGTCTCACCACGCCCGAGGCCAGCGACCTGCACGGCCTGTTCGCGCTGATGCGCGAGCGGGGCGTCACCGCCGCGGCCATGGAGGTCTCCAGCCACGCGCTGGCGCTGGGCCGGGTCGACGGCGTCGTCTACGACGTGGCGCTGTTCACCAACCTGTCCCAGGACCACCTCGACTTCCACCGCGACCTCGACGACTACTTCGCGGCCAAGGCCCGGCTGTTCACCGCCGGGCTGAGCCGCGCGGGCGTGACCAACGTCGACGACGCCCACGGGCGCGCGCTGCTGGACGTCGCCACGGTCCCGATGACCACCTTCTCGGCCCTGGGGGACCCCGGGGCCGACTGGCGGGCCACGGACGTGCACCTGGGCCCCGAGGGCAGCGTCTTCCACGTCGTGGGCCCCGGTGGCGTCGAGGAGACCGTCTCGATCAACCTGCCGGGCCCGTTCAACGTGGCCAACGCCCTGGGCGCGATCGTCGCGCTGGTGGAGGCGGGGACGCCGCTGCGGGCCGCGGTGACCGGTGTCGGGACGCTCGCGGGCGTTCCCGGCCGGATGGAGCGGGTCCCCTCGGGCGAGGACTTCCAGGTCATCGTCGACTACTCGCACAAGCCGGGCGCGGTCGAGTCGGTGCTGCGCTCGCTGCGTGAGATCACCAAGGGCAGGCTCATCGTGGTGCTCGGCTGCGGTGGCGACCGCGACCGCGGTAAACGCCCAATGATGGGAGAAGCCGCCGCAAGGCTCGCAGATGTGGCTATTCTCACCAGCGACAACCCCCGCTCGGAGGATCCGCTGCGGATCCTGGCCGAGATGATGGACGGAGTTCTCGGCGTGCCCCAGGACGGGCGCGCACATGTGATCATTGAGCCGGACCGCACCGCGGCCGTCGACCTGGCCGTCGGCCGGGCGGGCTTCGGGGACGTCGTCGTCGTGGCCGGCAAGGGCAACGAGCAGGGCCAGTACGTCGGCGACCAGGTGCTCCCCTTCGACGACAGGCAGGTCGTGGCCGACGCGATCGTCAGGCGCAGGAACCGCACCGGGCGCCGAAGCACGTATGGAGAGTAGGGAAGAAGCATCATGATCCCGTTGCCGCTGGCGAGGATCGCCGAGATCACCTCGGGGGCCCTCACGGGCACGGCCGACCCACGCGCGGTGGTGCGCGGCCCGGTCGTCATCGACTCCCGCGCCGTCGAACCCGGGGCGCTGTTCGTCGCCATCAAGGGGGAACGGGCCGACGGGCACGACTTCGCCGCGCGGGCCGTCGAGGGCGGCGCGGTCGCCGTGCTGGCGTCCCGGCAGGTCGGCGAGGTCCCGGCCGTCGTCGTCGCCGACACCGTGACGGCCATGGCCTCCCTGGCCACCGCCGTCCACGCGGCGCTGCCGGACGTCACCGTCGTCGGCGTCACCGGCTCGGCGGGCAAGACCACCACCAAGGACCTGCTGGCCAGGCTCGCCGCCAGGATCGGCCCGACGGTCGCGCCGGTGGAGTCGTTCAACAACGAGATCGGCCACCCGCTGACCGTGCTCAAGGCGGGCGAGGAGACCCGGTACCTGGTGCTGGAGCTCAGCGCCAGGGACGCCGGGCACATCACCCACCTGGCCCGCATCGCCCCGCCGCGCATCGGCGTGGTCCTCAACGTCGGCACCGCGCACCTGGGCGTCTTCGGCAGCAGGGGGGCCATCGCCCGCGCCAAGGGCGAGCTGGTCGAGGCGCTGCCCGGCGACGGCGTGGCCGTGCTCAACGCCGACGACCCGCTGGTCGCCGCGATGGCCGATCGCACCGAAGCCCGGGTGACCTGGTACGGCCGGGGCGAGGGCGCGGCCGTACGGGCCGAGAACGTGACCGTCGACGAGCGGGGCCGCGCCTCCTTCCGGCTGCGCACCCCCTCCGGCGCCGCCCCGGTCACCCTGCGGCTGTACGGCGAGCACGCCGTGCAGAACGCGCTGGCCGCCGCCGCGGCCGCCTACGAGCTCGGGCTGCCGGTCGCCACCATCGCCGAGGAGCTGTCGGAGGCCGAGCCGCGCAGCCGCTGGCGGATGGAGGTCGGCGACCGCGCCGACGGCGTGACCGTCGTCAACGACGCCTACAACGCCAACCCCGACTCCATGCGCGCGGCCTTCGCGGCCCTGGACGCGCTCGCGGGCGGGCGCCGGCGCTTCGCCGTCGTCGCCGCCCTGCGCGAGCTGGGCGAGGAGAGCGACGCGCTCAACGAGGAGCTGGGCCGCCTGGCCGGCGGCGCGGGCCTGGCCGGCCTGCTGGTGGTCGGCGCGGACGCCGAGCCGATCCTGGCGGGCGCCGAGGCCGCCGTACGGGACGCCGGGACGGGCACGCGCCTCGCGCACGCGGCCGACGTGGAGCGCGCGGCCGAGGAGCTGTCCGCGCTGCTCGAGCCCGGCGACGTCGTGCTGGTCAAGGGACCGCGCGCGGCCGGGCTGGAACGGGTGGCCGCGGCGCTGCTGGGAGGTGACCGCCGATGAGGGAGATTCTCGTCGCGGCCACGGTCAGCCTGCTGCTGTCCATGCTGGGCACGCCACTGGCGATCCGGCTGTTCTCCCGGCGCGGGTACGGGCAGAGCATCCGGGAGGAGGGGCCCTCGGGCCACCACGACAAGCGGGGCACCCCCACCATGGGCGGCACGGTGATCGTGATCGCCTCGCTGGTCGGCTTCGCCTGCGCCCACCTCTACAGCTTCACCCCGCCCACGGCCTCGGCCGTGCTGGTGCTGTTCCTGATGACCGGGCTGGGCGCGGTCGGCTTCCTCGACGACTTCATCAAGATCTACAAGCAGCGCAGCCTCGGCCTGCGCAGCGGCGCCAAGGCGCTGGGCCAGCTCGTCGTGGGCGCGGTCTTCGCGGTCCTGGTGACCCGCTTCCCCAACGAGTACCTGATCACCCCGGCCGAGACGCGGCTGTCGTTCCTGAGGGACTTCGGCCCCTCCATCACCATCGTCGGGTTCACCGTCTGGGTGCTGATCATGATCGTGGGCTTCTCCAACGCGGTGAACCTCACCGACGGCCTGGACGGCCTGGCCAGCGGCGCCACCGGGGTGGTGCTGGGCTCGTACGTGCTGATCGGCAACTGGCAGCTGCGCAACAGCTGCACCACCCAGCTCGGCCCCAACTGCTACTGGGTGCGCGACCCGCTGGACGTGGCCGTGGTGGCCGCGGCCGTGCTCGGCGCGCTGGTCGGCTTCCTGTGGTGGAACGCCCCGCCCGCGAAGATCTTCATGGGCGACACCGGGTCGCTGGCCCTGGGCGGCGTGCTGGCCGGTCTGGCCATCACCACCCGGACCCAGCTCCTGCTGATCATCCTGGCCGGCCTGTGCGTGCTGATCACGCTGTCGGTGATCATCCAGGTGGGCTTCTTCAAGATGACCGGGAAACGGGTCTTCAGGATGGCGCCGTTGCAGCACCACTTCGAGTTATCCGGCTGGGCCGAGACGACCATCGTGGTCCGCTTCTGGCTGATCGCCGGCCTGTGCGCCGCCGCCGGACTGGGCCTGTTCTACGTGGAATGGATGCCCAGACTGTGAACGACGCCTTTCCGGACGCCGCCTCCGCGCACGAGGCCCCCGTGAACCACGCTCCGGTACGGGGGGTCGCGTGATCTGCGTCGCGGGCCTGGGGGTGTCGGGCGTCGCCGCCGCCCGCGTGCTGGCCGCCCGGGGCGAGCAGGTGGTCGTCCTGGAGGGCAGGGACACCGAGCGGGCCAGGGAGGCCGCCGCCGGGCTGGCCGCGTTCGGCGTCGAGGTCCGCTTCGGCGAGCCCGCCGGACCCCCGCCCGGCACCACGACGATCGTCACCACCGGCTGGCCGCCGCACCACCCGATGCTCGCCGCCGCCACGGCGGCCGGCATCGAGGTGATCGGCGAGGTCGAGCTGGCCTGGCGCGTCCGCCCCGAGGGAGCCGCCCCCTGGCTGGCGCTGACCGGCACCAACGGCAAGACCACCGCGGTGCGGATGCTCACCTCCATGCTGCTGGCCGCCGGGCACCGCGCCCTGGCCGTCGGCAACGTCGGGACGCCGGTGGTGGAGGCCGTCGCCGGCCCCGCCGAGGTGCTGGCGGTGGAGCTGTCCAGCTTCCAGCTGCACCGCTCGCCGAGCATCGTCCCGCACGCCGCCGCGGTGCTCAACGTCGCGCCCGACCACCTGGACTGGCACGGCTCCATGGAGGAGTACGCCCGCGCCAAGGGGGAGATCTTCGCCCGCGCCGGGACGGTCGTGTACAACGCCGACGACGCGTGGGCCTCCCGCCTGGCCGAGCCCTACCTGGACGACCCCGGCGCGGCCGCGAGCGGGTCCCCGGGCACCGGCGGGCCCGCAGAGCCTGTGACGGGCCCTGTGACGGGACCCGCCGACGTGCCGGGGGGCGGGCCCACGGACGTGCCGCGGCCCGCGCGGGCGCGGGTGGTGGGCTTCACCCTCGGCGTGCCGCGCCCGGGCCAGGTCGGCGTGGTCGAGGACCTGCTGGTGGACCGGGCCTTCACCGCCGACCCGGTGACCGGCGCCGAGGAGCTGGCCTCGTTCGACGACGTCCGCCCGTTCGCGCCGCACAACGTGGCCAACGCGCTCGCCGCCGCCACCCTGGCCAGGGCCTACGGGGTGCCCCCCGCCGCCGTCCGCCGGGGCCTGCTGGACTTCGTGCCCGACCCGCACCGGATCGCGTACGTGGCCAGGGTCGCCGAGGTCGACTACGTGGACGACTCCAAGGCCACCAACCCGCACGCGGCCGCCGCGTCACTGGCCGCCTACCCCTCGATCGTCTGGGTCGCCGGAGGGCAGCTCAAGGGCGCCGACGTCGAGGACCTGGTGCGCCGTGCCGCGCCCCGGCTGCGCGGCGCGGTGCTCCTGGGCGTCGACCGCGGACGAATTCGCGAGGCTCTGGCGCGACACGCCGGGAATGTTCCGGTGGTGGAGGTGGACGGGCAAGACACTGGGGTCATGGATCGCGTCGTCACCGAAGCCGCCAGGCTCGCCGCCCCCGGGGACACCGTGCTGCTGGCCCCGGCCGGAGCCTCCTGGGACATGTTCACCGGCTACCCCGCCCGGGGGGAGGCGTTCGCCCGGGCCGTGCACCGCCTCGCCGAGCCGGACGGCGGCGCGCGGGCGTGAGCACGACCGCGCACGAGGGCGCCCCCGCCCGCCCGGAGGGCACCCCAGGACGTCCGGAGAGCGCCCCCGGCCGCCCGGGGGGCGCCCCGGGGCGTCCCTACGGGTTCCGCGAGCACCTGCTCGCCCTGCGCGAGATGCTCAACCGGCCGCTGACCTCGTACTACCTGATCCTGGGGTGCAGCGGGCTGCTGCTGGTGCTGGGCCTGATGATGGTGCTGTCGGCCTCCAGCATCAAGGGGCTGCAGGAGGTGGGCGACCCCTTCTACTGGTTCTTCAAGCAGTCGATCTCGGCCGCGCTCGGCCTGCCCCTGATGTGGATCTGCGCGCAGCTGCCGCCGCGGTTCTTCCGGCTCGCCGGGTACCCGCTGATGGTGCTCTCGCTGCTCGGCCTGGTGCTGGTGCTGTTCGTCGGCACCTCCCAGCTCGGCGCCCAGCGCTGGATCGACCTGGGCCCGATCTACCTGCAGCCGTCGGAGCCGGCCAAGCTCGGGCTGATGCTGTGGGGGGCCGACCTGCTGGCCCGCAAGGCGCGGGGCGGCCTGATCGAGTGGCGCAGCCTGTTCATCCCGCTGATGCCGGGCACCGCGATCCTGGCCGTCATGGTCATGCTGGGAAGGGACCTGGGCACCACCCTGGTGCTGATGATGATCTTCCTGTCGCTGCTGTGGGTGGTGGGCGCGCCGCTGAGGCTGTTCGGCGGCATCCTGGCGGTGGCGGTGCTCGCCACCATCGTCATGATCACCACGGAGGGCTACCGCTCGGAGCGGATCAAGGGCTGGCTCGACCCGTGGGGCGACGCGCAGGACTCGGGCTTCCAGGCCGTACAGGGGCAGATCGCCATCGGCAGCGGCGGCTGGTTCGGCCTGGGCCTGGGCTCCAGCCGGCAGAAGTGGAGCTGGATCCCGCACGCCGAGAGCGACTTCATCTTCTCCATCCTCGGCGAGGAGCTCGGCCTGATGGGCACGCTCGTGGTGGTCGCGCTGTTCGGGCTGCTCGGCTACGCCGGGCTGCGGGTCGCCACCCGGGTCAAGGACCCGTTCGTCCGGCTCGCCTCCGTCGCCGCGATCGCCTGGATCGTCGGCCAGGCCATCGTCAACATCGGCGCGGTCATCGGCGTGTTCCCCATCACCGGCATCCCGCTGCCGCTGGTCTCCTACGGAGGGTCGGCCCTGCTGCCCACCCTGGCCGCCCTCGGCATGCTGCTGTCGTTCGCCAAGCAGGAACCCGGCGCCCGCGAGGCGCTCGCCGCCCATGGCCCCGGACCGGTGGCGCGGGGCCTAAGCTGGCTTGGCCTGGGTGGTCCGGCCCGCAGACTGTGGCCGGTCCGCGGACGACGATGAGCGAAAGGACCGAAATGAGGGTGGTCCTCGCCGGTGGCGGGACGGCCGGTCACATCGAACCGGCACTGGCCCTGGCCGACGCGCTGCGCAGACTCGACCCCGACATCGCCATCACCTGCCTCGGCACCGAGCGCGGCCTGGAGACCCGGCTGGTGCCGGACCGGGGATACGCGCTGGAGCTGGTCCCCGCGGTGCCGCTGCCGCGTTCGCTGACCCCCAGCCTGCTGAGCGTGCCGGGCCGCCTGGCGGGCGCGGTCGGCGCGGCCGCGTCCATCATGGAACGTTTCGGAGCCGACGTGCTGGTCGGCTTCGGCGGCTACGTGGCGACCCCCGCCTACCTCGGGGCGCGCCGCCGCGGCGTGCCGATCGTGGTGCACGAGGCCAACCCGCGTCCCGGCCTGGCCAACCGGCTGGGCGCGCGCCTCACCGAGCACGTCTTCACCGGCCACCCCGACACCCCGCTGAGCGGCGCCGAGTACGTCGGCATCCCGCTGCGCCGCCAGATCGCCGACCTGGACCGCATCTCCATGGGCGACAAGGCGCGCTCCTGGTTCGGCCTGGAGGCCGACCTGCCCACCCTGCTGGTCACCGGCGGCTCCCAGGGGGCGCGCTCGCTCAACCAGGCCGCGCTGGCCGCCGCCCCGGCGCTGCGCCGCGCCGGCGTGCAGGTGCTGCACGTCATCGGCCCCAGGAACACGCTGGAGTACGAGCCGCCGCCCGGCGACCCGCAGTACGTCGTGCTGCAGTACGTCGACCGGATGGACCTGGCCTACGCCGCCGCCGACGTGGCCCTGTGCCGCGCCGGCGCCATGACCTGCGCGGAGATGACGGCCGTGGGCCTGCCGGCCGTGTACGTCCCGCTGCCGCACGGCAACGGCGAGCAGCGGCTCAACGCCGCGCCGATCGTGCACGGCGGCGGCGGCCTGATGGTCGACGACGCCGAGCTGTCGCCGGAGTGGATCCTGAACAACGTGCTGCCCGTCCTGTCCGATCCCGAGCGGGTCGTCGCCATGTCGGAGGCGGCCTCCAGGATGGGCAGGAAGGACGCCGACACGACGCTGGCGCACCGGGTGCTGCGCGTCGCGCGAGGGGGAGTGAGCGGCCGATGAGCCTGGTCAAGCTGGTGGATCCGGTCGCGGCGGGCGATCTGGGACGGGTCCACTTCATCGGGATCGGCGGTTCCGGGATGTCCGGGATCGCGCGCATCCTGCTCAAGCGCGGCGTTCCGGTCTCCGGCAGCGACGCGCGCGGTTCCGAGATGGTGACCGAGCTGCGGGAGCTGGGGGCCAGGATCCACATCGGCCACGCCGCCTCGCACGTCAGGCAGGTCGACACCGTCGTGGTCTCCACCGCGATCCGCGACTCCAACCCCGAGCTGGGCGAGGCGCTCCGCCAGGGCCTGCGGGTCATCCCCAGGGCCGCGGCGCTCGCCTCGGTCATGGCGGGCAGGACCGGGGTGGCGCTGGCCGGCACCCACGGCAAGACCACCACCACCTCGATGCTCACCGTCGCCCTGCAGAAGTGCGGCGCCGACCCCTCGTACTGCGTGGGCGGGCAGCTCGTGACGACGGGGCTGGGCGCCGACGAGGGCTCGGGCGGGGTGTTCGTCGCCGAGGCCGACGAGAGCGACGGCTCGTTCCTGATGCTGGCCCCCGACATCGCGGTGGTGACGAACGTCGAGCCCGACCACCTGGACAACTACGGCGACCCGCGGGCGGTCCACGACAGCTTCGCCCGGTTCGTCGAGCGCGTCGCCACCACGATGGTGCTGTGCGCCGACGACCCCGGCTCGGCCGCGCTGATCCCGATCGCCCGCGCCCGCGGGCTGAAGGTGATCACGTACGGGGAGGCGGAGGACGCCGACCTGAGGGTGGGCGACATCGCGCCCGAGGGGCTGGGCCTGACCTTCACGCTGCGCGGTCACGGTGAGGTCAGGCTCGCCGTGCCCGGCCGCCACAACGCGCTCAACGCCGCCTCCGCCATCGCGGTGGCCGGGGAGCTGGGCGTCTCCTTCGGGGAGATCCGCGACGGCCTGGCGCTCTTCACCGGTGCCAAGCGCCGCTTCGAGGCCAAGGGCGAGGCCGGCGGGGTGGCGGTCTTCGACAGCTACGCCCACCACCCGACCGAGCTCGCCGCCGACCTGCGCGCGGCCAGGGACGTGGTCGCGTCCTTCTCCTCCGGCGAGGGCAGGGTCATCGCGGTCTTCCAGCCGCACCTGTACTCGCGCACCCGGTTCTTCGCCGACGAGTTCGGGGTCGCGCTCGGCCTGGCCGACGAGGCCATCGTGCTGGACGTCTACGGCGCCCGCGAGGATCCCGAGCCGGGGGTGTCGGGGGCGCTGGTGGCGGGCAAGGTGGCGCTGCCCGCCGAGCGGGTGGCCTACGCCCCCGACCGCGACGGGGTGCCCGCCCTGGTCGCGGCCCGTGCCCGGCCCGGCGACATCGTCCTGACCATGGGCGCCGGCGACGTGACCGAGCTCGGGCCCAGGATCGTGAAGGAGCTGGCCGCGCGGTGACGCGCGCCGGACGGGCTCCGTCCACCGCGCGGGTGGCGGTGACGGGCGGGTGATGGGCAGGGTGGGGAGGCCGGCGGGCCTGCTCCTGCTGACCGTGGCCGTGGTGGGCATCGCCGCCTGGCTGGTCTTCTTCTCCCCGGTGCTGGGCGTGCGGGAGATCCAGGTCGTGGGCAACGCGGGCCTGTCGGCCGAGCAGGTACGGCAGACGGCGCGGGTCGCCGGCGGCGTGCCACTGGCCACGGTCGACGTGGCCCAGGTCAGGGCCAGGATCGGCGCCATCCCGCGGGTCGAGTCGGTGAAGGTCAGCCGTACCTGGCCGGACACGCTGCGGGTGGAGATCGTCGAGCGCGAGCCGGTGGCGACGGTGCCGTCCGCGGGGCGGTCCGCGCTGATGGACCGGCACGGCGTGGTCGTCGAGGTCAGGGACGTCGCCCCGCCGGTCCTGCCCGTGCTGCGGGTGTCGCGGCCCGGCCCCCGGGACCCGGCGACGACGGCGGCGCTCGGCGTCATCGTCGCACTGCCGGGCGACCTGGCCCGCAGGGTCGCGGAGGTGCTCGCCCCCTCGGCCGAGACGGTCTCGCTCCGCCTCAAGGACGGCCGCGAGGTCGTCTGGGGCGGCGGCGACCGGCCCGCGGAGAAGGCGAAGATCCTTGTTACGCTGCTCGAACGCCGGGCCGACAGCTATGACGTCAGTTCGCCTGACGTGGTGATCGTCAAGTGATCTCATCGGAGGGCGGGCCTCCCCGGAAAAGGGTGGCCCGCGACACGCTTGGCGCGCTTGCGGCGCGGTTAGTTGACCCGCCAGGAGCGCAACTCCTACTGTCCGTATCACTCCTCAGGTTGACATAAAGCTAAATCTCAACTTGAGGGTGAGGGTTTCGAAAACGACGGCACGGGCCCCGTGCCGCATGAAATTGCACATCAACGAGCGGAAAGGCCCCTCGTCGTGGCAGCACCGCAGAACTACCTCGCGGTCATCAAGGTTGTAGGAATCGGCGGAGGCGGAGTCAACGCCGTCAACCGGATGATCGAGGAGGGACTCAAGGGCGTCGAGTTCATCGCCATCAACACCGACGCCCAGGCGCTGCTGATGAGTGACGCCGACGTCAAGCTCGACGTCGGCCGCGAGCTCACCCGCGGCCTCGGCGCGGGCGCCAACCCCGAGGTCGGCCGCAAGGCGGCCGAGGACCACCGCGAGGAGATCGAGGAGGTCCTCAAGGGCGCCGACATGGTCTTCGTCACCGCGGGTGAGGGCGGCGGCACCGGCACGGGCGGCGCGCCGGTGGTGGCCAACATCGCCCGCACGCTGGGCGCGCTGACCATCGGCGTGGTGACCCGGCCCTTCAGCTTCGAGGGCCGTCGCAGGGCGATGCAGGCCGACGCCGGCATCGAGACCCTCCGCGAGGAGGTCGACACCCTCATCGTCATCCCGAACGACCGGCTGCTGTCGATCTCCGACCGGCAGGTGAGCGTGCTGGACGCCTTCAAGGCGGCCGACCAGGTGCTGCTCTCCGGTGTCCAGGGCATCACCGACCTGATCACCACTCCGGGTCTGATCAACCTCGACTTCGCCGACGTGAAGTCCGTCATGTCCGGGGCCGGTTCGGCCCTGATGGGCATCGGCCACGCGCGCGGCGACGACCGCTCGGTCGCCGCGGCCGAGATGGCCGTCTCCAGCCCGCTGCTGGAGGCCAGCATCGACGGCGCGCACGGCGTGCTGCTCTCCATCGCCGGCGGCTCCGACCTGGGCCTGTTCGAGATCAACGAGGCGGCCCAGCTCGTCTCCACCGCCGCGGCGCCGGACGCCAACATCATCTTCGGTACGGTCATCGACGACGCCCTCGGCGACGAGGTGCGCGTCACCGTGATCGCGGCCGGGTTCGACGAGCCCGAGCCCGCGCCCAAGCCGGCCGTGCAGCCGGCCGCGCGCCCCCAGCAGGCCGCGCGTCCCGCCCCGGCTGCCGCCGCCCCGGTCCGCCCGCTGGCGCCCACGGTCAAGAACGAGCCGCGGCAGGAGTTCAGGCACGAGCCCCGTCACGAGCCCCGTCACGAGGCCAGGCCCGAGCCCAGGGTGGAGCACGCCCCGTCCCCGTCGGTGCGGCCGGTCGCCGCCCCGCACGCGGAGCAGGCCTCCCACCAGCAGTCGCACCCGCTCCAGCAGCCGTCCCCCTCCGAGGAGGGCGGCGAGCAGCACCGCGCGGAGGAGCCGCACACCCCGCCGCTGTCCATCCCGCGCCCGGCTCCCGAGCCGTCCCAGCCCACGCCGATCTCCGCGCGGGTCCCGGACCCGGCCCGGCGCAGGCCGGTGATCTTCGAGGAGCAGGAGGAGGAGCTGGACGTCCCCGACTTCCTCAAGTGAGATCGGTCACCACGGGCGACGACCGTCCGGCCGTGCCGCCGGTCGCGCCGGCGACGGCGGGAACGACGACGGTGACGGCAGGGGCGGTGGCGCCGGCGACCGTACCGGCCGGCCGGGGCCGAGCGGCGGAGATGTGACGGAGACGACACGACGTGACGAGATCGCGGCCGGCCTGGCCAGGGTCGAGGCGGAGATCGCCGAGGCCTGCCGGGCGGCCGGACGCCACCGCGAGGAGCTGACGCTCGTCGCGGTGAGCAAGACCTACCCCGCCTCCGACGTACGGCTGCTGGCCGGGCTCGGGATCACCGACGTGGGGGAGAACCGCGACCAGGAGGCCTCGGCCAAGGCGCGCGACTGCGCGGTCCTCGACCTGCGCTGGCACTTCATCGGCCAGTTGCAGACCAACAAGGCCCGCTCGGTGGTCGGCTACGCCGACGTCGTCCACTCGGTCGACCGGCCGCGCCTGGTCACCGCGCTCAGCCGGGAGGCGCTCGCGGCGGGACGCCACGTCACCTGCCTGGTGCAGGTGGCCCTGGACGGCGACCCGGCCAGGGGCGGCGCGCGGCCCGAGGAGGTCGAGGCGCTGGCGGACGCCGTGGCCGGCGCCGAAGGGCTCGCGCTCGGCGGGGTCATGGCGGTCGCGCCCCTGGGGGAGGAGCCGGGCAGGGCGTTCGCCCGGCTGCGGGAGATCGCGCGCTCCGTCCGCGACGCCCACCCCGAGGCCGGTGTCGTTTCGGCCGGAATGAGCGGGGACCTGTCCCAGGCGATCGCCAACGGCGCGACACACCTGCGTGTTGGTACGGCGTTGCTCGGTCGCAGGAAGCCCTTCGTCAGGTAATGTCCCTTCAAGTGGACCTTGGCATCCACGTATCCGGACAGCGGTCGAACGGTGGTGAGCTCAAGGCGGTCGGCCGGCCCCTCGGGCGCATCGAGGCAAGACGGAGGAAGAAGTAGCGATGGCCGGCGCGATGCGCAAGATGGCGGTCTACCTCGGTCTTGTTGAGGACGACCGCTACGAGAGATACGACAGCTACCCCGACGACGAGTACGAGGAGTTCGACGACACGCGCCGCGAGGGCGACGAGCGTCCTGGCACGGTCCACGACCTGCCGGACGACACCGACCCGGCCGTGCCCGCCGTCAGGCCCGCGACGGCCGTCCTGGAGCGCCGCACGACCGACCTGGCGCGCATCACGACCCTCCACCCGCGCACGTACAACGAGGCGCGGACCATCGGGGAGCACTTCCGGGACGGAACGCCGGTCATCATGAATCTGACCGAGATGGTTGACAGTGACGCAAAACGCCTTGTTGATTTCGCGGCAGGTCTGGTCTTCGGCCTACATGGCAGCATTGAACGTGTTACCAACAAGGTGTTCCTGTTGTCCCCAGCCAATGTCGAGGTGACCGCCGAGGACAAGGCCCGAATCGCGGAACGCGGATTCTTCAACCAGAGCTAGAGTTCCATCATGAACAGTGACCGGCCCGACGTGTCCCGACGGGGCAGGGGACGGCGGAGCGAAGTGGGGGCGGGGACGGACCGTGGAGATCGTTGGCGGGGTCTTGGTCTTTGTCCTGTCCATCTACCTCGTTCTGCTGATCGGCAGAATGATCTTGGAGACGGTGCAGGCGTTCGCGCGCCAGTGGCGCCCCACCGGCATCGTCCTGGTGCTGGCGGAGCTCGTATACACGGTGACCGACCCACCTCTCAAGTTCCTCCGCCGTTTCATTCCACCACTCCGGTTGGGTACGGTGGCCTTTGACCTAAGCTTCACCTTGCTGTTCATCTTGGTCGTGGTCTTGATCCAACTCGTGTCCGCGCGTCTTTGATCGGGTACCTTCCCCCCGGACAGACTCCAAGCGCGCCAAGGAGACCGAAATGCCGTTGACGCCCGCCGACGTGCGGAACAAGCAGTTCAGTACGACCCGCCTCAGGCCGGGTTACGACGAGGAAGAGGTGGACGCCTTCCTCGACGAGGTCGAGTCCGAGTTGGACCGTCTCATCCAGGAGAACGAGGAGCTCCGCGCCAAGCTGGCGGAGTGCCTGCGCGGCAAGGTGCCCGGCGGCATGGGGATGGCCATGGCGCCGGCCCCCATCGCCGAGCCCAAGCCCGAGATGATGATGCAGCAGCCCGAGCCGATGCGCGCGCCCGAGCCGGTGCAGCACCAGCAGCCCGTCCCGGTCAACATGGGGATGCCCCCGGCCGAGGACAACATGGACACCGCCGCGCGCGTGCTCGCGCTCGCGCAGCAGACCGCCGACCAGGCCATCGCGGACGCCCGCCGGGAGGCGGACGAGACCGTGACCCGCGCGCGCCGCGAGGCCGACGACATCCTCGGCAAGGCGCGCCGCCAGGCCGAGCAGGTCATCGGCGACGCCCGTGCCCGCGCCGAGACGCTGGAGCGCGACGCGCAGGAGCGCCACCGCCAGGCCATGGGCTCGCTGGTGCAGACCCGCGACGAGCTGGAGCGCAAGGTCGAGGAGCTGCGCAGCTTCGAGCGTGAGTACCGCAGCCGCCTGAAGCTGTACCTGGAGAACCAGCTCTCCGAGCTGAACGTGGCGGCCGAGGGCAGCGGCGGGTTCCCGATCGTGAGCGGGCCCCCGGCCATGTCCCACGCGGTGGCCCCCGGCGGTCAGCCGACCCTGCAGGGCGCGCCCAACCCGTTCGGCGGCGACCCGTCACAGCATTCGGGTGCCTTCCAGGGCGTTGACGGTCCTCACAACGACCGCCGCTAAGGTGTCGGGTCATTCCTCTTGACCCGCATCCGGGAGTCTCTCTGTGATCCTCATCAGCGCCGGTCTGGTACTCACGGCCATCATCCTGCTCATAGCGGGGTTCGTGATGGCCGAGCTGTACCTGGTCGTATGGTCGATCGCGGTCAGCATGCTGTCCGCCGTCTTCCTGGTGATCGGGGCGTTGTTGCGCCGCCACGAGTTGTTCCCCGGTGGACGCGCCGGGGCCTCCAAGCCCTCTGACCCGCAGGGACCGATGCCGGCCGGGCCGATGCCCGTACCGCACGGCATGCCGGGTCAGCCCCCCACGGCGCCGCACCTGGCGACGCAGCACCTCGCGGCGCAGCACGGAATGCGACCGCAGGCGCCCGGCGTCCCGGGCCGGCCGCACAGCGGCCCGGTGACAGGGCCGCCCGCAGGGGCCACGGGGCCGCTCACGGGACCGCGCACGGGGCCGGCCACCGCCGCGACGGCGCGGCGAGGCGCCCTGGCGGCCGACGCGATCGTCCTGGTCGTCCCGGGACGCAAGCGCTACCACGTCGCGGGATGCCGCCAGCTCGCCGGCAGGGAGCACGAGGAGCTCACCCACGAGGAGGCGCGCGAGGAGGGCTTCACGCCCTGCACCACGTGCCTGCCCGACCCGGTCGCCGGGACGCGGCCGCAGGACGGCCCCTCAGGGACGCGAGAGCCCTCCGGTACGCAGAACGCCTCCCACGAGTCCGGCCGCGCCGAGAGCCCGCGTGAGCCCGCCTCCGCGAGCCCGCACGAGCCCGCCTCCCGCGAGACCACCACACGCTTCGCCTCCCCGTACGGATCGGCCACGCCGTCCGCGGGGCGGGCTCCCACCGGGCAGGCGCCCGCCGGGTCCCCGAAGGCCGCCGAGGCGCCCTCGAAGGCCGGTGCGACCCGGGAGACGTCAGCGGCCCGTGAGACCGCGGTGTTCCCCCAGACGGGGACGCGTCCCCCGCAGGATCCCTCCTCGGTCCGGCCTTACGTCCACCCCTCGGAGCCGCAGGGGCCGCAGGAGCAGGGGCGGCAGGAGCAGGGGCCGCAGGGTCGGCAGGGGCAGGGATCGCAGGGGTCGCGGGGAACGTCCTCCTCGCCCCAGGGAAGGCAGCCGGAGGCCGCGAGGACCGCGTCCCCGGCCGTGGAGGCGCCCACTCCCGCGCTGCCGATCCGGCTGCCGAAGATCCCCGAGATCCCGCACGCCGAGTCCGAGGCGACCAGCTGGTTCACCCGCGACACGGTCACCCGGACGCCCGAGCCCGAGCCCGAGGTGCCGGCCGAGTCCAAGGGCCAGGCCGAGCCAAAGGGCCAGGCTGAGCCCGAGGGGCCGGCCGCGTCCGGGAGCCAGGAAGAGCCCAGGGCGCAGGTCGAGCCCAGGAGTCCGGCCGCGTCCGGGAGCCGGGCTGGGACCACGACGCCCACGACGCGGGTCGAGCCCGAAGGCGGAGCCGAGCCGAAGGGCCCGGCCGAGCCGAAGGGCCCGGCCGAGCCGGAGACGCGGGTCCGGTCCCCCCGGCCCTCCGAGGCCGAGCCCGTCGCTCCCGGTGGCGATGTCCCGGTGAAGTCCGGCGACGACGCCGACGGCGAGGCCACGCCCGCGAAGCGCGAGGTCTCACGTTCGGAAACGGCCGATCGGGGCTTCTCCACCGCCGAAGAGTCCACCACGCCGTCCGCGACCGAGAAGTCCGAGACCGAGAGGTCAGGGACCGAGAAGTCCGAGATCGGGACCGACGGGACGACGGCACCCGAAACCGCAGGAACAGGGACGTCCAGGACCGTGACCTCCGAGGACGGGACGGCCGGGTCCAAGGCGTCCCCGTCCAAGGTGTCCGAGGGGACCGAGTCCAAGGCGGCCCAACCCGAGGCGGCCCAGTCCAAGGTGTCCGAGGCGGTCCAGTCCGAGGCGGCCGAGCCCAAGGTGTCCGAGGCGGCCGAGACCGGGGGGTCTCGCGGTACGGCGTCCGAGGGGGCGGTGTCCGGGGGCGCGACCTCACCCGGGGGTGACGGCGGCTTCTCCGATCGGGACGATGACGACACCTCTCCCGGCGGCATCCCCGCGATCAAGGACGAGTCGCCCTCCGCCGAGCCGAACGAGACGGCGGCCGACGACGCCACCGTCAGGGTCATCGTCGGCACCCGCCGCTTCCACGCCCCGGCCTGCCCCCTGGTCAAGGGCGTGGGTGACGGTGGCGTGGAGTCCATGACGCTCACCGAGGCCGAGAAGGCCGGGCTGAGCGGCTGCCCGGTCTGCGTGACCGACAGCGGGTCCTGAGCGGCCCGTCCCCCGCCCGGTCGACCGGGCGGGGGACGGACCGGGAGCCGCTCAGGAGGTGACGCGGCGGAGCCGGAAGGTCAGGCCCAGTTCGGCGTCGCGGTGGACGGGGAGATCCTCGGGGGCGCCCGCAGTGCCCGCAGTATCCTCGCCGCCCTCGCCGTCCCCGGCTCCCTTGGCGACCTCGGTGAGCGAGACGGCCAGCACCTCGGCGGCCACGATCCGGCCCTCGGCCCGCAGGGCCTCGGCCAGGTCGGTGTCGTCGGTGGACCACCACACGTCGATCCGGTCGGAGATCGCCAGGCCGGTGGACTTGCGGGTGTCCTGGAGCAGGCGGACGACGTCGCGGATCAGGCCGGAACGGCGCAGCTCGTCGGTGATGGTCAGGTCCAGGGCGACCGTCTCCCCGGCGCCGCTCTCCACCGCCCAGCCGGACCTCGGCTGCTCGGTGACGATCACGTCCTCGGGGCCGAGCTCCACCACGCCCAGCTCGCCCGTCTCGACCGCGACCGGCGCGCCGGTACGGAGCGCGGCGGCCAGCCAGGCGGGTTCGGCGGCGGTGACGGCCGCGGCGACCAGCTTGGTCTGCGAGCCGAACCGCTTGCCCAGCGCCCGGAAGTTGGGCTTGATCGTGAAGGACACCAGGTCGGCGCCGATCCCGGACAGGTCCTCCAGGCCCTTCACGTTGAGCTCGTCGGCGATCAGCTCGCGCAGCTCCCCGGGCAGTGCGGCCCAGCCCGGCGCGCCGACCAGGGCGCGGCCGAGCGGCTGGCGGGTCTTGACCCCGCTGGAGGCGCGGGCCGAGCGGCCCAGCTCGACCAGGCGGCGGACCAGCGCCATCCGCTCCGACAGCTCCGCGTCCAGCAGCGCGTCGTTCACCTCGGGCCAGGTGGCCAGGTGGACCGAGGCCGGGGAGTCGGTGTCGCGGAGCACGTCCCAGACGTAGTCGGTGGTGAAGGGCACCACCGGCGCCATCAGCCGCGTGACGGTCTCCAGGCACTCGTACAGCGTGGCGAACGCGGCGGTGTCCCCGGCCCAGAAGCGGCGGCGGGAGCGCCGCACGTACCAGTTGGACAGGTCGTCGAGGAACTCCGCGAGGCGGCGCCCCACCCGGGCGGTGTCGAAGACGTCCATCGACGCGGTGACCTCGGCCACCGTCCGGTGCAGCTCGGCCAGGGCCCAGCGGTCGATCAGCGGGCGCTCCGCGGCCGCGGGCGCCTCGGCGAGCCGCGCCGGCGACCAGGCCTCGGCGTTGGCGTACAGGGTGAAGAAGGAGGCGGTGTTCCAGTACGTGAGCAGGACCTTGCGGACGATCTCCTCCAGGGGGCCGTGCCCGACCCTGCGGGCGGCCCAGGGGGAGCCCGAGCAGGCCATGTACCAGCGCAGCGCGTCGGCGCCGTGCCGGTCCATCAGCGGCATCGGCTGGAGCACGTTGCCCAGGTGCTTGCTCATCTTGCGGCCGTCCTCGGCCAGGATCAGGCCCAGGCAGAGCACGTTCTCGTACGAGGACCTGTCGAAGACCAGCGTGCCGACCGCCATCAGCGAGTAGAACCAGCCGCGGGTCTGGTCGGTGGCCTCGCAGATGAACTGCGCCGGGTAGGCCTTGTCCAGCATCTCCGCGTTGCGGTACGGCGCGCCCCACTGCGCGAACGGCATCGAGCCGGAGTCGTACCAGGCGTCGATCACGTCCGGCACCCGGCGCGCCTCGTTCCCGCAGGTGGGGCAGGGCAGCGTGACGTCGTCCACGTACGGGCGGTGCGGGTCGAGCGCGGAGACGTCCTGGCCGGACAACCGGCCCAGCTCCTCCAGCGAGCCGACGCAGGTGATGTGCGACTCGTCGGCGGTGCAGACCCACAACGGCAGCGGGGTGCCCCAGTAGCGCGAGCGCGACAGCGACCAGTCGACGTTGTTGCGCAGCCACTCGCCGAAGCGGCCCCACTTGATCGTCTCGGGGTACCAGGCGGTCTTCTCGTTCTCGGCGAGCATCCGGTCCTTGATCGCGGTGGTGCGGATGTACCAGGCGGGCAGGGCGTAGTAGAGCAGCGCGGTGTGGCAGCGCCAGCAGTGCGGGTAGCTGTGCTCGAAGTGGCCGCCCCGGTGGAGCAGGCCGCGCTCGCGCAGGTCGGCGGTGAGCTCCTCGTCGGCGTCCTTGAAGAACCGGCCGCCGACCTGCGGCACGGTGTCGAGGAAGCGCCCGTCGGGGCCGATCGGGTTGACCACGGGCAGCCCGTAGCGCTTGCAGGTCGTCATGTCGTCGGCGCCGAAGGCCGGGGCCTGGTGGACCAGGCCGGTGCCGTCCTCGGTGGTGACGTAGTAGCCGAGCACCACGTAGTGGGCGCCGGGGATGTCGACCAGGTCGAAGGGGCGCGTGTAGGTGGTGTGCTCCAGCTCGGCGCCGGTGAAGGAGGCCAGCACCTCGGCGCCCTCGCCCAGCGCGGCGGCCAGCAGCGGCTCGGCCACCACCAGGACCTCGTCGGAGCCGGCCGGGCGGGCCGCCACGTAGGTCACGTCGGGGTGCACGGCCACCGCGGTGTTGGAGACCAGCGTCCAGGGCGTGGTGGTCCAGATCAGCAGCGAGGCGCCCAGCTCGGCCAGCGGGCCGGAGGTGGCGGGCATGCGGACGTACACCGAGGGGCTGGTGACGGTCTCGTAGCCGCCCGGCTGACCCAGCTCGTGGTCGGACAGGCCGGTGCCGCAGCGGGGGCAGTACGGGGTGATCCGGAAGTCGCGGAAGAGCAGGTCCTTGTCGAAGATGACCTTGAGCGACCACCAGACGGACTCGACGTAGTCCGGGTCCATCGTGCGGTAGGCCTGGGACAGGTCGATCCAGTAGCCCATCCGCTCGGTCATCTGCTCGAAGGCGTCCACGTGCTTGAGCACCGACTCGCGGCAGCGGTCGTTGAACGCGGCGATGCCGTACTCCTCGATCGCCTTCTTGCCCGACAGGCCGAGCGTCTTCTCGACGGCGACCTCGACGGGCAGGCCGTGGCAGTCCCAGCCGGCCTTGCGGGGAACGCTGTAGCCCCGCATCGACTTGTAGCGGGGGAAGACGTCCTTGAAGACGCGCGCCTCGACGTGGTGGACGCCGGGCATGCCGTTGGCGGTGGGCGGGCCCTCGTAGAAGACCCAGGTGGGGGCGCCCGCGTTCTGCTCGACCGAGCGCTCGAAGATCTTGCCGTCCTGCCAGCGGCCGAGCACCTCGTGCTCGATCGCGGGAAGATCGACCTGCGCGGGAAGGGAGCGGAAATAGGCGGACATGATGGACGGGACCTCCACGCTGGAACGGCTGTGGCGTGGAGGGACGAGGCCGTCGGGCCCCGCGGTACCACCCTCCTTGACCCCTCCGCGCCGCGGAAAGGCCCTCTTCCTTGGGTCTGCTGCCGGTTCTACCGGGCCGCCCGGGACCCCTGTCGGGTCACCGCGGCCGTTCTTCCGGCGGCTCCGGGGTGATCTTCCCACCGCGCCTCGCCCCGGGCTCACACCGTCCCCGGGTCGCTCGTGCGAGGGGATGCGGAGGTGGCTGTCCCCATCAACGCCCTGCAGCTTCACACGATAACGCACCCGCCGGGCACGGGCTTCCCGGTATCGGGGCACGGGCTTTCCCGTATCGGGGGCCGCCGGGCGGAATCAGGGGGAAGCGACCGGATGTTACTGGAGTGGTAAACATCACGGCGGGTCGTTTGCCGTTCTGTTATGGGAGACCTAAGCTGCCCGCACCGTTTACCACATCGGATACGGTCCATCGAACAAGGAGGCCGCCATGGCCGCGACCGTGCGTGCAGACAACAGCGCGGTGGCGTCGTCGAAGGACGGCACCGTCGTCACCTGGTCGGCCGGGGAGCTCGCGGAGGTCCGCGGGCAGCTCGCCGAGGAGGTGCGCGAGCTCACCGAGGAGATCGCCAGGTCCGAGAGCGAGATCGCGTCGAGTGACGTCACGGATGGGGCGGGTGACGACCAGGCGGACGCCGGGGCCCGCACGTATGAACGCGAGCGTGAAATCGCCCTTACCCTGAACTCGCGCGATCTGGTCGCGCAGAACGAGCGAGCGATCGCCCGGATCGACGCGGGGACCTACGGAGTGTGCGAATCGTGCCATCAGCCGATCGGAAAGGAGCGCCTGCAGGCGTTTCCGAGGGCGACGCTCTGCGTGGCCTGCAAGCAGCGGGAGGAGCGCCGCTGACCGGCGACCCCGGAGAGGGCCGCGACACCCGCGACGCCGGTGACACCGCGGGCGGGACGGTTCCGGCCGCCCCGCCCGCGAGGCGGCGGGCCGCGGTGCTCGCGACGATCGTCCCGATCGTCTACCTCCTGGACCTCGCCACCAAGACGCTGGTCCTGAGGACCCTGGAGGGCAGGGAGCCCCTCGTGGTCGTCCCTGGCCTGCTCCAGTTCCGGGTGATCTTCAATTCGGGGGCCGCCTTCGGTCTCGGCACCGGGATGACGATCGTCTTCACCTGCGTGGCCGCGGCCGTCGTGGTGGCGATCCTGCGCACCGCGCGCAACCTGCGCAGCCTGCCCTGGGCGATCACGCTGAGCCTGCTGCTCGGCGGGGCGCTCGGCAACCTCACCGACCGGCTCTTCCGCTTCCCCTCGGGGTTCGGCCCCGGGCGGCCCTCGCCGCTCCAGGGGCACGTGGTCGACTTCGTGGAGACCTTCCCCGGGCACTTCCCGGTCTGGAACGTGGCCGACTCGGCGATCGTCTGCGGCGGGATCCTGGCGGTCCTGCTCGCCTGGCGGGGCTACCAGATCGACGGCACCCGCGACACCGGGACCGGCCGGCAGGCACCGGCCGCGCGGCCCGGCGAGGAGGCACCGGCTCAGGGAACCGGCGAGGAGCCGCCGGCCCCACGGACCGGCGAGGAGCCGCCCGCCTCACGAGACGCGGAGAGGACGCCGCCGGCCAGGACCGGCCAGGAGCCGGCCGCCTCACGGCCCGATGACGAGCCGCCGGCCGCACGGACGGGGCGAGACGCGAAGGAGGGCGACGATGTCTGACCGGCGAAGCCTCCCGGTGCCCGACGGGCTGGAGGGGGAGCGGCTCGACGCCGCCCTGTCGCGCCTGTTCGGCCTCTCCCGCACCCGCGCGGTCGAGCTGATCGTCGCCGGTGAGGTGCTGGTGGACGGCTCGACCGCCTCGAAGTCCGACCGGCTGCACGGGGGGGCGTGGCTGGAGGTGACCCTCCCGCCGCCGCCCAGCGCGCCGATGCCGGTGGCCGAGCCGGTTCCCGGCATGCACATCGTGTACGAGGACGACGACATCGTCGTGGTCAACAAGCCCATCGGCGTGGCCGCCCACCCGACCACCGGCTGGACCGGCCCGACCGTGATCGGCGGCCTGCTCGGAACCGGCCACCGGGTGGCCACCAGCGGCGCGGCCGAACGCCAGGGCATCGTGCACCGGCTGGACGCCAACACCACCGGCGCGATGGTCGTCGCCAAGAGCGAGCACGCCTACTCCCACCTGAAGCGGGCCTTCAAGGAGCGTACGGTCGACAAGCGCTACCACGCGCTGGTGCAGGGCCACCCCGACCCGCACCGGGGCACCGTGGACGCGCCGATCGACCGCCACCCGGTCGGGGACGGCCGCTGGGCGGTCGTGGCCGGAGGCAAGGACTCGGTCACCCACTACGACACGATCGAGGCGTTCCGGGCGGCGTCCCTGCTGGACATCAAGCTGGAGACGGGACGGACCCACCAGATCCGGGTCCACATGTCGGCCCTGCGCCACCCGTGCGTCGGCGACATGCTGTACGGGGCCGACCCGACCCTGGCCGCGCGCCTGGGCGTGAGCCGGCAGTGGCTGCACGCGGTCTCCCTGGCCTTCGAGCACCCCGCCACCGGCGAGTGGGTCTCCTTCACCACCGCCTACCCCGACGACCTGGCGCGCGCACTGGAGGCCGTCGGCGCGGATTCGTAGGCCGCGCCGTCCGGGTCGCCTGCGTCGCCGCGGGCCCGGCCGGACCCCGGACCGGCCGGGATCCGATCCGGTCCGTGGGTCGTTAGACCTTCACCTTTCCGGCCTTGCCCGGCTTCCTCGTCTTCGCGACCCCGGCAGGCTTCGCGCCTCCGGCCGGCTTCGCGACGCCGGGGGCCTTCGCCACCGCGACGGGCCCGGCCGCCGCCTTCCCGGCCTTTCCGGCCTTCCCGGGGCCACCGGGCCCGGCCGCGGCCCTCCCGGCCTTCCCAGGGCCACCGGGGGCGAGGGCCCCGATGCCCGAGGCGGGGTCCACCTGGTCGGGGGAGTCGCCCTGCTGATCGTCGCCGGGGGCGTCGTCCTGGCCGGAGCCGCCCCCGCCCCCGCCCCCGCCGCCGTCACCGCCGTCACCGCCGGAACCGTCGTCCCCGCCGCCCTGGTCCTGCCCCTGGTCCGGCTCGTCGGCGGGGTCCTCGGGGCCCTGCTGGTCGTCCTGGGTCGGTTCCGCCGAGGGCTTCGACGACGGCTCGCCCGTCGGGGTCCGGGGGGACGGCTCGTCCCGGGGGGTGCCCCGGGACGGGCGGGAGGTGTCCTCGCCCCCCGAGGGGTCCTCCCCGGACGGCACCTTGGCCTGCTCGGCCTCGCCCGTCGGCTTCTTCTTGGAGGGCGGCACACTCGCCGAGGTCGTCGGCTCCTTCGAGGGCGTCTCCGCCGAGTTGGTGGCGACCCACACCAGCCCCCCGGAGGTCAGCGCGACGGCCGCGGCCACCGCGGCCGCCCCGAGGAGGACCGGACGCCGCCGGCGGGGAGCGGAGGCCACCGGGGGGGTGGGCCCGGAGGGATCCACCGGGGGCGGCACGGCACCCGCGGTGCCCCAGGGACCCGGGGCACCCGGGGCTCCCGCGACGGTCACCGTCGGTGGTCCGCCCGGCGCGGTGGCGGCCGCCGCGGAGGCGGCGAGGGCGGGCCCGGCGAGCGGTCCGGCGAACGGCTCGGCGGGCGGCTCGACGGGCAGCTCGATGGGCATCGTCGGCTGCGGGGCGGTCCCGTTGACCAGGGCGGTCAGGTGGGCCTGCACCTCTCGTGCGGTCATGCGCTCGGCCGGGTCCTTGCGGAGCAGGCCGAGGATCACCGGGGTGAGCGGGCCGGCGAGCCGCAGCGGCTCGGGCTCCTGGTGCATGACGGCGCTGAGCGTCGCCATCGGGTGGGCGCGCTCGAAGGGGGAGCGTCCCTCGACCGCCACGTGCAGCGTCACGCCGAGCGACCACAGGTCGGAGGCGAAGTCGGCAGGCCCGCCCGCGGCCCGTTCGGGCGCGATGAACGCTGGCGTGCCGATGAGCGAGCCCGTCCTGGTGATCGAGGAGTCGCCCTCCAGCACCGCGATGCCGAAGTCGGTGAGCACGGCCCGGCCGTCCCTGGCCAGCAGTACGTTGTCCGGTTTCACGTCCCGGTGCAGGACGCCCGCGTGGTGGGCGGCGACCAGCGCGCTGAGCACCTCCAGGCCGATCCGCGCCACCCGCATCGGCGGCAGCGGCCCGTCCTCCCTGACGACCGCCCCGAGGGTGCGGGAGTCGACGAGCTGCATGACGATCCAGGGGCGGCCGTCCTCCTCGATCACGTCGTAGACGGTCGCCACCCCCGGGTGCCCGACCCGGCCGGCGGCCCTGGCCTCCCTGAGCGTGCGCACGGTGAAGACCTCGCGCTCGGGGCCGGTGAGATCGGGGGAGGGGATGACCTCCTTGACCGCCACGTCACGGCCGAGGACCTCGTCCCGGGCACGCCAGACCGTTCCCATGCCCCCTCGGCCGATGCGTTCGAGCAGGCGGTAGCGGCCTCCGATGATGCCCTGAGAGTCGGTCATGCGCTGCCGAGTACCCAGGATTTACGTCGGCATTCAGGAAAGTTTACGCAGACCGGAGCACATGCCCCCTTCGCGCGCGTACGTGCCCGCGTGTCCGGTGCCGTGCCCGCGCGCGGGGGCGCCACGGTGCCCTCCCGCCCCGGCGCGGGCGCCGTCTTCCGCGTACGGTTCCGGCGCGGCACCGGCGGCGGTCCCGGCCCGGGGCGGGACGGTCTCAGCCCAGGAGATGGCGGAGCGCGGCGGTCACGGCGGCGGCCACCGCGAGCACGACCAGGAACGGGGCGCGCAGCAGCAGCGCCACCACGGCCGCGCCCATCCCCCCGGTCCGGGGCCAGTCGACGTGCAGCGCCTGCCCGTCGGCGAAGGTCTGCACGGCGATCAGCGCCGCCAGCAGGGCCACCGGGACGAGGGTCGCGAAGCGCTGCACCCCCGGGTGGTCGAGGATCCGGCGCGGCGCGGAGAGGCCGGCGAACTTGAACGCGTAGCAGGCCACGCAGGTGGCGGCGATCGCCCACCAGACGCTCATCGGGGGCTCCTCAGCAGCAGCGCGAGCACGACCACGGCGGCGAGCAGCACGGGCACGCCGGGCGGGGTGAAGGGGGTCGTGGCCAGCGCGACCGCGGCCCCGCCCGCCGCGACGAGGCGCAGGCCGGCGGCGCCGGGGTCCTTGCCGGTGAGCCGTGGCCACAGGATGGCCAGGAACGTGGCGGGGCCGACCACGTCCAGGCCCAGGACGGCGGGATCCGACAGCGCGGAGGTGCCCAGCGCTCCGGCCAGGGTGGTGGCGTTCCAGATCAGGTAGAGGGTGACGAAGGTGACCACGAACCCCGTCCTGGCCGACTCCTCGTCCGGCTGGGCCAGGGCGACCGCCGTCGTCTCGTCGATCACGCCGACGGCCGTCGCCGGCCTGCGCCAGCCCCGCAGGTCGAGCGTCCCGGCCATGCGCAGGCCGTACAGGCCGTTGCGGGCTCCCAGCAGGATCGCGCCCGCCGTGCCCGCGACGAGGTTACCGCCGCCGGCGACGACCCCGACCAGGGCGAACTGCGAGGCGCCGGTGAAGGCGAACAGGCTCAGGGCGCACGCCTGCGCGACGCTCAGCCCCGCGGTGGTCGCCGCGGCGCCGAAGGCCACCCCGGACAGTCCGACGGCGATCCCTACGCCCAGTCCGTCCCGTATCGCGGAGGAACGAGTGGTTGCTTCCATGGGAAGCGAGCCTATGTCCGGTTCCCGGGTCTGCTCTTGTACGTTCCTGCGCGCTGGTACGCCGCCGGGGGGACGCCCACGATCCGCTTGAAGTGCCTGCTCAGGTGGGACTGGTCGGTGAACCCCACGTCCCCGGCCACCCGGGCGGGGGGTACGCCGGTCTGGAGCAGCCGCCGGGCCCGCATGATCCGCAGCGTGTTCAGGTAGGCGTGCGGGGGCAGCCCGGTGGCCGCCTTGAAGGCCCGGATCAGGGCGAAGGGGCTCGTGCCCACCGCCCGTGCCAGGTCCTCCACGGTGGGCGGGTCGACGAGCCGTTCCCGCAGGATCTCCTGGGCCCGCCGGACCGTCGGCCGGCCGGCGGCCGGGAGCGGAGCCTCCGGGGGGCGGCGGGCGGCGTTGCGGCGCAGCAGGGTGGCGAAGGCGGTGCGGGTCAGCGTGGAGGCGGCCAGGTCGTCACCCCGCTCGGCCGCGTCGTGCGCGGCCCGCAGCAGCGCGACGGTGGGCGGGTGGTGGGTGACGACCTCGGGGAAGCAGGGGGTGCCGCGCCCGGCCATCAGCTCGGTGGCGATCCCGGACAGGAACGCCACCGACGGGTACAGCACCCGGTAGGACCAGCCGCCGGGCACGCCCGGGTAGCCGTCGTGCGCCTCCTCGGGGTCGAGCGTGCTCAGGCTGCCCGCGCCCGCCCGGTGGACGGCGCCCCGGTAGGCGAACTCCTCCACCCCCGACAGCACCAGCGCGATCGCGTAGCCCTCGTGCGCGTGCGGGGTGAAGCGGTGGGTGACGTACCTGGCCTTGAGCAGCTCCACCCCGGGCAGGGCGGCGGGGCGCCACAGACGCGCCCTCTCCAGGTCGCTCACGGCCGGAACGTCCTGGCGAACGCGTCGAAGGAGGATCGTTTCCACTCCGGCTCCGGGCTCTCCCAGTAGATCGCGTACGGCTTGTCGGCGGCGGTGCGGAAGCCCCGGTCCAGGACGTGCGTGCGGACCCCGTCCTTGAGGTAGGTGAACTCCCAGTCGGCGGCCGGCACCCCCCGGTAGGTCAGCCCGGTGATCCCGATCCGCCGGTAGCCCGGCCAGACGCCGTCGGCCGTCCCGGCCTCCTCCACCTTCTCCCAGTGCCTGACCGGGTCCTTCTCGGGGTCGTCGGTCGACTCGATCCACAGGAAGGCGTCCGAGCCGGGGGCGCGGAACTCCACCCGGTCGCGTCCGGGGAACCGCTTGACCTGCCAGGTCGCGGGGACGGCGACGGAGAAGCCCATCGGGTCCCGGTGCAGCCGCCAGCCCGCCGGGAGGGTACGGCCCGGGCGCGGGGTCGCCGTCCCCGCGGAGGGGGACGCGGTGGCCGTGACCGAGGGCCCGCCGGTGCCCGGGTCCGGGGCGGCGGCCCGTTCCCGCAGGATCAGCCATCCGCCGACCCCGAGGAGCACGGCGAGGGCGATCCCTCCGGCCAGCAGTACCGGCCACCGGGGCTCGGCCCGCCGTCCGCCGGGGGCCTGTCCGGTGTCCGTGGGATGCCCGTGCACCGGCCACGCTCCGGGAGAGGAGGGCGTGGTGCCGTACCCCTGCTCGGGACGGGCGTAGGGGGACGCGTCCGGACCGGAGTGGGAGAACGCGTCCTGACGGGTGTACGCGGGATGGTCCTGACGGGTGTGAGGAGAATCCTGGCGGCTGTGGAACGGGTCCTGGCGGCCGTGAGAAGGGTCCTGGCGGCTGTGGGACGGGAGGTCCGCCCGCGCGGGCGCGCCGGGACGGAGGCCGTACGCCGGGCCGGGCCGGGCCGCCTGGTCCGGGGACCACGGGTCCGCGGGCCGGGAGGCGAGAGGCCAGGCGTCCCCGGACCACGGGGCGGGACGGTCCGCGAGCCCGCCGGGATCGTGAGGAGCGCCCTGGTCGAAGACCGGCGCCGGGGGGACGTGACCGGAGGGCGCGTGCCCGGGGGACACGTGACCCTGGGGGATGTGTCCCGGGGACGCGTGACGGTGAGGTCCCTGCCCTGGAGGGAGGGAACCCGGGGGCACGGGACCTGAGGACACAGGACCCGAGGGGGCG
This sequence comes from Streptosporangium sp. DT93, assembly GCF_049844535.1. NCBI lineage: Bacteria > Bacillati > Actinomycetota > Actinomycetes > Streptosporangiales > Streptosporangiaceae > Streptosporangium > Streptosporangium sp. DT93. The sequence goes on from NZ_JBNCLF010000012.1 coordinate 217,827, forward strand.
TGGCCGGGGAAGGCGCGGTCCGGGGGGCGGTGACCGGGGAAGGCGTGGTCCTGGGGCTGGTGGCCGGGGAAGGGGGCTCCGGTGGCGGCGTGTCCCGACGGGGAGGGACCGGACGAGAAGCCGCCGAGGGGCACACGGCCGAGGCCGGAGGCGCCTGACGGGGAGGCGCCGGGGGCCGCACGGCCGAGGCCGGAGGGGCCGGACGGGGAGGCGCTGGAGGGGGAGGGGCCGGACGGGGAGACGCCGGTGGCGGCGCGGCCCAGCAGGGCCTCCGCCTGGCCGGGGTTCATCCGGGCGGCCGGATCCCTGGCCAGCAGGCCGAGGATCGTCGTCTCCAGCGGGCCGGAACGCGTCATCGGGGTCGGCTCGCCGTGCAGGACGGCCATCATGGTCGCGGCGGCCGTGGGCCGCTCGAACGGCGGCCTTCCCTCCAGCGCCGCGTACAGCGTCGCCCCGAGCGACCAGAGGTCCGACTCGGGGGTCGCGGGCAGTCCGTGCAGCCGCTCGGGAGGCAGGAACGCGGGGGTGCCGACCATCGCGCCCGTACGGGTGATGCTCTTCTCCTGCGTCATCGAGGCGATGCCGAAGTCGGTCAGCACCACCCGGCCGTCGTCGGCGAGCAGCACGTTCTCGGGCTTGACGTCCCGGTGCAGCACGCCCGCGGCGTGCGCGGCCCGGAGCGCGCCCAGCACGTGCAGTCCCACCGCGGCGACCCGCTCGGGCGGCAGCGGCCCGTCGACGCGGACGATCTCGCCCAGCGACCGGGAGCGGACGAGCTGCATGACGATCCAGGGACGCCCCTCCTCCTCGACCACGTCGTGCACGATGACCACGGAGGGGTGGTCCAGGCGCCCGGCGGTACGGGCCTCGCGGATGGTGCGCCGGTTCAGGTCGGCGCGGGCGCTCTCGTCCACCCCGCCGTAGCGGACCTCCTTGACGGCCACGGTCCGGTCGAGGAGCTCGTCGTGGGCACGCCAGACGATGCCCATGCCGCCCTCGCCGATGTGTTCGAGCAGCCGGTAGCGGCCCGCCACCTTTTTCTCCGCCATACTCCCCCCTCCCAAGCTCACGGATCGCAGCCGGTAGGGACGCCGCTCACTTCTTCGAGGAGAAGGTCGCGGCGAACCCCTCGAAGAGGGGCATGTTCTTCTTCCAGTTCTTGTCCAGCGTATGCCAGTAGATCGCGTACCCGCGGCCGCCCTTGGTGACGAACCCGCGGTTGATCACCCTGGCCTTGCCCGAGCCGGTGTTCCAGGTGAACTCCCAGTCGGAGGCCTTCTTCATGTACGAGACGTTCTCGATCCGGATCCGCTTGTAGCCGGAGAACTGGCCGCGGACGGTCGGTTCGTAGTCCAGCCAGTCCTGCTTGGGGTCGGGGCCCGCCTTGTCGACGTAGTCGATCATCACGAAGCTCGTCCGGTCCGGCCCGCGGAACCACACCCGGGTGTCGGACCGCCTGTCCTGACCCCATCCCTTGGGCAGGCCGAGCGAGAAGCCGTTGGAGTCCTTGTGCATCCGCCAGCCGGCGGGCAGGGCGGACTTCTTCTCCGTCTTGGTGGGGGACGGGCTCGGCGAGGACGAGGACGAAGGTGACGACGACGAGGGCGACGACGACGGCGGCGGCGAGGAGGCCGACGGGGCCGGCGCCTCGGGCGACGCCTTCGCGGGGTCGTTCACCGCGCCACCGCTCGGACCGTCCGACGCTCCGGACGCGCCGGGGCCGGCCTGCGGGGTCCCCTCGTTCTTGCGGCTGTTCATGCCGAGCCAGCCGGCGACCACCCCGACGACCAGCAGCACCGGCAGCAGCACCAGCAGGCCCCGCTTCACCGGGGAGGTGCCCTGCCTTCCGGGGGCCATCGTGTCCTCGCCGGAGTGGTACCCGGCGTAGGGGGCGGCCTGCCCCGCGCCGGGCAGGGGGGCCCGGGAGGGGCCGGCCGGAGCCGGGGCGCTCTCGCGCGCCGATCGGGCGACCGGGGGGAAGGGGTTCGGGCGCGGGGCCGGGACCGCTCTCGGGCGCGCACCCGCGTCCGGCGGGGCGCTCGCGGCCTTCTCACGTGGCGCGGCGTCCCCGGAGACGGCGCCGGGCGTGGCGGCGGGGTAGGGCGAGGAGGCCGGACCGCGGGCGGCCGGCTTCCCGGCGGAGCCCCCGCGCGGGGCCGGGACGTCCTCGGCCGGAGCCGAGTCCACCGAGTTCCCCGCGTCTGCCGGGCCCGCGGCCGCCGCCGCGGAGGCGGCGCCCGCCGTCTTCCTCCCCGGGGCGGGGGACGCGTCGTCCCGCGCCGGCGAGGAAGGGGTTCCACGCCCGGGAACGGGCCCGGACACGACCCCTCCCGAGGAGGCGGGAACGGCCCCGCCGGGCGCGCGTCCCGGTGCGGGGACGGATCGGGCCGGGGCGCCCTTCGCGCCGGGAGCCGCCTCGGCCCTCGACGCCGCCCCGCCCCCGGCGACACCGTCCCCGGCGTCCCCGGCGCTCACGTCCTTCGCCGCCCTGTCCCGCGCGGCTGCGTTCCCGGCGTTCCCGGCGTTCCCAGCGTTTCCGGTGTCCCCGGCGGGCCTGGCCTCCGGCACTGCCCCGGGGGTCACCGCACCCGCGGCGCCGGGCGTCCCGGGTCGCGCCGCCCGGTCGTCCTGGCGCCGCCCGCCCCTGTCCTTCGCCGGTACGGGAACCGGCCACTCCTCGCGGCGCGTGGGAGTGGGAGGCGCGCCCGCCGCACCGGCGGGGGGCGCGGCGCCCAGCTTCGCGCCCGTCTCCGGGACACCCCCGGCGCGGAAGCGGACGCCCGGGTCGGTGTCGGCCGAGGGGTCGGTGCCGTCCGCGCCGTCCGCGCCGTCCGTGCGGCCCGCGGCCGGCATGACGGCGGTCCTGGCGGGCTGCTCGCCCGCGCCCTCGGACACCGCGCGCAGCAACCGCGCCGCCTCCTTGTAGGGCATGCGCAACGCGGGGTCCTTGCGGAGCAGCCCCTCCAGCACCGGTGCCAGCGGCCCGGCGTTCACCGGGGCCTCGGGCTCGTCGTTCAGGATGGCGTGCATGGTCGGCAGCGCCCCGCCCCGGTCGTGCGGGGGCTTGCCCTCGACGGCGGCGTACAGGGTCGCGCCGAGCGACCACAGGTCCGACTCGCGCTGCGCGCTGCCGCCCTTGATGCGTTCCGGCGGGATGAAGGCGGGGGTGCCCGCGATGCCGGTCATGGTCAGCGCGGTCTCGGCCTCCAGGGTGGCGATGCCGAAGTCGGTCAGCACCACCCTGCCGTCGTCGGCGAGCAGCACGTTCTCGGGCTTGACGTCCCGGTGCAGGACCCCCTGGGCGTGGGCGGCGCGCAGCGCCTCCAGCAGCGCCAGGCCGATCTCCGCGACCCGTCGCGGCGGCAGCGGCCCGTCCTGGCGCAGCACCTTGCCGAGGGAGCGCGACTCCACCAGCTGCATGACGATCCAGGGACGCCCGTCCTCCTCGACGACGTCGTGGACGACCACCACGTTGGGGTGCGTCAGCCGCCCGGCGGCACGCGCCTCGCGCTTGGTGCGCCGGTTGAAGTCCTCCTGGCTGTCCTCGCCGAGCGTGTCGGCGTAACGGACCTCCTTGATCGCGACCTCGCGGTCCAGGAGCTCGTCATGGGCCCGCCACACGATGCCCATGCCACCCCGGCCGATGGCTTCGAGCAGGTGGTAGCGAGAGGCGATACGGCGCCCCTCGGGCTGTGCTTCGGCCATCAACCGGCTTACCTCCTTCGGAACCCCCGAATACTCTCATAGCCCGGAAAAGTGATCGACCCACCCGCCGCGGAGAAGTCCGTATCCTGAGACGTGCTGTCCGTTCCTTGGCGCGTGCCGGAGAGATGGCCTAAGATTGTGCATGTGACCTGTTGTTTCGCGTTTGTCGAGCCGGCTCCGGAGAGCCGGTCGTGACGGTGTGACCTGACGACCGGCCGGAGCCGGCCCCGAGGCGGAGACGTGACGTCTCTGCCTTTTCTGTTTCCGGCGTCGCTTACGAACGGCCGCCGGCTCGCGGGACGCGGGCCGGCCGAGCATGGGAGAGCCTCATGTCGTCGACCGTACACAGGAAACGCCTGCCGGTGCGGCTGGGCGCGCTCACCGTGGGGGCCGGACCGGCCGTCGTGATCGGCGGTCCCGGCGCGGACGCCCGCTGGATCAGCCTCCTCGGCCGCCCGGCGGGGCTCTCCGCCGAGGAGGCGGTGGCCGGGGCCCGCGCCCGGTGGCCGGGACCGGTCCTGGTGGAGCCGTCCTGCGCGGCGGACCTGCCGGTGATCGCCGGATGCGCCGACGGCGTGGTGACCGGTGCGGCCTGGATGCGGGACGCGTCCCTGCTGCGGGCCGTCGCCCGGCTCGGCCTGCCGGTGCTCCTGCGGCGGGCGCCCTCGGCGGCGTTGCGGGAGTGGCTGGCGGCCGCCGCGGACTGCGCGGCGGAGGGCGACGACCGGGTGCTGCTCTGCGAGAGCGGCGACGGGACCGCCAGGGGCGGCCTCGTCCTCGACCTCGCCCTGATGCGCGCCGCCCGCGAGCTGTCGGGCCGTCCGGTCCTGGCCGATCTCGGCGCCCACCTGGGGGGCGACGCCGGGGCCGGTCCCGGGCCCGACCCCGGGACCGGTCCCGAGGGCGGTCCCGGGGCCGCTTCCGGGGCGGGCGAGGGCACTCCCGCCACGACCGCTCACGGGGACGGAACCGGTCGTGAAAGCGGAACCGGTCGTGAAAGCGGAAGCGGCCACGGGGACGGAACCGATGGAACCGGTCACGAGGACGGCCCCGCGCTGGCCGCCGCGGCGGTCGCGGCGGGCGCCGACGGCCTGCTCCTGCCCCCCGGCTCCGCCGAGCGGGACGCGCTGGCCGTACGGGAGGCCGCGAGGCTCGTCGGCGCGGTCACCCGCCGTGAGGCCCCGTCCTCGATCCCCGCCGCCCGGGAGGCCATCGACCGCGTGGACGCGGCCCTGGCCGTCCTCCTGGAGCGCCGCGCCGAGCTCGCCGTGACCATCCAGCGCCTCAAGCCGGTCGGCGGCTTCGCCGGTCGCGACGCCGACCGCGAGCGCCGCCTGGTCGCCGAGATGGCCCGCAGGGCCCCGGTCCTGGGGGAGGCCCGGCTGGCCGCCATCATGAACGCGGTCATCGAGGCGGGCCTGCACCTCGCCGAGGAACGCCGCTCGTCACCCCGGGAGTGATCCCGGCCTCTGGGGCAGTGATCCCTGCCCCCGGGTCGGCGATCTCGGTCCCCGGGCCGGTGATCCCGTTCCCTGAGGCGGTGATCCCCGGTCTCGCCGAACCCGGGTGAATCCAGGACGAGGTGTCTCCCCCTGTCCCCGGGCCCCGGAGGGCGGCGGGACACGCCGGGGAGACCGGCGACCCGAGGCACAGGAGTCACTCCGGTCCCTGATTTGGATACTCTTTCCCCGCCGACGCTCGACCAGGGGAGGACGGGGCCGCATGTCAGACTCGTTTGTGCATCTGCACGTTCACACGGAATATTCCATGCTGGACGGCGCCGCCCGGCTGAAGCAGATGTTCAAACAGGTCGGCGACCTGGGCATGCCCGCCATCGCGATCACCGACCACGGCAACATGCACGGGGCCTACGACTTCTACCGGCAGGCGACCGGGGCGGGGATCAAGCCGATCATCGGCATCGAGGCCTACGTCGCCCCCGCCTCGCGGCACCAGAAGAAGCCGGTCCTGTGGGGGGAGCCGCACCAGAAGCGCGACGACGTCTCGGCGGGTGGCTACTACACCCACATGACCATCTGGGCGAAGAACGCCACGGGCCTGGGCAACCTGATGAAGCTCTCCTCGCGCGCCTACACCGAGGGCTTCGTGCGCAAGTGGGCCCGGATGGACGCGGAGACCCTCGCCGAGCACTCCGAGGGGCTGATGGCCACCACGGGCTGCCCGTCGGGCGAGGTGCAGACGCGCCTGCGGCTGGGCCAGTACGACGAGGCGGTCGCCGCGGCGGCCCGGTTCCAGGAGCTGTTCGGCAGGGAGAACTACTACCTGGAGATCATGGACCACGGGCTGGAGATCGAGCGCCGGGTCCGCGACGGCCTGACCCGCATCTCCCGCGAGCTGGACATCCCGCCGATCGTCACCAACGACTCCCACTACACCTACGAGTCGGACGCCACCTCCCACGACGCGCTGCTGTGCATCCAGACCGGCAAGCAGCTCTCCGACCCCGACCGCTTCCGCTTCGACGGCAGCGGCTACTACATCAAGAACGCCGACGAGATGCGCGCCGTCGACTCCTCCGACCTGTGGGCCGAGGGCTGCCGCAACACCCTGCTGGTCGCCGAGAAGGTCGACCCGAGCGGCATGTTCGGGTTCAAGAACCTGATGCCCACCTTCCCGCTGCCCGAGGGCGAGACCGAGGAGAGCTGGTTCCGCAAGGAGATCTGGGCGGGCATGGAGCGGCGCTTCCCCGAGGGGGTCGACGAGGAGCACCGCGCCCAGATCGAGTTCGAGATGAACGTCATCCTGCAGATGGGGTTCCCCTCCTACTTCCTCGTGGTGGCCGACTTCATCATGTGGGCCAAGAACAACGGCATCCGGGTCGGCCCCGGCCGAGGCTCGGCCGCGGGCTCGCTGGCGGCGTACGCGCTGGGCATCACCGACCTCGACCCGCTGCCGCACGGCCTGATCTTCGAGCGGTTCCTCAACCCCGACCGCGTCTCCATGCCCGACGTCGACATCGACTTCGACGAGCGCCGGCGCGGCGACGTGATCCGCTACGTGACCGAGAAGTACGGCGCCGACAAGGTCGCCATGATCGCCACCTTCGGCACCATCAAGGCGAAGGCGGCCATCAAGGACGCGGCCCGCGTCCTGGGGTACCCGTACGCGCTGGGCGACAAGGTCTCCAAGGCGTTCCCGCCCGCGGTGATGGGCAAGGACATCCCGCTGTCGGGCATCTTCGACTCCGACCACCCGCGCTACAACGAGGCCGGTGAGCTGCGCAAGCTGTACGAGGAGGACGTCGACGTCAAGGCGGCGATGGACCTGGGCAGGGGCCTGGAGGGCCTGATCCGGCAGACCGGCGTGCACGCCGCCGGGGTGATCATGTCGGCGGAGGTGCTGACCGACTACATCCCGATCATGCGCCGCGACTCCGACGGTGTGATCATCACGCAGTTCGACTACCCGACCTGCGAGACGCTCGGCCTGCTGAAGATGGACTTCCTGGGCCTGCGCAACCTCACGATCATCGACGACTGCCTGAAGATGATCGAGGCCAACACCGGCGAGGCCATCGACCTGCTCAAGCTGCCGCTGGACGACCGCAAGACCTACGAGCTGCTCGGACGCGGCGACACGCTGGGCGTGTTCCAGCTGGACGGCGGCGGCATGCGGTCGCTGCTGCGGCTGATGAAGCCCGACAACTTCGAGGACATCTCCGCCGTCGGCGCGCTCTACCGGCCCGGCCCGATGGGCGCCAACTCCCACACCAACTACGCGCTCCGCAAGAACGGGCTGCAGGACATCGTCCCGATCCACCCGGAGTTCGAGGAGTCGCTGCTGGAGATCCTCGGCACCACCCACGGCCTGATCGTGTACCAGGAGCAGGTCATGGCCATCGCGCAGAAGGTCGCCGGGTTCTCCCTCGGCAAGGCCGACCTGCTGCGCCGCGCGATGGGCAAGAAGAAGAAGTCCGAGCTGGACAAGCAGTTCGAGTCGTTCGAACAGGGCATGAAGGACAACGGCTACTCCGCGGCCGCGATCAAGACGCTCTGGGACATCCTGCTGCCGTTCTCCGACTACGCCTTCAACAAGGCGCACAGCGCCGCCTACGGCCTGGTCTCCTACTGGACGGCCTACCTCAAGGCCAACTACCCGGCCGAGTACATGGCCGGGCTGCTGAGCTCGGTCAAGGACGACAAGGACAAGTCCGCCCTCTACCTCAACGAGTGCCGCCGGATGGGCATCAAGGTGCTGCCGCCGGACGTCAACGACTCCGACTTCGACTTCACCCCGCGCGAGAGCGACATCCGCTTCGGCCTGTCGGCCATCCGCAACGTCGGCGGCAACGTCGTCGACGGGATCATCTCCGCGCGCAGGGACAAGGGCCGCTTCGCCGACTTCAAGGACTTCCTGCGCAAGGTCCCCATGGTCGTCTGCAACAAGCGGGTCATCGAGTCACTGGTCAAGGCCGGGGCCTTCGACTCGTTCGGGCACGTGCGCAAGGGCCTGGTGATGATCCACGAGCAGGCCGTCGACGGCATCATCGGGATCAAGAAGAACGAGGCCCAGGGGCAGGACTCCCTGTTCGGCGCCGTCGAGGGCGCCGAGGACGAGACCTTCGACGTGCAGATCCCGGCGGGGGAGTGGGACAAGAACACCCTGCTGCAGTTCGAGCGGGAGATGCTCGGCCTGTACGTCTCCGACCACCCGCTGTTCGGCGTGGAGCACATCCTCGCCTCCGGCGCCGACTGCTCGGTCGCCTCGCTCCAGGACGAGCACCGCCCCGACGGCCAGATCGTCACCGTCGGCGGCATCCTGAGCGGCCTCCAGCGCAAGGTCACCAAGAAGGGCGACACCTGGGTGCTGACCCAGCTGGAGGACCTGGCGGGCTCCATCGAGGTGATGATCTTCCCGTCGGCGTACCAGCTCTGCGCGACGATCCTCGCCGAGGACGCCATCGTCTTCGTCAAGGGCCGCCTGGACAAGCGCGAGGACGTCGGCAAGATCATCGCGATGGAGGTGACGGCCCCGGACCTGACCCGGGAGGCCGGGGGCCCGCTGGCCGTCAGCCTCGCCCTGGCCCGGTGCACCCCGCCGGTGGTCGGCCGCCTCAAGGAGGTCCTGACCGCCCATCCCGGCACCACCGAGGTGCACCTGCAGCTCCACAACGGCCCCAGGACCACCGTCATGCGCCTCGACGACCGCCTGCGGGTCTCGCCGTCCCCGGCCCTGATGGGCGACCTGAAGCAGCTCCTCGGCCCCGCCTGCCTGGGCGCCTGACGGAGCCCGCGCACTCCCGCAGGGGTTCATCTGGTGCGACCAAGGAACGACCTGCTCTTCCGGTACGAGTAGGAAACGGCCTGTTCTTCCGGTGTGGGCGGAGAACAGTCCGCTCGTCCGGTGGGGAGGAGGAACGGGTCGTTCGTCAGAGCGGCGGAGGCGTAGGTCATCCGTTCGGAGCGGGCGAACCTCATCCGGTGAGAGGAGGACGGTTCCGGGAGGGTTTGGGATGATCATCCTGTCGCTTTTGCCGGAATCAGAGGAGATGACAGGTGACGACCCTCGCGGGACCCCCTCACCGCGGACGGACCCGCCGCGGACGGACGATCGCCGGGCTCGGGCTGAGCGCGGTGCTGCTGACCTGCGCCGCCGCACCCCCGGCGTCGGCCGGGCCCGGACCCGCGACGCCCGCCGCGCCGACCGGATCGGAACCCGCCCCGACGACGGGTCCGGCGACCGCGCCGTCCGGTGAGGCCGGGCGGGCGGTCCTCGACCGTGAGGCACTGCGGTCCACCGTCCGGGCGATCCACGAGGCCGGCATGTACGGCTCCTACTCCGCGGTGCGCGACGGCGGCGAGCGGTGGACCGGCGCGGCCGGCGTCGCCGACGTACGGACCCGGCGGCCCGTGCACCCGCAGATGCTGCACCGGGTGGGCAGCGTCACCAAGACGTTCACGGCGGTGGCGATCCTCCAGCAGGTGGGGCGCGGCCGCGTCGAGCTGGACGCGCCGGTCGCGCGGTACCTGCCCGGCCTGCTGCCCCAGGACCTGGCCGGCACGGTCACGGTGCGGATGCTGCTCAACCACACCAGCGGCATCGGCGACTACGTCGCGGGCGCCTTCCCCTCCTTCGTCCAGCTCTCCTCGCGGAGCCTCGACGAGCACCGGTTCCGCAGGATCACCCCTCGGGAGCTGGTGAGGCTCGGGCTGGCGGCGCCGCGCACGGGCGAGCCGGGGCGGAACTGGTCGTACTCCAACACCAACTACGCGATCGCCGGGCTGCTGCTGGAGAAGGTGACCGGCACCGGCGCCGAGCGGTACATCACCCGCGAGGTGATCCGCAGGGCCGGGCTGCGCGACACCTCCTTCCCGCGCACCCCGTTCGTCCCCGGCCCGCACTCCCGGGCGTACGAGGCGCTGTACGGCCACATCGACCCGCCGCGCGACTACAGCGTCTACGACATGTCGTGGGCGACCACCGCGGGCGCGGTCGTCTCCACGATGGACGACCTCAACCGGTTCTACCGGGTCCTGCTCGGCGGCGGGCTGCTGCCCCCGGCCCAGCTCGACCAGATGAGGACGACCGTGGCGGTCCCCGACGGCCAGGGTGGCGTCGCGATGCACTACGGCCTGGGGATCTACGCCCAGGACACCCCCTGCGGCCGGTTCTGGGGGCACGACGGGGCCGTGTTCGGCATGGGGACGATCTCGCTGTCCAGCCCGGACGGCCGCCGCCAGATCTCCTACGGCTTCAACCTCATGAAGTACCAGCGGCTCGACGAGAACGGCTACCCGATGCCGCACGCGATCGACGCGGCCATGATGGCGCACTTCGACCGGGCGCTCTGCGGCCCGGCCGCGACGGCCGCGCGCGGCCCCGCGTGGCCGCCGCTCCTGCCGACCCAGCAGGTCCTGGTCAAGCGCTGACCGTGGTCAAGCGCCGACCGCGGCCGATGGGTGATCCCGGCCGATCGGCGGCCGTGGCCGGTCGCCGGCCTCGGCCGGGCGCCGGGCGGTGGTTCAGCGGTTGCGGTTGCGCCACCACGCCGGGGCGCGCTCCGCGCGGCGCGGGGACGACGGCCCGCCGCGCGCGTAGGGGTCGCCGTACTCCCGGACCCCCCGATACCCCCGGTAAACCCGGTAATCCCGGTGTCCCCGGTACTCCCGCGGCGTCCGGTAGGTCCGGTGGTCACGGGAGAGGTCCGGGCCCAGGGCGCGGTAGCCGCGGTGGCCCCGCCGGGCCCGCTCGCCGCGGGCGGTGCGGCGCTCGCCGTCCCGCCCGGCCTCGCGCTCGCGTTCGGCGGCCAGGGCCTCGGCCATGCCGGGGGTGAACCCGCCGCCGAAGCGGCTCATGTCGGGGTGGCGGAACGAGGTCTCGGAGGTCCCCTCCAGCGCCTCCGACATCGACGCGACCCAGATCGGCCCCGGCAGGGAGGCGCCCTGGACCGAGCCGTAGTACTCGCCGCCGATCTCGACGTCGCGCAAAGGGTAGCGGTAGGAGCCGCGGATGTCGCCCACGCTGACCGCCGCCGCCAGGTCAGGGGTGTAGCCGGCGAACCAGGCCGAGGTGTAGCCGTTGTTGGTCCCGGTCTTGCCCGCGGCCGGGCGGCCGATGCCCTGGCCGGTCATGGTGCCCTTGGTGAACACCCCCGACAGCAGGTGGTTGACCGCGTCGGCCACCTCCCGCTCGATCGCCTGCGCGCAGCTGGGCGGGACGCGCAGCCGCTCGCCGTCCCGCTCGACGATCTCGACGATCGCCATCGGGCGGCAGTAGCGGCCCCGCGCGCCGAACGCGGCGAACGAGGCGGCCACCGTCACCGGGTCCATCTCGTTCACCCCCAGGGTGAAGGTCGGCACCTCCCGCAGCGGGGTGCCGTCGGCGCGGACGATCCCCAGCGCGCGGGCGGTCCGCACCACCGGGCACAGGCCCACCCGCTGCTCCAGCATCATGTAGAAGACGTTCACCGACTTCCACGTGCCGGTGGACAGGCTCTGCGGGCCGCCCTTGCCCTCCCCGCTCGCGTTGAGGATCTTCGCGCGCGGGTCGTTGACCCTGCGGCCCGAGCAGTCGGTGAAGCCGCTGCCGGGCACGAAGCTGCCGGGCGTCCTGAACCCCTGGTCGAACCGCCAGCCCCGGGCCAGCGCGGTCGCCAGCGTGAACACCTTGAACGTCGACCCCGCCTGGAAGCCCTGCCCGCCGCCGTGCGCGGTGTCCGCGGGCAGGTTGTAGGTCGTACGGGGGCCGTAGGAGGTACGGCCCTCGCCGGCGGCCTTGCCGGCCTTACCGGCGTTGCGGCCGTACTTCTTGCTGGCGGCCATGGCCCGGATGCGGCCGGTGCCCGGCTCGACCATGGCCTCGGCCGCGACCTCGGTGTCGCGGGCGGAGACCCGCGCGGAGACGGCGCGCTCGGCGGCGAGCTGGATCTTCGGCGCGAGCGTGGTGCGCAGCACGATGCCGCCCCTGGACAGGCGGCGCTCGCGGTCCGCGCGGGTGTGGCCGAAGACGGGGTTGGTCAGCAGTTCCCGGTGCACGTACAGGCAGAAGAAGGGGTAGGCGCTGCCGTTGCAGCCGCCGGGCTCGGGCTTCAGGCGGATGGCCAGGGGCTTTCGCATGGCCGCCTCGGCCCTGGCCGCCGGGACGTAGGACAGCTGCGCCATCCGTTCCAGGACGAGGTCGCGGCGCTCGCGCAGCCGCTCCCGCCGCCGGGCGTCCAGCGAGGGGTCGGTGGAGTACGGCGTGCGGACCGCCCCGGCCAGCGTCGCCGCCTGCGGCAGGGTCAGCCGGGAGGCCGGGACCGAGAAGAACCGCTGGGCGGCGGCCTCCACCCCGAAGGCGCCCGCGCCGAAGTAGGCGATGTTGAGGTAGCGCTCCAGGATCTCGGCCTTGGTGTAGCGGCGTTCCATGGCCAGCGCGTACCGCAGCTCGGTGATCTTGCGCTGGATGTTGGGCGCGCGGGCCTGGGCGCGCTCGGTCTCGTTCTCGGCGTTCTCGACCAGGATGTTCTTCACGAGCTGCTGGGTGAGCGAGGACCCGCCCTGGCGCACCCCGCCCGCCTGGGTGTTGGTCACCAGGGCGCGCAGGGTGCCCTTGACGTCCAGGCCGGCGTGCTCGTAGAAGCGCGCGTCCTCGATCGCCACGATCGCGTCCCGCATCACCGGGGCGATCCGCTCAAGCGGTACCACCGTGCGGTTCTGCGTGTAGAACTGGGCGAACCGCTTGCCGTTCCTGTCCAGCAGCACGGTGCGCTGGGCGAGCGGGTTCTCCCGGGGGCCCTCCGGCAGGTCGATGAGGCTCCGGCTGACCGTGTTCACCCCCACCCCGGCCGTGCCGACCAGCGGCAGCGCGGCCAGCGCGGCCAGCAGCCCGCCCAGCACGCCGCACGCCGCCAGGCCGCGCAGGCAGGTGGCGAGGTCGCGTCTCGACTCCGGGCGGGGTGTCACGCATAGTAACGTGCGACCGAATGATCACTTACAAACGGCGATCGCCCAATCCTTACTGGTTCTGCACCTTCTCTCGACGGATCTTCAGCCCGAGCGAGGCGAACTGCTCGAACGGGCGGTGGTAGCCCCGCTCGATGTGGTGCACCCCGCGCAGCGTGGAGGTCCCCTCGGCGGCGGCGGCCGCCAGCACCGCGGAGAACCCGGCGCGGATGTCGGGCAGCGTCACGTCGGCGCCGCTCAGTTTGGACACCCCGCGCACGACCGCCGAGTGCTTGGCGTTGGTGTCGTGGTAGCGGCAGGCGGGCCCGCCCAGGCACACGTCGAACACCTCGATCTCGCAGCCCATCCTCTGCAGCGCGGGCACGTAGACCAGGCGGTTCTCGAACACCGTCTCGTGCAGCACCGACATGCCCTGCGCCTGGGTGAACAGCACCATCAGGGGCGTCTGCCAGTCGGTCATGAACCCCGGGTGCGTGTCGGTCTGCACCGCCGCCGCCCGCAGCCCGCGCGGCGCCGACGCCGACAGGTAGTCGTCGGTGATGTCGACCTCGGCGCCCATCCGGGCCAGCGTGGTGATCGCGGTGACCAGCCGGTCCTGCGGGCAGCCGTGCACCCGCACCTGCCCGCCGGTGATCAGGCCGGCCGCCAGGTAGGAGAACGCCTCGATGCGGTCGCCGTTGAGCCAGGTGGAGGCGCCGTGCAGCCGCTCCACGCCCTCGATCACGATGCGCCGGTCCGGGCTCAGCTCGATGCGGGCGCCCATCCGCTGCAGGAACAGGGCGAGCTCCACGACCTCGGGCTCCATCGCCGCGCCCTTGAGCACGGTCTTGCCCTCGGCCAGCACCGCCGACATCAGGATCGTCTCGGTGGCGCCGACGCTGGGGTAGGGCAGCTCGATCCGGGTGCCGCGCAGCCGCTTGGCCTTGGCGTACACGCCGGTGTCGCTCACCTCCACCTCGGCGCCCATCGCGCGCAGCGCCTCGACGTGGAAGTCGACCGGGCGGCGGCCGATCGGGTCGCCGCCGACCAGCGGCACGAACGCCTCGCCCGCCAGGTGCAGCAGCGGGCCCAGCATGAGGATCGGGATGCGGTTCAGGCCGGTGAACGCCGACGGGACGTGCGGGTTGATCTGCGCCCCCGGGGCGACGCCGATCTCCCCGGCGGAGATCTCCACGTCGATGCCCAGGGCCCTCAGCATCTGCGCGGTGATGCCGACCTCGCCCACGTCGGGGGCGTTCTGGATGGTGCTCTCACCGGAGCCGAGCATCGCGGCGACCATGTGCTTGGAGACGCCGTTCTTGGAACCGCGTACCTCGACGTCACCGCGGAGCGGTCCGGAGGGCTCGATCAGCCATGCCTCTTCGTTCACCCCGCAAGAGTAACGGGCCTCGCGTCACGGGCTCGGGTGGCACCGGGCGGACGGATGGGTAACATCGGGCACATCTGCACAGAGGGTGAGGGAGCCATGGTGCGCGACGTGCGTGACTTCGTGATCACCGTGCTGGCGGTCGCCGTCGCCGGTGTCCTCGCCGGGCCGCTGTGGTCGCTGGCCGCGCCGCGTCCCCCGTACGTCGTGACGGGGCAGGGGCCGCTGCTCGCCGATCCCTCCACGCAGGCGCTGATCGCCGCCGACGGGTGGTTCGCGGTGATCACCGGCGCGTTCGGGCTCGTCTGCGGGGCCGTCGGCCACGCCGTGTCGCGGAGCGGACGCCCGGTGCCGGTGGTGCTGGGCCTGGCGGCCGGGGGGACGCTCGCGGCGTACCTCGCGCTGCTGGTGGGCCAGGCGGTCAACCTGGGCGCGGCGAGCGTCACCGCCTCCGGGGCGTCCGCCACGCTGGTCGCGGGCCCGCTGGAGCTGACCGCCAGGGGAGTGCTGTACGCGTGGCCGACGCTGGCCGCGGGAGTGTTCTTCGGCCTGGAGGCCGTCGCGGGCTACCGCGACTCCCCGCTGCGCCGCCCCTTCGGGGGGGACGATCCCTACGCGCCGCGGTCGTCGTACGACATCAGCGACACGTAGGGGGCCGGCGGAGCGGTGACGGCCGTGCGGTCACAGGGGCGGGCGGCGTGAGCCGTGGCCGGTGGCCCGCTCGAAGGCGTGGGCCAGCCGCAGCACCGCCATGTCGGAGAAGGGGCGCCCGACGATCTGCACCCCCACCGGCAGCCCGCCCGGGGTGAACCCGCACGGCACCGACGCGGCCGGGGCGTGCAGCACGCTGACCCAGTAGGCCGAGCGCATCCACGCCAGGTAGTCGGGGAGCTGTTCGCCGTTGATCTCCGAGACGTACGGCGCGTCCACCGGGAACGGCGGCACCTGGCTGACCGGGGCGATCAGGAAGTCGTAGGTGTCGAAGAAGTCGTCCATCCGCCGGTACAGCCCGCTGCGCAGCCGCTCCGCGCGGGCCAGGTCCGCCCCGGTCACCTCGCGGCCCCGCTCGACGTTCCAGCGCACGTTCTCCCCGAGGCCCTCCTGCGGCAGGTCGCCGTAGGACAGGGCGTAGTACCAGGCGCGGTAGATCCGGAACGCGTCCTCGGCGTCGGAGAGGTCCACGTCCACCCGCTCCACCCGCGCGCCCAGCGCGGCGAGCACGGCGGGGGCGTCCGCGGTGACCTGGGCCGTCCCCGCGTCGATCGGCAGCCCGCCCAGGTCGGGGCTCCAGGCCACCCGGATCCCGGTCAGGTCCATCTCCATCGGCGCGGCGAACACGTCGCCGCCCTCGGTGATCGACAGGGGGGACGCGGCGTCGAACCCGGCGACCGCGCTCATCAGCAGCGCCAGGTCCTCGGCGGTACGGGCCATCGGCCCCGGCACGCCGAGGGTGAACCAGGCCGCCGTGGCCGACGTCGCGGGCACCCTGCCGGGCGTGGGCCGCAGCCCGGCCACGTTGCAGAAGGAGGCCGGGTTGCGCAGCGAGCCGCCCATGTCCGAGCCGTCGGCCAGCGCCACCATGCCGGTCGCCAGCGCGGCGGCGGCCCCGCCGCTGCTGCCCCCGGCCGACCTGGACGGGTCGTAGGGGTTGCGGGTGGCGCCGAAGATCTCGTTCACCGTGTGCGAGCCGGTGCCGAACTCGGGGGTGTTGGTCTTGCCCAGCGTGATCGCCCCGGCCTCGCGCATCCGCCGCACGATCGGCGCGTCGGCGCCGGGCACGTGGTCGGCGAAGAGCGGCGAGCCGTAGGTGGTGCGGATTCCCGCGGTGTCGGTCAGGTCCTTGTGCGCGACCGGCAGCCCGTGCAGCGGCCCCCGCCACCGGCCGCGGGCCAGGTCCCGGTCGGCCTCCCGGGCCTCCTTCCTGGCGCGGTCGGCCACCAGCGTGACGATCGCGTTGACCCGCGGGTTGACCTCCTCGATCCGCCGCAGGTGCGCGTCGAGCAGCTCGGCCGCGCTGACCTGCCCGGACCGCAGGAGCCCGATCATCTCGGTGGCGGTCAGGTAGTGCATGTGTCCCCCCGATCGGATACGACCCGCCGCCGGCGGCCTGGCACGGCTCGCCGGCGACGGGCCGGACGGTCCATCGCGGACGAGTCTGGCCGATCGGCGGGGTGGGGCGCGTCGGCAACCTTCGACAGCGGGACCGGCCCGGCGCTGGGGAAACGTCACGGATCCCGCGGCGCGGGGGCCTGCTCGGGGGACACCGGTTTTGTGTGCTCGTGCTCGTGGGGTCCGTGTGTTCTCGTGGCCACGGGCCTTCGGCCGCCGCGTGTTCCCGCCCGGTTCCTACTCGGTCCTGCCGATGCAGGCGGTGGCGGCCTTGGTGAGGCGTACCAGCTCGGCGGGGGAGGTCTCGATCTGCAGGCCGCGCCGCCCGGCGGAGAAGTAGATCGTCTCGAACTCCAGCGCGGAGGCGTCGACCACGGTCGGCAGGGGCCTGCGCTGGCCCAGCGGGCTGATGCCGCCGACCACGTACCCGGTGACCCGCTCGACCTTGGCGGCGTCGGCCATGGCCGCGCGCTTGCCCCCCAGCGCCGCCGCGAACGCCTTGAGGTCGAGCCTGCCCGCCACCGGCACGACCGCCACGGCCAGCCCGCCCTCCACCTCGGCCACCAGCGTCTTGAAGATCCGCTCGTACGGCACGCCGAGCGCGTCGGCGGCCTCCTCGCCGTAGGCCTGGGCGCTCGCGTCGTGCTCGTAGAGGTGCAGGCTGAAATCGGCTCCGGCCTGGGCCAGGGCCACCGTCGCGGGCGTCCCCTGGCCGCCCTTGTTCCTGTTCTTGCTCACGTGGGGGAGCGTAGCGGCTGAACAAAATCTACATTGTAAAGACGGTGTCCTGGCGGGTGTCCGGATGATGGACGCGACGATATCCGGTGGCGCGCCTCCGTAGACTGAACGGGTGATTTCCCGTACCGACCTGCGAGGGGCCCTCCCCGAGGACCTCCGTGAGGTAATGCCCCGTGCCGACCTCGACGTCGAAGCCGCCCTGGAGAAGGTGCGGCCCATCTGCGAGGACGTACGCCATCGCGGGGTCGCCGCGCTGCGCGAGCTGACCGCCCGGTTCGAGGGCGTCGAGCTGGAGTCCACCCGCGTGCCCGCCGAGGTGATCGCCGAGGCGCTGGCGAAGCTCGACCCGAAGGTCAGGGCCGCGCTGGAGGAGTCGATCCGCCGCACCCGTCTCGTGCATCGCGACCAGGTGCGCGCCGACGTCACCACCCAGGTCGTGCCGGGCGGCACGGTCACCGAGCGCTGGGTCCCCGTCGACCGGGTGGGGCTGTACGTCCCCGGCGGCCGGGCCGTCTACCCGTCCAGCGTGATCATGAACGTGGTCCCCGCCCAGGAGGCCGGGGTGACCTCCCTGGCGGTCTCCTCGCCCGCCCAGCGCGAGTTCGGAGGGTGGCCGCACCCGTCGATCCTGGCCGCGTGCGCGCTGCTCGGCGTGGACGAGGTCTACGCGGTCGGCGGCGCCCAGGCCGTGGCGATGTTCGCCTACGGCACCGAGGAGTGCCGGCCGGTCGCCATGGTCACCGGTCCCGGCAGCATCTGGGTCGCCGCGGCCAAGCGCCTGCTCAAGGGACGGATCGGCATCGACTCCGAGGCCGGGCCGACCGAGATCGCGATCCTCGCCGACGCCACGGCCGACCCGGCGCACGTCGCCGCCGACCTGATCAGCCAGGCCGAGCACGACACGATCGCCGCCGCCGTGCTCGTCACCGACTCCGAGGAACTGGCCGAGGCCGTCGAGCGGGAGCTGCCCCGCCAGGTCGCCGCCACCAAGCACGCCGAGCGGATCACCGAGGCGCTGGCCGGGCGCCAGTCGGGCATCCTGCTGGTCGACGACATGGAGGCCGGGCTGCGCGTCGTCGACGCCTACGCCGCCGAGCACCTGGAGATCCACGCCGCCGGGGCGGCCGAGCTGGCGGCCCGGGTGCGCAACGCCGGGGCGATCTTCGTCGGAGCGTTCGCGCCGGTCTCGCTGGGCGACTACATGGCGGGCTCCAACCACGTGCTGCCCACCGGCGGCTGCGCCTGCCACTCCTCGGGACTGTCGGTGCAGACGTTCCTGAGGGGGGTGCACGTGGTCGACTACAGCCGAGAGGCCCTGGCCGGGGCCGCCGCGCACGTGTGCGTGCTGGCCGACACCGAGGATCTTCCCGCGCACGGTGCGGCGATCCGGGCCCGGTTCGACGGGGAGGTGCCGTCGTGACGACCCCTTCCCCCGGCAGGGGAGGCGCGCCCGTGAGACTGGAGGATCTGCCGATCCGGGACGACCTGCGGGGGCGCACGCCCTACGGTGCCCCGCAGATCGACGTGCCGGTCAGGCTCAACACCAACGAGAACCCCTACGGGCCGTCGGCGTCCCTGGTCGCGGACCTGGCCGAGGCCGTGCGGGGCGTCACCTCCGAGCTCAACCGCTACCCCGACCGCGACGCGCTGGAGCTGCGCCGGGAGCTGGCCGGGTACCTCGGCCACGGCCTGGACGTGGAGCGGGTCTGGGCGGCCAACGGGTCCAACGAGGTGCTGCAGCAGATCCTGCAGGCCTTCGGCGGCCACGGCCGGTCCGCGATGGGCTTCGAGCCGTCCTACTCGATGCACCCGATCATCACCACCGGCGCCTCGACCGAGTGGATCTCCGCCGCGCGCGAGGAGGACTTCGGGATCGACGTCGGCAAGGCGGTCGCCGCGATCGAGGAGCACCGGCCCGACGTGGTCTTCCTGACCTCGCCCAACAACCCCACCGGGACCGCGCTGGACCCGGCGGTGATCGCCCGGATCGTCGAGGCGGCGCCGGGCATCGTGGTGGTGGACGAGGCCTACTTCGAGTTCGCCCGCACCGGCACCCCGTCGGCGCTGACCCTGCTGCCGGACAATCCTCGACTGATCGTCACGCGGACCATGTCCAAGGCGTTCGCCATGGCCGGCACCCGGCTGGGCTACCTGGCGGCCGACCCGGCGGTCGTCGAGGCGCTGCTGCTGGTCCGGTTGCCCTACCACCTGTCCACGCTCACCCAGACGGCGGCGCTGACGGCGCTGGCCCACCGCGCCGAGCTGCTCGGCGCGGTCGACACGCTGCGGGCCGAGCGGGACGCCACCGTGGAGTGGCTGCGCGGCCGGGGGCTGACCGTCGCCGACTCGGACGCCAACTTCGTGCTGTTCGGCCTCTTCGAGGACCGGCACGCGGTGTGGCGGGGCCTGCTGGAGCGCGGGGTGCTGATCCGTGAGGTCGGGCCGCCGCAGTGGCTTAGAGTTTCGATCGGAACGACCGAGGAGATGGCGGCGTTCCGCGCCGCCCTGGAGGAGATCCTGTGAGCATCACTGCCGGCGGCACGGCCGCGCCCCGTCGCGGTCGCGTCGAGCGCGTCACCAAGGAGACCTCGGTGCTGGTCGAGGTCGACCTCGACGGCACCGGGAACGTCGAGGTGTCCACCGGTGTCGGGTTCTTCGACCACATGCTGAACCAGCTCGGCAAGCACGGCCTGTTCGACCTGACCGTGAGGACCGAGGGCGACCTGCACATCGACTCCCACCACACGATCGAGGACACCTCGCTCGCGCTGGGCGCCGCGTTCCGCGAGGCCCTGGGCGACAAGTCGGGCCTGCGGAGGTTCGGCAACGCGTCCTGCCCGCTGGACGAGTCGCTCGCCGAGGTCACGGTCGACCTGTCCGGCCGCCCGTACCTGGTGCACACCGAGCCCGAGGGCATGGCGCCGATGATCGGCGCGGAGTACGACACGACGATGACCCGGCACATCCTGGAGTCGTTCGTCGCCCAGGCCGCGATCTGCCTGCACGTGCGCGTCCCGTACGGGCGCAACGCCCACCACATCGTGGAGGCTCAGTTCAAGGCGCTGGCCAGGGCGCTGCGGGCGGCCTCGGAGCGTGACCCGCGCGCTACCGGGGTGCCCAGTACCAAGGGCGTGCTGTGACCGGTTCCCGGGTGAGGGGGCGCGGCCGTGAGTGACAACTGGTCGGCGGTCGCGATGGCCTTCGTGGCGCTCTTCCTCGTCGGCGGGATCATCTCATTCATCAAACAGGGTCTGCGGCGGGGCGCGGTGCTGCTCGCCGTCCTCGCGGTCCTGGCGACGACGACGGCGGTGCTGTGGTGGTGAAGAAGGTAACGATCCTCGACTACGGCTCGGGCAACCTCCGCTCCGCGGAGCGCGCGCTGGCCCGGGTCGGCGCGGACGTCACGGTGACGGCCGACTACGAGAAGGCGATGGAGGCCGACGGCCTCGTCGTGCCGGGGGTGGGGGCGTTCGCCGCCTGCATGGCCGGGCTGCGGGCCGTGCGGGGCGAGCGGATCGTCGCGCGGCGCCTGTCGGCGGGGCGGCCGGTGCTCGGCATCTGCGTCGGCATGCAGATCCTCTTCGAGACGGGCGTCGAGCACGGCGTCACGACCGAGGGCTGCGGGGAGTGGCCGGGCACGGTGGAACGCCTGGAGGCGCCGGTGCTGCCGCACATGGGCTGGAACACGGTCAAGGCCCCGGCGGAGACCAGGCTGTTCGCCGGGCTCGACGCTGAGACGCGCTTCTACTTCGTGCACTCCTACGGCGTGCGCTCCTGGGAGCTGCGGCCGGGGCCGGGCTTCGACGACCCGCTGATCACCTGGGCCGAGCACGGCACGCCGTTCGTCGCGGCCGTGGAGAACGGGCCGCTGGCGGCCACCCAGTTCCACCCGGAGAAGTCGGGCGACGCCGGGGCGCAGCTGCTGGTCAACTGGCTGGGAACGGTCGCGTGAGGCTTTCCGGGGGTTCTTCGGCTTTTTCCCTGGGTGTCCGATGATGCTCCTGGCGGGATCCCGGGGGGTTCTCGACGAGCCTTCCGGGAGGTGCTCGATGAGCGTTTCGGGGGATCCTGGATGAGCAAGGAGAGGGCCAGGCGGCGGGCCGAGCGGGAGGCGGAGCGGGCCCGTCAGGAGGCCCTGCGCGCCGAGCGGGAGGCCAGGCTGGCGCGCCGGCGCGAGCGCGTCGGCAGGGTGACCGCGCTGCTGCCGGGCAGGCCCGTCAAAATCGTCTCCCAGGGCGGCATCATGGCCCGCCGCCGCCGGGCGCAGAACGCCGTCGCGGCGGTACTGTTCCTGATCGTCCAGGTCATCGCCTGGTTACTCTGGTCCTCGTGGGCCGCGCGGTTCGGCACCCTGGTCCTGTCCCTGTTGTTCGTACCGCTTTTTCTCACCCTTGTTTTCGACCGGAGGACCTGAACAGATGTCGCTTGAGCTGCTCCCCGCCGTGGACGTCGCCGACGGCCAGGCGGTCCGCCTGGTCCAGGGCGAGGCGGGCACCGAGACCTCCTACGGCGACCCCCTGTCGGCGGCGCTCGCCTGGCAGGAGGCCGGCGCGCAGTGGATCCATCTGGTCGACCTGGACGCGGCCTTCGGCCGGGGCAGCAACCGTGAGCTGCTCGCCACCGTGGTGGGCGCCCTCGACGTCGACGTGGAGATGTCCGGAGGCATCCGCGACGACGCGACCCTGGAGCTCGCCCTGGCCACCGGGTGCCGCAGGGTCAACATCGGCACCGCCGCGCTGGAGAACCCCGCCTGGTGCTCGAAGATCATCGCCGAGTACGGGGACCGGATCGCGATCGGCCTCGACGTGCGGGGCACGACGCTGGCGGCCCGGGGCTGGACCCAGGAGGGCGGCGACCTGTGGGAGGTGCTGGAGCGCCTGGAGGGCGACGGCTGCCCCCGCTACGTCGTCACCGACGTCACCAAGGACGGCACGCTGCGCGGCCCCAACCTGGACCTGCTCCGCGAGGTCTGCTCCCGTACCGACAAGCCCGTGGTCGCCAGCGGCGGCGTCTCGTCCCTGGACGACCTGCGGGCCCTGGCCTCGCTGGTCCCGATCGGGGTCGAGGGGGCCATCATCGGCAAGGCGCTGTACGCGCAGGCCTTCACCCTTGAGGACGCCCTCGCGGCGGTACGTTCTTGACCTGGCTTCTGAGGAGTTTCCGATGACTGTCGCGGTGCGCGTGATCCCCTGCCTGGACGTGGACGCCGGGCGGGTGGTCAAGGGCGTCAACTTCGCGAACATCAGGGACGCCGGGGATCCGGTGGAGCTGGCCCGCCGCTACGACGCGGAGGGGGCCGACGAGCTGACGTTCCTGGACATCACCGCCTCCAGTTCCGACCGGACGACCATGTACGACGTGGTCAGCCGGACCGCCGAGCAGGTGTTCATCCCGCTGTCCGTGGGCGGGGGCATCCGGTCGGTGGAAGATGTGAACAAGCTGCTGCGGGCGGGCGCCGACAAGGTGGTGCTGAACACCGCGGCGATCGCCCGGCCCGAGCTGCTCACCGAGGCGTCGCAGCGGTACGGTGCGCAGTGCATCGTGCTGTCGGTGGACGCCCGCCGGGTCGTCGACGGCCCGCCCATGCCCTCGGGGTTCGAGGTGACCACGCACGGAGGCCGCCGGGGCGCCGGGCTCGACGCGGTCGAGTGGGCCCAGAGGGGTGAGGAACTCGGTGTGGGGGAGATCCTGCTCAACTCGATGGACGGCGACGGCACCCTCGACGGCTACGACATGGAGCTGATCCGGCTCGTCAGGGCCGCGGTGTCGCTCCCGATCATCGCCAGCGGGGGCGCCGGAGAGCTGGAACACTTCCCTCCGGCGGTGGACGCGGGGGCGGACGCGGTGCTGGCCGCCTCGGTGTTCCACTTCGGGCAGTTGAAGATCGGTGACGTCAAGGAGACCCTGCGGCTGGCGGGGCATCCTGTTCGCTGATTTTTGCCGGACGGTTCCGCTGTAGGGCGTCGTCGCGTGCGCTGTGTGGGTGGGCGCGGGGTCCCTTGAGGCCGGGCATCCGGGCATCCGGGCATCCGGGGCGGCGGGCGGGGTCGCGCTGCGGCGGGCCGGTGTTCCGGGCGGCCGTCGTGGCCGGGGTCTGTTTCCCAGGCCTCCGGCCTGCCGGGCGCGACGGTCGCGCTTTCTTATACGCCGCCCGGAACACCGGCCCGCCTCCGCGCACCGGGATCCGGCCGTACGGGGCGCGGGCCGTAGCTCCTTTCTTTCCGGCCGCCCAGGGGGCGCGCCGACGCTGAAGCCTCGGCGCGGGGCGGCCCGGGAAGGCCGCCGTAGCTGAAGCGCCCCTGCGGAAAGGAGCGCAGGGCCGGGCTTCACGCCTTGCGTCCCGTACGGAGGAAGCCGCGACCTCTCCTGGTTGTTCAGGGGGCCTACGGAAGCTGCTTCACGCGATGGCGGGGAGTGCGGAAGCCGGTCGTGCCTGTTGTCCTCTCGCGGTCATGGGCGCCGGCTCTTGTTCGCCGGCATTGTCGGACACGGGCGAGACGAGGAGGGGCAGGGTGTCGAACGAGTCGAGGACGCTCAGTGAGCTCCTCGCGCTGGCGGCGGAGCGCGACGGGTACAAGGTCGAGTGGTACGCCGGGAAGATCGTGATTCAGGCGTCCGCGTCCGCCTTTCATAATGTGATCGTCAGCGAGACGATTCGTCAGATTCCCTCCGACGCCTGGTGGGCTTTGCCCGACATGGGGGTCGGGACGCCCGGTGACCACAGAGGCCCGCAGCCCGACATCGTGATCATTCCTGCCGGAAGTCTCACCGATGACGAGAACCCGGTCCGTAAGGAGATCGTGGCGGCGGTCGTCGAGGTGGTGTCGAAGAACACCCGTTCCGAGGATTACGGCGACAAGCCGGAGGCGTACGCTTCGATGCGGATTCCCGTCTACGTGATCATCGATCGGAAGTGCGGGACCGTCAGGGTGTTCAGCGAGCCCGACGTCAACCGCTACACGCGTGAGAGTGTCAGCTCCTTCGGCAAGCCGTTCACGCTGCCGGAGCCGGTGCTGGTGACGATCGGCACGGAAGGCTATCCGCCGGCCCCCCTGTAGCGGGCAGGCTTGGCTGAGCCGGGCGGGGGCCGGCCCTCGGGGTTTCGCCGGTGGGGTGGCCGGGATCGCGTGATCCGGGTGTTCGGCGGGTCTTGGCCGGTGTTCACCAGGCGCCGGTGCCGAAGAAGGTCTCGTCGCGGGTGCCGTCCGTGACCCACCAGACCGAAAGTCCCTGGTCCCACCCCTCGACGGAGGCGGAGGAGAACCAGGCCAGCGCCAGCTCGTCCCTGCCGTCCCCGTCGAAGTCGCCCAGGGCCACGGCACCACCCTCGTTCAGCGTGCGGGGGGTGTGCGAGAGGCCGGCGGGGCCGCCCCTGAGGAGCCACGTCGCATGCTGGCCCTCGATGCCTGAGGCATGCTCGAACAGGTCGGTGGCACGGTGCCGGCCGATCCTTCCCGCGATCAGGGACCTGGGCGGTTCTCCGTCGGGTGAGGGCCGCATGTCGTGACGCCGTGCGGAGCCGGTCCGGGTGAACGGTCCGTGGAACAGCGCCAGTTCGGTCGCGAGAGTGCTCGAATCGTTCGTCGCCCCTACCGGTATCGCCAGGTCGGCGTCGCCGTCGCCGTCGAAGTCCCCCGTCCATGAGGGCGAAGGCGGTGAAGGGGTTCTCCAGGGGGTCGGTTCGGCCCTGGGGTCCACCCCCTTCGGGCCGCCCCACAGGATGTACGGTGCGTTCGGTTTCCTGAGCGCCTTCGCCGGGCGGCCGTGGGCGAGGATGTCGGCGAAGCCGTCGCCGTCCAGGTCGGCCGTGCTCGTACCGGTGGTGAACTCCACGTGGGTGGAGGCCACCATCGTCCGGGTCGCGGGATTCAGCCCGCGCCGTGAGCCGTACACGATCGCGAGATCGGGCGACCAGTGGTCGTGGGGTATGAGGAAGACCAAATCCGCGAAGCCGTCGCCGTTGATGTCGCCGGGGTCGCGGCCGCCCTTTCCCGCCGGTGGCGCCAGTGCCGCCTGCCCTTCCGAATCCGGCCGGGGGACGACGACGGAGGCGGTTCCGGCAGCAGTGCCGACGGGGTCACGTACGGCACCGGGGACGCCTCCCACCCCTGACCGGAGGTGCATGCGCACAGCAGCAGCGCCGGCACCGCGAGGACCGGGAGCGTCACGGATTTGATCGTTATCTCACTCTCCTTTGTATGTGGATATATCGGTAAATGTTATTGCTTTGTGGATCGGAATGTGTGTTCTGCAAGCCATTCTCAAGGCGTGGATGCCGGGGTGAAAGCGGCCTGTCGTACATATGGGGGGCACCAGCGAATCTCGCCCGAAAGGACCGCTTCCATGGGCCGCACCTCTCGTTCACTCCTCGGTCTCGCCGTCGCCGTCGCGGCGAGCGTCACCGTCCTCGCCGTACCGGCCGGCGCGCGGGCCGCGACCGCTCACAGCGCGTGCGACGCCTCGCTGGTGGCACCCTCGGGCAGCCTGATCGGCGGCCTGTGGCGCTCCAACGGCGGCGAGAACAGCGTCTACGGCTGCCCCACCGGCAAGGAGTTCGGCTACCCCGACAAGCGCGGCTCCTGGCAGACCTTCCGCAACGGCAAGATCGTCTGGTCCCCGAGCCTGGGTGACGGCACCCTGGTGCGCGCGTACGGGAAGGGGAACAAGGTCGTCTTCAAGTGGAGCGGCCTGGGCCGTGACTGGGACTTCTTCAACGTCCGCTGGAGCAAGGACGGGGGCAGGGCCACCCAGGTCAAGGTGGGTCGCCTGACCCCCTGGAGCGGCCAGTACATCATGACGCCGTACTGCGACGGCGACGTGTGCAGCACCACCAACGGCCACGAGGTCAACAGGTTCGCCTTCATCGTCCAGGGCTGCGACCGCGGCACGTTCGGCTCCGACTGCGGCCCCTGGAGCATCCCCACCTCCGTCCGCGTCGCCCACTGACTCCGCTACCGCGTGTCAGCCGGCGGCTTCGGCGCCGCCCTCGTCCGGCGCGCGCACGCCGCGGGACGGATCGGCGGGTGAGGCCGCGCAGGGGGCGGTGACGGTGATCGTCACCGCGCCGGGGGCGCAACCGCCCGTGCGGGTGCACACCTCGACCGGGACCGTCCAGATGCCCGGCACCCGGGAGGCGCCGCCCAGCAGGCCGTCGGCGTCGATCGTGATCCCCGCCGGAAGCAGGGCGGGGTCGGTGACCCTGAAGCCGAGTGTCTCGCCGGCGGGGACGGCCGTCGTGATCCTGCCCCGCAGCGGCCGCCCCGCCGGGGTGCCGAAATGGCCGAGGATCGGGCGGGCGAGGGGGAGCGAGGGGCGGACGGTCGTCGAGGCCGGCGAGATTGCCGGGGGTGCCGGGACCACCCGGGTCAGTGAGACGGCCTGGGGTGCCCGGGAGACCGGGGCGGGGGAGGAGGGCGCGGGGTCGGGAGCGGGGACGGGGCGGGGGATCCGCGCCGGGACGGTGAGCCGGGCGGCGGGGTTCGCGGCCGGGGACGTGGCCGACGCGGAGGCCGGTGCGAGGGCCGGTGCGCCGTAGGCCAGGACTCCGGCGACGATCACTCCGGCTCGGAGAAGACCCTGTCTGCGCCGCATGAACGACCCCCCCGTACGAGAAAACGGACCCTTCCCCACGATGCCGGAGAGATCATCAAGGGACCGTCCGGGAGTTTCCAGCGGTTGCCCATGATCGGGTCAGGGGCGCTCGTCGCACGGACGAACGAGTGTCGCGTCGTGCCTGGGGTGTCCGTACCGCTCCGTACGGTGGCGCCGTGTGGCTCCGGGCGGCGGGAGGGTGACCTGGATGCCGGATTCACCGGTCGACGAACGTCGTCGCGGCGGGCTGCGCACCGTCCCCGGGATCGGCCGGGGGGCGGCGTGGCGGTCCGGTTGGTCGGGTGAGGTCGCGCTCCCCCATGGATCGGCCGGGAGCGCGGGTGACGCGGTTCAGGGCGGGGCCGGGCCTCGCCCGGCGGTCAGTTGAGCACTCGGGTGACGAACAGAGCCAATCGATCCGCTCCGGTCACGATTCCATCGAAGACTCCGTTGACCGCACTCGCCGCTTCGGCGGGCTTGGTGAACAGATAGAAGACCACGAACGCTACCGCGAGGTAGGTGAGGACCTTCTTGACCTGCATGGGGGCCTCCTGGCAGTTCCAATCCCAGCCGTATATACCCGAATTTTATCGATCATTGGCATCTGCGGCCCGGGTGGCTCCCGGATTTTAGTGATCATACCCGGCCCACGGGGACGAGCCGTGGTCCGGTCGCGAGTCTGGCATGGGTCACACCCGCCATGGTGCGGTCGCGAGGCGATCCTGTCCAATGTTCACTGCCAGGTATACCGGTAGCGCTAGTCCGCCCGGACGGGTATGGCGAATTCGGGGACCGTTCCAGGGAGGTGGGAGCCGGGAGGGCGGCCCGCGTGGGGCGTACGGGGCGGAGGGTCGCACGCCGGCCGTCCGGGGGAGGGACGGCGGGCCGGAGCCAGGCCGCCCTCGTCCCGGAGGCCGACGGGGTGACGCGCGGGGGCGGGGGCGGGGGTCACGCGACGAAGCCGTGGAACCGCGAGATCTCCACGTCGCCGTGGTAGACCACGACCTCCGTAGGGCCGATCAGGCTCTGGTGCACCTCGGCGCGGACGGCGGTGCCGTTCGGCAGCGTGCCCCTGAGGGAGAAGTCCCCGGACGCCGTGGCGTGGTCGACCTCCCGGCCGTCGACCGTGAGGGTCCAGCGGGCCTGCACCGGGCCGGTCTTGCCGGTCACCGCCACCGTGTGACCGTCGATGTGGACGCTGTAGTCATCGCTCGTAAGGCTCATGCCCCCCGATTTCCCGGGGAAGGGGGTCCTTAACGTCATCGACCGTCATCGACCGTCTTCGCCGGGACGGGTCAGATGCCCAGGGGGGCGTCCATGAGCCGGGCGATCGCCTCGTCGTCGCCGCTGAGGTCGACCTTGGCGTGCGCCTGGCGGCCGAAGCAGAACAGCAGCAGCTCCCCGGCCCGGCCGGTCACCTCGACCTGGCCGGTGGCGTCCTTGGGGCCGCCGATGGCGACGCCCCCGCCGGCGCGGTGCAGGATCACGCGGACGGGCGAGTGGCGCAGGAACACCCGGGCGCCGGCGCGGACCTGCTTCCAGAACCGCTCCTCCAGGTCGCCGGGGAGCTCGCGCGGCTCCCACACCCGCTGGGCACGCCGTACGTCCTCGTGGTGGATGAAGTACTCCATCGTGTTGACCACCTCGTCCAGCCCGGGCAGCCGGTAGAGCCCGGCCGGGCCCGAGCGCACCAGCTCGATGAGGCCCGGGTAGCCCTTCGTGGTCTTGAGGGCCTCCTGCACCCTGGCGGCGCGTCCGGCCAGGGGCTTGAGGAGGATGCCCCCGGCGGCGTCGGGGCGGCGTTCGCGGAGCACGAGGTGGGCGGCGAGGTCGAAGGTGGTCCAGCCCTCGCAGAGGGTGGGGGCGTCCGGGCCGACCGTGACGAACAGGTCGGCGAGCGCGGCGCGCTCGGCGCGGGCGTGGTTCATCGGATACCTCCGTAGGCGGTCCGGGGCCTCGGCTCCGGGGCTCGAACCCCCGCCTGCGGCAGTAGGGAGGAGGTCGGTCGATCACTCTACCAACATCGTTGCGCGAGCAACCGGCGGCGTGCTCCCGTCATGTCGGGGGGCCGATCCGGGAATAACCGCATGATCCACTTTGATAGGGACTTAGGTAGAAACAAGCGTGAAACATTTCCTTCGAAGGGACACTCCCCGCGTGTCGAGCAAGGTGACCACCGCAATCATGCGCCGGGGGATCGGTGTCCTCGGGGTGGCCGTCCGCGCCGAGAAGTCGATCTTCACAGCGGCGGTCCTGTCCAGCGCCCTGTACGGCTTCATGACCGTCGCGGCGGCGTGGGCGCTGGGCTGGGCCACCGACCACGTCGTGCTCCCCGCCTTCAGGAACGGGGACATCACCACCGCCACCCTGGTCGCGGGCACGCTCCTCATCCTCGGCGTGTCGCTGCTCAAGGCCCTGGGCGTGGCCGGCCGGCGCTACTTCGCCGGGGTCATGCAGTACCGGATGCAGGCCCGTTCCCGCAGGGACGTCACCCGCCAGTACCTGAGGCTCCCGCTGGCCTGGCACCACCGCCACCCGACCGGGCAGCTCCTGTCCAACGCCGGCTCCGACGTCGAGGCGGCCTGGGCGCCGCTGGCGCCGCTGCCGATGGCGGTCGGCGTCGTGGTGATGCTCGTCACCGCCGCGGTCGCGATGGTGATCACCGATCCGGTCCTCGCCCTGGTGGGCTTCCTGGTCTTCCCGGCGATCGCCGTGCTCAACCTGGTCTACCAGCGCAGGCTCAACCCGCTGGCCACCCGTGCCCAGCAGCTGCGCGCCGAGGTCAGCGAGATCGCCCACGAGAGCTTCGACGGCGCCCTGGTCGTCAAGACCCTCGGCCGCGAGGACGAGGAGACCGCCCGCTTCACGGCCAAGGCCCACGAGCTGCGCGACGCCAACATCGCCGTCGGCCGGGTCCGCGGCCTGTTCGACCCGGTGCTGGAGGCGCTGCCCACCCTGGGCGTGCTCGCGGTGCTGATGATCGGCGCGATGCGGCTGGAGAGCGGCGCGATCGGCTCGGGGGTGCTCGTCCAGGTCGCCTACCTGTTCACGCTGCTGGCCTTCCCGATCCGCGCGCTGGGCTGGGTGCTCGCCGAACTGCCCCGATCGGTGGTCGGCTACGAGCGGATCCGGGCCGTGATGGACGCCAGCGGGTCCATGGAGCACGGCACGGCCGACCTTCCCGGCACCGACCCGGTCAGGCTGGAGGTGCGCGACCTGGCCTACGCCTACGGCGACGGTGACTTCCCCGTCCTGCGCGAGGTGAACCTGGAGATCGAGGCGGGGAGGACCGTCGCCCTGGTCGGTCCCACCGGCTCGGGCAAGTCCACGCTCGCCCAGACCTTCGTCCGCCTGGTCGACCCGGCCTCGGGCGCCGTCCTGGTGGACGGCACCGACCTGCGCGAGGTCGCCAGGGGAGGCGTCAGCGGCGCGGTCGCCCTGGTGCCCCAGCAGACGTTCCTGTTCGACGACACCGTACGCGGCAACGTCGCCCTCGGCCTGCCGGTCGCCGACGAGGAGGTCTGGGCGGCGCTGCGGCTGGCCCAGGCAGAGGGGTTCGTCAGCGCGCTGCCCGCCGGGCTCGACACCATGGTCGGCGAGCGCGGCACGTCCCTGTCCGGCGGCCAGCGCCAGCGGATCGCCCTGGCCCGCGCGCTGGTGCGCCGCCCCAGGCTGCTGGTCCTGGACGACTCCACCTCCAGCGTCGACCCGCAGGTCGAGGCCAGGATCCTGTACGGGCTGCGGGACGCGGCCCAGGTCTCCACGGTCGTCGTGATCGCCTACCGGATGGCCACCATCGCCCTGGCCGACGAGGTCGTCTACCTCGACCACGGCCGCATCGCCGACCGCGGCTCCCACGCGGAGCTGCTGGAGCGCTGCGAGGGCTACCGCAACCTGGTCACCGCCTACGAACGTCAGGGCGCCGAGCGCGAGGCGCTCGCCGCCGAACACGAGGAAGAGGTCAGCGCGTGAGGCAGTACGACCCGAGCCCGGCCGCCCGCGGCCCGCGGGGCGGGGGGCCCCGATGAGCGCGTTCCAGGGGATCGAGCGCTCCGGCCTGGCCACGGTCCGCCACGGGCTGTCGCTCACGCCGGAGTTCCGCAAAGGTCTGGCCGGGACGCTCGCGCTGGCCGTGGTCGCCACGGTCGGCAAGATCATCGTGCCGATCGCGGTCCAGCAGACCATCGACACCGGCCTGGCCGGTGGCACCCCCGACCTGGCCTACGTCCGCACCACGGTGCTGATCTGCGCCGCCGCCGTGGTGTTCACCGCTCTGTGCGCGTACCTGATGAACGTCCGCCTGTACCGGGCCACCGAGTCCTCGCTGGCCACGCTCAGGGTGCGCGGCTTCCGGCACGTGCACGACCTGTCGGTGCTCACCCAGAACACCGAGCGGCGCGGCGCGCTCGTCTCCCGGGTGACCGGCGACGTCGACCAGATCAGCACGTTCATGCAGTGGGGCGGGCTGATGATCATCATCGCCCTGGGGCAGCTGGTGGTCGCCACCGCGCTGATGTTCGTCTACTCCTGGCAGCTCGCCCTGGTGGTGTGGGGGTGCTTCCTGCCGCTCATGGTCGTGCTGCCGCGGTTCCAGCGGTGGCTGTCGGGCGCCTACACGCGGGTGCGCGAGCGCACCGGCGACATGCTCTCGGCCGTCAGCGAGGCCGTGGTGGGCGCCGCGGTGATCAGGGCGCACGGCTCGGAGGCCCGTACGGCCGAACGGCTCGACGTCGCGATCGACGCCAACAAGGCGGCCCAGGCCCGCACCCAGCGGATCGTCGCGACCGTCTTCCCGCTGACCGAGATCGTCGCGGCCGTCGCGCTGGCCGCGCTGGTGCTGGTCGGCGTCAGGCTCGGCCTGGCGGGCGACATCAGCGAGGGACGCCTGGTGGCCTTCCTGTTCCTGATCACGCTGTTCGTCTCGCCGATGCAGATGGCCACCGAGGTGCTCAACGAGGCGCAGAACGCCGTCGCCGGATGGCGGCGCATCCTCGGCGTGCTCGACACCCCGGCCGACGTCGCCGACCCGGGCGAGGACGGCGTCGACCTGCCGCGCGGTCCCATCTCGGTCTCCTTCGAGGACGTCGGCTTCTCCTACCCCGGCGGGCCGCCGGTGCTGCACGGCGTCTCGGCCGCCATCACGCCGCGCTCGCGGGTCGCCGTGGTCGGGGAGACCGGCTCGGGCAAGACGACCTTCGCCAAGCTGCTCACCCGCCTGATGGACCCGGTCTCGGGGAGGATCACGGTCGACGGCCACGACCTGCGCGACGTGCGGTTCTCCTCGCTGCGCCGCAGGATCGTCATGGTGCCCCAGGACGGGTTCCTGTTCGACGGCACCCTGGCGGAGAACATCGCCTTCGGGCGGCCCTCGGCGTCCGAGGCGGAGATCGAGCTGGCCCTCACCGAGCTGGGGCTCACCGACTGGATGGAGGGCCTGCCCGCCGGCCTGGCGACCGAGGTCGGCCAGCGTGGCGAGTCGCTGTCGGCGGGCGAGCGCCAGCTCGTCGCGCTGGCCCGCGCCTACCTGGCCGATCCCGACCTGCTCCTGCTGGACGAGGCCACCTCGGCGGTGGACCCGGCCACGGAGGTGAGGCTGGCCCGCGCCCTGGAGGGGGCCACCCGGGGGCGTACGGCCGTCTCCATCGCCCACCGGCTCTCCACCGCCGCGGCGGCCGACGAGGTGTTCGTCTTCGACCGCGGCCGGATCGTGCAGCGCGGCCCGCACGCCGAGCTCGTGCGCACGCCCGGCGTCTACGCCGACATGTACGCCTCCTGGATCTCGTCGGCCCGTTCCTAGGCGCCCCGGTTCCCGGGTGCTCCGGGGCCGGCCGAGGTCGCGGGAGCGGCGGGCCGGGGCCGTGGGGTGCGGCCGGTCAAGAGCGAGGGGAAAGGCCGGTCAAGGCCGTCCCGCCGGGGAGGATTAGCCTGGTCACGGTGAGGTAGAGGCAAGGACGGGCGGATCCCACGTTCCGTCCAGGGGAAGGGACCGATGACAGAGGTACAGGGCGAAGAGCCCATGGGCGGGCAGCCGTCCGTCCCGGACATCCGATCGGTTATGGAGCGCAGCGACCTGCTCGACGAGCTGGCGGACCTGCGGGTCGACGACGACGATGACGACGATCCCGTCCTGGTGCGGGTGGACGGCTCTCCGGTCGACACCTGGCGGGAGCGGTACCCCTACTCCGAGCGGATGGACCGGGCGCAGTACGACCGGCTCAAGCGCCTGCTCCAGATCGAGCTGCTCAAGCTGCAGTACTGGATCAAGGACAACGGCGGGCGGCTGGTCGTCCTCTTCGAGGGGCGCGACGCGGCCGGCAAGGGCGGCACGATCAAGCGCTTCATGGAGCACCTCAACCCGCGCGGGGCCAACGTGGTGGCGCTGGAGAAGCCGAACGAGCGCGAGAGCACCCAGTGGTACTTTCAGCGCTACATCGCCCACCTGCCGGCCGCCGGGGAGATGGTGTTCTTCGACCGCTCCTGGTACAACCGCGCCGGCGTCGAGCGGGTGATGGGGTTCTGCACCCCCGAGGAGTACCTGGAGTTCCTGGAACAGGCCCCCGCGTTCGAGCGGATGCTCACCCGTGACGGCATCCACCTGGTGAAGTTCTGGTTCTCGGTGTCGCGCTCGGAGCAGCGCACCCGGTTCGTGATCCGGCAGGTCGACCCGGTGCGGCAGTGGAAGCTCTCCCCGATGGACCTGAAGTCGCTCGACAAGTGGAACGACTACACCGAGGCCAAGGAGGACATGTTCGTCAACACCGACACGGAGGAGGCCCCGTGGACGGTGATCAAGAGCAATGACAAGAAGCGCGCCAGGATCGAGGCCATGAGGTACGTCCTGAGCATGTTCGAGTACGACAACAAGGATCACGACGTCGTCGGCACCCCCGACCCGCAGATCGTGGTCCACGCCGCCGACGTGCTCGACGACGACCGCTCGAACTGACCCCTCGGACCGAACGCCCGCATCCGCCCGTACGGGGTCCCGCTCGGGACGTGCCGTGCCCTCGTGCCCGGCCCTCGTCCCGGACGGGGACGTGCGGGCCGCCGCCTGGGACGGATATTCAGGGCGCCTGTCCGAAGCCGGACGTGCCGGGCGGCCGTACGGGGACGGACGTTCAGGGCGCCTGGCCGAGGCCGGACGTGCCGGGCGCCGACCCTCCCCGCGGGTGCGGCACAATTGCGGCATGTCCCTTGACCCCTCCATCGCCGCCCGGCTGAAGCGCACCGCCGACGGCCTGGTCCCCGCCGTGGTCCAGCAGTACGACACCGGCGAGGTGCTCATGCTCGCCTGGATGGACGACGAGGCGCTGCACCGCACGCTCACCACCGGCAGGGCCACCTACTGGTCGCGCAGCCGGGGAGCCTACTGGGTGAAGGGTGACACCTCCGGCCACGTGCAGCACGTGAGGTCCGCCGCGCTCGACTGCGACGGGGACACCCTCCTGCTGAAGGTCGACCAGGTGGGCGCGGCCTGCCACACCGGCGACCGGACCTGCTTCGACGCCGGGGAGCTCGCGGTGACCCGGGCATGACGGCCAGGCGGGAGCCGTGGATCTGGCTGGCGGCCTGCCTGGCGGGCGCCCTGCCGGTGCTGCTCGCCGCCGGACGCGACTGGTTCACCGTGACGTACGGCACCCGCGAGGTGGCCCTCTCGGCCGCCGAGCTGGCCCCCGCGCTCGGGCCCGCCGCCTGGGCGGCGCTCGCCGCGGCGGTCGCCGTGCTCGTGACGGGCGGCCTCTGGCGCGCGGTCGTCGGCGTGGTGCTGGCGCTCTGCGGGGCGGGGGTGATCGCCGCCTCCCGGTGGGGGAGCGGCGTGGACGCCGCGCTGCGCCTCGCCGCCGAGCGGGCGCCGACGGCCACGGCGACGGGCACGGTCCCGCAGGTCGTCCCGGCCCCCCTGTGGCCGGTCGTCGCCGGAGCCGGGGGAGCGCTCCTGCTGATCGCGGGCGTGACGGCGGTCGTGCGGGGCGGCCGCTGGCCGGGCATGTCCGGCCGCTACGACCGTCCCGGAGCCGATCCGGGCACGGACCGTCCCGCCCCGGCGTCCTCGGCCTCCTCGGCACGGGGCGTCCCGACCGAGCGGGCGCTCTGGGACGCCATCGACGAGGGGACCGACCCGACGGCCGGTGAGGACCCCCGGGAGACCTGACCCGGCGAACCCGGCACGAGACCTTCCAGAGCCGGCCCGGCCCGAGGCCCTCCGGGGCCGGTCAGAGTGGGCGTAACCCGGCGTTCCGCAAGCATTTTAGCTAGGCTTCCGCCCGTACCCCGGAAAATCAGGAGTCATCATGAGCTACGGCAATCAGTCCGGTGGTTATGGACAGCCTCCGGAAAACGGTGGCCACGGCTTCCCGGACGCCAAGGGTTCCTCCGGCGGGTACGGCCCCTCGTCCGGTGGTTACGGTCCTTCGTCGGGTGGTTACGGTCCCCCGCCCGGCCAGGGCCCCACGGGTGGCTACGGTTCGCCGGGCGGTTACGGTCCCGGGGGCGGCTACGACCCCTCCGGGGGCTACGGGGCCCCGCAGGACGGGTACGGGCCGGGCGGTCACGACCCCTACGGCGGCTACGGATACGGCCCGCCGCCGTCCCGGCCCAACAACGGCATGGCCATCGCCGCGCTGATCATGGGCATCGCCGGCCTGTTCTGCGGCGTCACCTCGATCGTGGGCGCCGTGCTCGGGCACATCTCCCTGGGACAGATCAGCCGGACCGGCGAGGACGGGCGGGGCATGGCGATCGCCGGGCTGGTGCTGTCCTACTTCGGGATCCTGTGCTGGCTGGGCCTCGTCGTCCTCTGGCTGGTGCTGGTCGGCACGCTCGGCGGTGCCGCCCTGGTGGGAGCCTGAGGCGCGGGTCCCCTGGGGGACCTCGGCGTCGTCCGGGAACGGCCCGGGAGCGGCGGGTGTCCCGGGCCCGGGGGCCGGGGCGTCGCGCGGGTAGGCTGGCCGGCCGGGAGCCGATCACCGGTGGGAGGTGCTGACGGGTCGTGCCGAGGGGCTGGGCCGCGAGGTCGCGGGTGGCGGTGCCGGTGTCGCTGGGGGTCGCGGCGGGCGCCGCTGTGGCCTTCGTGGCGGCGGTGGACCCGAACGAGGCGGGGCACTACCCTCCCTGCCCGTTCCTCATGCTCACCGGCCTGTACTGCCCGGGCTGCGGCGGGTTGCGGGCGGTGCACGCGCTCGCGCACGGCGATCCGCTGACGGCCCTGGGGCTCAACCCGCTGGTCGTGGTCCTGATCCCGGTGGCGATCGTCCTGTGGGGCCGGTGGACGCTGGGCGCCTGGCGCGGGGCCGCGGGGACGGGCGCGGGTGCCCTCCCGGGTGCGGCCGTGGTCCCGGACGCGACCGTACGCGGGGGCACAGGCCCGGGGGCCGGCGTACGGGCGGGCACGGGTGCGGACGGGATCGCGAGGCCGAGTCCTCGCAAATACGTACAACCCGTACACGGATGGCTATT
Source organism: Streptosporangium sp. DT93 (assembly GCF_049844535.1). Classification (NCBI taxonomy): domain Bacteria; kingdom Bacillati; phylum Actinomycetota; class Actinomycetes; order Streptosporangiales; family Streptosporangiaceae; genus Streptosporangium; species Streptosporangium sp. DT93. Next base: position 254,196 of record NZ_JBNCLF010000012.1, read on the forward strand.
GCTGACTTTAGTGCTCGTGTTTTGGGTGGTTCGAAATCTTCCCTTTGGCGAATTCCTAGCGCCATAGTCACCTATAGGTCTCACCCCGTGGCCGGGTGACCCCGGCCGGGCCGATACCATCGGCGGGACAAGGGCAGTCGATCGGGAGGGGCCTTACTCGTGAGCGAGCGGAGCGAGCGAACCACGGATACGACGGCGTTCGCGAGCCTGGCCTCCGAGCTTCGCGGGGAGGGCAAGTGAACGTGCTCGAAGAGATCCTCGAAGGAGTCCGCGCCGACCTGGCCGAGCGTCAGGAGAGGGTGACGCTGGCCGAGCTCAAGGAGCGGGCCGCGAAGGCGCCCGCCCCCCGCGACGCGTACGCGGCGCTGGGCGGGGACCAGGTGGCGGTCATCGCCGAGGTCAAGCGCTCCAGCCCGTCCAAGGGCGCGCTGGCCGCGATCGCCGACCCCGCCGCGCTGGCCGGCGACTACGAGTCGGGCGGCGCGCACGTGATCAGCGTCCTCACCGAGCGGCGCCGCTTCGGCGGCAGCCTCGACGACCTGGCGGCCGTACGCGCCGTCGTCGACATCCCGGTGCTGCGCAAGGACTTCATCGTCACCTCCTACCAGCTCTGGGAGGCCCGCGCCTACGGCGCCGACCTGGCGCTGCTGATCGTCGCGGCGCTCGACCAGAACGCGCTGGTCTCGCTCATCGAGCGGGCCGAGTCGATCGGCCTGGTCCCGCTGGTCGAGGTGCACACCGCCGAGGAGCTCGACCGGGCGCTGGCCGCCGGAGCGAAGATCATCGGTGTCAACGCGCGTGACCTCAAGACCCTCGAGGTGGACCGCGAGGTGTTCGCCAAGCTCTCCCCCAAGATCCCCGAGGGCATCATCAAGATCGCTGAGTCGGGCGTGCGGGGCCCCCACGACCTGCTCGCCTACGCCCGCGCCGGCGCCGACGCGGTCCTGGTCGGCGAGAGCCTGGTGACCGGCAAGGACCCGCGGGCCGCCGTGGTCGACCTGGTCACCGCCGGTGCCCATCCCGCATCCCGACCCGAGGGGCAGTAAGCAGTGACGATCCAAGACGGAACCGTTATCACCACCGCGGACCTCGCGGGCAACGGCCTCCACGGTGACGACCCCGACGTGCACGGCAAGTTCGGCATCTTCGGCGGGCGCTACGTGCCCGAGGCGCTGATCCCCGCGCTGGACGAGGTCGCCGCGGAGTACGACAAGGCCAAGAACGACGTGGCCTTCCTGCGCGAGTTCGACCACCTGCTGCGCACCTACGCCGGGCGGCCCACCACGCTGACCGAGGTGCCGCGCTTCGCCGAGCAGGCGGGCGGCGCCCGGATCATCCTCAAGCGCGAGGACCTGACCCACACCGGCGCCCACAAGATCAACAACGTGCTCGGCCAGGCCCTGCTGACCAAGCGGCTGGGCAAGACGCGCGTGATCGCCGAGACCGGCGCCGGGCAGCACGGCGTCGCCACCGCGACCGCCGCGGCCCTGATGGGCCTGGAGTGCGTGATCTACATGGGCGCCGTCGACTGCGAGCGCCAGGCGCTCAACGTCGCCCGGATGAAGCTGCTCGGCGCCACCGTCGTGCCGGTCACCAACGGCAGCCAGACCCTCAAGGACGCCATCAACGAGGCGTTCCGCGACTGGGTGGCCAACGTCGACCGCACCCACTACCTGTTCGGCACGATCGCCGGGCCGCACCCGTTCCCCGAGATCGTCCGCGACTTCGCGCGGATCATCGGCGTCGAGGCCCGCCGCCAGATGCTGGAGCTCACCGGCGCCCTTCCCGACGCGGTCGCCGCGGCGGTCGGCGGCGGCTCCAACGCCATCGGCATCTTCCACGCCTTCATCGGCGACCGCGACGTCCGGCTGCACGGCTACGAGGCGGGCGGGCGCGGCCTGGAGAGCGGCGAGCACGCCCTGACCCTCACCGAGGGCTCCGTCGGCGTGCTGCACGGCTCGCGCACGTACGTGCTCCAGGACGACGAGGGCCAGACGGTCGAGTCGCACTCGATCTCGGCCGGGCTCGACTACCCGGGCGTCGGCCCCGAGCACGCCTGGCTCAAGGACACCGGCCGCGCCACCTACCACGGCATCACCGACGCCGAGGCGATGGACGCGTTCTCGCTGATGGCCCGCACCGAGGGCATCATCCCCGCGATCGAGTCCTCGCACGCGCTCGCCGGGGCCCTCAAGCTCGGCCGCGAGATGGGCCCGGACGCCACCATCCTGGTCAACCTCTCCGGCCGGGGTGACAAGGACATGGGCACCGCCATGAAGTACTTCAACCTCTGACGACCCACCTCTTCCCCTCCGCCACGGCCGGGGAGGACGACCCGCAACGGAAGCAACGATGACGACTCTCCAGACGGTGTTCGCCAAGGCCAAGGCGGACGACCGCGCCGCCCTCATCGGGTACCTCCCCGCCGGGTTCCCCAGCAAGGAGGGCGGCGTCACCGTCGCCGCCGCCATGGTGGAGGCGGGCTGCGACGTGATCGAGATCGGGCTGCCCTACTCCGACCCGCTCATGGACGGCCCGACGATCCAGGACGCCGTCCACCGGGCGCTGACCAACGGCACCCGCATCGCCGACGTGCTGCGCACGGTCGAGGGAGTCGCCAGGACCGGCGCCGCCACCCTGGTCATGACGTACTGGAACCCGATCGACCGCTACGGCGCCGAGCGCTTCGCCCGTGACCTGGCGAACGCGGGCGGGGTGGGCACCATCACGCCCGACCTGACGCCCGAGGAGGCCGGGCCCTGGCGCGAGGCCAGCGCCGCCGCCGGGATCGACACGGTCTTCCTGGTCGCGCCCAGCTCCACCGAGGCCCGCATCCAGGCCGTCGCCGACAGCTGCACCGGCTTCGTCTACGCGGCCTCCCTGATGGGCGTCACCGGCGCCCGCGACTCGGTCGGCGAGGCCGCCCAGGGCCTGGTCGAGCGCACCCGCCCGCACACCTCGCTGCCGGTCTGCGTCGGCCTGGGCGTCGGCACCGGCCGCCAGGCCGCCGAGGTCGCCGCCTACGCCGACGGCGTCATCGTGGGCTCGGCGTTCATCCGCCGCGTGCTGGACGCCCCCGACGAGGCCTCCGGCCTGGCCGCGGTCCGCGAGCTGGGCGCCGAGCTGGCCGCGGGTGTCCGAGGCTGACGGCTTTCCGGGCGTGACGGCACCTCTTTCCTGAGAAGTGCCGTCACGCTCCGTGTCCGTACGGCAGGCTTATCCAACGCTTATCCGGTCCGTGATGAGGTTTTCCTCGGAGCCGTGCGTCCGCCGGAGCCGTTGGAGCCCGGTCTCTGGAAGAGGAGAATGGTGGTCGTGACCGCAAACAGCCCGCGCCCAATAGGTCGCGTATCGTGATTTCGGCGCTACGCTGGGTGACGACCGTCTCGCGGCTGGTGCTGGCGGGCGTGCTGATCGTCGCGGGTTGGGGCAAGATCGGCACTCCGGCGCTCTCGGTCCAGGCGGTCGAGGCATACGAGCTGCTCCCTGAATCGCTCGCCACGGTGGTCGGGTACGGCCTGCCGATCCTGGAGATCGTCGTGGGGGTGTTGCTGGTTGTCGGGCTGCTCACCCGGACGGCGGCTGTCGTCTCGGCGCTGCTGATGCTGGCGTTCGTCATCGGCATCGCCTCGGCGTGGGCACGCGGGCTGCGCATCGACTGCGGCTGCTTCGGCGGCGGCGGTCGGCTGGCGGCCGGCGTGGAGCCCGACTACCTCGTCGACATCCTTCGCGACTTCGGTCTCTTCGTGCTCGGCGTGTTCGTCGCCTGGTTCCCGCCGGGTCGCTTCGCGCTGGACTCCGTGCTGGGGCTCACCCCCGGCCAGGAGCCGTACGACGACTTCGACGGCGACGACGAGGAGCCCCACGAGAAGGAGACGGACTGATGGGCAAGGCCGCGCGGGAGCAGTCGGCGCGTGATCGCATCAAGGCGCAGCGCGACGAGCAGAAGCAGAAGGACCGTCGCAAGCGGGCGGTGACGGGCGCCACGGTGGCGGTCATCGCGCTCGCCGCGATCGGCGCCGGATGGTGGTTCGCCGCCCAGAGCAGCAGGTCCGAGCAGGTCGGCGCCGCGCTCGCGCCGATCACCGTGGCCGCCGACGGCTCGGTGGTCATGGCCAGGCCGGGCGTGGAGAAGCCGGTCCTGGACGTCTACGAGGACTTTCAGTGCCCGGCGTGCAAGGCGCTGGAGGAGACCAGCGGCCCCACGATCAAGAACCTGGCGGCCGAGGGCAAGCTCAAGGTGGTCTACCACCCGATCACGATCTTCCCGGAGCAGGCGAGCAAGGGCATCACGCGGGGCAACTCGCTGCGCGCCGCCGCCGCCTCCCGCTGCGTCCCCGGAGGTCCCTCCTGGATCGCCCTGCACGACAAGCTCTTCGAGGAGCAGCCCTCGGAGACCGCCGAGGGCTTCGCGATCCCCGACCTGATCGCCTGGGGCAAGGAGGCCGGTGTGACCGACCCGGGCTTCGAGGCCTGCGTGACCAGCCAGGAGAAGGCGGCCGCGCACGCCGAGTACAGCACCAAGATCATGGATGGCCAGAAGCTCACCGGCACCCCGACGCTGAAGCTCGACGGCACCGAGGTCGACATCGACGTGGCCTTCAAACCCGCCGACCTACGCCAGGCCGTTCTTGATGCGGCCAAGTAGCGCGCGACACGGTAACGTCACCTGACATGCCCCTCGCCTCGATTCCCAGCCCCTCCCAGGGCGTCTGGTACCTCTTCGGCCTGGTCCCGATCCGGGCCTACGCGCTGTGCATCGTGCTCGGCGTCGTCGTCGCCGTCATCATCGGTGAACGCCGCTGGCGGGCCCGTGGCGGCGAGCCGGGAACGATCGTGGACCTCGCCGTCTGGGCCGTGCCGTTCGGCCTGGTCGGTGGACGCCTGTACCACGTGATCACCGACTGGCAGCTCTACTTCGGGTCGGACGCGCCCAACGAGCCGTACGAGGCGCTGTTCATCTGGAACGGCGGCCTGGGCATCTGGGGCGCGGTCGCGCTGGGCGGGGTGGGCGTCTGGATCGCCTGCCGGCGGTCGGGCATCTCGCTCACCGCGGTGGCCGACACCATCGCCCCCGGAATCGTGATCGCCCAGGGGATCGGCCGCTGGGGCAACTACTTCAACCAGGAGCTGTTCGGCAGCCCCACCGACCTGCCGTGGGGCCTGCAGATCGACCCCGACCGGCCGGGCACGGTGCCGGGCGAGGACACCTACCACCCGGCGTTCCTGTACGAGTCGATCTGGGACCTGGGCCTGGGCCTGATCCTGATCTGGGCGGGCAGCCGGTTCGCGCTCCGCCACGGCCGCCTGTTCGCGCTCTACGTCGCCGGCTACACCGTGGGCCGCTTCTGGATCGAGGGGCTGCGGGTCGACACCGCCCACCACATCTTCGGCCTGCGGCTCAACCAGTGGACGTCGATCATCGTGTTCGTCGGAGCGATGATCTACTTCTGGTACGCCAGGAACAAAAACGACGACGAGCCGGTGCTCCCCGCGCGCGTCGGCCCGGACGTCCCGGGCACGCAGGTGAGCGGCGTTCTGGCCGCGTCCGCCGATCCCGCTCACCCGGCCGACCTGGCCGACCCCGGCGAGATCGCCACGACCACCGCGACCGTCGAGCGCGACGGGAACGACGGGGACGACGGGGACGACGGGGACAGGGGCGGGGACGGCGCCGGCGACGGGACCGTCAGGGGTGACGGGATCGACGACGGTGTCCGTGACGAGGATGCCGACGGCCCCGGCGGGACGGTGCGCGGCGACGCCGTACCGGCCGTGGCCGGGGGCGACCCGCGCGAGGCGGGCACGACCGAGGCCCGTGAGCCGGGCACGGCGGCGCCCGCTGCCGAAGGCGGGAAAGAACGACGTTGACGTCACGTTCGTCCAGGTCCCGGGTCACCGGATCGCCCGGCACGGGGGACTCCCCGCGCCGGGACCGGTGCGGGCACCCCGCGCGGTGGGGGACGGGATGAACGAGGAGGACTCCCGGCAGGGCGCCGAGATGCACCACCGGCACCGTGACGTCAACGGCGGCTGGCTGCGGCCCTCGGTGTTCGGCGCGATGGACGGCCTGGTCTCGAACTTCGCCCTGATCGCCGGGGTCGCCGGTGGCGGCGCCGAGACCCGGGTCATCGTGCTGGCGGGCGTCGCGGGCCTGGCGGCCGGCGCGTTCTCCATGGCCGGGGGCGAGTACGTGTCCGTGGCCAGCCAGCGCGAGCTGGCCCTGGCCGAGATCGCCGTCGAGCGGCGCGAGCTCGAACGCCACCCCGAGGCCGAGCAGGAGGAGCTGGCCAAGCTCTACCGGGACCGGGGCGTCGACCCGGCCGTGGCCGCCGAGGTGGCGCGGCAGATCTCGATGGATCCGGAGACGGCGCTGGAGGTGCACTCCGAGGCCGAACTCGGGGTGACCGCCCGCGACCTTCCCTCGCCCAGGATCGCGGCGGTCTCCTCGTTCCTGTCGTTCGGCCTGGGCGCGCTCCTGCCCCTCCTGCCGTACCTGCTGGGCGTCACCGGCCTGCTGACCTCGGCGGTGGTCTCCTGCCTGGCGCTGTTCGGCGCCGGCGCTCTCGTCTCCCGCGTCACCGCGCGGAGCTGGTGGTACAGCGGGCTGCGCCAGCTCCTGGTCGGCGCGGTCGCCGCGGCCCTGACCTTCGCCCTGGGCACCCTGCTGGGAGGGACCGGACTGTGACCACCCCCTCCGGAAGGGGCCGGACCGGCAGAAACCCCGCCGGGAGGGGCCGCACCGCGGCCACCACCGGAAGGGGCCGGACCGAGGCCATCTCCGACGACGGCCCCGGCCCCCCCGGCCCCCCCGGCCCCCCCGGCCCCCCCGGCCCCCCCGCCTCCTCCGCCGCCCCGTCGCGCAAGCGCCGCCGCAGCGCGGCTCCCACACCTTCCTGGAGCATTCCCCGGCTGGAGGAGTGGGGCCTGACCGCCACCCAGCAGCGGCTGCTGATGATCCTCGGCTCGGTGGCGGGCGTGCTGGTCGCGGCCGTCGCCCTCACCATGGGGATCTCCGCGATCGGCAACGACTTCGTGCCCGAGCGGGCCACCACCTCCGTCGTCGGCACCGAGTCGCGGCCCGAGGTCTACCGGGGCTGGCCCTCCTCGGCGGTGTTCGGGCCCATCGCGCAGAGCAAGGCCGACCCTCGGCCCCTGACGGTCAAGGAGCTCTTCGCCACCCGGACCCTCAAGGAGGGCAGGGTCACGCTGCGGCTGGCGGACGCCCGCCTGGACACCGGCTGCGCGTCCGTGGTCTGGGGCCGCGACCTCGTCGACCTGCTCGCCCGGGGCGGCTGCACCCAGGCGGTCAGGGGCCTGTACGCCAGCGCCGACGGCCGCTACGTCGCGCAGTACACCCTGTTCAACCTCCGCGACACCGCCTCGGCCGACGCGCTGGTGAACGCCCTGACCAGCCTGCACCGGGGCGGCTGGGTCCAGCCGCTCCAGTCGCCCAAGGCGGTCTTCCCCGCCGACGGCCACACCGAGTCCAGCGGTCACGCCATGGGCCACTACGCGGGACTGGTCTGGTTCGGCCGGACCGACGGCGCCGAGCCGGGCCCGAGGGACGACTTCATCTCCCTGGCCCTGACGGTCCGGGGCGCGGAGAAGGCGATCTTCCGCCGGATCGTCGCCGTGGCGCCTGCCCCGGCTCCGGCCCCGGCGCCGTCCAGGTAGCCCCCCGTGTCCCGCCGGTCGCGGTAGGCTCTGTCGTCATGCGCACGTGGATCGCCGCCGCCGTACCGGTCGTGATCGCCGGGGCCGGGGCGTTCCTGTGGCTGGGCGGCGGGCCCGCACCGCGTGCCGCCCTCGTGCGGGCCGAGCCCGGCACCGCCCACTACGCGCCCATCGCCACCCGCGCCCTCGACCCCCGGCCGCTGACCGTCGCCGAGCTGTTCGCCCGCCCGACGGTGTCGGCGGGCACCACCCGGCTCGCGCTCAAGGGCACCGAGGAGCTCGCCGACTGCGCCGAGGCGGCCTGGGGGAGCGCGCTGGACGCGCTCGGCGGATGCACCCAGGCGCTGCGAGCCCGGTACGAGACCGAGGACGGCGGGGTCTGGGGCCAGTTCCTGATCTTCAACCTCGCCGACGCGACCGCCGCGGACCGCTTGGTGGCGGCCCTGAAGGGGAACGGTTTCGTCCTCCCGGCCCCCGGCACGCCCACCGGCTCCGACGACCCGCGGGGCTGGGCCCAGGTCCGGGCCCTGGGCCACTTCGTCACCGTGAGCTGGGTCGCCCCGTCGGACACGCCGGGCGCGCCGGGCACGTCGGCCCCTCCGGCTCCGGGGGACCGGCCGGATCTGACCTACCCGCAGGTGGCGCTGGACGGCCTCAGCCTGGTGATCCAGCGGCGGCTGGTGAGCTGAGGGAGTCGCGCACCGCGGCCGGGAGCTCCAGCAGCCGGTGGGCGGGCAGTTCCAGCACGGTGACGTCGGCCGCCCAGGGGGCGACGGCGGCGACGACGGCCCTGGCCTGCTTCTTGGTCAGGTCGCCCCGTACGCCGATCAGGGCCTCGCGCCAGGTGTTGGCGAGCTTGCCGTGCGCGTTGTCCAGGATCCGGCGCAGGATCCATCCCGCGTCCCCGCGATTCCCGGCGTCTGCGGTGTCTGCGGTGTCTGCGGTGTCTGCGGTGTCTGCGGGATTTCCGACGTCCCCGGCGTCCCCGGCGTTCCTGGCATTCCCGACGTCTCCGGCATTTCTGACGGTCCCGGCTTCTGCGGCGTCCCCGGTGCTTCCGGACTTCCCGGTTTCCCGGGCCGGGAGGGGCGCCCGCACGGCGCGCAGGCCGGTGCCCTCGGCGGTGAGGTGGTAGACGGGCGAGAGCAGGTCGGCGGGCAGGTCCCGGGGGGCCGAGGCCAGCGTGACGCGTACCTCCCGGGCGCGGGTGGCCAGCAGCAACCGGGGCAGCGCGGCCTCCAGCCCGGCCGGTACGGAGATCGCCACCCTGGTCGGGTCGCTCGCGTACGGCTTCGCCAGCCAGGTCGTCAGGCGCGCCCTGGGGAGCCTGGGCAGCACGTCCCGGGGCCAGTCGCCCACCAGCACCTCCGGCGTGAACCCGTCGTCCGAGGTGCCCACGGAGTCCCGCGCGGGGGAGCCCGTCGTACCCGAGCCCGCCGTACCCGAGCCCGTCGTACCCGAGCCCGTCGTACCCGAGCCCGCCGTACCCGGGCCCGTCGTACTTGAGCCCGCCGTCGAGGGGGAGGGGCCGGTCGACTCCACGGACTGCGGGCCGCGGGTGTAGATCGCGGTGACGGCGGCCTCGACACGGGCCGCCGCGGCGGGCCAGGTCTTCGTGGTGGGGCGCAGGACGTACAGGTCGGCGGCCGAGCCGATCGCCTCGGCGCCGAGATAGCGGTTGAAGTCGGGGTAGATCGCCTCGCTGACGAGGTTCAGCCCGGACAGGGCCTGCTGCACCTTCAGGGCGAGCGCGGGGGTACGCTCGCTCGCCCCGTACGCCAGCAGGATCCGGCCCCGCTCGCGGTCGCGCAGCCCCTCGGCGGCGCGGGCGACGAACAGCGAGACCCCCTCGGGGGTGTAGGGCGGGTCGGTGATCGCCAGGTCGGCCCAGGCGTGCGCCGATGCGGGCAGGCCGAGCCGCAGGTCGGCCCAGCGGGTCCGTACGGCCAGGTCGAGCCGGTCGGCCTGGTCGGCGATGTAGGCGAGGATCCGCTCGTCGATGTCGGCCACGGTCACCTCGACGCCGGGGTGCAGCAAAGCGGTGGCCAGAGAGGTCAGGTCGTGGTCGCCCACGCAGAGCAGCCGGGCGCCGTCCAGCCAGAACCGGGTGTCCAGCAGCAGCGCCCGGCGGACCACGGTCTCTCCGGTGGCGGCGACGTGGTCCAGCGTGTGGCGGCCCCTCGGCGCCTTGGCGATCAGCTCGTCCATCAGCGCGACCAGGTCACCGTGGCCGGGCAGGAGGTGGGCCACCGGGTCGGCCGGGGTGACGGCGGCGGGCCGCGTCCTCACCGTCCCCTGTGTCCCTGATGTCCCTGATGTCCCCGTTGTCCTCGGTGGGCTGGCCGGGACGGCCGGTCCCGAGCACGGGGCCGGGGCGGCAGGGAGCCGGAAGCGGGCGCCGGATCTCTCCAGCCGCCCGTCCACCTCGCGCAGCAGCTCCTCGATGGTCCGGCGGGAGGTCGCGGTCTCCCTGACCAGGTCGGCGAGCGTCCACCAGCGGCCGTCCGCCAGCGCCACGAGGGCGTTCCGCAGCCGCCTGCCGTCGATCCCGGCCCGTGCGACGAGCGCCATGGCCTCCTCGCCCGGCCCGGCCGAGGCGTCGGCGGCGAGAGCGGAGGCGAGGACGGGCACGGGAGCGGTGCCGGACGCGGTGCCGGACGCGGTGCCGGATACGGGGTCGGGCGCAGAACCCGGGCCGGCCGCGGACACGGAGCCGGGCAGGGGCGCGGAGCCGGGTGCGGACACGGAGTCGGACGCGGAGTCGGGTGCGGAGTCCGGGGCGTTCTCCGACACGCCTGAGGAGCCCTCGGTGGCGGCGGTTGTCAGATCGGCGGAGTCGCCCGACGGCACGGGGTCGCTCGGTTCCATCGGACCACCTTAGAGCCCCGACCTGGAATGTCGTGCCGCCAGAGTGCGTTGGACATAACCGGGGCGAAGCACCATTAATTCGCACGAGCAAGACCGGGTAGGCAGCTATCCGGCAGGGTACGGTAACCTCTACCCACCACGCAGCAGGGCCAACGTCGTCCCTTGCTTGTTCCAAAGAAGCAAGACGACGGGAGGGATTCAATGCCTGCTGCCCACCTCGGTTTTCCCGAGCCTCAGGGCCTGTACCACCCTTCGCACGAGCACGACGCCTGTGGCGTCGCCATGGTGGCGGACGTGGTCGGCCGCCGCAGCCACGACATCGTCGCCAAGGCCCTCACCGCGCTGTGCAATCTCGACCACCGGGGAGCCCAGGGCAGCGAGCCCGACACCGGGGACGGGGCCGGAATCCTCACGCAGATCCCGGACACCTTCTTCCGCGTCGTGGCGGACTTCCCGCTGCCCGAGGCGGGCGCCTACGCCGTCGGCACGGCCTTCCTGCCCGCCGACGCCCAGGCCCGCGAGACCGCCGTACGGCTGATCGAGGAGATCGCCGGGCAGGAGGGCCTGACGGTCCTCGGCTGGCGCGACGTGCCGATCACGCCCGACCTGCCGGGCCCGAGCGCCCGCGCGGTGATGCCCTTCTTCGGCCAGCTGTTCGTGACCTCCCCGAACGGCGAGACCGGCCTGGAGTTGGACCGGCTGGTCTTCTGCCTGCGCAAGCGGGCCGAGCACGAGGCGGGCGTCTACTTCCCCTCGCTGAGCTGCCGGACCATCGTCTACAAGGGCATGCTCACCCCGCTGCAGGTGGAGCGGTTCTTCCCCGACCTGAGCGACGAGCGGTACGAGTCCGCGATCTCGCTGGTCCACTCGCGTTTCTCCACCAACACCTTCCCCTCCTGGCCGCTGGCCCACCCGTACCGCTACGTCGCGCACAACGGCGAGATCAACACGGTCAAGGGCAACCGCAACTGGATGCGCGCCCGCGAGGCCATGCTGCGGACCGCGAACCTGCCGGGCGACCTGGCGCGGCTCTTCCCGATCTGCGACCCGGCCGGCTCCGACACCGCCTCCTTCGACGAGACGCTGGAGCTGCTGCACCTGGCCGGGCGGCGGCTGCCGCACGCGGTGCTGATGATGATCCCGGAGGCGTGGGAGAACCACACCGAGATGGACCCCGCGCGGCGGGCGTTCTACGAGTTCCACTCCACGATGATGGAGGCCTGGGACGGACCGGCCTCGATCACCTTCTCCGACGGCACCCTGGTCGGCGCGGTCCTCGACCGCAACGGCCTGCGCCCGGGACGGTTCTGGGTGACCTCCGACGGCCTGGTCGTGCTGGCCTCCGAGGCCGGCGTGCTCGACATCGCGCCCGAGGACGTGGTCCGCAAGGGCCGCCTGCAGCCCGGCAGGATGTTCCTGATCGACACCGCCCTCGGCAAGATCATCGAGGATGGCGAGATCAAGGACGAGCTCGCGGCCGAGCTGCCGTACGCCGACTGGCTGCACGCCGGGCTGGTCCGCTTCGAGGAGCTCCCGGCCCGCACACGCGAGGTCCCCTCGCACGAGGCGCTGATCAAGCGGCAGCAGACCTTCGGCTACACCGAGGAGGAGCTGCGGATCATCCTGTCGCCGATGGCGAGGGCGGGCGCCGAGCCGATCGGCTCGATGGGCACCGACACCCCCGTCGCGGTGCTCAGCGAGAAGCCCCGGCTGCTGTTCGACTACTTCAGCCAGCTGTTCGCGCAGGTCACCAACCCGCCGCTGGACGCCATCCGCGAGGAGCTCGTCACCTCCCTGGCCAGCACCATCGGCCCCGAGGGCAACCTGCTCGACCCGGGCCCGGCCTCGTGCCGCCAGCTCGTGCTGCCCTACCCGGTGCTCGACAACGACGAGCTCGCGAAGATCATCCACATCAACGACGAAGGCGCGCTGCCGGGCTTCCACCCGCGCGTGATCTCGGGCCTGTACCCGGTCGCGGGCGGCGGCGAGGCGCTGCTGCACCGCCTGGAGGAGATCCGCGGCGAGGTCTCGGCGGCGATCGAGGGCGGGGCTCGGATCATCGTGCTCTCCGACCGCGGTTCCTCCGACGCGCTCGCGCCGATCCCGTCGCTGCTGCTCACCGGCGCCGTGCACCACCACCTGATCACCGAGAAGACCCGCACCCGGGTCGGCCTGGTCGTCGAGACCGGCGAGGCGCGCGAGGCGCACCACATGGCGCTGCTCATCGGCTACGGCGCGGGCGCGGTCAACCCGTACCTGGCCCTGGAGACCGTCGAGGACATGGTCGACGCGGGCGCGCTCCAGGTCGACCGGCACAGGGCCGTGCGCAACATGATCAAGGCGTACGGCAAGGGCGTGCTGAAGGTCATGTCCAAGATGGGCGTGTCCACGGTCGCCTCCTACACCGGCGCGCAGATCTTCGAGGCGCTCGGCCTGAGCCAGGAGGTCGTCGACGCCTGCTTCACCGGGACCACCTCCCGCCTGGGCGGCGTCGGCTTCGACGTCCTGGCCGAGGAGACGGCGCTGCGTCACCGCCGTGCCTACCCGCGGGCGGAGAACGCCCACCGCCGCCTGGAGGTCGGCGGCGAGTACCAGTGGCGCCGCGAGGGCGAGCCGCACCTGTTCAACCCCGAGACCGTCTTCAAGCTGCAGCACGCCACCCGCTCGCGCCGTTACGAGATCTTCAAGGAGTACACCGGCCTGGTGGACTCCCAGGCCGAGAGGCTGATGACGCTGCGCGGCCTGTTCCGGCTGAAGGAGGGCGTCCGCGAGCCGGTCCCGATCGACGAGGTCGAGCCGGTCGGCGAGATCGTCAAGCGCTTCTCCACCGGCGCCATGTCGTACGGCTCCATCTCGATGGAGGCGCACGAGACGCTCGCCATCGCGATGAACCGGCTGGGCGGCAAGTCAAACACCGGTGAGGGCGGCGAGGACCCCGAGCGGCTCTACGACCCCTCCCGGCGTTCCGCCATCAAGCAGGTGGCCTCCGGCCGCTTCGGCGTGACCTCCGAGTACCTGGTCAACGCCGACGACGTGCAGATCAAGATGGCTCAGGGCGCCAAGCCCGGCGAGGGCGGCCAGCTTCCCGGCCACAAGGTCTACCCGTGGATCGCCAAGACCCGGCACTCCACCCCGGGCGTCGGCCTCATCTCGCCGCCGCCGCACCACGACATCTACTCCATCGAGGACCTCGCCCAGCTCATCCACGACCTGAAGAACGCCAACCCCGCCGCCCGCGTGCACGTCAAGCTGGTGGCCGAGGTCGGGGTCGGCACGGTCGCGGCGGGCGTGTCCAAGGCGCACGCCGACGTGGTGCTCATCTCCGGCCACGACGGCGGCACCGGCGCCTCCCCGCTGACCTCGCTCAAGCACGCGGGCTCCCCCTGGGAGCTCGGCCTGGCCGAGACCCAGCAGACGCTGCTGCTCAACGGGCTGCGCGACCGGATCACGGTGCAGGTCGACGGCCAGCTCAAGACCGGCCGCGACGTGGTCATCGCCGCCCTGCTGGGTGCCGAGGAGTTCGGCTTCGCCACCGCCCCGCTGGTCGTCTCCGGCTGCGTGATGATGCGCGTCTGCCACCTGGACACCTGCCCGGTCGGCGTCGCCACCCAGAACCCCGAGCTGCGCAGGCGCTTCACCGGCAAGCCCGAGTTCGTGGTGAACTTCTTCGAGTTCATCGCCGAGGAGATCCGCGAGTACCTGGCCGCGCTGGGCTTCCGCAGCATCGAGGAGGCCGTCGGCCACGCCGAGCTGCTCGACACCGCCCCGGCGGAGAACCACTGGAAGGCCTCCGGGCTGGACCTGGCGCCGATCCTGCACATGCCCGAGCTGCCCGAGGGCGCCTCGCTGCGCCGTACGGTGGCCCAGGACCACGGGCTGGAGCGGGCGCTGGACAACACGCTGATCCAGCTCGCCGAGGGCGCGCTCAAGACCGGCAGCAGGGTCACGCTCGACCTGCCCATCCGCAACGTCAACCGCACGGTCGGCACCATGCTCGGCCACGAGGTGACCAAGCGCCACGGCGGCGCCGGCCTGCCCGACGACACCATCGACGTCCGCTTCACCGGCTCGGCGGGCAACTCCTTCGGCGCCTTCCTGCCCCGGGGGATCACGCTGCGGCTGACCGGCGACACCAACGACTACGTCGGCAAGGGCCTGTCGGGCGGCCGGATCTCGGTCCAGCCGCACGACGCGGCCCCGCTGGAGGGCCACATCATCGCCGGCAACGTCGGCCTGTACGGGGCGACCTCCGGCGAGGCGTTCATCCGCGGCGTCGCCGGGGAGCGGTTCTGCGTCCGCAACTCCGGCGCCACCGCGGTCGTCGAGGGCGTCGGCGACCACGGCTGCGAGTACATGACCGGCGGCAAGGTCGTCGTCCTGGGCTCCACCGGCCGCAACTTCGCGGCCGGGATGTCGGGCGGCGTCGCCTACCTGCTCGACCTCGACGTCGACCGGGTCAACCGGGAGATGGTCGAGGTCGAGGAGCTCGACGCGGCCGACTCCGAGGCGCTGCGCGAGATCGTCGAGGCGCACCTGACCGAGACCGGTTCCACCGTGGCCAAGACGCTCCTGGCCGACTGGGACCCGTCCCGCTTCCGCAAGATCATGCCGACGGACTACAAGCGGGTCCTGCGGGCCGCCGAGTCCGCCCGGCTGGAGGGCCGCGACATCGACGAGGCCGTCATGACCGCCGCGGTGCAGGCATGAGGCCGCGCCGGGGGCCGAACGGGCCCCTCGCGTCCGGGCCGGTGAACGGGACGGCCGCGCGCGGCCGTTCCCGCCGGACCCACGCCGTTCACCGCTTCCACACCGTCCACATCGTCCAGGCCGAAAAGGGATAGGGGAGGTACGACCGATGGCTGACCCCAAGGGTTTTCTGACGCACGGACGCGAGCTGCCGGCGCGCCGCCCGGTGGACGTGCGCATCCGCGACTGGCGGGAGGTCTACCAGGACTTCCCCAAGCCCGAGCTGACCAAGCAGGCCTCGCGCTGCATGGACTGCGGCATCCCGTTCTGCCACAACGGCTGCCCGCTGGGCAACCTCATCCCCGAGTGGAACGACCTGGTCTACCGGGACGACTGGCAGGAGGCCATCGAGCGCCTGCACGCCACCAACAACTTCCCGGAGTTCACCGGGCGGCTGTGCCCCGCACCGTGCGAGGCGGCGTGCGTGCTCGGCATCAACTCCGACCCGGTCGCGATCAAGAGGGTCGAGGTCGAGATCATCGACCGCGCCTTCGACGAGGGCTGGGTCACCCCGCAGATCCCCGCGTCCAGGACCGGTAAGCGCGTCGCGGTCGTCGGCTCGGGCCCCGCGGGCCTGGCCGCCGCCCAGCAGCTCACCCGCGCCGGTCACGACGTGGTGGTCTTCGAGCGCGCCGACCGGATCGGGGGCCTGCTGCGCTACGGCATCCCCGAGTTCAAGATGGAGAAGCGCCACATCGACCGGCGTCTCGCCCAGATGCGGGCCGAGGGCACCGAGTTCCGTACCGGCGTCAACGTCGGCGTGGACATCACGGCGGCGCGGCTGCGCGAGGAGTTCGACGCGATCGTCCTGGCCGGTGGCGCGACCCAGTGGCGGGACCTGAAGGTCACCGGGCGCGAGCTCAAGGGCGTCCACCAGGCGATGGAGTACCTGCCGCCGTCCAACAAGGTCCAGGAGGGCGACTTCCAGGACTCGCCGATCAGCGCGACGGGCAAGCACGTCGTGGTCATCGGCGGCGGTGACACCGGCGCCGACTGCATCGGCACCGCGATCCGCCAGGGGGCCGCGTCGGTCACCCAGCTGGAGATCATGCCCCGCCCGCCGGAGGCGCGGCCCGGCAGCCAGCCGTGGCCCACGTTCCCCATCCTGTTCAAGATGGAGAGCGCCCACGAGGAGCTGGCCGAGAGCGGCGGCGACCGGGTGTACGCGGTCTCCACCACCGAGTTCGTCGGCGACGCCGACGGCAACGTCCGGGCGCTGCGCCTGGTCGAGGTGGAGGGGCCGGCGACCGGGTTCAGGCCGGTGCCCGGCTCCGAGCGGGAGATCCCGGCCGAGCTGGTCACGCTCTCGATGGGCTTCGTCGGCCCGGAGCGGAACGGTCTGCTGGACGCGCTCGCCGAGGCCGCTCAGGGTGAGTTCTTCGACGGCCGGGGCAACGTCGCCAGGGACCGGGGCTACATGTCCTCGGTCGACGGCGTCTTCGTCGCCGGTGACATCGGCCGCGGCCAGTCCCTGATCGTCTGGGCGATCGCCGAGGGACGCTCGGCGGCCTCGGCCGCAGACGCCTACCTCACCGGCCGCACGGCCCTGCCGGTGGCGATCCCGCCGACCGCGCGGCCCCTGGTCTGAGACGCGGCCGGCGGCGGCACGGGTGCCGCCGCCGGCACACGGTGAGCGGTACGTGATGCGCAGGGCCGGCCCCCATCCCTCCGGGGGGCCGGCCCGTCGCGCACCCGCGGGGGCCAGAATGGAACCCCGGGTCCGGAGCGCGGGAGCGGGGCCGTGCGGGGCGGGAGGCCCGCGTCGTCACCTCGACGGGAATGCGCAAAGTATGGATACGAATTGCTTTGTCGTACATATGCCTGAAAGATAAATATTCTTGATCGGGCCAGGTGCGGAGGACGGATGAATCGCGGTATCAGAGGTCTGATCGGGGCGGCGACCACGCTGACCCTGGCGGCGACCCTCACGGCGGGGGCGCTGGGCGGCGGGACCACGGCCGCCGCGGACCAGAGCCGCGAGTACCTGGTCTTCTACGCCGACGGCGCCCGCGACCGGGCGGCCCGGGTGATCGGCGCGAACGGCGGCACCGTCCTGTCGGGCGACACCAGGCTCGGCTACCTCGTCGCCGACGGCCCGGGCGCGCGCTTCGTGGAGGGGCTCGCGGGCAGCGACGCCGTCGAGGGCGTCTCCTCCGACCGCAGGATCGGCACCGCCACCGCGTACTCCTCCGGTACGGCTCCAGGCTCGGGCTCCGGAGCCGCCACCTCCGGGGGTGCCGCGCCCGTGGCCTTCCCGTCCGCCGACGCCCTCGGACAGGCGGGCACGCCCGCCGGGGCGGTCGCCACCGCGCCGGAGCCGCTGGCCGACCGGCAGTGGGACATGAGGCTGATCGGCGCCACCCCGCGGGGCTCCTACGCCACCGCGCCGGGCAGGAAGGAGGTGCTGGTGGGCGTCATCGACACCGGCATCGACGGCCGCCACCCCGACATCGCGCCGAACTTCAACCGCGCCCTGAGCCGCAACTTCGTCACCGACCGGCCCAAGGACCCCAACGGCAAGATCCTGGACGGGCCGTGCGAGGTCGCCTCCTGCAAAGACCCGGCCGACCGGGACGACGACGGCCACGGCACCCACGTGGCCAGCACCATCGCCTCGCCCGTCAACGGCGTGGGCATCGCCGGCGTCGCCCCCAAGGTCTCCCTGGTGAACCTGCGCGCGGGCCAGGACTCCGGGCTGTTCTTCCTCAAGCCCAGCATCGAGGCGCTCACCTACGCCGCCGACAACGGCATCGACGTGGTCAACATGAGCTTCTACGTCGACCCGTGGCTGTTCAACTGCAAGGCCAACCCCGGCGACTCCAAGGCCGAGCAGCTGGAGCAGCGCGGCATCGTCACCGGCATGCAGCGCGCCCTCGACTACGCCCGCAAGCGCGGCGTCACCCTGATCAGCGCCATCGGCAACGGCTCCACCGACCTCGGCAGGCCCGACAAGGACACCTCCAGCCCGGACTACCCCAAGGACGCCGAGCGCACCCGCAAGGTCGACAACTCCTGCCTCAACGTCCCGGCCGAGTCCAAGGGCGTCATCTCGGTCTCCTCGGTCGGCCCGACCACGCGCAAGGCCTACTACTCCGACTACGGCCTGGAGCAGACCGACCTGTCGGCCCCCGGCGGCGACGAGTTCGACGGCGGCAGGACCTACGACCACACCAAGGGCATCCTGGCCGCGGCACCGAAGGACGCCCTCCAGGCCAAGGGGCAGATCGGCGCCGACGGCACGCCCAAGGACGACTCGGTCGTCCGGGAGTGCGTGAACGGCACCTGCGCCTACTACCAGTACCTCGTCGGCACCTCCATGGCCGCCCCGCACGCCACCGGCGTCGCCGCCATCCTGATCAGCCGCTTCGGCAAGAAGGCCAAGGACGGCGTCACCATGGCCCCCGGGGACGTCCAGCGCCTGCTGTACGCCACCGCCACGGAGAAGGCGTGCCCCTCGCAGGGCGCGTACACGTACAAGATCGACGTGCTGGAGGACCAGACGCACCGGTGCGAGGGCTCCAAGGCGCGCAACGGCTTCTACGGCCGCGGCATCGTCAACGCCGCGGCGGCGGCCACCACCACCCGCTGACCCCTGCTGGCGTGCGCGGTCCCCGCGCACGCCAGGGCCGGGTCCGGGCCACGCGGGAGAGTGCCGGGCCGGGTCACGGTCCTCGCGTACGCCGGGGCCGGGGCTCGTCCCTGTTCCGGCAGGGGGAGGCGGGGGCCGGTTCAAGAGACGATCAACAGGCGGATGCCCCCGGGCGTGACGGGGAAGGAGAAGGGTTCCGGCTCCGTCTCGTCACTGGGGGACCCATGAGACTCCTGTCGCGCCCGCACCAGCTTCCGGTCAGGATCGCCGTCGGCGCCTACATCCTGAACTCCGGGCTGGGCAAACGTTCCGCCGGGCCGGAGGCCGCCGAGGGGCTGCACGGCATGGCGGCGGGCACCTACCCCTTCCTCAAGGACATCGAGCCGGTGCGGTTCGTACGGCTGCTGTCCACCGCGGAGATCGCCCTCGGCGCCGCGCTGCTGGTCCCGGTGGTGCCGTCGCTTCTGGCCGGTGCCGCGCTGACCGCCTTCGCCGGGGGACTGGTCGGCCTGTACCTCAGGACGCCGGGCATGCGCGAGGAGGGGAGCCTGCGGCCCTCCCAGCAGGGCATCGGGATCGCCAAGGACGTCTGGCTGCTGGGCATCGGCGCCGGGCTCGTCATGGAGGAACTCGCCCGCGACTGAGGAGTCCGGGGACGGGGGCCGGCATCGAGGTGCTGGAATCGAGGTGCCCGGAAGAAGGCATCCGGCGTTCGGGTGCCCGGCACGAGACGCCCGGCACGAGGCGTCCGAAATCGAGCCTCCGGGGCCAGAACGCCCAGGTCGAGGCGGGCGGGGCCGGAAGGGGCCGGGGTGGTCGATTCGCAACCTGGCGTTCACGGAAGGTAGCGTTATGTCACCGGGTTTTTCATCGGCGCTTTGACCAACGTCACGACCAAGTGGTCTGTACCAATTAGGGTGGGACCGTGACTCGTCGCGCGAAAATCGTCTGCACTCTCGGCCCCGCCACCTCCTCTCCCGAACGCCTACGCGAACTGATCGTGGCAGGGATGGACGTGGCCCGTTTCAACCTCAGCCATGGCACCCACGAGCTGCACAAGGAGGTCTACGACCGCCTGCGGGAGGCCGCCGCCGAGCTCGGGCGTGGTGTCGGTCTGCTGGCCGACCTGCAGGGCCCCAAGATCCGGGTCGGCAAGTTCGAGGAGGGCCCGGTCCGTCTCGGCTTCGGTGACGTCTTCACGATCACCACCGAGGAGGTCCCCGGCGACCGCGAGCAGGTCTCCACCTCCTACCTGGGCCTTCCCAAGGACGTCAGCCCCGGGGACAACATCCTGGTCGACGACGGCCGTGTCCGTCTCGAGGTGACCCGGGTCGACGGCCAGCGCGTCACCACCCGCGTGGTCATCGGCGGCATGATCTCCGACAACAAGGGCCTCAACCTCCCGGGCGTCAACGTCAGCGCCCCGGTCCTGACCGACAAGGACGAGACCGACCTGCGCTGGGCCCTGCGCGCAGGCTTCGACCTGGTCGCGCTCTCCTTCGTCCGGCGCCCCTCGGACGCCGACGTGGTGCGCAACATCATGGAGCAGGAGGGCATCCGCCTCCCGCTGCTCGCCAAGATCGAGAAGCCGCAGGCCGTGGAGCGGCTCCCCGAGATCATCGAGGCCTTCGACGGCATCATGGTCGCCCGCGGCGACCTCGGCGTCGAGCTGCCGCTGGAGGAGGTGCCCACCGTGCAGAGACGCGCCATCGAGCTCTGCCGCGAGAAGGCCCGCCCGGTCATCGTGGCCACCCAGATGCTCGAATCGATGATCACCGCCCCGCGTCCCACCCGCGCCGAGGCCTCCGACGTCGCCTACGCCGTCATGGACGGCGCCGACGCGGTCATGCTCTCCGGGGAGACCTCGGTCGGCAACTATCCCATCGAGGTCGTCGAGACGATGAGCCGCATCGCCACGACCGCGGAGAAGAGCTCGCTGCAGGCCACCCACAGCCTCGACCGGCTGCCGGAGACCACCGGTGGCGCCATCGCCCGCGCCGCGGCCGAGGTCGGCGCCATCGTCGGCGCCAAGGCGCTGGTGGCGTTCACCATGTCGGGGGAGACGGCCCGCCGCCTGGCCCGCTACCGTTCGCCGATCCCGCTGCTGGCCTTCACCTCCGCCCGCCACGTCCGCAACCAGCTCGCGCTGACCTGGGGCGTGGAGACCTTCGAGGTGCCGTTCGTGCACCACACCGACGACATGGTCCGCCAGGTGGAGGCCTCGCTGCTGGCCAACTCCCGCCTGGAGAAGGGCGACAAGGTCGTCATCGTCGCAGGCTCGCCTCCCGGCACCGCCGGTTCCACGAACGCCCTGCGTGTGCACACCATCGGGGCGGCGGTCTCCAACCCCGCCTGACCCGTTCCCGGGCACTCACGGCCACCGCTCCGGCGGTGGCCGTCGGCGTTTCGGGGCGTTCCCGCCGGGTTCTCGGACACTCGTTCTGGTCACGGATTCAAAAAGGCGAAAAATATACCCTTGTCCTGTCCGAATAGGTGTCAGAGGATCGGTCCATGGCGTGCCCGGATCCGGGCCGCCTCACGAACTGAACGAGAGGCACCGGATGATGCAGGGCAGTCGGCCGGGAGGAGCGGAGCCGCTACGCGGAGAGGGATCGGGCGGAGCGCCGGGCTTCCCGGTGCAGCGCGTCTCGGCCGCCGACAGGGTCGCGGAGATGATCGAGGCGCGCCTGGGGCGGCCCGTCGACCCCGACGAGAACTTCTTCGAGGCCGGGCTGAACTCCATGGCGCTGGTCGAGCTGCACGCCGACCTCACCGGTGAGCTCGGCCTGGACTTCCCGATCACGTCGATGTTCACCCGGCCCAACGTGCGGGCCCTGAGCCGCCTCGTCGAGGAGTCGCGGGAACCGGTGAGGAGCGAGCCCGTCGCCACCCGGGTGCGTGCCGTCGGCGGGAGCCGCCGGGACGTGCGTTCGCGCATCCGCCGCGACGGCGGGTCGCCTCGGTGACGAACACTTCGCCGATCGCCGTGATCGGCATGGGCCCACACTCATCGCTCCCCACCGGCCCCACCGGCCCCACCGGCCCCGCCGAGGCCGTGGAGGCCGCGCTGGAGGACTCCGGCCACGACCCCGCCCGGCTCCCGGGCGTGTTCGCGGTCCACGGCACCGCCGGGGCCGCCTGCCTGGCCCTGGCCTCGGGAGACTGCGACCTCGCGGTGGCCCCGGCCGGGCCGGACCTGCGCGCGGTCGCCGGACCCGAGACCCGGGTCGTGCTCCGGCGGCTGGGCGACGCCCTGCTCGACGGTGATCTCGTACGCGCCGTGATCGACGTCGCCGACGGCCCCCCGACGGCCTCCGGCCCCGCCCGCAGCGGGTCCGGATCGCCGGGCCGGGGTCCGGCCGCGAACGTCCCGGGCACCGGCCGTGCGGGCACGCCCGCCGGATCGTCGGCGTCCCCGGGCTCGCCGACGGTGCGGGACGGCTTCCCGCCGATCCACCTGCCCGCCGGCGACCGGCCGCGCGTCGTCGTCTGGTCGGGCCGCACGGCCGAGGAGGCCGAGACCGTACGGGCGAGGCTGGCGGAGTTCTTCGCCGCCCTCCCGGCCGACCGGTTCGCCGACGCCGTGGCCGTCCTGCAGCGGGGCCGCACCGCGCACCCGGTACGGGGAGCGGTCGTGGCCGCGACCCCGGCCGAGGCCGCCGAGGCCCTGTCCGCGGCCGTTCTCCCCGGGGAGGACCCGGCCGGGCCCGCAGGGCGGGACGGAGCGGAGTTCCCCGGGACCACCCGGTCGATCCCTGTCGGCCGGGCCGGATCGGGGGGCGGTGCGGAGGGTGTCGCCTTCGTGTTCCCCTCCGGTGGCGCCGGACGGCTGGGCGCCTCCCTCTACGGGACGGAGCGGCTGTTCAGCGAGGCCGTGGACGTCTGCCTGGAACGCTTCGAGCGGCACGGCGTCGACCTTCACGACGCCTGGCTCGCCGGGGAGCGCGACGACGACGCGGTGACGTTCGCGGTCACCCACGCGCTGGCCGCGACCCTGACCGGCTGGGGCGTCACCCCCCTCGCCTGCTCGGGGGAGGGCGTCGGCGCGCTCACCGCCGCGGTCCTGTCCGGGGCCGTGGACCTCGACGAGGCGATCGCCCGCCTGTCCACCTCCGAGACGGCACCCACGGCCTCCGAGACGGCACCCACGGCCTCCACGACGGACTCCACGGCCTCCGCGACGGACTCCACGGCCTCCGCGACGGACTCCACGGCCTCCGTGAAGGACTCCACCTCCACGGACTCCACGGCGACGGAGCCCACCGCCTCCTCCGTGACCGCCTCCACGGCGTCCGGGGAGCAGCCCTTCGCCCATGTCGCGGATCCGTCGCCGTCCCTGCTGGTCGGCACGGCCGGGGAGCGGACCGGACGGGCCGCCGGCGGGACGACCCTGGACTGCGGTGACGACCGGCGCGGCCTGCTCGCGGCCGTCGCCCGGCTGTGGACCCTCGGCCACCCGGTGGACTGGGTCGCGCTCGACCCCGACCACCCCCTGCAGCGCCTGCCCGTCCCCGGCGTGCACGGCACCGCCGCGCCGGCCCGGACCCGGGACCCCGTCCGGGACCCGGTCCGGGAGCCCGTACCGGATCAGGCTCCCGTCGTCTCCGGGCCCGTCCCGGCGCGCCGGGAGACCGGTGGCGCGGGAACGGCCGGGGAGGCCGGGCTTCCGGTGCGGTCACCGGAGGGCCTGCCCGAGCCCGAGGAGCCCCTGCGCGGGCCCGAGGCGGTCCCGTACTCGTTCTGGGTGCTGGAGCAGCTCGCCGGGTCCAGCGGGGTGTCCAACCTGGCGGTGGCGTTCAGGACCCGCGAGCCGCTGCGCAGGCTCCCGCTGCAGATCGCGGTGAACCGGCTGCTCAAGCGGCACCCGGCGCTGCGCCTGCGGTTCCCCGAGGTGGACGGCGCGCCCGTGCGGCACCTCACCGCGCCCAAGGACGCGCAGATCAAGCTGGTGAACGGCGAGACCACCGAGGAGACGCTGGTCGCCGACCTCCAGGCGTTCCTCGACGTGCCCTTCGACCTGGACCGCGACCTGCTGCTGCGCGCGGGACACTTCACGCTGCCCGACGGCGGCGGGAGCGTGGTCTGCCTGGTCGCGCACCACATCATCGTGGACGCCACCTCGATGCAGTTCCTCGTGGAGGAGCTGGGCGGCTTCTACGACGCGCAGACGAGCCAGGAGCCGCTCCCGGCCGCGCTCACCGGCACCGCGCCCATGCTGGAGCCGGGACGGGCCTCGCGCGCCTCGCTGGACTACTGGCTGGAGCGGCTCCGCGACGTCGACCCCGGCGCGATGGTGCTGCCCGGCAGCAGGCCCTCGCCCGCCCGGCCGACCTTCGCCGGGCACACCTGCTCGTGGGAGGTGGACGCCGACACCCGCCGGGCGCTCGACACGCTCCGGACGGGCCTGCGCACCACCGACAACATCGTGCTGGCGGCGGCGTTCATGCTCACCCTGCGCGCCCACGGCGCCGGTCCCGACCTGGTGGCGGCCATGCCGGTCACCACCAGGACCTCCGCGATGCGCGGGCACGTCGGCTACGGCGTCAGCACGCTGCCGATCCGGGTGCTCGCCGACCCCGACGAGGGCTTCGCCGCCCTGGTCCGGCGGGTCGAGGACGCCTTCTTCGAGGCCGTCGAGCACGCCGACGCCTCGGTGGAGGCGGTACTGGTCGAGCGCGGGCACGACACCGGCGACTGGCGGGTTCCGCTGTTCCGGCACATGTTCAACTACCGGCCCTGGACCGACGAGCAGGTCAGCATCCGGGGCTCGGTCCCGGAGTACGTCGAGGACCTGTTCGACCGCAGCCGCCTGGACCTGCAGTGCATCGCGGTGCAGGAGCCCGGCAGGCTCACGATCCGGGTCTGGCACAGCACCGAGGTCCACGACGAGGCCGAGATCGCCGCGTTCGTCTCCCGGATGACCGCGCTGCTGCGGCGGGCCGCCGAGGACGGCGGACGGCCGCAGCGGACGCTGGAGGCGTTCTCCGCGTCCGACCGGGCCCTGCTCGACCGGCTCAACGACACCGCGCGGACCTGGGAGGGCCCGGCCACGCTGCCGGAGAGGATCGCCGCCCGCACCGGGACGGCCGTCCTCGACGGCGACCGGGAGGTCGGCTACGACGAGCTGCTCGCCTGGGCGGCGACGGTAAGGGACACGCTGGTCTCGCACGGCGTCGGGCCCGGTGACATCGTGGCGCTCGGCCTGCCGCGCTCGGCGGGGACGGTCGCCGCGGTGCTCGGCGTCTGGGCCGCCGGGGCCGCCTACCTGCCGCTGGACCCGCGCCAGCCCGAGCTGCGCCTGGCCTACCAGGTGGAGGACTGCCGCGCCCGGCTGGTGATCTCCGACGCCGACGCCCCGTGGGCGGGGGAGATCCCGGTGATCGCCATGCCGGCGTCCCCCGGGGCCGCCGGGGGTCCGCGGCTGGACCCGGCCGGGGCCGCCGCGGCGATCACCGGCGACTCGATCGCCTACGTGATCTACACCTCGGGCTCCACCGGACGGCCCAAGGGGGTCGCCGTCACCCACGGCAACCTGGCCAACCTCGTGCTGGACTTCGCCGGCCGGCTCGGGGCCGGGACGTCGGACGCGGTGCTGTGGTCCACCACCACCTCGTTCGACATCTCCGCGCTGGAACTGATGCTCCCGCTCGTCGCCGGAGGCACCCTGGTCGTCGCCTCCGACGACGACCAGCTCCAGCCGCGCAGGTTCCTGGAGCTCATCGCGGCCCGGGACGTGCGCGTGGTGCAGGCCACCCCGACGGCGTGGCGGCTCATCGCCCCCGAGGCGGGCGGCGAGCTGGAGGGCCGGATCGTGCTGTGCGGCGGGGAGCCCATGCCCGCCGCGCTCGCCGCCGACCTGCTGGGCCTGGGTTGCCGGCTGTTCAACGTCTACGGCCCCACCGAGACGACCATCTGGTCCACCGCCGCGGAGATCACGACCCCGCCGTCCGACCCGGTGCCGATCGGGGTGCCGCTCGCCAACACCCGGATCTTCGTACGGGACGCCGACGGCCGCGAGGCCCCTCCGGGGGTGCCGGGCGAGCTGTGCCTGGCGGGCGACGGGGTGAGCGCCGGGTACGTCAACCGGCCGGAGCTCACCGCGGAACGGTTCGGCGAGCACCCCCGCCACGGGCGCTTCTACCGCACCGGCGACATGGCACGGCTCAGGCACGACGGCACGCTGGAGCTGCTGGGACGCGACGACCGCCAGATCAAGCTGCGCGGGCACCGCATCGAGCTGGGCGAGATCGAGGCGGTGCTGCACCACCACGACGCCGTCAAGGTCGCGGCCGTCATCGTGCACGACGAGCGGCTGGTGGCGTTCGTGCAGCCCACGTACCTGCCCGACGGGGAGTCGGGCGCGGCCCTGCGCCAGGAGCTGTGGCGCTACGCCGGGACGCGGCTGCCGGACTACGCGGTGCCCTCGGGGATCGTGCTGGCTCCGGAGCTCCCCATGACCGCCAACGGCAAGATCGACCATCGGGCGCTGACCGTGCCCGAGGACGACGCGCCGGCCGCCCCGCAGGCACCGGCGAGCTCGGAACTCGCCGAGGGCGTGCTGCGGCTCTGGCGGGAGGCGTTGCGCCGCCCGAACCTGGGCGAGCACGACAACTTCTTCCTCAACGGGGGGCACTCGGTGCTCGCGGTGCGGCTGATCGCCCCCCTGGAGGACCTGGCCGGTCACCCGATCGGCGTGCGCGCGGTCTTCGACCATCCCACCCCGGCCGAACTGGCCGCCTACATCCAGGAAGGGGCACGTCCGTGACCTCCTCCCCGTGGTTCGTGCCGGTGGGGGAGCGGCGGGAGGGCCGGATCCGCCTGTACGCCTTCCCCAACGCGGGCAGCGGCCCGGCCTCGCTCACCGGCCTGGCCGAGCTCTTCCCCGACGAGGTCGAGGTCTGGGCGGTGAACCTGCCCGGCCGCCAGGCCAGGCTGGCCGAACCGCCCGCCGAGGACCTGGACGCGCTCGTCGACGTCCTGGCCCGCGACCTGCTGGCGACGGCGCGTGAGCCGTACGCGCTGTTCGGCTACTGCAGCGGCGCGCTCCTGGCCTACCTGGTCTGCCGCCGCCTCGCCGAACTCGCACCGCCCCCGGGGCCTGTCGCGTCACCGGGGCCGGGCACGGCACCCGAGCCGGGCCAGGCCCCGGCCGGGCCGGTGCGGCTGCTGGTGGGGTCCTTCGCCGCGCCGGACGTCACGCTCCTGCTGCGCAGGCTGCCGTCCCTGCCCTCCTGGCTGTTCTGGGACCAGCTCATCGAGCTGGGCGGCGTCCCGGCGGAGGTGGCCGAGCGCGAGGTGCTGCGGCCCATCCTGGAGCCCGCCCTGCGCGCCGACTTCGGCATGCTCGCCGGATACCGGCACCGCCCCGCGCCGCCGCTGCCCACCCCCATCACCGTCCTGTACGGCAGCCGCGACGGCTCGGTGTCGCGCGGCGGGCTGCTCGGCTGGCGCAGGCAGAGCGCGCGGCGCCTGTCGATGCGCGAGCTGGACGCGTCACACTGGCTGGCCGAAGAGGTCCCCGACCTGCTCGCCGCCGTCATCGCAGAGGAGATCGGATGCGTCTCGGTTACAGCATGAGCTACTGGGGTGGTGCCGGTCTCGGACCGGCCGACCACCTCACCCTCGTCCGCGAGGCCGAACGGCTCGGCTACGACTCGGTGTGGGCCGCCGAGACCTACGGCACCGACCCGGCCAGCCTGATGGCCTGGATCGCCGGGCAGACCGAACGGATCGGGATCGGCACCGGCGTGCTGCAGATGTCGGGCCGCAAGCCCGTGGTGGCGGCGATGACGGCCGCCACCATCGACCAGGTCTCCGGCGGCCGGGCCCGCCTGGGCGTGGGCGTGTCCGGGCCGCAGGTCGTGGAGGGCTGGCACGGCGAGCGGTTCGACCGCCCGCTGGCCCGCGCGCGCGACTACCTGTCGGTGCTGCGCCTGGCCCTGGAGGGCCGCCCGGTGAGCTACGCGGGCGAGACGATGACGCTGCCGCTCCCCGGCGGCCAGGGCAAGGAACTCTCGCTGGGCGTCTCCCCGGTCCAGAAGCACCTGCCGGTCTATCTCGGCGCCATGGGCCCGGAGACCACCGCCCTGGCCGGGGAACTGGCCGACGGCTGGCTGGCGATCCACTTCCCGCCCGAGCACCTGGCCGAGCGCATGGCGCACCTGCGCGCCGGCGCGGCGCGTGCGGGCCGCAGCCTGGACGGCTTCGACGTCGCCCCGATGATCCTCACCCTCGTCGACGAGGACGAGGAGCTGGCCTTCGACATGATGCGGCCGATGCTCGCCCTCTACCTGGGCGGCATGGGCTCGCGCCGGACCAACTTCTACAACCGGCTGGCCCGCTCCCTGGGCTTCGAGAAGGAGGCCGAGGAGATCCAGGAGGCGTTCCTGGCCGGACGCCAGGGCGAGGCCATGTCGCTGCTGCCCGACGGCCTGGTCGACGCGATGACGATGTGCGGGCCGCCCGGCAAGCTCCGCGAGCGCGTCGCCGCCTACCGCGAGGCGGGCGCCACCAGCCTGGTCGTCGGCCTGGTCACCCCGACCCTGCGGCTGCGCCTGGAACAGCTCGAACTGGTCGCCGACCTGGTGACCTGACGTTTCCCCGGATCCCGTCGGGATCGTGCGGCCTGTGGCCCGCGCGATCCCGGCGGACTGTGAAGCACGAATGCTCCGCGTTCACCGGCCGTCGGCTGTGTCCCGTCCGGCGCCCGCCTTGAGTTTCGGGCGTTTACACGTCGTTCTTCAGCCGCCTGACGAAGGCCGACCACGTGTCGCGGGTGAGGACGAGTGCGGGACCGCCGGGGTTCTTGGAGTCGCGGACGGCCACGACGCCGCCCAGGTCCGCGACCTCCACGCAGTCACCGTTGGCTCCGCTGAGCGAGCTCTTGCGCCACGTGGCGGTGGTCAGGTCTACCGGTTCGGACATCTGACGCCCCTTCGGCTGGACACTCACGCCACGGTGTTCGGCGCGTTCATCAGCATAACCGCCGTTTCGGCGGGGCTGAGGGCCGCGGCCCTGAGGTAGTCGAACACCGAGACGTACCGGCGGACGTCGGCGGCGTCCTCCAGATACAGGCCGCTGGACATGTTCTCCAGGTAGATGACGTCCAGGTCGTTCGAGGCGGGAAAGCCCACGACGGTGAACGACCCGGTCATCGCCGGATGCGCCCCGGCCCGGTAGGGGAGGATCTGGATCATCACGTTGGGGAGGCGGCCGATCTCGGCGAGGTGCTTGAACTGACCGGCGGTGATCTGGGCCGTTCCCACGTGCTGACGCACCACGCCTTCGCCGAGAACGACGGAGAACTCCAGCGGGTCGCCGTCCGTGAGCCGTTTCTGGCGCTCCATCCGAACGGAGACCCTGCGCTCGACCTCCTCCGGTGTGTCGCCTGGACGTCCCGCCGCGATGAGGGCTCGTGCGTAGTCGGCGGTCTGCAACATTCCCGGCACCAGCGTCTGCTGGTACGTCCTGAGGGACGTCGCCTCGGCTTCGAGCCCGATGAGCGTCGCGTACTCACCGGGCAGCACGTCCCCGTAGTTCTGCCACCACCCCCGCTGCCGCGCCTCCCTGGACAGGGCGAGCAGGGGCTCCCGGTCGGTTTCGGGAACCTCGTACATGTCGAGGAAGGCGCGGAGGTCTCGCGGGCGTATGCCTCGGCGGCCCGTCTCGATCCTGCTGACGGAGGCCGGCGTGAGCTCCATCCGTTCCGCGGCCTCCTGCATGGACAGGCCGCGTTCGATGCGCAGCCGTCGCAGCTCCGATGCCAGGCGACGTCTGCGCACGGTGGGACTCGTGTCAGCGGTCAAGGTCGCACCTTCCTTCCGTTCCTCCGCTTTGGAAGTTTCCAAAGGTAACCACCAGACCCCTATGACCTGCGGTACGTTCCGGAGTGTAGTCAGACAACTACGGAGGCGGTGTGAAGATGGCGACACCGGTGCGAAAGCACGATCCGCAGCAGGAGCAGTACATCCACCTCGCACGGCTGGGCTGGGACCTGAGGGTTCTGGGAATCTCCACCTCGGTGGTGGTCCCCGCCGCGGGGCCGCCGGTGCTGGAGATCATGTCCGTGTCCGGGGTGCGGCTCCGAATCCGGGTCGTTCACCGCGCGTGGGGCTGGGTCTTCATCTGGCGGCCGTGGTGGTCGGTGCTGTGGCGGCGGCGCGAATGGATCTGCGCCGAGGCGGACAACGCGGCCGACATGATCGCGTCGGCGGCGATCACGTGAGCGCGCCCGATCGGATCGGCCACGGTGCGACGGCCGGGCGCTGGGACGGGCTGCGCGTTCTCGGGCGGCGGGAGTTTCCCGGCGTCGCACGGTCGGCGGGGGCCGCGCGCACGTGGACGGTGGAGCTTCTGCGCGGTCATGTGACCGCCGAGACGCTGGAGACGGCCGAACTGCTCGTCAGCGAGGTGGTCACCAACGCGATCCTGCACAGCGACTCGGCCGGACCGGATGGGCTCATCACGGTCCGGGTGGGACTGGGTGGGGACCTGATCCACGTCGAGGTGACCGACGAAGGCTCGGCGACCAGCGTGCCCGTGATCCGGACGGCCGACGACGACAGCCTCAGCGGGCGCGGCCTGGCCTGGGTGGACCAGCTGGCCGCCGCCTGGGGTGCCGACCACGACGACGGGGCGGGCGGGACGGTCTGGTTCCGCCTCCCGTACGACGGGTCGTCGATCTTTTGAATGCCGATCTCGGGTGGGAGACGCCGGCCTTACCGTCGGCCTGGTCACTCGCATGGAACGGCTCGAACCGGCGGCTTGATCGTCCGGTGGCGTTTGGCTGATCAGGCGCGGTCGTGGAGGGTGATCTGGTAGCCGTCGGGGTCGGCGAAGGTGAACGTCTGGCCGAAGGGGCCGTCGATCGGTGCGGAGACGATGGTGTGGCCATCGGCGACGAGAGCGTCGTGAACGGCCTGGACGTCTGTGGCGTGGAGCCAGATCGCGGCACCGATGCCGGGCTGGGCGACGGATGCGAGATCGGTGCCGGGAACGACGTCGCGGAGGGCGAACGCGATCGGTTTCGTCTCGAAGACGACCGCGTGCGGAGGTCCGGACGGCGAGCGGACCAGGCCGAGGTACCGCTCGTAGAAGGCCTGTGAGGCGTCGAGGTCGCGCGCCTGGAGCGAGATGAAGTCGGGGCCGGTGGCGGGCATGGCGATGCTCCTTCTGCGCATGTCAGCTTTCTGACACAGGTCAATGTATGTCAGAATCCTGACATGAGTCAAAACGATACCGGCGTCGACCTGGAGACGTCGCTGGGTTACCTGCTGAAAGAGGCGTCGAGCGCCCTCCGTGCAGCCATGGAGGAGGTGCTGCGGCCACTCGGGATGAGCGTGACGCGCTACTCCTGCCTCGAACTGCTGGCTCAACGACCGGGCTTGTCGAACTCCGAGCTCGCCCGGGGTGCGTTTGTGACACGGCAGTCGATGAACGTGCTGCTCCAAGCCCTTGAACGAGAGGGCTACGTGACTAGACCCGCGGAGGCACCCGTCGGAAAGGCTCTTCCCGCGCGGCTGACGCCTCGCGGCCGGCGAAGCCTCGAGAAGGCGACCGCGGCGGTCCGGTCCGTCGAGGTCAGAATGCTGTTCGGCATGACGGAGACCGAGCGGTCGGATACATTCCGGATCCTGCGGAACATGGTCCGTTCCCTGCGCGGTGACGACGACGGTGTCTAGCGTGTTCCCCGGCGCACGTGTCGTCGCGTCTGTCAATGGCCAGGTGTGCGGCGCTCACGTGCTGATCTGCTGGCTCGCCCTGCTGCTCATCCGTGTCGCGGAGCATTCCTTCGGGCAAAGCTGGCGCTATATCCGCCGGGAGACCGCCCGGCTCAAGCAGGTCACCCTTGCCGGGGAGGTCGGGACGATCACTCGGACCACTCCGCTGCGACCCGGTCAAAAACCATTTAACAGGTGCTTTCCATCGCTCCGCCGCCCCGGGTGACAGCCTTCGATCCCTCTTGAGCAAGCTCCGGGCAGGCCAGGAGAGCGTAGGCACAAGCCCTTTCCCGGCCGCGTCGGCATTCCCGCAGCCCACGCATCAGATTCGGCATCATGTGTGACCACCAACTACGGAACCCGGGTATAGGTCAGCTCGATATTGCGGCGTCTCGCATAGAGGTCACTCACCAGCTCATTCAAAATCGACTTGCGCACAAGCGCCTATGGTTTCCGCTCA
Source organism: Streptosporangium sp. DT93 (assembly GCF_049844535.1). Taxonomy (NCBI): domain Bacteria; kingdom Bacillati; phylum Actinomycetota; class Actinomycetes; order Streptosporangiales; family Streptosporangiaceae; genus Streptosporangium; species Streptosporangium sp. DT93. The sequence continues at coordinate 286,255 of NZ_JBNCLF010000012.1, forward strand.
CCACCTTCATGAAATACATTTTCGGTCCTTCACGTGACGTAAGTCACATTGGCGGACTCGTCCGGTGTCGACCGATTGGCTCGTACCTACAGATGTGATCTTGACCAGGATGAACGAGGTCTAGACGTTGCGGCAGCACGGCCGACCGTTGCCTCGCGTATCCGGTAAGCCACTTTCCAGTGGTTGACCGCTCTTGTCATCTCGGTCAATATCCACGGTGATCGTCCTCTTGTTTGCTCTTTATCTGCTCGCCGACGCGTAATGGCCCCGGGGTCGGGGTCTGCGTCAGCGTGCCTGCGGAAGGGTTCGGGATGCGGGTTCGGCGTGCGCGATTTCATCTTATTTCCCTGGTGGTCGGGATGGTGATGGCGGTTTTGATCTCCGGAGTGGGAATTCCCGACCGCTTGGTTCAAACAGCCGCAGCGGCCGTTCCCTCCTCCGACCCCGAGCCGTCGGTGGACGGGCGTGCCGTACCGAAACCCAAGGCCGACAAAGGGGCGGAGGACAGCGCACCGGTGGCGAAGCCGAAGCCTCCGTTGTGGCCCAGGGCGGGCAGCGCCGAAGTCGAGGTAAAAACCACTTTGGTGCGGGCCGGTGACCTGCCGGTCCGGATCGGTGCGGTGGACGCCGCCACCGATGTAGGTGCGGTGAAGGTGCACACGCTGCCGGCCGAGGCAGTGCGCACGTTGGGCGGGGTCGGGGTGGCGGCCTGGTTCGAGCGGGCCGATGGGACGACGGCGCCGGGAAAGGTGCGGGCGGAGTTCTCCTACGCGAGCTTTCGCGACGGGTTCGGCGGTAACTTCGCCAGCCGTCTGCAGATCCTGCGACTGCCCGCTTGTGCCATCCAGACGCCACGTCCGCCCGAGTGTGTAATCCAGTCGCAGGTGGTGAAGACCTCCAACGACCTCAAGGCCGGTGTGCTGGTCGCCGACGTTGAGGTCGGTCGAAGCACGCCAGCCAAGGTGCCCGCTGCGGCGAAGGGCGATGCGAAAGCCGCGGCCAAGGCCGCGGCCGCGGCGACGGCGGCCAGGCAGCTGGCCGAGGGCTCGGTGTTCCTGATGGCCGCCGGTCTGACCGGCCCGGACGGCAACTTCGGTGCCACCGATCTCAAACCGTCGGGCACCTGGCAGGCCGGCACCTCCGGCGGTGGCTTCAACTACGACTACCCGCTGCCCGAAGCGCCCGCACCAGCCGGCAACGGACCGGACCTGTCGCTGGGCTATGACGCCTCCTCCGTTGACGGGCAGGGGGACTGGACCAATAACCAGTCCAGCGCGGTAGGAGCGGGCTGGGAGCTGAATGCCGGATTCATCGAGCGCCGTTTTCGCCGCTGCGTCGTGGACAACTTCTACAACGAAGAGGCCAGCCTGATCTGGACGGCCACCGAGACCGGTAGTTTCGGCAAGGCGTTGTGCTGGGAGTCGCCGGACGCCAACGACAACGATGCCTCCACCAACGACATGACGCAGTCGGAGCTGGTGCTCAACTTGGGTGGCCGCTCGGCGCAGATCGTCAAGGACCGCGTCTCGGGCGCATGGAAGACGGTGCCGGACTTCGGTTGGAAGATCGAGCAGCTGACCGGCGGCGCCGACAGCCAGGCGTATTGGAAGATCACTTCCACCGACGGTTTGGTATCCCGGTTCGGTTTCCGCAAGGACGCCCAGTGGCAGGTGCCCTATGTCGGCAACGACTCCGGCGAGCCGTGCTACGACCGCTACCTGGCTGATGCGATTCCGCCGACCTGTACCGGGGTGTGGCGCTGGAACCTGGACCAGGAGATCGACGCCGATGAGAACGTCATCGACTACACCTACGAGCGCGAGACCAACTGGTTTTGCCTGCCCAGCTGTTTCCACGAAAGTTACCGGGTGCTCCCCTACGACCGCGGCGGGTTCCTGACCAAGGCCGAGTGGGGGCACAACACCCAGGTGGCCGGCAGCGTACCGACCGCCCGCACCACACTGAGCACCGCCGACCGGGGCACCACCGACGTGCCGACCGACCTCAGATGAACCGCGCCGGGATTGCTGGAGGCTTCATCGGTTGGAAAGGATGAAGCTCATGTCAGGTCGATCTGGTTCGTCGC
>NZ_JBNCLF010000013.1:0-107489 GCF_049844535.1 Streptosporangium sp. DT93
CAACATCGTCCAGTACGACGACTGGGGCGGCAACAACCAGCAGTGGCAGCTCGTCCAGGTCGGCGGATCGGACCCGACCCCGACCCCGACCCCCACGCCGACGCCGACGCCGACGCCCGGCGGTACCTACAACAACCCGACCGTCTGGCAGGACTTCGCCGACGGCGACATCATCCGCGTCGGCGACGCCTACTACTACTCGGCCTCGACGATGCACTACTCCCCCGGCGCGCCGATCCTGCGCTCCTACAACCTGGTCGACTGGGAGTACGCCGGTCATTCGGTGCCCCGCCTGGACTTCGACTCGAACGCCTACGACCTCAACGGCGGCCGGGCCTACGTGAAGGGCATCTGGGCCTCGACGCTGAACTACCGGCCGAGCAACAGCACGTACTACTGGATGGGGTGCACCGAGTTCAACCGCACCTACGTCTACACGGCGTCGGCGGTCGACGGCACCTGGACCAAGCGGGCGCGGATCAACAACTGCTACTACGACGCGGGCCTGCTCGTCGACGACAACGACACCATGTACGTCGCCTACGGCAACGGCACGATCAGCGTCGCCCAGCTCTCGGCCGACGGCCTCAGCCAGGTGCGCAGCCAGCAGGTGTTCCAGACCCCCTCCAGTGTAGGCACCCTGGAGGGCGCCCGCTTCTACAAGCGCGGCAACTACTACTACATCTGGCTGACCCGCCCCGCCAACGGCCAGTACGTGCTGCGTTCCACCAGCCCGTTCGGCCCGTACGAGATGCGCCAGGTACTGCTGAACATGCCCGGCCCGATCTCCGGGGGCGGCGTGCCGCACCAGGGTGGCATGGTCCAGACGCAGAACGGCGCCTGGTACTACATGGCGTTCGTCGACGCCTACCCCGGTGGCCGGATGCCCGCCCTGGCACCGATCAACTGGAGCGCCGACGGCTGGCCGAGTGTGCAGACGGTCAACGGCGGCTGGGGCAGCACGTACCCGCGGCCGAACATCCAGACCACCAAGACCGTGCGGTCGATGATCGGGCCGGACACGTTCACGTCGAGCGCGCTGGACCACCGGTGGGAGTGGAACCACAACCCCGACAACTCCAAGTGGTCGTCCGGCAGCGGGCTGCGGCTGCAGACCGCGACCGTCACGAACGACCTGTACAACGCGCGCAACACGCTGACGCACCGCATCCAGGGCCCGTCCTCGACGGCGACGATCGAGCTGGACTACTCGGCGATGGCCAACGGCGACCGGTCCGGGCTGGCGATGCTGCGCGACTCCTCGGCGTGGATCGGTGTGCGGCGTGACAATGGCGCCTACCGGGTGGTCATGAACAACAACCTGACGATGAACAGCAGCTGGCAGACCACGTCGACCGGCAGCGAGGCGGCCTCGGCCGCGATCTCCGGAGGCCGGATCTGGTTGCGAGCCAACGCCGACATCCGGCCGGGCTCGGGACGCCAGGCCCGTTTCTCCTACAGCACCGACGGGGTGAACTTCACCTCCCTCGGCCCGGCGTTCACGTTGAACAACGCCTGGCAGTTCTTCATGGGCTACCGCTTCGCGATGTTCAACTACGCCACCCAGTCCCTCGGGGGCGCGGTGACGGTACGCCGGTTCGACCTCACCACTCCGTAGAACGAAAGGCGTCATCTGATGAACCCCCCAGACCGCTCGGCCCGGCCTTCCGGGCGCCCGAGGCTTCGGAGATTCCTGTCCTTCCTGAGCGCCGGTGTACTCGCCGCCGGCCTGTCGGTGGCGATCTCCGCCCCGGCTGACGCCGCCTCCACGCTGGGCGCGTCGGCGGCCGAGAGAGGCGGCCGCTACTTCGGCGCCGCCGTCGCCGGAGGCAAGCTGAGCAACTCCACCTACGTCAACATCCTGAACCGCGAGTTCAACTCGGTGACCGCCGAGAACGAGATGAAGTGGGACGCCACCGAGCCCCAGCGCGGCACCTTCAACTACACCAACGCCAACCGGATCGTGAACCACGCCCTGGGACAGGGCATGAAGATGCGCGGTCACGCCCTGCTCTGGTACCAGCAGCAGCCCGGCTGGGCCAAGAACCTGTCCGGTTCGGACCTGCGCAACGCCGCGATCAACCACGTCACCCAGGTCGCCACCTACTTCCGCGGCAAGATCCACTCCTGGGACGTCGTCAACGAGGCGTTCGCCGACGGTGGCTCCGGCGCGCGGCGCGACTCCAACCTCCAGCGGACCGGCAACGACTGGATCGAGGCCGCCTTCCGCGCCGCCCGCACCGCCGACCCGGGCGCCAAGCTCTGCTACAACGACTACAACACCGACGGGATCAACGCCAAGAGCACCGGCATCTACAACATGGTGCGCGACTTCAAGGCGCGTGGCGTGCCGATCGACTGCGTCGGCTTCCAGTCCCACCTGGGCGGCTCCCTCTCCGGTGACTACCAGGCCAACCTCCAGCGCTTCGCCGACCTCGGCGTCGACGTCCAGATCACCGAGCTCGACGTGGCCCAGGGATCCAACCAGGCCAACATCTACGCCGGCGTGACCCGGGCGTGCCTGGCGGTGTCCCGGTGCACCGGCATCACCGTCTGGGGCATCCGCGACAACGACTCCTGGCGCGGTGGTGAGAACCCGCTGCTGTTCGACGCCTCCGGCAACAAGAAGGCCGCCTACACCAGCACGCTCAACGCCCTCAACGCCGGCGGTACCCCCAACCCCACGCCGACCCCGACCCCGACGACCCCGGGTCAGGTCGACACCAACGCCTGGTACGTGCTGGTCAACCGCACCAGCGGCAAGGCCCTGGACGTCTACAACATGGCCACGAACGACGGCGGCCGGATCACCCAGTGGACCCGTAACAACGGCAACCAGCAGCAGTGGCAGTTCGTCGACTCGGGCAGCGGCAACTACCGCGTCAAGTCCCGCCACTCGGGCAAGGTCCTCGACGTCAGCGGCTTCTCCACCGCCAACGGCGGCGCGGTCGTGCAGTGGTCCGACCTCAACGGCACCAACCAGCAGTGGCGCCTGGCCACCTCGTCGGACGGTTACCTCCGTCTGATCAACCGCAACAGCAACAAGGCCCTGGAGGTCCAGGGCGCCTCCACCGCCGACGGCGCCAACGTCGTCCAGTACGACGACTGGGGCGGCAACAACCAGCAGTGGCAGCTCTCCCGTGTCAGCTGAGCGGTTCTCGAACAAGGAGTTCACCTTGGACATCACACACACCCGGCATCCGCGCCGGAACACGGTGGCGATCATCGCGGCCGTGACCACGCTCCTGGCCGGTCTCCTGGTCGCGCTGGGAGCGACGACCGCCGCGAACGCGGCGACGGTCGACACGAACGCCTGGTACGTGCTGGTCAACCGCACCAGCGGTAAGGCCCTGGACGTCTACAACCTGGCCACGAACGACGGCGCGCGCATCACCCAGTGGACCCGTAACAACGGCAACCAGCAGCAGTGGCAGTTCGTCGACTCCGGCGGCGGCAACTACCGCGTCAAGTCCCGCCACTCGGGCAAGGTCCTCGACGTCAGCGGCTTCTCCACCGCCAACGGCGGCGCGGTCGTGCAGTGGTCCGACCTCAACGGCACCAACCAGCAGTGGCGCCTGGCCGACAGCGCCGGCGGCTACGTACGACTGGTCAACCGCAACAGCAACAAGGCCCTGGAGGTCCAGGGCGCCTCCACCGCCGACGGCGCCAACATCGTCCAGTACGACGACTGGGGCGGCAACAACCAGCAGTGGCAGCTCGTCCAGGTCGGCGGATCGGACCCGAGCCCGACCCCGACCGTGACCCCCACGTCGGGGATCTGCAACCTGCCCTCGACCTACCGCTGGAACTCCTCCGGCGTGCTGGCCAACCCCAAGTCGGGCTGGGTCTCGCTCAAGGACTTCACCGTCGCCCCCTACGAGGGCAAGCAGCTCGTCTACGCCACCACCCACGACTTCGGCAAGAGCTGGGGGTCGATGAACTTCGGCCTGTTCACCAACTGGTCGGAGATGGCCTCGGCCAGCCAGAACACCATGTCCGCCTCCACGGTGGCACCCTCGCTGTTCTACTTCGCCCCCAAGAACATCTGGGTGCTGACCTACCAGTGGGGCGGCGGAGCGGCCTTCTTCTACCGCACCTCCACCAACCCCACCAACCCCAACGGCTGGTCGGCCCAGCAGGTCATGTTCTCCGGCAGCATCACCGGCTCCGGCACCGGCCCGATCGACCAGACCGTCATCGCCGACGACACGACCATGTACCTGTTCTTCGCCGGCGACAACGGCAAGATCTACCGGACCAGCATGCCGATCGGTAACTTCCCCGGCAACTTCGGCACCTCCTCGACCGTCGTCATGAGCGACACGACCAACAACCTCTTCGAGGCCGTGCAGGTCTACAAGCTGCAGAACCAGAACCGCTACCTCATGATCGTCGAGGCCATCGGCTCGCAGGGGCGCTACTTCCGCTCCTTCACCGCCACCAGCCTGAACGGCTCGTGGACCCCGCAGGCCGCCACCGAGTCCAACCCGTTCGCCGGCAAGGTCAACAGCGGCGCCACCTGGACCAACGACATCAGCCACGGTGAGCTGCTGCGCACCAACGCCGACCAGACCATGACCGTCGACCCCTGCAACCTGCAGCTCCTCTACCAGGGCCGCAACCCCAACGTCAACCCGCCGGACTACGGCCTGCTGCCCTACCGTCCGGGCCTGCTGACCCTCCAGCGCTGACGACGTGACACCGATCCGGCTCTTCGCGGATCACCCATGAACCGGTCCCGGGCGCGGGGGAGGGAGAGACCTCCGCGCCCGGGACCAACCAACACCCCCCGTGAAACATGTGTCCGAGGGAGACGACAGGTGAGATCCGCTCCGCGCACGATCCTGTGCATCGTGGGCCTGCTTCTTACGACCATGCTGTTCCCGTACCCGGCCAGGGCGGACAACCCGATCGTGCAGACGATCTACACCGCCGACCCGGCGCCGCTCGTCCACAACGGCCGCGTGTACGTCTACACCGGCCACGACGAGGACGGCTCGACGTACTTCACCATGCGCGACTGGCGGGTGTACTCCTCCTCGGACATGGCCAACTGGACCGACCACGGCTCGCCCATGAGCCTGTCCACCTTCGCCTGGGCCGACGCCAACGCCTGGGCCGGCCACGTCGTCCCCCGCAACGGGAAGTTCTACTGGTACGTGCCGGTGCGGAACCGGGCGACCGGCGGGATGGCCATCGGCGTCGCGGTCGGCGACAGCCCCACCGGGCCCTTCCGTGACGCGCTGGGCCGCCCGCTGGTCGAGAACGGCGAGATCGACCCGCACGCCTTCATCGACGACAACGGCCAGGCCTACCTGTACTGGGGCAACCCCCGCCTGTGGTACGTCCGGCTCAACGCCGACATGATCTCCTTCTCCGGTGGCCCGACCCAGATCCCCCTGACGGCCGCGGGCTTCGGCGCGCGCAGCGGCAACGCGAGCCGTCCCACCCTCTACGAGGAGGGTCCCTGGGTCTTCAAGCGCGGCAACCTCTACTACAACGTGTTCGCCGCCGAGTGCTGCTCGGAGTTCATCGCCTACTCCACGGCTCCCAGCGCCACCGGACCGTGGACCTACCGGGGAACGATCATGCCCCGCCAGGGCGCCAGCTTCACCAACCACGCCGGGATCGTCGACTTCGCCGGAGGGTCGTACTTCTTCTACCACAACGGCGCCCTCCCCGGCGGGAGCGGTTACACCAGGTCGGTGGCCGTGGAGAAGTTCGCCTACAACGCCGACGGCACCATCCCGACCATCGGCATGACCTCCGCCGGGCCACCGCAGGTCATCCCCCTCAACCCGTTCGTCCGCCAGGAGGCCGAGACCATGGCCTGGGCGTCCGGGGTGGAGACCGAGGTCTCCGGTGAGGGCGGCATGAACGTCGGCTTCATCGAGAACGGCGACCACATCAAGGTCAAGGGCGTCTCCTTCGGCAGCGGAGTCTCCTCCTTCACCGCCCGCGTGGCATCGGGCACCTCCGGCGGCCGGATCGAGGTCCGCCTCGGCGGCACCACCGGCCCCCTCGTGGGCACCTGCACCGTCCCCGGCACCGGCGGCTGGCAGACCTGGACCACGGTCACCTGCCCGGCGTTGGGCGCGAGCGGCACGCGCGACCTCTACCTGCGGTTCGCCGGCGGCAGTGGCTACCTGTTCAACCTCGACTGGTGGCAGTTCACCCCGGGCGGGGGCAACGGCGGCGGGAACCTGCTGACCAACGGCACGATGGAGGACGGCACCACGGGCTGGACCGGCTCCGGCGGCACCGTGTCCTCGGCCACCACCGTGGCCCACGGCGGCAGCCGCTCCCTGCTCAACTCCGGCCGCACGGCCGCCTGGCAGGGCCCGCACCAGAACGTGACCGCGCAGCTCACCAACGGCAAGAGCTACACCACGAGCGTGTGGGTCCGATCGCAGAGCGGCACCCCCGGCGCGAAGGCGACCCTGACGCTCACCGCGAACGGCACGACGAACTACGTCCAGCTCACCCCGGCCCAGACGGTCAACGCCAACGGGTGGACCCAGCTCACCGGCACCGCGACGGTCTCGTGGACCGGGACGCTGACCAGCGCCTCCTTCTACGTCGAGACGGCCGCGGGCACCGACGGCCTCTACGTCGACGACGCCTCCTTCCAGTGACGAACGACATGCCGTACCACCAGCGGTGACGCGACCACCCCCGGTCGCCGACGCCCGAACCTCGCTAGGAGCGACAGCGATGAGAAAACAACGAGCACGTGTGCTGCTGAGCCTGGCGGCACTGGCCGTGGCGCTCACCCCCGCCACCCAGGCGCAGGCCCTGGAGAACGGTGTGGGCCGGACCCCGCCGATGGGGTGGAACACCTGGAACACCTTCGGCTGCAACATCAACGAGACACTGATCAAGCAGACGGCCGACGCCATGGTCAGCAACGGCATGCGCGACCTGGGCTACCAGTACGTCGTCGTCGACGACTGCTGGATGGACCCCAACCGCGACTCCGCCGGCAACCTCCAGCCCAACCTGTCGCGGTTCCCCAGCGGGATGAAGGCGCTGGGTGACTACCTGCACGCCCGGGGGCTGAAGTTCGGCATCTACCAGGCGCCCCTGGACAAGACCTGCGCCCAGTACTTCAACTCCTACCCGGGCGCGACCGGCAGCCTCAACCACGAGGTCCAGGACGCCCGGCAGTTCGCGGCCTGGGGCGTCGACTACCTGAAGCACGACTGGTGCTCCCCCACCGGCACCATCGACGACCAGGTGCGCATCTTCGCCAAGATGCGCGACGCCCTGGCGGCGACCGGGCGGCCGATCCTCTACAGCATCAACCCCAACAGCATCCACGACAAGACCGGCCCCCGGCGCAATTGGGGTGACATCGCCAACATCTGGCGGACCACCGAGGACATCACCAACAAGTGGGACACCGGCCAGACCAACGGCTACCCGATGGGCATCCAGAACATCGTCAACGTCACCGTCCCGCTGGCCTCGTACGCCAAGCCCGGCCAGTTCAACGACCCCGACATGATGGAGGTCGGCCGCGGTGGCATGAACGACACCGAGATGCGCAGCCACTTCGCGCTCTGGGCCATGATGGCCTCGCCCCTCATCGCCGGGAACGACGTCCGGAACATGGACAACGCGACCAGCACGATCATGAAGAACCAGAACCTGATCGCCATCAACCAGGACACGCTCGGCCTGCAGGCCACCCAGGTCAGCAACGACGGGACCCGCCGCATCCTGGCCAAGCGGCTGAGCAACGGCGATGTCGCGGTCGCCCTGTTCAACCAGGGCGGCAGCACGACCACGATCAGCACCACCGCGGCCGCCATCGGCCAGACCGGCACCTCCTTCACCCTGAAGGACGCCTGGACGAACGCCGTCACCACGACCGGCGGCGCCATCTCGGCGAGCGTCCCGGCCCACGGCACCGTGGTGTTCCGGGTCAGCGGCGGCACGCCGAACCCCACCCCGACCCCCACCCCCACCCCCACTCCCACCGCGTCCACGACCCGGATCCAGGGGGTCGGCTCGGGCAGGTGCCTCGATGTGACCGGCGCCTCCCAGGCCAACGGGACCCTGGCGGGGATCTGGGACTGCAACGGCCAGAGCAACCAGCAGTGGACCTCCACCGCCTCCGGTGAGCTGCGGGTCTACGGCAACAAGTGCCTGGACGTCGACAACGGCGGCACCGCCGACGGCACGAGGGTCATCATCTGGGACTGCAACGGCCAGAACAACCAGAAGTGGCGCCTCAACACCGACGGGAGCATCACCGCCCTCGGCGCGAACAAGTGCCTGGACGTCGTGGGCAACTCCACGGCCAACGGCGCCAAGGTCCAGATCTGGTCGTGCACCGGTGGCGCCAACCAGCGCTGGAACCGCCCCTGATCACGACGTGCCCGAAGCCCCGGGTCACCTGACCGGGTGACCCGGCCGGCGGTCGTGCCCCCCGTGCCCCGCCCCCGCCCCCGCTTTCCGGCGGGTGGGGGGCACGACCGTCCCGTCGATCACCGGCGGATTCCCGGCATGGTGCGGGGCGGGCGCCGGCCGTCCCGCACACGCCGCACGCCCTACCTCCGGGCGGGCGGCGCGGTGCTTCCCCGGACGATCAGTTCGGTGCTCAGGATGAGGCGGTTCTGGGGCAGGGACTCACCGTTGGCGAGGCTCACCGCCATCGACGCGCCGGCCATGCCCATGTCCTTGAGCGGCTGGTGAACGGTGGTCAGGGGCGGGCTGACCCACTGGGAGGGCGTGAGGTCGTCGAAGCCGATCACGCTCACGTCGTCGGGTACGCGCAGGCCCGTCCTCGCGACCGCCTGGTAGATCCCCATGGCCAGGCCGTCGTTGGAGCCGAAGATCGCGGTCGGCGGGTCGGGAAGGGCGAGCAGGGCCAGCGCGTGCTCGATGCCTTCCTCGAAGACGAAGCTGTCCCCGCGTACGAGGCCCGGGTCCACCGGCACGCCCGCCTGGTCCATCGCCGCGCGGTAGCCGTCGAGCCGGGCGCGCGCCGAGAGCAGGGACGACGGGCCGGTGATGATCGCGATCCGCCGGTGCCCCAGTTCCAGCAGGTGACGCGTGGCCGTCAGCCCCCCGCTCCAGTTGCCGGCGCCCACCGACGGGACCTCGTGGGAGGGTTCGCCCGTCGGATCCACGAGGACCAGGGGAATCTCGCGCTTGCGCAGGTGTTCGGTCTGGGCGGCGGTGAACCCGGAGAACACGGCGATGACCCCGGAGGGACACCGGTGCACGAGGCCCTCGAACCACGCGGGGTCCGCGACCTGCCGCCCCTGCAGTTGTGAGAGCACCAGGGACAGCCGGTGCCGCCGCGTCACCTGTTCGACCCCGCTGATGATCTCCATCGCGTAGCCGGACGCCGGTTCCAGCTCGTGGAAGACCAGCTCGATCGCCGCGGAGCGGCTCGCCCGCTTGCGCTGGCGGCGGTAGCCGTGTTCCTCGATGATCTTCTCGATGGCCACCCGGGTGTCCAGGGCGACCTCGGCCCTGCCGTTGACGACCTTGGACACCGTCGAGATCGACACCGCGGCCCGTTCGGCGATCTCCGCGATGGTCAGGGGCGCGGGCCGGTCGGGCGACGGCTCCCGTGAGGCGGTCATGGGGACAGCTTAGATCCCGGAGCGGTTCAGTCCGATGATCTTCTCGGTTCCCGCGATCACGCGATCCCCCGCGTGCGGACCGGCCGTCGCGTCCGGCGGCCGGTCGCGAGACCCCCGCACGCCCGGGCCGGCGTCACGGTCAGCGGCCGGTCGGGGCGGGGCGCCCGGCCGGGTCGTGGTCGTGGCGCGCCGTGACGTGCCCGGTCAGCCTCTCCCAGTTGCCGGACCCGATCGCGGCCTTCTCCTCGTACGTGAAGGGTGCCTGTTCGAGGAAGGAGCGGGCGACCCCGCCCGCGGTGTCGAGGAAGGGGAATCCGCCGGGCCTGGTCCCGAAGGTGTAGGGGTAGTCGGTCGAGTACATCATGCGCCCGGTCCCGACGACCTCGGAGGTCCACCTCATGTAGCGTTCGCTGACCGTGCCGCTGCCGCAGACCCAGAAGTTCCGCGTGAAGTAGTCGGCGAGCGGGCGCTCCAGCCCGGCGTTGTGCGCCATGATCCCGGTGTGGTCGAGGTAGAACAGGACGACCTCGCCCCAGTGTCCCGCGATCACCTGCAGTCCGGGGTGCCGGTCGAAGACGCCGGAGAAGATCATCCGAAGGTACTGGACACCCAGGTCGTAGTACCAGCCCAGGCCGGCCGTCGCGAGCGCCATCCCGGTGCCGCGCGACAGCCCGCCTCCGTCGTCGAAGCCCGAGTAGTAGGCCTTGACGACCTCGGGGACCGGGGTCTGGGGATGGAAGTGCAGCGGCACCCGGAGGCGTTCGGCGGTGGCGTACAGGTCGTCGAACTCCGGGGCGTCGGCCGTCCTGTCCCCCGTGCGCCCGTACAGCATCGCGCCGGGGAGACCGAGCTCGGTCACCGCGCGTTCCAGCTCGGCCGCGGCGGCCTCGGGCGCCGCGGTGGGGATGGCGGCGAAGGCCCGGAACCGGTCGGGGCGCCCGGCGACGATCTCGGCCAGCGTGTCGTTGGCCTCGCGGGCCACGGCGACGGCGTCGGCGGCCGCGAGGTTCTGCACGCCCGGTGAGGCCAGGGACAGGACCGCGACGTCGACGCCCTGGTCGTCCATGTCGGCGATGCGCTCCTCGCCGAAGTCCCGCAGCCGCCGCGCGAAGGGCTCGTCGCCGAAGCCGAGCTGCGGGATCGGCGGAACCCCCGCCCTGGCCCACGCGTCGAGCAGCGAGGGCAGGGCGATGTGCTCCTCAAGCGCCACGATCTTAATCTTTTCCGGCATGTCGTACTCCCTGATCTGCTGTTTCCATTGGAATCGCTTTTACCGTATCACTGGAACTACCAATGGAACCACCAGCACGATATCGTTGGAAAATGACATCACGTTCACGCGACGAGGACGGCGAGGACGGCACGGGCGGCGCGGGCGGCGAGGCCGCCGCCGGGTCCGGCACCGCGGCCCCGGGCCGCGAGCGGCTCCGGCAGCGGATCATCGAGGCCGCCGCCGGCCTGCTGGCGCGCGAGGGCCGCGACGCGGTCACCACCCGCGCGGTCGCGGTCGCGGCGGGAGTGCAACCACCGGCCATCTACCGCCTCTTCGGCGACAAGGACGGCCTGCTCGACGCGGTGGCCGAGCACGGCTTCGCCAGGTTCCTCGAGACCAAGGACGCCGGCCCCGATCCGCGGCACCCCGTCGAGGACCTGAGGGCCGGCTGGGACCTGGCGGTCGGGTTCGGCCTGGCCAATCCCGCGCTGTACACGCTGATGTACAGCGAGCCCACGAAGGAGACGTCGGCCGCCTTCAGGGCGGGCCTGGAGATCCTGCGAGGCCGCATCCGGCGCCTCGCCGTCGGCGGCTGGCTCCGCGTCGACGAGGAGCTCGCGATCACGCTCATCCACGCCACGGCGCGCGGTGCCGTGCTCACCTGGCTGACCCTGCCCGAGGACCGGCGCAACCCGGCCCTGCTGACCGCCCTCCGGGAGTCCATGGTCGCCGCCGTGACCGGCAGGGAACCCGCCGTGCGGGACGCGGGCCCGGCCGGCGCGGCCCGCGCCCTGCGCGCCGCCCTGCCCGAGCAGACGGTCCTCAGCGACGCGGAACGGCGCCTGCTGACCGAGTGGCTGGACCGCTTGGCCGCCGACGAGGGAGGGTGACGCTCGTCGCGACGCCTCGAATCCGCAACAGGTACCGTGAGGGAATGACCGGCAGCCGGCCCGGCGACATCATGACCCGCGTACGCGACCGCATGCGCGCCCGGCCCCCACGCTCCGCCGCCCCCCGCAGGGGGCACGCCGCTCCCGCGGCCACGCGCCCGGCCGCGTCCTGACCGGCTGGCGGGTGCCCGCCGGCACGACGGTTCAGTCCCGTGCCGCCCCCGTGGAGATCTCCCAGAAGCCGGCGTAGCGGCCGCCGTGGCGCAGCAGCTCGTCGTGGCCGCCCTCCTCCACGATCCGGCCGCCGTCGAGGAACACGACGTGGTCGGCGCGCCGGACGGTGCGCATCCGATGCGCGACCATCACCGTCGTCCGGCCCGCCGTCAGACGCTCGATGCCCTCGTGGACGGCCGCCTCGTTCACCGGGTCCAGGGCGGACGTCACCTCGTCCAGCAGCACGACGGGCGCGTCCTTCAGCAGCGCGCGGGCGAGCGAGATCCGCTGCGCCTCGCCGCCCGACAGCCGGACGTCCTGGCCGATCACCGTCTCGTACCCGCGCGGCAGCTCCAGGATCCGGTCGTGGATGCCGGCCAGCCGGGCGGCGCGCGTCACGTCGTCGGGGCCGGCGTGCGGCACCGCGAGCGCGATGTTGTCGGCGACCGTCGCGCGCAGCAGGCGGACGTCCTGGAAGACGAAGGAGACCGTCCGGTGAAGCGTGCGGCCGTCGAGCTCGCGCAGGTCGGCACCGCCCAGGAGGACCGCGCCGCCGGTCGGGTCGAAGAAGCGCGGCAGGAGCCGGACCAGCGTGGACTTCCCGCCCCCCGACGGGCCGACGATCGCGGTGACCGTCCCCGGTTCGAGCACCAGGTCGACGCCGCGCAGCACCTCGCGGTCGGCGTCGTAGCCGAACCGGACGCCGCGCAGCTCGATCCGGTGTCCCCGGGGCGCGACCGGGTGCGCGGGCTCGGGGAGCGGCCGCACCGCGAGCACCTCCCTGACGCGGCCGAGCGCGCGGCCGGCGGCCTGCAGGTCGTCGAAGCCGTGGCCCAGGGCCGCCACCGGGGCGGTCAGGCCCAGGCCGAGCAGCAGGAAGGGCAGCAGGTCGGCCCGGGCCAGGCCGCCGGAGACGATCAGGGCCGTGCCGCCGGTGAGCACGACCAGCAGCACGAACGGCGGCGACAGCGCCAGCTGCATCCCCGCGGCGACCGGGGACATGCCGCGCACCCACCGGGAGAAGACCGCGACGAAGTCGTCGGTGGCCGTCAGGAACCCGCGATGGGCGCGCTCCGGCCCGCCGAACGCCTTGACCACCGCGATCCCCTGCACGAACTCGATCACGGAACTCGCGATCCGGCCCATGGCGGCGTCGAACTCCTCCTGCTCGCGCCGGCGGGCGGGGAGCATCAGCAGAGGGACCAGCGCCACCGCCGTCGCCACCGGGATCAGCGTGATCAGCGTGAGCCGGTGGTCGACGGTGAACAGGTAGACCAGCGACACCAGCGGCACCACGAACGCCGAGACGAGCTCCCCGGGAGCGTGCGCGACGAACGGGTGCACGGCGCTCACGTCCTCGCCCACCACCTTCGCCAGCTCGCCGGTCCCGCGCCGGGAGAGCCAGCCGATCGGCGCGCGCCCCAGCCGCGCCGCCAGCCGCCGGCGGAGCGCGAGCTGCACGCGGATGTCGAGGAGGTGCCCGAGCCCGGACGAGGTGGCCGTGAACAGCAGCCTGACCAGCAGGCCGGCCACGCCCGCGAGCACGGCCGTCCGGACACGGGCCTGGTCGACGGGGCCGGGCGACAGCAGGACGCGGCCCAGCTCGACGACCGCCAGCAGCGGCACCAGGCCCGCGACGGCGCCGATCACCTGCAGGATCACCACGGTCGCAAAACTCCGCGCGTGGGGGCGGAGCAGCCCCGCGGTACTCTCTGCCGTCGCGGGATCGGCGTCAGGCGGTGGCGCGGACGCCTCCCTCGCCCCGGCGAGGCCGGTGGTGGTCATCGCTCTCCCGTCTTCATCGGTCTCGTTCGTCCCGTCCCGTCCCGGCCCGTCCCGGTCCGGCCCGGCCCGCGGTCGGGCAGTGGTCGGCAGTGGTCGGGCCGTGCCACGGACTCCCCCGGCCGGCCCGCCCCTGTGCCGGCCGGCCGGCGGTCATCTCGTCCACGGTGGCGATCCGGTGGCCTCGCGCACGCGATCCTCCCGGCTCGACCGTTTCGCTACCCCAGGTATCGATACCTAAGGTAGCGCAACCCGTCGCCGTACGGCCAGGGTCCGGGCGCGCTCGTCCGCCGGACCGCCCGGACGGCGCGGCGGGGCCACGCGGGGGCCGTGACGCCACGCCGTCGACGGAGCCGCCGGACCTCGGGCCCGGTCGCGGCGAGGTCACCTCGCCAGAGCGCGGCGCAGGGTGGCGCCGAGCTCGGCGATCTGCCGCTGCGACACCTCGGCCGACAGGATCGCCTGCGACCCGTGGAAGGTGCCGGGCCACTGGTGCAACTCGACCGACACGCCCGCCCGCGGGCGTACGCGCGGGCATCGGCGCCGCCGAGAGCCCCGACCGGTCGTGGCACCAGGCCCGTACCGCCCTGCGTTTCACCACCCCGCGCCGGCCGGTCGTCCACCACGACGAGCTGGGCGCGCTTGCGCTGCTCGCCCAGGTGCCCCCGGACGCCGCGCGGGGCAACCCCGACGTTGCCGCGATCGCCCGGGCGGCCGCGAACCCGGAGGACCTGGAGACCCTGGACGCCTACTGCGAGACCGGCTCCCTGCGCCGGGCCGCCGACCTTCTCCACCTGCACCACAGCAGCGTCGCCCGCCGCGTCGAACAGCTCGGGAGGAGCCTGGGCCTCGACCTCACCGAACCCGCCGGGATGACGCGGGCCAGGCTCGCCCTCACCGCCTGGCGGCTGCTCGGCGACTGAGGACCCCGCCCCACCGGCCGGGGGCTCTCCGGACCGTGCTCTACAGCCTGTAGAGTATCGGCGATCGTTCGGAGGGAAGGGTGAGGCATGCTGCGCTGGTTCCGGGTCCTGGCGGTGGCCGAGGCGTGCTCGTGGGCGGGGCTGCTGGCCGGGATGTTCTTCAAGTACGTGGCCGCGACCGGTGATCTCGGGGTGAAGGTGTTCGGGCCGGTCCACGGGGCGCTGTTCGTGCTGTACGGCGCCGGGGTGGTGCTCTCGGCGCGGGAGGCCGGCTGGAAGTGGGGCACGGTGGCGCTCGGCCTGGCGTGCGCGGTGCCGCCGTTCACCTCGGTGTGGTTCGAGCGGCGGATGGCGGCGCGCGAACCGGCGCCGCGAACCGCCTGACCGCCGGGCCTCAGGCCGGGTTTCAGCCCGCCTCCCCGGTCGGCGGGTGCGGGCGGCCGGTGTGCTCGCGGATCGCCGAGGCGAGCACGGCCCAGTCGGCGCGTTCCACGCCGTGTCCGGAGCCGGGCAGGACCAGCAGCCGCGCGCCGGGGATCTCCCCGGCCAGCGCGCGCCCGTGTGCGAGCGGGAACATCGGGTCGGCGCCACCGTGCACCACCAGCGTCGGCACCCCGAGGCCCGACAGCGGCGGGCGCTCCCTCGGCGCGTCCGCGAGGAGGTCGTGGTTGCGCGCCGAGGCGGGGTCGAGCGCGCGGCCGAGGTCGGCCCGCACCAGCTCCCGGACCTCCCGTTCCGGGAAGGGACGGCGGCCACCGGTGAGCATCCTGGCGTACTCCACGAGGTGGTCGGCCGCCGGCGCGCGGCCGGCCGGGTCCGGCTCCGCCTCCCGCGCGAAGTCGGCGAACGCGCGGGAGGGTCCCGGCAGGTCGCGACCGCCGGGCGCGGGCACGGCGAACGTGGTGCTGATCAGGGTGAGGGTGACGACCCGGCCGGGATGATCGAGCGCCACCAGCTGCGCCAGGGCCCCTCCCGCGGAGACCCCCACCAGGTGCGCCGCCCGCACCCCGAACGCGTCGAGCACGCCGGCCGCGTCCCGTACGAGGTCGCCCGCGTCGTAGCCCGGGCACCCGGGCTCGTAGGTGACGGACCGGCCGGTGTCGCGGTGGTCGTAGCGGATGACGAACCTTCCCTGCGCGGCGAGCAGGCGGCAGAAGTCGTCCTCCCACCACAGCATCGACGCGCCGGTCCCCATGATCAGCAGCACCGGCGGCCGGTCCGGGTCGCCGAAGGACTCGGCGCACAGCCGCACCCCTCGCACCGTGATCATGCGCTCAGTCACGACGGGCCCCTCCGGCCGAGACGGTGGCCTCGCGCGGCGCCGGGAGCGCGGGGCCGTCCCTGAGCACCCCGCGCACGTGGTCGAGCGCCGTCTCCTCCGGTTCGAACTCCGTCAGGCACCAGGTGGCGCCGGCGGCGACGTACGCGGCGGGGTCGGCCCCCGGCCGCAGGGGCACCGCGATGTCGTAGGGCGCCGCGGGGTCGGGGCGCAGGCCGCGGATCGTCTCGCCGATCTCCGCGAGCTGCTCGGGATGGCGCAGCTCGACCGGGAAGAACCCGTCGAGGCCCGCCGCCCGGCGCAGCGGCCCGCGGCGGCCCGCGTACCCCCCGGCCCAGATCGGCACGCGCGGCCGCTGGACCGGCGTGGGCAGGAACGTCAGGTCGTCGACCACGTAGTGCGGCCCGCGGTGGCGCACGGGCCGCCCCGACCAGGCGGACGTGAGAACCTCCAGCGCCTCGTCCAGCATCCGCGCCCGGCCCCGGTCGTCGGCCCGCTCCCCGGTGCGTGCGAACTCCGCGCCGTAGAGGTCGCCGCCCAGCCCCACGCCCAGCGTCAGCCGGCCGCCGCTGAGCCGGTCCAGCGAGGCGGTCTCGCGGGCCAGCTTCGCGGGGCGGCGGCGCGCGACCGGCGTGACCATCGGGCCAAGCCGCAGCGAGCAGGTCGCCGTCGCCGCGGCCGCCAGCGAGATCCACGGGTCGGCGACCCGTTCGACCGGTGCGGGCCAGGTGAGCCTGTCCCACACGAAGAACCCGTCCCAGCCGGTCTCCTCGGCCTCGGCCGCGAGCCGTGCCACCACGAGAGGATCGGCCAGGTCGTCGAAGAGCGGCACCCACAGCGCCGATCGGGGATTAACAGACATGTCTGCGACCCTAGGTTTCCTCTTCCATCGTGAAAAGCGATGATTTCCGATGGTGGTGATGTGATTCTCCGAAGTACCGTGGCAGGTGTGACGGACGTGGAGCTTCGGCATCTGGCCACCCTCACCGCCGTCGTCGGCGCGGGTTCCTTCGGCCGGGCGGCCTCCCGGCTCGGCTACACCCAGTCCACCGTCAGCCAGCACGTCGCCGCCCTGGAGCGGGCGGTCGGCGGGCGGCTCTTCGACCGCCCGGGCGGCCCGCGCCGGGTCCGGCTCACGCCGCTGGGCGAGGTGGTGCTGACCCACGCCGAGCGGCTGCTCACCGGGGTCGAGACGATGCGCACCGCCGTCGAGCGGTTCAGGGCCGGTGAGGGCCGCCTCACGATCGGCACCTTCCAGAGCGTGTCCAACACGCTCCTGCCGGTCCTGGTGCGCGTGCTCCGCGAGGAGTTCCCCGGTTGCGACATCCGGCTCTTCGAGGACGAGCCGGACTCCCCGGACCTGTCGGCGGCCGACCTGCTCTTCCGCGACCACCGCGTCGCCGGCGCCGACGTCGAGCACCTCGAACTCCTCGACGACCCCTACCTGCTGGTGTGCCCCCGCGGGCGCTTCCCCGGCGCACCCGGCGAGCCCGTCGACCTGGCACGACTCGACGGGGAACCGATGGTCGCCTGGCCGCCCGACTGCGCGCAGCCCGCGCTCGACGCGGCGCTCGCCGCCGCCGGCGTCCACCCCGACATCGTCTTTCGCGCGGCCGGCAACGAGACCGTGCTCTCCATGGTCCGGGCCGGTCTCGGCTCGGTGGTCCTGCCCTGGCTCGTCGTCCACGCCGCCGGTGCCGCGGCCGACGAGGCGCTGAGCGTCCACGCGCTACGACCGCCGCCGGCCCCCCGGAAGATCTATCTGGTACGCCGTGCCCACCGCACCCTGTCCCCCCTCGCCGCCCGTGCCGCGCGCCTGGCCGCCGAGATCGCCGGCGACCTCGGGATCAGGGGCGGCCCGGAGGGGGTTCGCGCGCGAACCGCGCGGTGACCGACAGGCCGCCCTCGGGGCGCGCGACGGTGGTGAGGGTGGCGCCGTGGACCCGCGCGACGGCGTCGACGATGGCCAGTCCCAGGCCGTAGCCGTCGTGGCGGCCCCGGCGGTCGGGCGCCAGTTTCCGGAAGGGGTGGAAGAGGCGCGGGATCTGGTCCTCGGGGACGACCGGCCCGCTGTTGGCGACCGTGAGGGTCGCCCGCGCGCCGGAGGTCCCGGTGGTGACCCGCACGTGCCCGCCCGCGTGGTTGTGGCGGACGGCGTTGTCGATCAGGTTGGCGACGAGGCTCTCGACCAGTCCCGGGTCCCCGGTCGTCACCGCGGGCGTCAGGTGCCCCACGAGGTCGACGCCCGCGCTCTCCGCCCGGTCGCGGCGGGAGGCGAGCACCTCTCCGGCGACGCGGGCGAGGTCGAGGGGGTCGCGGCGGGCGAGGCCGCGCTCGCCGGTGGCCAGGGCGAGCAGTGCCTGGACGAGCCGCTCCTGGTGCGCGCCCAGGGCGAGGGCCTCCCGGCAGGCCGCGCGCAGGGTGCCGGTGTCGGCCTCGGGGTCGGCGAGGGTCACCTCCAGGAGGGTACGCAGGCCCGCGAGGGGGGTGCGCAGCTCGTGGGAGGCGTTGGCGACGAAGTGGCGCTGGGCCTCGAAGGAGGCGTGCAGGCGGGCGAACAGGTCGTCGAGGGTGTGGCCGAGCTCGGTCAGCTCGTCCGTGGGCTCGCCGAGATCGAGGCGCCGGTGGAGGTCTCCCGCGGAGATGATCCGTGCCGTGGCGGTGATGGCGCGCAGCGGGCGCAGGAACCGGCCGGCGACGAACCAGCCCAGCGTCAGGGCGACGGGAACCAGGAGGACCATGGCGACGGCGGACGCCGTGAGGAGCCTGGGCGGGCCGACCACGGGTCCGGTCGCGGGTCCGGTCACGGGTCCGGTCACAGGTCCGGTCACAGGTCCGGTCGCGGGTCCGGTCACGGGTCCGGTCACAGGTCCGGTCACAGGTCCGGTCGCGGTGATCGTGCCCGGTGAGGGCGGGCCCGCGGGGACAGCCGCGTGGACGCCGGCGAACGGGACCGCGACGAGGAGGAGCACCAGGAACCCGGCGGCGTAGAAGCCCGCCGCGTAGGCGAGCGCGAGCCGCGTCCGCAGGGACCTTCTGGTGATCGCGCGGGGAGTCACGACGAGCCGATGCGGTAACCGCCCTCGCGGACGGTCTCGATCACCGGCGGGTCGCCGAGCTTGGCCCGCAACCGGTGCACGGTGTGCTTGACGGCGCTGCTGAAGGGGTCGGCGGCCTCGTCCCAGACGCGTTCGAGCAGCTCCTCTGCGGAGACGACCAGGCCGGGTACGGCCAGCAGGCATTCGAGCAGGGCGAACTCCCTGGGGCTCAGCTCCAGGCGGCGGTCTGCCCGGGACGCGGCGCGGCGGGCAGGATCGAGGGTGATGTCCCCGCATGCCAGGACGGGTGGCAACGGCGGGACGGCGCGGCGGGCGAGGGCACGGACGCGGGCGACCAGCTCGGCGAACGCGAACGGCTTGGGCAGGTAGTCGTCGGCGCCGAGGCCGAGCCCGGCGACGCGGTCCTCGATCGTGCCCGAGGCGGTGAGCATCAGGACGCGGGTCTCGCAGCGGCCGCGGGCGAGCCGCCGGCAGATCTCGTCCCCGTGGACGCTGGGCAGGTCGCGGTCGAGGATCACCACGTCGTAGCGGGTGACGGCCAGGCGGTCGAGGGCGGCGGTCCCGTCCAGGACGACGTCGACGGCCATGCCCTCGCGGCGCAGCCCGGTCCCGAGGGAGCGGGCGAGGATCTCGAAGTCCTCGGCGACGAGGACCCTCACCGCCGCTCACCGCCGGTCGTCGTGCGGGTGGTGCGGCGCAGCCTGCCGCCGGGTGGGGGTGCCATGGCTCAACGATCCCAGCCCTCCGGTCGCAACAGGGTCGCGGCCGTCGCGACCCCGGTGCGACCGGGTGCCGCGTACAACCGTCGGCATGAGTTCATCCACGCCTCACCGATCCGGCCGGCGGGCCGGGCGGGACGGCTTCTCCCGATCGCTGCGCGCGCAGTGGGCCGCCTTCCGCTCCGCGCGGGACCTGCTGCTCACCCTGGCGGCCTCCGTGCTGGTCACCGTGTCGCTCGGGCTGCTGGTCGCCGGAGGTGCCCGCAGCACCTGCGTGACCTCGAAGGGCGAGGGTCCCTGCCCGGCGCCCCTGGTGGGACCCGACGGCACGGCGGTGAGGGACAGGTACTACTTCGTGCACCGGCCGCTCAGGGGGAACGGCGAGATCACCGCCCGTGTGTCGGACCTGACCGGGCGGATGCGGCTGCCGGACGCCGTGCCCGGGGTGCGCAACGTCAGGGAGGGCGTGGTTCCGTGGGCGAAGGCCGGCCTCCTCGTCAGGCAGAGCCTCACGCGGGGCACACCGTACGCCGCCGTCATGGTCACCGGTGGCCACGGCGTGCGGATGCAGCACGATTTCGTCCACGACGTGGCCGGTGGTCCCGTACGGGGGCCCGTGTGGCTGCGGCTGACCAGGTCGGGCGACACGCTCACCGGCCACGAGTCCCGCGACGGCACGAGGTGGACCGAGGTCGGCACGGTCACGCTGCCCGGGCTGCCGGAGACGGTCGAGATCGGGCTGTTCGCCACCTCGCCGGGCGTGCTGTGGCAGGCGGCGCAGGCCTTCTCCCAGGTCACCGCCACCTTCGACCGGATCGGGCTGCGGGGTGCGGACGGTCCGTGGCGGCGTGACGACGTCGGCGTCTCCCTCGGGCCCGACGGCAGGACCCCGCACCACCCGGGCGGGGTCGTCGAGTCCGGCGACAGGTTGCTGGTGACCGGGGGCGGTGACATCGGGCCCGCCTCGGTGGAGGGCGGTATGCGCGCCGATCTCATGCTGATCGGCGGGACCGTGGGGCTGATCCCGGTGCTCGTGGTGGCGGTCCTGTTCCTCACGACGGGACACCGGCGCGACACCCGCGAACCGGCCGACACCCGCGAACCGGCGAACACCGGCGGACCGGCCGACACCGGCGGACCGGCCGACACCGGCGAGCCGGCCGACACCGGCGGACCGGCCGACACCGGCGAACCGGCCGACACCGGCGAACCGATCGACACCCACGGATCGGAGGGCACCCGCGGACCGGCCGGGAGCGGACCGCCAGCCGAGCCCCGGCCCGCGCTCCTCCTGGCGGCCAGGGTCACGGTGGCCGGCGCGGCCGCGTTCGTGACGGGGCTGGTGGCGGCCGGGATCGTGATCCCCGCCGGCCTGGCGATCCTGCGCGCCAACCAGAACCCGATCCAGCCGATCACCCTGGGCACCGGGCTGCGGGTGGTCGTCGGGTACGCGGCGCTGACCGCGACCGCCGCCGTGCTGGCCTCGGGCCTCGCCGCCCTGGTCAGGCGGAGTGTCGTCGCCATCGGGCTGGCCGTCGCGCTGGTCGTCGTACCCCACCTGACGGCGACCGCGGGCCTGGCGCCGTGGCTGTCGGCGGTCACCCCTGCCGCCGGGTTCGCGATCACGCAGAGCGTCCCCGCGTTCGCGCACGTGGACGTGCGGTGGTCGCCGATCGGCGGCTACCACCCGCTCCCGCCCTGGGCGGGCCTGGCCGTGACGTGCGGGTACGCCGCCCTCGCCCTCGGGGCGGCGACGGTCGTGCACCGCAGGAGGGCTGCGCGCCCGCCCGCTTGATCAACGCGAATGGATTCATGAATCCAACCCGGTTGATGATCCTGGACCTGCCGGCGGCCCAGGGCCCGTTGCACGGTCACGAGATCAGGCGCGTCGCCACCTACACCGACGTGTCGGAGTGGGGCGGCGTCGGCGTCGGCGCCATCCACCGCGAGCTGCGGCAGGCCGACGCGGCGGAGCTGATCAAGCTCGCCAAGGCCACCCTGCGCGGCCGCCGGTCCGGCCCCCGTCACGGCCCCCGGTTCACCACGGTCGGTCAGACCATGAGCCGGACCTCACCGGGAGGCGGTCACCTCCATCCTCACTGTCAGCCCAGGCGGCCCAGCCTGACGGCCCGTTTGAGGAAGACGATGCCGTCGATCATGTGGAGGTGATCCGGGTCCAGCGGGAAGTAGGCGAAATCGCGGGAGACGCGCGGGGCGGGCTCCGCGACGGCCCCGGCCAGGCGGCGGGCGTCGACGAGGGCGTGGTCCCACGGGAGCGTGGACAGGATGCCCTCGACGGTGCCGGGGGCCGGGACGTCGTCGCCGGCGGTGCCCAGGGCCGAGGCGAGGAAGGCGTACCGGTCGCCCAGGTGCGCCCCGGCGATCGCCCCCGCGCTCCACCACTCCAGCGTCCGGTCGCCGAACGCCATGAGGCTCCTGTTCCGTTGCAGGTGGAGGTTGGAGGCGAAGACCAGGGCCGGGCCGTGCTCGGCGACGGCGCGCAGGTTGGCGGCCATCATCGCGTCCCGCAGGGCCGACAGCCGGGTCCAGCGTGCCGGGGAGTCGTCGGCCATCCAGTGGTGGTAGCGCAGCAGGCCGGTGGCGGTGCGCGCGTACAGCTCCGCCCGCTCCCTGTCCTCCGCGCTCAGCTGCGGCGTCCGCGTCTCCAGCAGCGCCACCAGGTCGTCGGCGATCAGGCGCAGCCGCCGGGCCTCGTCGGTGCGGCCGATCGACCGGGACGGGTCCATGGCCGTGGCCTCGTCCGACCACCGCTCGTCCGGGCCCAGCAGCGCGTCCAGGGTCTCCGCGGTCACCACGGTGCCGAGCAGCGGGCCGTCGAGGAGGTCGTACAGGCCGGTGAGCGCCTGGCGCGGGCTCGCCGCCCAGTACTCCAGGGGGCCGTCGAACCCGAAGAAGCGGATCTTGTCGTCGTGCTCCTCGTTGTGGGCGCGCATCCAGCGTACGAGCTCGCGGTTGGCCGGGAACGCGCCGAAGCCGTGGCTGAAGCCGCGTTCCATGACGTCGTCGAGCGTGCCCGCGCCCGTCGTGACGTACTCGTCGACCACCAGGCCCATCAGGCAGTCGCTCTCGGCGGCGAACGACCGGTAGCCCTCGTGCTCGACCAGGTGCCGGAAGATCTCGTTGCGCACCTCGCCCAGCTCCTCCACGAAGTGCCTGGCCTCGCCCAGGCCGAGCAGCAGGGGCGGGGCGGGAAGCGACCGCAGGAACTCCGAGACGCCCGCGCCGTCGAGCGGCCTGGCCATGTTCTTGATATCCATTCCCTCAACGGTATCGTTGAACTTTCGGTGTAAACTTTTCCCGGAAAAAGCCCGCTTTCTCGCGAGGGACCTTCAATCGGTGATGCACCCATGAGGCCGGTGGACCTGGCGCGCGAGCACGGCCTGTCCACCCAGGCGGTCAGGAACTACGAGGACGCCGGCATCCTGCCCCCCGCCGGTCGCACCGTCCACGGCTACCGCGTCTACACGCCGCTGCACGCCCACGCCCTGCGCGCGTTCCTGGCCCTGGCGCCCGGGCACGGGCACCGCACGGCCACGGCGATCATGCAGGCGGTCAACCGGGCCGCCGTCCAGGAGGCGCTGCTGCTCATCGACGAGAGCCACGGCCGGCTCCTCGACGACCGCCGCACCCTGCGGGCCGTCGAGGCCGCGCTCCGCGATCTGGCGCCCGTGCCGCAGGAGCGCGGCGACACGTTCATCGGCCCCCTGGCCGGCAGGCTCGGCGTCCGCCCCGCCACCCTGCGCAAGTGGGAGAACGCCGGGCTGGTGCGGCCGCGCCGCGATCCGCGCACGGGCTACCGGATCTACGACCCGGCCGACGTACGGGACGTCCGGCTGGTCCACCAGCTCAGGCGGGGCGGTTACCTGCTGGAGCAGATCGCCCCGCTGATCGCCCAGGTCCGCGCCGCCGGAGGCGTCGCCCCGCTGGAGTCGGCCCTGCGCGACTGGCAGGCCCGCCTGTCGGCCCGGGGCCGCGCCATGCTCGCGGGTGCCGCCGGCCTGGAGGCCTACCTCGGCGCCCGCGACCTCTGAGGCCGGGGCGGCGCCCGGCCGTCGGGCCGCGCGGTGGTCGGCCGTTCCCACATGTGATCTGCAACACTTCACAATATGAAACATTGCAGAAACTGAAAGGTCTTCCCTACTGTTGGCCCGTGACCACCCCGCAGAGCGCCTACGAGCTCGGCCGTAGAGATCGTAAGAAGCTCGAGACCCGCGCCGCCCTGGAGCAGGCCGCCCTGACGCTGGTGGCAGAGCGCGGTCTGGCGGGCGTCACCGTTGAGGACATCGCCCAGGCGGTGGACCTGTCCTCACGGACGTTCTTCAACTACTTCCCCTCCAAGGAGGACGCGCTCGTCGGCGCGAGCCCCGCCTCGGCCGACGAGCTGCGCGAGAGGCTGGAGAGCGTGCCGGCGCGGGTGCCGGTCCTGGAGGCCCTGCGCCTGACACTGCGGGCCGAGGCCGAGTGCGTCCAGGAGCGGCGCGAGCAATGGCTGCTGCGGCTGAAGGTGTTCGAGCAGAACCCCTCACTGCTGCCGCGCCTGGTCGCCGGCGGCACCGAGACCGAGCGCGTCATCTCGGCCGCCGTCGCGCGCCGGTCCGGCGTCGAGCTCGGCACGAGCGGCTTCCCCGAGCTGGTCACCGCGGTCGCCACGACGGCCTTCAGGGTGGCGATGATGCGCTGGAGCGCCGCGCGGGGCCGCCCGGCGCTGGCCGGCCTGGTCGACGAGGCCTTCTCCCAGCTCGCCGCCGGCCTGCCCAACCCCTGACCGTCCCGTTCCCCCCGAACGTCTTCGTTCATCCGGCGCCCGCACGAGTCCCCGTGGCGCCGGCCCCCGCATGAGAGATCGAGGAAAGATGACATCCACCAGCGCGCAGCCCGAGGCCGAGGCCGCGGCGCCCGCCTCCAGGAAGAAGGTCCTGCAGGCGCTGTCGGGGCTGATGGTGGGCATGTTCGTGTCCATCCTGGCCTCGACCGTCGTGGCCAACGCCCTGCCCCGCATCATCACCGACCTGCGGGGCTCGCAGACCGTCTACACCTGGATCGTCACCTCCGAGCTGCTGGCCATGACGGCCACCGTGCCGCTCTGGGGCAAGATGGCCGATCTCTACAGCAAGAAGCTGCTGATCCAGCTCTCGCTGGGACTGTTCGTGGTGGGCTCGCTGATCGCGGGCCTCACGCCGAACGTGGAGATCCTCATCGTCAGCCGCGTCGTGCAGGGCGTCGGCGCCGGTGGCATGACCGCGCTCGCCCTGATCGTGATGGCGGCCATGATCCCGCCGCGCGAGCTCGGCCGCTACGCCGGGATCTTCGGCGCCGTGTTCGGTGTCGGCACCGTGGCGGGGCCGCTCATCGGCGGCGTGCTCGTGGACACCTCCTGGCTCGGCTGGCGCTGGTGCTTCCTCATCGGCGTGCCGTTCACGATCCTGGCCATCGTCCTGCTGCAGCGCACGCTCGACCTGCCGGTGGTGCGCAAGGACGTCAAGGTCGACTACCTGGGCGCCCTGCTGATCACGGTGGGCGTGTCCACGCTGCTGATCTGGTCGTCACTGGCGGGCAACCAGTTCGACTGGGTCTCCGGGTGGAGCGCCGTCCTCGTGGGCTCCGCCGTGGTCGTCCTCGGGCTGGCCGTCCGGGTGGAGTCGCGGGCGGCCGAGCCGATCATCCCCCTGCCCATCCTCAGGAACCGCACCGTCGCCCTCGCCACCGTCGCCAGCGTCCTGGTCGGCGTGGCCATGTTCGGCGGCACGGTCTTCCTGTCGCAGTACTTCCAGGTGGCGCTCGGCAAGTCGCCGACGGTCGCCGGCCTGATGAGCCTGCCGATGGTGTTCGGCCTGCTGATCTCCTCCACCGTGGCCGGCCAGCTCATCACCAAGTGGGGCCGCTGGAAGGGCTTCCTGGTGGCCGGCGGCATCGTCATGCTCGCCGGAATGGGACTGCTCAGCACCATCGACGGCCGGACGAGCACGGTGCTGCTCGGGATCTACATGGCGGTGCTCGGCGCCGGCGTGGGCATGCTCATGCAGAACCTGGTCCTCGCCGCCCAGAACGACGTCCCCGCCCACGACCTGGGCGTCACCACCTCGGTGCTGACCTTCTTCCGCAGCATGGGCGGCGCCGTCGGCGTCAGCGCCCTGGGGGCGGTGCTGGCCAGCCGGATCACCACGCTCATGACGGAGAAGCTCGGCCCGATGACCGCCGGTGCGGGCGGCGGGAGCGACGCCGTCCCCGACATCTCCGCGCTGCCCGCCCCCGTCGTCCGCATCGTCCAGGACGTGTACGCCACGGCCACCGCCGAGCTGTTCCTCATCGGCGTGCCGCTCACCGCGCTCGCGCTGGTGGCGGTGCTGTTCATCAAGGAGAAGCCGCTCAACACGCTCTCGGGCGAGGAGCGGCTGGCCAGGGAGCAGGCCATGGCCGCCGGTCACTGAGCCGCCCCCGTCCGGGCCGCTCACGTCCGGGCCGCTCACGCCTGGGTCGCGCCGGGGGCGCGGTTCGCGAGGAGAACGAGCACGGGTTCCCGCACCGGCCCTGATCCGCCGGTACGGGGACCCGCGCTCGCCGCGGATCCGGCCCCGGCGCGGGTCACCTCCCCGTGGCTTTGGTGGTCGCGGCGGCGTGCTCACCGGCACCCGTGCCGCTCATCCCTCCGCGGCTCTGGCGCACGCGGCGGCGTGTTCGTCGGCGCCCATGCCGCGGTCGGGGAAATGCCGGTTGAGGTCGTACTGGTCGTCGGCCCACCGCCGGTAGTCCCGCCGGACGGCCGCCTCGTCGGAGTCGGTGACGCGGGCGATGTCGGCCCAGGTGACCCCGGCCAGCAGCGCGTGGTGGACGTTGGAGGGGTGGCGCACGGTGCGCGCGATGCTCTCCGCCAGCGCCAGCAGCTCGATGTGCTCGGCCACGGTGAGCGCGGGCCGCTCACCGGCCCCGTGGCGGGCCGGATCGTAGATCCCCCGGGCCACCAGCTCGGTCCGGGCGCGGGACGACGCGCCCTTGGCGGCCAGCTCGTCGTAGCGCTCCAGTTGCCGGCCGACGGGCATGTCGTAGTGGGCGTCGTGCCAGGTGGTGCCGTGCCCGGGTGCGGTCATGAGGGCTTCTCCAGAGGGTGGGGGTGGGTGGGAACTCCCGGCCGGCGGGCCCGTGGACCGGTCGCGGCACTGTCATCCGGCACCGTCGGCGCTGTCAGGCGGAGACGTAGCCAGCGCGGTGCCGGCGTACCGCGTCGCGGTTGGCGCACCGCTGGGAACAGTAACGCCGGCGCCCGGTGCGGGAGGTGTCGGCGAAGACCAGGACGCACCCGGTCACGGCACACCGCCGCAGCCGATGCATGCCCCGCCCCGCCAGGTGCAGCGCGGTGCCGACGCAGATCAGCGAGAACAGTACCGAACCGAGTGGCTGCCCGTCGCCGCGGTAGTGCAGGTGCCAGCCGGTGCCGGCGTGATCGGTCAGCCGCGGGTAGGCCGCCGCCTCCGCCAGCATCCGGTTGACCAGCTCGGCACGCCCACTCTCGCCGGTGGCGTCGACGACCCTCTCCCACATCTCCAGGACGGCGTGGACACGCTCCAGATCCTGTGACGTCACCGGGCCCTCCAGCACGAGCCCGGCGGCGCGGCAGCGCTCCGCGAGCTCCCCGGCACTCGCCGGACGCCGGTTGACCAGATCCGCCGCCAGGTTCACGGCATCCTCGCCGTAAGGGTTGAGATGCATAAGACCATTACATCACCCTGTTCACATGACACACCACCCCCGGGTACGGCAGGCCTCGCACGACGACATCCCCGAGCTCGTACGCCTTCGGGCCCTGCTGTTCGGCGACCTCGGTGGTGACTTCTTCAACCCCCCGTCGGCGGACGAGTCCTGGCGCGACGCCCTGACCATGGTCCTGAAGGAGAAGCTGACGGACGACGACGCGCGGATCCTGGTCGTGGAGGGCAACCGCGGCCTGGCCGCCTGCGGCATCGGCACCGTCGAGCGGTGGTTTCCCGGCCCCCACTCACCAACGGGCCGGATCGGGCACGTGATCGGTGTGGTCACCGACCCGGCACACCGCCGGCGCGGTCACAGCCGCGCGATCATGCAGGACCTGCTCACCTGGTTCCGGGAACGCCGGGCCGTCCGGGTGGACCTGTACGCCTCCCGCGAAGGCGAACCTCTCTACCGGGAACTCGGTTTCTTCGACCACCCCGACCCTGCACTGTGCTGGCGTCCATGACGTCCCCTCGGCACCCCCGGCGCACCCGGCGCGCCGGATGCTCCGGCCCGCCACCCCCCACCGGCCCGGCCGGGCGTCGTACGAGGTGCGAGATCCGATGAGCGGCGACCGGCTCGCCCACCACGCGTGGCGGTACCGCTGGGTCGTCCTCGCCGTCGCCACCTTCACCCAGGCCGCCTCCGGATTCTTCGTCCAGGGCATCGCGGCGATGAGCGCCCACCTGCAGCACGACCTGAACATCGGCACCACCCAGCTCGGCCTCCTGCTCTCGGCGGCGCAACTGCTCCCCCTGGTCGGGCTGCCGGTGGCCGGTGGACTCCTGGACCGCCACGACGAACGCTGGGTCGTCGGCGCGGGCGCCACCGTCGTCGCGCTCAGCCTGGCGGCGGGAAGCACGGCACCGGGGTACACCTTCCTGCTCGTCGTCCTGCTCATCGCCGGCGCCGGATACAGCACCGTCCAACCCGGCGGCAGCAAGTCCGTGGCCTCCTGGTTCCACACCTCCCGGCGCGGACTGGCGATGGGGGTCCGCCAGGCCGGGCTGCCCCTGGGCGGCGTACTCGCCGCGGCCACGCTGCCCGGCCTCGCCACCGCCCTCGGCCTGCGGGCGACGCTCATGACCGGCGCGCTCGTCGCCCTGGCGGGTGCCCTCGCCTTCATGTGCCTCTACCGCCGCCCTCCCGCCCAAGGCCCTTTCCCCGGCCCCGCCCCTGCCGGTCCTGCTTCCGCCGGCACCACCCCTGTCGGCCCCGCTCCTGCCGGCCCCGCTTCCGCCGGCACCGAATCGCGTCTTCCGCTCACCTCGCGATTCGGCGCGCGACTGCGGACGCTCCGCGAACCGCCCATGGCGAGGATCGTCCTGTCCGGAACGGCCATGGTCTCCGTGCACAGCGGCATAGGCGTCCTGACCGTGCTCCACCTCCGCGAGGTCACCTCCCTCGGAGCGGGCCCGACGGCCCTCGTGTTCGTGGCCGTACAGACGGCCGGTGCCGCCGGCCGCGTCTGCCTGGCGGCCTGGAGCGACCGCGGCCGCCCGGGACGCCACACCTGCGTCCTGATCTGCATGATCGCCGCGACCGCGGGAATGATCGCCCTGACGACCCCCCTGGGGCACTCCCCCGCGACGGCCTGCCCGCTGTTCGTCTGGCTCGGCTTCTTCGGGATCGGCTGGTACGGCCCATGGGTCACCCACGCCGCCGAGTCGGCGCCACCGGGCAGGACGGGAACCACCCTGGGCCTGGCCATGGCCGTCAACCAGATCGCGATCATCGTGGCACCGCCCGCCCTCGGCCTGCTCAAGGACCTCACCGGCAGCTTCGTACCGGCCTGGGGCCTGCTCTCCGTGATGACCGCGACCACCCTGACGATCACGGCCCGCAGGCCGTGACGCCGCCGCCCGCCCTCAGCCGCCGTCAGCCGCCATCAGCCGCCCTCAGCCGTCGAGGCGCTCGTACGCCGCCGCCGCGACGACCAGGTCCTGCCAGGACATGCCGGTGGACTTGAACAGCACCGGCCGGTCGAGGTCCACCGAGTCCGGGTCGGTCACGATCCGGCGCATCGGGATGAGGCGCGCCTCCTCGGCGTGGCCTTCCCGGATCGCCTGGATGATGTCCCCGGCCTCGCGCAGCGCGGTCGCGACGTCGTCGACGACGACGTGCGCCCGGCCCGTCAGCGCGCCGTCGACCTCGCGGGCGCCGGGCTCGTGCGAGCCGACCGCGATGACGACGGCCCGGTCGTGGAGTACGGCCGAGTCGAAGAGCGGTTCGCGGGCGGTCGTGGCGCAGACCACGACGTGTGCCCGGGAGACGGCCCGCGTGGCCCCCGTGCCGCCGGAGGCCGCGACCGTGACCGGCACCGCGCCGTGACCGGGCACCTCGGTTCGCCGAGGGTCGCGTACGAGATAGGTCACCTCGGCGAGCGGGCGGTGCCCCGAGAGGGCTCCGAGGAGGGTGTCGACATGCCCGCGCCCCTGGGGACCGGCGCCGAAGACGGCGACGCGCAACGGGTCGCGCGTACGGCGCAGCAGCGGCAGGACGGCGGCTACCGACACGGCCGGCGTGCGCACCGTGGTCAGCGCGATACCGTCGATCAGGGCGACCGGGGACAGGCTCCGCGCGTCGAAGAGCAGGTAGAACCCCTGGATGCGGGGTCGCCCGTGTGCCGGGTTGTCCGGCGCCACGCTCACGACCTTCACCCCCGCGTGAGCGCCGCTCTCGGCCGGCATCAGCAGCAGGTGCCCATGAGCGGTGGGCACGACGGTACGCGCGGGGCCCGCGGCCGGATCGAGACCGTCCCGCAGCGCGTCGACGACGGCCTGGACGGCTTGGCGGGGACCGAGCAGCCGCCGCAGGCGGTCGCCGGTGATCAGTGGAACCTGGTCGGTCATCGCGGGTGGACTGTTTTCGGTCATCGCAGGTGGAATCTGTTCGGTCATCGCAGGACGAATCCGGGGAAGAGCTCGTCGGCGGGGTCGGCCGTGAACAGGTGCTCGCCGGTCCTGTGGGCGGTGCCCGAGACGACGGGAACGACCGCCGCCCGCCCCTCAGTCGTCACGTGCCGCAGGACCCGGGCATGGAAGCGCGATCCCACGATGGAGTCGTGGACGAGGTGACGGTCGTCGCCGAGGCGGCCGGTGGCGCTCAGCACGGCGACGCGGGAGGCCGTGCCCGACCCGCACGGGGAGCGGTCGACCTCCCCGTCCGCGAAGATCGTGACATTGCGCTGGTGAAGGTCGCCCCCGTCGTCCTGCCCCAGGTCGTCGTAGAAGATCACGCCGTAGATGCCGCTGAGACGGTCGTCGCCGGGGTGGCGGGCGTGAGGGCTGCCGCTGAGCACCCCCTTGATCTCACGGCCGAGGGCGATGAGCCGGTCGAGGTCGCGCGGCTCCACGGCCAGCCCGGCCGCCGAGGCCGCCACGTGCGCGTAGATGGCCCCGCCGTAGGCGATGTCCGCCCGGACGTCGCCGTACGTGGTCGGCACGGTGACGTCGTGGGCGATCGGGTAGGCGGGCACGCTGACGAAGTCGACGCCCCGGACCCTGCCGTCCTCGGTGTGCACCCGCGCCGTCACCCGGCCGGACGGCACGTCGATCACCACCTCGGTGACGCCGGAAGGATCGGTCTCGACCAGTCCCGACTCCACGGCCCACGTCCCGAGCGCGATCGTGCCGTGCCCGCACGCGGTGGAGAACCCGTCCTTGTGCCAGAACAGGACGCCGAACAGCGCGCCGTCGTCGTCGGGAGGGGTGATGAACCCCCCGTACATGTCGGCGTGCCCGCGCGGCTCGAAGCACAGCATCCGGCGCAGCCCGTCGACGGCCGGATCGGCGATGGCGAAGACCCGGCGATCGGCCACCGACTCACCGACGATGGCGACCGGCGGGTCGGCGACGATGCGGAAGGGTTCGCCGCCGGTGTGGTAGTCGACGGTACGGACATCGGACTGCGGCATTGCGAGGCCCATCTGCTGGTGACCGGGTGAGGCCCCTCGGAGCGTACCGCCCGTGCGTGATCTTCAACCCGCCGGTGCTCGCACGGCCGGTGCCCGGACGGCCTTCCCGGCCCGGACGGACGATGCGGCCCGGCCGGACGATAGCGGCCCGGCCGGACGATGCGACCCGAGGCCCCGTCACGGTCCGGGCGGCGGGGCGGCGAGTCACCGCCCCGCTCGTCAAAGCGGGGTGCGGGTGAGCTTGTCCGCCATCCTCGCGGCCTCGACCCCGCCGTACTCCGACCGGCGCCGCGTGGGATGGATCTCGCCCGGGCGGGTGTAGAGGGCCACGGTCCTGCCGTGCCGCATGACGGTGGCCCCCTCGAACGAGGTGACCTTGAAGATGCCGACCATGAACGCCTCGTCGCCGATGCGCGTGTCCTTCACCCGACAGGTATGGGGGTTTCGCGCATCGCATCGCCGGATGTCCGAGCGCAGGCCCCTGACGGCCGCCCGTGCGGCTCTCTCGTCCCGGTAGACGATCAGCTGTTCGGAGTGGTCGCCGTCCCCGGTCACCGAACGACCGGTGACGGTCCGTGCGGCCAGGCGGTGCCCGTCCGCCTGCTTCGCGCGGTTACAGGGATTGACCAGCAGTGGCACCCCAGGACGGTCGGTCACCTTCCAGCGCATGGGGCGTTCGAACGAATTTCTTCTCGGTCTCCTTTCTCGTCTTCTTGCTCTCGAACAGAAGGAAACCTTCGGGGATGACCGTCTTGACGGCCATGCCCCCCGCGGTCGTCGGGGCCACCGTGGACGACGTCCGGCTCGCCGCACCGGCAGGCCCGGCCATGCCGATCACCCCCGTCGCGCCGATCATCGTCGTCACGGCGAGCACAACCGTCGGCAGTGCCGCGGCCCGGCGAACGGCGAAAGGTCGCGCCGAGATTTTCTTGTGAACACCCATGGCTTACCTCCTGGACCGTCAGCATTCAGTGACGTAGATGCCGAGATCACTTGATTGGTTCGCCATGGGCGCCCGCACGATCGAGAACTTCCACGCCCGCGCACGGGACCTCCGGACGGCCGTCGACCGTTGGCCACCGACCGCCGACCGCCGACCGCCGACCGCCGAAGAGCGGACAACAAGGTCGCGCACCCCCTCCGTACACACCCGGCGAAATCGCCCCTTGTGCGCGCTCGGTAGCGGGGAACCGGCAGTCGATTCCCCGCTGTCGGCTCCCCGCGCCCGGACCACGGCGCGGGTCCGGCCGCCGACGGGCACTGAACTGATGGGCACTGATGGGCACTGACGGGCACTGAAAAAGCACTGACAAGCGCCGACGAGCACGCAACCACGGGCGCCGACGGGCTCGTCAGGCCCAGGGGTCGAAGGGGATGGCGCCGGGCTTGGCGCGCGAGAGCAGGTCCCCGAACCGGCCGTCATTGATCTTGATGGTCGCGGAGCCGAAATTCGCGTTCATCAGCCTGTCGCGCAGCCAGGTACCGGGCCAGCCGTTCCAGTCCACGAGCGGGGGGTAGCGCCAGTTGTGATAGTGGTTCTCCGGTGGCTCGTCGTTGCCGTTGGCGAGCCGGATGAAGTGCGTGGACGCCCCGTCCTTGTGGTAGACGACCTTGGGGTGCGACCCGTCGAAACGCACCTGCGAGCGCGGGTAGGTCACGACGGTGCTGTGTTGCGTGGTCGAGACGTACTCCACCTGGTTGGACGCCTGGTTGATCCAGGAGATGACGTGTTCCCAGTCGTGTCGGTGGCCACCGAGGCTGATGCCCGGAAGCGCCTGGTCCTTCTCGAAGTAGCTGGCGTACACGACGGCGCACCAGCCGTTGTTGCACTTGGAGCGTGCGTAGGTCTGGGAGTTGTCCAGGTCCGACTGGTCACGGCAGCTGCCGTTGACCGCGCCGGTGGGCTTCAGACCCGGGGCGAGGGTTCCGTCCGGGCCGATGGCGGAGGTGGCGTAGCAGCCGTCGCCGTCGTAGTCGTAGGCCGGTGAGAACGACGTCTCGTACCCTCCGGCCGACTGGGGCAGGTTGCCCGGCGGATCGGCGTGGGCCGCCGACGCGGGGATCACGATCCCCAGAGCGGTGATGCCGAGCACGATCCCGAGCCGGGAACGCACACGCGTGAGAAACGCCGGGGAGGGCCTCCTTTTCCCTGGCACGGTCGCTGACGTCGATGCTTTCGCGGTGGATGTGAATGACGACGGCTTTCGCATGCTTCCGCCTTCTCGAGGGACTGGCTCCATGACCTGACGACGCGTCGGCGCGGTGGGATGTCGGTGGCGTTCTCCGCGCCGAAATGAGGACGTCTCACACTTTTCCGGCACAACGGAACCACGGAACCGACGCTTGATCAAGGTCCTCGCGTCAGATGACGCCGACATGCATCGGCGAGGACAGAAAGGCGAACCACGAGCGAACGATCATGGCGACGTTCACATGACGAACGCCCGGGCAAACAAACCCTTTTCGGCTGGCCACGGTCATGCGTCGCGAAAAGTGATCGCCACGGACGCCACGAGGAGGGCGATCACGACGTACCCCGCCAGGACGGCGGCGGCCGTGAAAGGGCCGAAGGCACCGGAGTCGGGAACACCGGCCAGTTGCCTCGCCAGCGCCGGGATCGTCAGGGAGCTCATCCAGTCGTTCCAGGGGGCGGGAAGGAAGCGCTCGACGCCGACCGGAGCCAGCAGGAGGGTGACCAGCGCGATGAGTGCTCCCGGTGTGGAACGCAGGAGCGTGGCCAGGCCCAACCCCGTCACCGCGGCGACGGCGCAGCAGACGCCTGCCACCAGCACCTCGGTCAGAACGGCCGCTTCGGAGAACGAGGCGCCGATCGGGCGTCCGGCCACCACCGCCTGCGCGGTGAGGAAGGTGGCGAACGCCAGCACCTGGCCACCGATCGCGGCGACGGCGGCCAAAACGGTGGCCTTGGCCAGGGGCAGCGTCCAGGGACGCCGGATCGTGGTCAAGGTCAGCCTGATCATGCCGGTTCCGTACTCGCCGGAGATGGCGAGCACACCCAGCGTGCCGAACAGGACGGCGGGAATGTCGGCGCTGAAGGCGAGCCCGGTACCCACGGGCTCGGTACCGGGCCCCTCGGTGTCGAAGTAGCGCGAGATCGAGAAGGCTGCGAAACCGGTGAGCACCAGGGCCGAGAGCGTGGAGGCCAGGACGTGGTAGGTGGATCGGAGCGAGCGCAGCTTGAGCCATTCCGACGCGACGACGTTGATCATCGGGTGATCTCCAAGAAGGCCTCTTCCAGTGACCGCCGACGTGCCGTCAGCTCGTGTACGGCGCAGCCGTTCGCCAGGGCGACATCACCTACGGCGGCCGCGGGCAGGCCACTCACCAGCAACTCCTCCTCGCCCCCTGCGGAAGAAGCCGGCGTGGTTGAGGCGTCCGTTCCCCGCGTGCGGCGCACGGTCGCCCCCGCGGCTTCGAGCACCTCGGCCAGGCGGACGGCACGGGGTGATCGGACCAGCACGTCGCCCTGGAAGCGGGCCAGCAGTGCAGTCGTGGTGGTGTCCTCGATCAGCCGCCCGTGGCCGATGATGACGAGCCGGTCGGCGGTAAGGGACATCTCGGTCATCAGATGGCTCGACAGCAGAACGGTTCGCCCCTCGGCCGCCAGGGATCTCAGCAGCGTCCTGAGCCAGCGGATCCCGTCGGGGTCGAGGCCGTTGACAGGCTCGTCGAGAATAAGCACCCCCGGGTCGCCGAGCAGTGCCGCCGCGATGCCGAGACGCTGGCGCATCCCCTGGGAGAATCCGGCGATCCGCCTGCGTGCCGCGCCGGTCAGCCCGACCTCCTCAAGAACCTCCGTAACCCGGCGGCGCGCGATCCCCCCGGCGTACGCCAGCGCCTGGAGGTGATCGAACGCGTTGCGCCCGCCCTGCACCTCGGCGGCGTCGAGCATGGCGCCGACCTCGCGCATGGGGTCGCAAAGGTCGTGCTTGCGGACGCCGTTGATCAGCGCCTTGCCCGAGGTCGGCGCGTGAAGGCCGAGGATCGCTCGCATGGTGGTGGACTTGCCCGCGCCGTTGTGCCCGAGAAAGCCCGTGACCTGCCCGGGCTTGACGTCGAACGTCAGGTGCGAGACCGCCCGTGTGGAGCCGTACGTCTTCGTCAGATCGATGACCTGGATCATTTTCCCACCCTGTGGATCCGTTCGGCCGGGCAGCGTGTGCCCGGCGCGGGCAGCGCCCCCGTTGTCAGGTAGGCGTGGACGTACCGCCGCAGGCAGGTGTTGCCCGCCCATGAGGCGTGGCCGTCGCCGTGCCAGAGGATGCGCGCGGAGGGAATCTGCTCGGCCACATGCCGCTGCCCGAGATGGTTGGTGTTGTTGTCCAGCTCCCCGATCGCGAAGAGAATCGGCGGGACGTCCCTCACACGCAACGGGTGGGGCGCCCAGGACGCGCCCCCGGCGCGCCCCCAGCACCGTCCGAGCTCGTAGCGTCCTTCGATCCAGCCGAACCTCGGCGCGATCTCACGGAGCCTGGCCTCGATGCCCTGGAACTCCTCATACGTCGGGAGCGTCGGCATGAAGTCGTTGCACAGGGAATCTCCGCCCACGGACGAGGCACCCTGGTTCGGCGCGAGCTCCGTCAGGAAGTTCGCGGCGTCACCGTCGAGGGCCTTGCGGATGGCGGTCGCGAGCAGCGGCCACAGCGCCGGGCTCATGCCCTTTACCGCGCCCGCGTACAACTGTCCCTCGTGCACCGTCCTGCCGGCCGACGCCGGCAGGGGCGCGCGGCGGGCCCGTGCGACCAGCTCGTCCCAGGCTCGGCCCGCGTCCCTGCCGTGCAGGGCACAGTCCGGGCGGCGAGCGCACCAATCTCTGAAAAGAGTGAGGTGCCCCTCCTGTGTCAGTGCGTAGTTGCGCAGCCAGGGCTCGAACCCGGGCTGGGTGTGATCGGCGGTGCCGTCGAAGTACATCCGGCCCACCCGTTGCGGGAACAGTTCCAGGTAAGCCTGGGCGTAGACGGTGCCGTAGGAGTTGCCCGCGTAGCGAAGCCGCTCCTGGCCGAGCGCGGCGCGCAGCGCGTCGAGGTCGTGCGCCACGTTCCACGACGTCAGCCCGTACCACGCGGATCTGACCGCCTTGCGGCAGCTCGCCTGATGGGCCGCGTTCAGGGCGGCGTGGGCATCCCAGTCCCGCCTCGTCCTCGCGCTGATCAGCCCGAAGGAGGAGGCCTCGGGTTGCGCGCAGCTCACCGCTCTGCCGCTCCCGGGCTCGGACAGGCCGCGCGGATCGAGGGCGATGACGTCGAAGCGGCCGCGCAGTTCCTTGAGCAGGGTCGGCAGTTCCGGTGGGATGTCGGGATCGCTCGACGGCCTGAGCATCGACGTGCTGGTGCCGGGGCCCCCGAAGTTGACGATCAGCGGCCCCGCGCTCCTGCCCGTCGCGGGAAGTTTTGCCACGTGCACCGAGGTCTTCGGCCCGCCCGGGTCCGCCCAGTCCACGGGAACGACCAGCTCGGCGCATCGCAGGCCGTCACCGCACTCCCGCCAGACGAGGCGATGCGCCTGCGCCGAGGCCACGGCGAGGCCGCCGAGCGACACGACCAGGCAGGCGGCGATGCACAGGGCTGTGAATGCGCGTCGATTCATGCCGACAACGATCCCGCTCGGTGACGGGTGCGCGCATCGGAGCCGGATCCGGTTCTTCCGATCGGACCGGGGTCGTACGGTGCGGGGTGTTCGGCAGGAGGATACGACCGTGGTCCGACGGCTCGTACGCCGATCCGCCGGCGGTCGTTCCTCGATAACGTCGGGGTGTGAATCTGCTCGTCCGGCGGCCCCCGCAGTGGCTGCTCGTCCACGCCGACACCGCCGTCGCGGTGCTGCTCGCGCTGGTGTCCGTGACGGATCGTCCGGGCCTGAACGTGAGCACCGCGTCGGCGCTGGTCTGCTGGCTGCCTGTGGCGGTGCGAAGGATCCGGCCGGTGCCCGCCTACTGCGGCGCGCTGCTGGCCGGCCCCCTGGTGCTCGCGCTGCAGGTGAACCGTATGACGACGATCGCGGTGGTGGCCCTGACCCTCT
Organism: Streptosporangium sp. DT93; assembly: GCF_049844535.1. Taxonomy (NCBI): domain Bacteria; kingdom Bacillati; phylum Actinomycetota; class Actinomycetes; order Streptosporangiales; family Streptosporangiaceae; genus Streptosporangium; species Streptosporangium sp. DT93. The sequence continues at coordinate 37,397 of NZ_JBNCLF010000013.1, forward strand.
ATCCGGTGGCGCTCACCCTGCCGGTGCGGCGATCGGCGATCGCCCTCGTGCCGGGTCTCCTCGTCACCGCGGGCGTCCTGCTGGTGTCGGTGATGAGCGCACCGCGCCGGGCGAGCGGCTGGCCGGACCCGGTCTTCATCGTCGGGATGGCGTGGCTGGTCGTGGGAGCGAGCTGGAGTCTCGGCACGGCGGCGCGCACCCGCCGCGAGTTCGCCGCGCGCGAGGCCGACAGGCGGGCCGAGAAGGCGGTGGCCGACGAGCGGTTGCGTATCGTGCGCGAGCTGCACGACGTCGTCGCCCATTCGATGAGCGTGATCACCGTCAGGGCGGGGGTCGCGGCCAAGGTCCTGGACCGTCATCCCGAGGAAGGGCGTGAGGCGTTGCGGGCCATCGAGGAGATCGGGCGCGGCTCGCTCGTGGAGATGCGCCGGTTCCTCGGTGTGTTGCGTTCGCCTGGCGGCGCACCCGAGAGCGCCCCGCTCCCCGGCCTCGCCGACCTGCCGTCCCTGGCGCACCGGGCGGCGGAGGCGGGTGTACGGGTCGATCTCTCGGTGAGCGGAACCGTGCCCGAGAGCATGGAGCTGCCCGTCTATCGCATCGTCCAGGAGGCGATCACCAACGTCGTCAGGCACGCCGCTCCCGCCCGCTGCCGCGCCGGCGTGTCGGTGGCCGACGGGATGGTGAGGATCTCCGTGGTCGACGACGGGCCGGAGCGGCGGATTCGGCCGGGTGAGATGGGACGGCGGGTACCACCAGGTGAGATAGGGCGGCAGGTCCCTCCAGGTGCGACGGGCGAGGCAGACATAGCGAAAAAAGCGGGCAAGGCAAACAGGGTAAAGAAGGCGGGCGAAGCGGGCAGAATGGAAAAGGCGGGCGAGGCGGGCGAGAGGGGCGGACACGGCCTTGTAGGGATGCGTGAACGAGCCATGATGTACGGCGGCGCCTTCGAGGCCGGCCCTCTGCCGGGGAGGGGGTTCGGCGTGTACGCGTCCTGGGAGATTCCTTAGCCCCGGACAGAGGTCCGCGGATCAGGCCGGGCCTGCCAGAAGTGGGCGTGTTGGGAGAGATCTCTTGATTCGAGTGCTCGTCGCCGACGATCAGGCACTGCTGCGCGGCAGCTTCCGTCTGCTGATCGACTCGGAGGACGATCTCGTCGTGGTCGGTGAGGCGGCCGACGGGCGGCAGGCGGTGGCGCTCACGCGGACGGAATCACCCGACGTTGTCCTCATGGACGTCAGGATGCCGGAGATGGACGGCATCACCGCGACCGAACAGATCTCCGGGGACACCAAGGTCCTCATCCTGACCACGTTCGACCTCGACGAATACGTCTACTCGGCGCTTCGGGCGGGTGCCAGCGGGTTCCTGCTCAAGGACGCGCCACCCGACGACCTTCTGAGGGCGATCCGGGTGGTCGCCTCAGGCGAGACGCTGCTCGCGCCGAGCGTCACCACGCGGTTGATCGCGGAGTTCGTACGGCGACCGGCCCGGCCGGTCCTTCACGGGCTCGACACGTTGACGGATCGGGAGCGCGAGGTGCTCACGCTCATCGCTCACGGGCTGTCCAACGCCGAGCTCGGCGCCCGGCTCCGGCTGAGCCCCGGGACCGTGAAGACGCACATCGGCCGGCTGCTGGCCAAACTACGGGCCAGGGACCGTGCCCAGCTCGTCATCTCCGCCTACGAGTCCGGCTTGGTGACGCCGCGTTAGCCGTACTCGGTGATGACGCCGGTGACAGTCGGCTGATCGGTGGAAAGCCATCGGTGCGCGGGAGCCGGGCGCGGCAGGACCTCCACGCGTCACCTTTCCCGCGTCTCCGTTGCGCACGTCACCTTTCTGTGCCTCCCCTTTCCGCGCGTCACCTTTCCTACGCCCCCTTTCCGCGCCTCCCCTTTCCAACGTCACTTTTCCGGCGTCACCTTTGGGCACGTCACCTTTCCGCGCCTCCCCTCCCCCCGAGTGGACGCACGAGCTCTTACCTGTGGACGCGTACGGACAGCGACTCCCGCGCGCGCAGGGTGTTGTTGTGATGGCGCCGAGTTGTGCCTGCGAGCAGGTCAAAAGTCTAGAAACGAGCCAAAGAACCGAGAACAAGTCAGAGGTCGAGGACGAGGCGGTCGGGTCGCGTCCTCGGAGCGGCGTAAAAGGCTCGACGAGGTAGGTGCCGCGGGCTGATCTTAGGTGGCTGCCGTTTCGGGTGTCGAGTCGGTGGCCGGGGTGGCCGTAGTGGCTGTCGGGCGGAACAGCTGGGCGAGGCAAGCAGGGCTCTGCGCAGGTACTGCAGGATGCGCAGGCCCTTGGAGGTGATGGTGAAACCGCGCCAGCCGCGGGCGGCGCGGTCCAGCACCGCCCAGGCCGGCGAACCGCCGAAGCGGCTGGTGGGCTGGGCCCGGGTGACCCTCGCGCCGAACGCGTCCCGCATGGTGGAGATCACCGTGGATCCGGCGGCCGTGAACCGTCCGCTGTCCTACTGGGACGCCGCGGCGGACCGGTGGACCATGCCGTCGGGACAGTACACGGTCCAGGTCGGCGGCTCCTCACGGAACATCTCGCTGAACGGCACGTTCCGCGTGTCCTGACGGGACGGCCTTCTCCCACGGACGTTTCCCCGATGGAGCGGTTGTCCCCGGGACACCCCCGGCGGGACGGTCGCTCCCCGAGCCGGGGATGTTCAGGGATCGGCCCCGGAGCGGGTGGAGCGGTTCCCCCGCCCCCCGCTCCCCCGCTCCCCCGCTCCCCCGCTCACTGTCGCTCCACCCGCTCTCCGACGTCCACCAGGACCGCGCGCAGCCATCGGTGCCCCGCGTCGGCCTGGTGGACCGAGTGGTACCAGAACGCCTCGATGACGGGCACCGCCTCGTAGGGGCAGGGCAGGATCTGGAAGTCCTCCAGCCCGGACATGCGCAGGGCCAGCCGCTCCTGCAGCAGGCAGATGCGCCGGGTGCCGGGAACGAGGAACGGCAGGGACTGGAAGTTCTCCACCACGATCTCGACCCGTGGCTCCACGCCGAGCATGGTGAGCTGGCGTGCCGCCGAGGCGATCGCCGTCGGGCCGCGGAAGGTCACCGCCCAGGGAAGCTCGCGCAGGTGGTCCATGGTGACGCCGTCGCGCAGGTCCGGGTGGTCGCGGTCGGCGACGATGACCCAGCGGTCGGTGTAGACGTCCACCGCCGGATGGGTGGAGATGAAGCCGTGCGGCATCAGCAGGCCGTCCACCGAGCGCAGGGTGGTGTCGATGTCGTCGACCCGCTGGACGTTGATCTGCAGGAACCGCAGGCGGACCCCGGGGGCCTCGCGATCGAGGGCGCGCATCAGCTCCTTCCCCAGGACGGTCAGCGCGTAGTCCGAGCTGACCAGGGTGAACTCGCGGTCGCTGACGGCGGGGTCGAAGTCGGGTCTGGCGGAGAAGACCCGGTCGACGACGTTGACCGCCAGCGCCGTCGCGTCGACCAGTGAGGTGGCCAGCGGGGTGAGCTCGAAGCCGTTGCCGACGCGCAGCAGCAGCTCGTCCTGGAAGTGCCGGCGCAGGCGGCCCAGCGCGGCGCTCGTGGCCGGCTGGCTGAGCCCGATCCGCACGCCGGCGCGGGTGACGTTGCGCTCCTCCAGCAGCGCGTGCAGCGCGGCCAGCAGGTTCAGATCGAGGCTCTCCAGTCTCATCGGATTCCCGGGATTCACTCGGTGGATGGGTTATCGAACACTATCCCCCTCCTGGATTCACCGTACGACGGCCGACCGTCCGCCATCTCGACGATTTAACCCCCTGGGGGTATGTTAAAGTCGCATGTCGAGATACCCCGCAGGGGTACATACGAGAGGGGAACCCTATGTGCACGGCATGCTCTTGCGGCACCGCGGACAACGCTTCCGCACGGAAGGAGACCGGCGGCGAGAGCGTCTACCGGGTCGACGGGATGACCTGCGGGCACTGCGTCTCCTCGGTCTCCGCCGAGATCGGCGAGGTCACGGGCGTGAGCGATGTCCGGGTCGACCTGGCCGGCGGCAGCGTCACCGTCACCGGGACGGGCTTCTCCGACGAGGAGATCCGCGCGGCCGTGGACCGGGCCGGCTACACGCTGGGGGGCGTCTCGCCCGCCGTGGCCTCCTGAGACGACCTTCGAGAGAACGAACGGCGGGCGCGCACCCGCACGCATGCCCGCCCGCCAGGCCGGTCGGACCCGAGCCCGCGACGCGTCCTGTCACCATGGCGGCGCGTGACGGTTCCCGGGGCGCACCCGTGGAACCGTCACCCCCGGAACACCGCCCGGAACACCGCCCGGAACACCGCCCGGAACACCGCCCGGAACACCGCCGACGACCGTACCCGGCGGTCCCGGAACCTCTACGCATACCATACGGGGGTATCCTGGCGGAGGAGATGACGACGAAGGGCGGCGGCATGCACGGCTACACGCACAACAAGCAGGACCACCTGCGGCGACTGCGCCGGATCGAGGGGCAGGCGCGGGGACTGCAGCGGATGGTCGAGGAGGACACGTACTGTATCGACATCCTCACCCAGGTGTCGGCGGCCAACCGTGCCCTGCAGTCCTTCGCGCTGTCCCTGCTGGAGGAGCACCTGGCGCACTGCGTGGCCGAGGCCACCGCCAAGGGCGGCGCCGAGGCCGAGCAGAAGGTCAAGGAGGCCACCGACGCCATCGCCCGCCTCGTGCGCTCCTGACCGGCGAACAGGCGCGGACCAGAGGCCGGGGCGCCAGCAGTTCCCGCCCTTCGACGGTGATCGGCACCAGGTCGGGGGCGACGGCCTTCCACTGGGAGCGGCGGTGACGGGTGTTGCCGCGCGAGGTCCTGCGTTTGGGGACGGCCACGTTCACCAACTCGCCTTCGTGACGGTGGTGCCGCGTGAGGTCCTGCACTCAGGGACGACCATGGTTCGCCAGCTCGCCTTCGTGGTGCCGGGCAGCTCGCCGCGGTGGGCCATCTCGCGGAAGCGGATGCGGGACAGGCCGAACTTCGTCAGGTGGCCGCGGGGGCGGCCGTCGACGGAGTCGCGGTTGCGGACGCGGGTGGCGGAGGCGTCGCCGGAGCCCGTACCGGTTCCGGTTCCGATTCCGGCGCCGATCGCGGGACGGGGGCGTTTCTCGTCATTGTGTTCCTCTCAGGGTGTCGAGGCATGCAATGATAATGGGAACGGTTTTCATTTACGCAAGCGGAGCCCGACACACGAGACCGTTCCCACACCCGGAAGGAGACCCGTGCCCACTCCCGTCCTCCTCGTCGCGGGCCTGCACGCCCAGGCCCGCACCGCCACCGTCGACCGGCTGCTGCACGACCACCCCGGCGCCGTCGCCGTCCACCACGACCTGCGCTCGGTGGCCACCGGCCGCGTCGAACGCCTCGTCCGCGACCGCTCCGGCGTCCTCGACCTCACCGAGATACGCCTCGCGCACGGCTGCGTCACCTGCACCGTCCGCGAGGACCTGCTCCCCCAGCTCCTCCGGCGCGCCTCGACCGCCTCCCTGCTCGTCGTGGACCTGTGGGACTCGGTCGAGCCCCGGGCGGTGGCCGAGGCGATCGACCGCGAGGAGGCCCGCGGCCCGCTGCGCCTGACCGCCGTGCTCACCGCGCTGCACGCCGAGCACATGCCGATCGACATCACCCGCGGCGACCGCCTCGCCGAGGCCGGCCTGTCCGCGGCCGGCGGCGACCGGCGCCACCTGGCCGAGGTGCTGGCCCGTCAGATCGAGTACGCCACCGGCCTGGTCCTGTACGGCGGCGACGCCGACGACGAGGACCTGTCCCGTCGCGTGCTGACCCACCTCGCCCCCCTCACCCCCGTCCACCGGACCACCGCCCTGCCCGGGGTGCGCGCCGACGCGCTCTGCACCGTCGAGCTGGCCGAGCGGGTGGACCCCGCGACCGCCCGGCTGCCCTGCGACACCAGCACCGAGGAGATCACCACGCTGGTCTGGCGCAGGCGCCGCCCGCTGCACCCGGCGCGCCTGTTCGACGCCGTGGACGAGCTGGTCACCGAGTCGGTCCGCTCCCGCGGGCGGTTCTGGCTGGCCACGCGCCCCGAACGGCTGCTGGCCTGGGACGCGGTGGCCGGAGCCGTCTCGGTGGAGGACGCCGGGCCGTGGCTCGCCGCCCTTCCCGGAGCCGCCTGGGAGCTGGTGTCCCCCGCCCGCCGTACGGCCGCCTCCCTGGACTGGGACGCCGAGTACGGCGACCGCGTCCAGCACCTCGTCCTCACCGGCCCCGACCTCGACGTCGGCCGCGTCACCGCGTTGCTCGACTCCTGCCTGCTCACCGAGGCCGAGCGGCGGGCCGGCCCCGCGGCCTGGACCGCCTGCCCCGACCCGTTCGCACCCCTCCTCACCCTCCGGGAGAGCGCATGAGGCCCCGGCGCCGCGCACGGCGGCCCCTCAGCCGTCCCGGCCCCACCGGTGCAGGGCGGTGAACCGGCCTCTGGAAAACTTGGTATTCCGAAATTTCGGATTTGTGGTTGAATCGATGTATGCATTCCATCCTCAGCATGCTCCTGACCACGGCGCTGGCGGCTCCGATGACCGGCGCCGTCGCCGCTCCCGCCGACCTCAAGGACGTTGAGGCCGTCCTCGCCTACATCCGCGCCCACCCCGACGACGTCGCGCTGGTGACCCGGGGCCTCAGCCACAACGCCGGCCGCCTCACCCCTGTGGCGTCGGCCATCAAGATCACCCACCTCGCCGCGTACGCCGACGCCGTCCGCAGGGGGAAGGTCACGCCGGGCGAGCGCGTCCCGGTGGCCCTGTGGAACGCCTACCACCTTCCCGGCACCGACGGCGGCGCCCACGAGGCGGCGCTCAAGAGGCTCAAGCCCGGTGCGAGCGTCACGCTCGACCAGGTCGTCTCCGCCATGATCGAGGAGAGCGACAACGCCGCCGCCGACCTGCTGCGCGACCGCCTCGGCCCCGGCGCGCTGCGCAAGGTCGCGCGGACGCGCGTCGGCACGATCAACGGCGAGATCCTGCGCGCCTTCGGCGGCTGCCGCCTCCCCGCCGACACCTGCCTGAGGAAGTACGTCAAGGCCGGCAAGCCGGTACAGGTCACGCTCCCCGCCTTCACTCGGCAGGCCGACTGGGCCGAGACCGTCACCCGCGTCGAACCCGGCGTCCTGCGCGGGGTGCTCGCCGGGCTCAGGAAGGACAGGACGGCGAGCCGGCACCTGGAGTGGCCGATGCGTCAGCCCGGCGCCGACCCCGGCACGCTGCTCATCGGCACCAAGGGCGGCTCGCTGCCCGGCGTCATCAGCGAGGCCATGTACACCGTCCGGCCCGGTGAGAAGCCGCGCGAGACCGTCCTCGCGCTGCGGCGCCTGCCCGAGGAGACCTGGTCCTCCGGGATGCGAAGCTATGCTCATCAGCAGTTCCTCGTACGGATGGCGACCGATCCCGCCTTCTTCTCGAGGGTCCGCGCAGCGTTGAAGTGAGGCCACCCTGACCAGTGCCGACGACAGGTTCCGCGACCTCGAGGCACGGGTCGCCGCCCTTGAGACCGCGCTCGCCGCCTCGACGGCACCGCAGACACCGGAGATCGGCGACGACAGCGGCCTGATCACCTACGGCGGCCAGGCCAGGTTCGGCGGCTACCGGTGGCTGTGGGAGATGGCACGCAGTCCCGGCTGGCTGCTTCGGCAGCCGGCCGGTCCGCTGGCCGCGGTGCTGGCCGCCGCCGGGCATCCGGCGCGCTTCGAGATCCTGCAGCTCCTGGTCGTGGGGCCCAGGGCGGTCGCCGACCTGCAGACCGAGCTGGCCCTGGCCTCGCCCGGCCAGCTCTACCACCACCTCAAGACGCTGGCCTCGGCCGGGCTGGTCGAGCAGCCCGAGCGAGGGGTCTACCGGGTGCCGCCGCACGCGATCTTTCCCGTGCTGGCCCTGGCCGCCGCCGCGACCGACGTGACCGAAAGCCCCGGCACCTCGGCGAGGCCCCACGACCCTCCCGGCTGAGGTCCGGGGAGCGCGCGACGGCGGGGCACCGCCGGGCCTGACGCGACAGGGAACGGGTCGATCAGGAATCGAGAAGCGCCGGCCTCCGGTCCGCCCCTAGCATGACCGGCAGGAGCGTCTCCGTTCGCGCGGGTCCTCCTCCCGCACGGCCCGGACGCGTCCCCGGCCCTCCGTTCGCCCTCTCCCGGGGCGATCCCGGCCGGAGACCCACGACACCAGGAGCGACCATGACCGGCTCTTCCCCCCGGGGCACCTCGACCGTGCCGCATCACGTTCCCGGCCCGGTGAGCGCCGAGGTCCGCGGCCGATGAGCGCCGCTCCCCGCTCCCCCGCCCGGCGCCGTCAGGACAGCGAGCACCGGCTCGCCCACGACGTCGACGTCTGGGTGGCCACCGCCTCGGCCGACGGCGTACCCCACCTGGTGCCGCTGTCCTTCGACTGGGACGGCGAGGCGCTGCTGTTGTCCACGTCGGCCGGCAGCCCGACCGGCAGGAACCTGGCCGCCACCCGGACCGTCCGGCTGGGCCTGGGCCACACCCGCGACGTCTCCATGATCGAGGGCGACGTCGAGGTCCTCGAGATCGACGCGCTGCCTCGGGAGCGGGGGGACCGGTTCGCCGCGCGCACCGGCTTCGACCCGCGCGCGGCCTCCACGCCCTACCTCTGGTTCCGCGTCGTCCCGCGCCGCGTCCAGGCGTGGCGCGAGGTGAACGAGATGTCCGGCCGGGAGCTGATGCGCGACGGCCACTGGACGACCTGACCTCCCGGCCGGGCGCACCTGCCGGAACGTCGGCATGGTCGGGATGTCCGTCCCGTGCGGCGCGGTGCCGCGTTTCCCTCCCGGCCCCGGGGCCGGGATTCTCCCCTTGAGAGGTACTCGATGAGCATGGCCGAGAGCACGGACCCGCCCGCGCCGCACGCCGCCGACGGGCACGACCTGATCCGCGTGCACGGCGCGCGCGTGAACAACCTCAAGGACGTCAGCGTCGAGATCCCGAAGCGCCGGCTGACGGTGTTCACCGGCGTCTCCGGCTCGGGCAAGAGCTCGCTGGTGTTCAGCACGATCGCCGCGGAGTCCCAGCGGCTGATCAACGAGACCTACAGCGCCTTCGTGCAGGGCTTCATGCCGACACTGGCGCGTCCCGAGGTGGACGTGCTCGACGGCCTGACGACCGCGATCATCGTGGACCAGCAGCGGATGGGCTCCGACCCCCGCTCCACCGTCGGCACCGCCACCGACGCCAACGCGATGCTGCGCATCCTCTTCAGCCGGCTCGGGCAGCCGCACATCGGCTCGCCCCAGGCCTTCTCCTTCAACATTCCCACGGTCCGGGCGAGCGGCGCGATCACCGTCGAGCGCGGCTCCCAGAAGACCGAGAAGGCGACCTTCACCCGCATCGGCGGCATGTGCACGCGCTGCGAGGGCCGGGGCTCGGTCACCGATCTCGACCTCGCCGAGCTCTACGACGACTCCAAGTCGCTCGCCGAGGGCGCGTTCACCATCCCCGGCTGGAAGTCCGACAGCTTCTGGACCGTGCGGACCTACGCCGAGTCGGGCTTCGTCGACCCGGACAAGCCGATCCGCGACTACACCGAGAAGGAGCTCCACGACTTCCTCCACAAGGAGCCGGTCAAGGTCAAGGTCGACGGCGTCAACCTCACCTACGAGGGGCTGATCCCGAAGATCCAGAAGTCGTTCCTGTCCAAGGACCGGGAGGCGATGCAGCCGCACATCCGGGCGTTCGTGGACCGGGCGGTCACCTTCACGACCTGCCCCGAGTGCGAGGGCACCCGGCTCAGCCAGGACGCCCGCTCCTCGCGGATCGCGGGCGTCAACATCGCCGACGCCTGCGCGATGCAGATCAGCGACCTCGCCGCATGGATCGGCGGCCTCGACGAGCCGTCGGTCGCGCCGCTGCTGGCCGCGCTGCGGCACACCCTCGACTCGTTCGTGGAGATCGGGCTGGGCTACCTCTCGCTCGACCGGCCGTCGGGCACGCTGTCGGGCGGCGAGGCGCAGCGCGTCAAGATGATCCGCCACCTCGGCTCGGCGCTCACCGACGTGACCTACGTCTTCGACGAGCCCACCATCGGCCTGCACCCCCACGACATCCAGCGCATGAACGACCTGCTGCTGCGGCTGCGGGACAAGGGCAACACCGTGCTCGTCGTCGAGCACAAGCCGGAGACGATCGTGATCGCCGACCACGTCGTCGACATCGGCCCCGGCGCCGGTACGGCGGGCGGCACCATCTGCTTCGAGGGCAGCGTCGAGGGCCTGCGGGCCGGCGGTACCGTCACCGGCCGCCACCTCGACGACCGGGCCTCCCTCAAGGAGACGGTGCGGACCCCCAAGGGCGCGCTGAAGATCCGCGGCGCCGACCGTCACAACCTCCAGAACGTCGACGTCGACATCCCGCTCGGCGTCCTGTGCGTCGTCACCGGCGTCGCCGGATCCGGCAAGAGCTCGCTGATCCACGGATCGATCCCCCCGGGCGCGGGCGTGGTGTCCGTCGACCAGGCACCCATCCGCGGCTCACGGCGCAGCAACCCGGCGACGTACACCGGGCTGCTCGACCCGATCCGCAAGGCGTTCGCGAAGGCCAACGGCGTGAAGCCCGCGCTGTTCAGCGCCAACTCCGAGGGCGCCTGTCCCACCTGCAACGGCGCCGGCGTCACCTACATGGACCTGGGGATGATGGCCGGCGTCGCCACCACCTGCGAGGAGTGCGAGGGGAAGCGGTTCCACGCGTCGGTGCTGGAGCACCACCTCGGCGGCCGCGACATCAGCGAGGTGCTCGCCATGCCGGTGGTCGAGGCCGGGGAGTTCTTCGGTGCCGGTGAGGCGCGCACCCCGGCCGCGCACGCCATCCTCGGCCGCCTCGCCGACGTCGGGCTCGGCTACCTCCGGCTCGGCCAGCCGCTCACCACGCTGTCCGGCGGCGAGCGGCAGCGGCTCAAGCTGGCCACCCACATGGCCGACAGGGGCGGCGTCTACGTCCTCGACGAGCCGACCACCGGCCTGCACCTCGCCGACGTCGAGCAACTGCTCGGCCTGCTGGACCGGCTCGTCGAGTCCGGCACGTCGGTCATCGTCATCGAGCACCACCAGGCGGTCATGGCGCACGCCGACTGGATCGTCGACCTCGGTCCCGGCGCCGGCCACGACGGCGGCCGAATCGTCTTCGAGGGCACACCGGCCGACCTCGTCGCCGCCCGCTCCACCCTCACCGGCGAGCACCTCGCGGCCTACGTCGGCACCGGCGCGAAGGTGGCTCCCTGACGCTCCCGCCGGGCGGCGGGACCACGGCGAACGGCAGGATCGCGGCGAGCGGCGCACCCGGGGGCGCCCTCGTCGCGTTCCACCCGCGGACGCGTTTCATCCGCGGACGCGTTTCTCCTCAACGGACGCGTTCCCGCCGTGGAGGCGGTCCACTCACGGACGTGATCCACTCGCTGACACGCTTCCCCCACGGAGCGGACGCGGTCCACCCGCGGCCCCGGACGCGCCCCACCCGCGGACCGGACGCGCCCCACCCGCGGAGTGGACGCCCCCCCTCGGATACGTGATCGATGTCCGGCCGAGCCGCCGCTGATACACCGCTTCGGCGGGGTTGACATCCGCGTCGCCCATGGTGACTCCCATGAGAGCCCGTCGTCCTGTCACCACCCCGGCGAGCGGCACCGCCCCGCCCGGTCCGGTCCTGCCCGCCCTGCTCACCCTGGTCCTGCTCACCCTGGTCATGACCGGCCTGGTCCTGGCCGGTCTCGTCCTGCCCGGTCCGGGGAGGGCCGGGTCCGTGACCGACGGCGACGGGTTACCCTGGCCGCGGGAGGGCCAGGCCGCCGTCGAGATCGAAGGCCGCGGTGTCCTCGGCGTCAGGGGCACCCGGACGCCGGTGCCGATCGCGAGTCTCGCCAAGGTGATGACGGCCTACGTGGTCCTCGAAGACCATCCCCTCATGGGGAGTCGGAGCGGCCCGCTCATCACGATCGACGCCACGGCCGAGCGGGAGAGCTCCTCCCCCGACGAGTCGACCGTCTACGTCATCCGGGGCCGGACCTACACCCAGCGGCAGTTGCTGCAGCTCATGCTGATCCGCTCGGGCAACAACATCGCCCGGCTGCTGGCGCGCTGGGACGCGGGCGGTCAGGCCGCCTTCGTCGCGAAGATGAACCGGACCGCCGCCGCCCTGGGCATGGCCGACACCGTCTACACCGGCGCCAGCGGCTACGAGGACACCACCCGCAGCACCGCGGCCGACCAGTTGAAACTGGCCCGCGCGGCCATGGGGAACCCGGTGTTGCGCGCCATCGTCGCCACGAGGGAGACCACCGTTCCCGGCATCCCGGGCATGATCGTCAACACCAACACGCTGCTCGGCACGTCGGGCGTGATCGGCCTCAAGACCGGTTCCAGCACCGCCGCGGGAGGGAACCTGATGTGGGCGGCACGCGGCGGGCGGCGCCTGATCCTCGGCGTCGTCCTGCACCAGCGCGCGGGCTCGCCGCCCGCCCGGGGGCTGGGGGCCGCCCTCGACGCCTCCGGGCGGCTCGTCGCGGCGATCCAGCGGGACATGGGAGAGCCCGCCGGCGGTCGCGACGGCCCCGGTGTCCGCGGGGTCAGCGGTCCGGCGGCGGGTCGTCCGGCGGCGGGTCGGGCAGGGTGACGGTGACGCTCGCGCCACCGCCGGGGGGATCGGCGAACCGGAGAGCCGCGCCGATGACGCGGGCGTGACCGAGCACGATGGTCAGCCCGAGCCCGTGCCCCCGCCCCCGTTCGGCCCGTCCCGTGCGGAAGCGCTGCGCCTGCCCGTCGTTCAGATTCGCGAGGAGGTCGGGAGGGAAACCGGGGCCGTGGTCGCGGACGACGACCCGGTGGGAACCCACGGTGATCTCCACCGGACCGGCGCCGTGCGTGCGGGCGTTGAGGACCAGGTTGGCGATGATCCGCTCCAGGCGCCGCGGGTCGGTGACGACCGTCGCACCGGCTCCGCCGCCCCCGCCGCCGTCGGCCGCGCCACCGGCCGCGTCGTCCCCGTCGCAGGCGGTGGTACGGAGATCGTCGGTGGTACGGAGATCGGCGGGCACGCCGAGGCGGTGCAGCGACTCGCGGACCAGATCGGCCAGCGGCACCGGCTGCCGGTCGGCCCGCTCGTCCCCGGCGTCCAGGCGGGATATCTCCAGCAGGTCGTCGACCAGGCCGCGCAGCACGTCGATCCGGTCGCGGACCAGGTCGGTGGCCTGCCCCTCGGGCAGCAGCCGGCCCGCGGTCAGCAGTCCCATCAGCGGGGTGCGCAGATCGTGTGCGACGTCGGCCGTGAAGCGCTGCTCGGCCAGCAGCCGCCGCTGCAGACCGGTGGCCATGGAGTTGAGGGCGGCACAGATGTCGGCGATCTCGTCCCGGCCGCCCGCGTCGGCGCGGGCGTCCAGGTCTCCGCCGGCGATCCGGCGGGCGGTGCGGGCGACCCGCCGCAGCCTCCGGTTGGGCAGTTCGGCCACCAGTACCGACAGCGGTACCACTCCGGCCAGGGCGAGCAGCCCGGCCTTGGCCATGTCGCGATCCAGCGCGTACAGGCCGCGCAGTTGTGAGCCCATCGAGATCTGTACGCGCACCACCTGGCGGCCGTCGCCACCGTAGGGCCGGGCGGCCCACATCCACGGTTCGTCCCGGTGATCGAGCCCGTACCAGGTCACCGGCCGGTCGGGGCGCAGCCGGCCCGCCAGGGCGGCCGGGAGCTCCCCGGCGTCCACGACGTCGCCGGGCCGGTCGCCGGGCGGGTCCGCGAGCACCTCCCCGGCAGGACCGCCGGCGGGGGTCGTGAGCCGGTCGACGGCCTGCAGGGCCCGTGCCTCTCCCTCGTCCAGGCTGCGCTGCCAGCTCGACCGGTGCACCAGGAGGCCGACCACGGTGGCGACGGCGGCGGCGGCGAGCGTGACGAGAGCGGCGATCTTCCAGCGCAGCGAGGCCGGATTCACGTGCCGCACAGCTTGTAGCCGAATCCCCGGACCGTCTCGATGCGATCGGCGCCGATCTTCCTCCGCAGGCGCTGCACGCACAGGTCGACCACGCGGCTGTCGCCGTCCCAGCCGTAGTCCCACACGCTGCGCAGCAGCGTCGCACGCTCCAGCACGATGCCGGGGTGGGCGGCGAACTCCAGCAGCAGCCGCAGCTCGGTCGGGGCCAGCTCGACGCGCCGCCCGGCCCGCCGTACCTCCAGTGCGGCGGTGTCGATGCTCAGCTCGCCGAAGGTCAGCACGCCGCCCGCCGGGTCCTGTCCCGTCGCGGGCCGGGTGAAGGTGGCGCGGCGCAGCAGGGAGCGGATCCTGGCCACCAGCACCGGCAGGTCGACCGGTTTGACCACGTAGTCGTCGGCGCCGCCCTCGAGGCCGGCGACGACGTCCAGGCCGTCGCCGCGGGCCGACATCATGAGGATCGGCACCTGGCTGGTCTCCCGGATCCTGCGGCACACGCTGATGCCGTCCAGCCCGGGCAGCATCACGTCGATCAGCAGCAGGTCGTGGTCGCCCGCCAGGGCCGCCTCCAGGCCGTCCAGCCCGTCGGCGGCGGTGCTCACCCGGTAGCCGTAGCGCTCCAGGGCCAGGCCGACCGACGTACGGATCACCGCGTCATCTTCGACGAACAGCAGAGACGTCACCCGGACACCGTATATGCACCTATATGTACGAATTCTCGTTTCCGGCGTCGCACTCGGGGAGATCCCGACCTTTCCGATCTTCCCGGCCCCCGGCCGGGTGATCCCGACGCTGCCGGTCCCACCGGCCGCGCGGTTTGTCCCTCCCGTAACGGGAGGGTCTACCGTCCCGGGGCATGAGAATCATCGTGCACGACACGGCGTCCGCCATGACCGACCTCCTGCGGCGCCCGCTGGAGGAGCGGCCCGACGCCCTGCGGGACCTGCTCGAGCCCCTGCGGAGCGTCATGGCCGTGGCGGGTCACGGGGACATGGTCCAGTTGCACCTGATGGGCAGCGGTTTCCGCATCGACCGCGAGGACCCGCGCTACCTGACGGCCCTGGAGCGGATGCGGGAGGCGGGGGTGTGGAACGAGATCGAGAACCGCCTCGCCGCGGCGTGGAAGCGGCTGAGCGACGCGGTCCCCGGGGTCGGGAGCGCCGAGACGGTGCACGTCTTCCTGGTGCTCGGCAATCCCGACGAGGAGCTCCTGACGGGCCTGAACTCCGGCTACTTCGGCATGGGCGGCATCCCCGGGGGGATCCACCTGACGATGTGGCCCACCGGGACGAGCCTGGCGAAGATCGGCCACGCCGCCGCGCACGAACTCCACCACAACGTCCGCTACGCCAACGTGGTCTGGAACCCCATGACGGTCACGGTGGGCGAGCAGGTCGTGGCCGAGGGGCTGGCCGAGGCGTTCGTACGGGAACTGTCGGGCGAGGAGGCCATGGGCCCCTGGGCGACGACGCTGACCGGCGCGGCGCTGGACGAGGCCTACGAGAAGGTCGTGGCCGGGATCGACGTGGCCGGGATGGGGAACCTGTCCGCGTACGTGCACGGCGACACCACCGCGCGGCACATGGGACAGGAGCCCGTCGGGCTGCCGGACTTCGCCGGATACGCGGTCGGCCTCAGGATCGTGGACGCCCACATGGCGGCCTCCGGCCTGACCGCCGCCCAGAGCGTCGCGCTGCCGGCACGCGACATCCTGGTGAACGCGGGCGTGCCGACCCGCGCGTGACGCGCCCCGCGGATCGGGCGGCGAGACCCCGTCCGACGATCCGGCCGGCGATCCGGACGACCGGGCCGGCCGGGCCCGCCGGGAGCGCGTCGCAGGGCACGGGGCGGACACCGGGGGTGCGGCTCCGGCTGCCTGCCGCGCGGCACTGGGACACTGACCCGGTGACGAGCGACGACCGCGAACGGGAACCGGCCACCACCGGGCAGGACGCCGGGCCGCCCGGCGTCGGCGGTCTCACCGTCGGCCGGACGGCCGCCCTGGTCGGGGTCAGCGTGCGGACCCTGCACCACTGGGACGAGATCGGCCTCGTGTGCCCCAGCGAGCGCACCTGGGCCGGTTACCGGGTGTACTCGGGCGACGACGTCACCCGCATCCACGGCGTCCTCGTCTACCGCGAGCTCGGCCTTCCGCTCGCCGAGATCGGCCGCATCCTCGACGACCCGGACGCCGACGCGCGCCACCACCTGCTCCGGCAGCGCTCACAGCTCGCGGAGCGCATCTCCCGGCTGCAGACGATGGTCGGCGCCGTCGACCGCATGCTGGAGGCGTCGAGACCCGGGATACGGCTGACCCCGCAGGAGCAGGTGGAGATCTTCGGCGCCGACTGGCGGCCCGCCCTGGTCGAGGAGGCCGAGGAGCGCTGGGGCGGCAGCGCGCAGTGGGCGCAGTACGCCCGGCGGGCCGCCGCGATGACACCGCAGGACTGGAAGGAGATCATGACCGTGACCGAGACCCTCAACGCCGATCTCGCCGCCGCCCGGCGCGCCGGCGTCGTGCCCGGCTCCGACGAGGCGAACGCCCTGGCGGAGCGGCACCGCGCGTCGATCGCCGGGTACTTCGACTGCACGCACGCGAGGCAGGCCTGCCTCGGGCGGATGTACGTCGACGACCCCGGATTCACGCGGACCTACGACGCGCTCGAACCGGGCCTGGCCGCCTGGCTGCGTGATGTGATCTTCGCGAACGCCCGGCTCCACGGGGTCGACCCGGAGTCCGCGACGTGGGAGTGACCGCCCCGGGCGGCGCGGGAGCGCCACCGGGCGGCGCGCCCGGTGGCGTGGCGTCGGCCCCCCGGCCCGGCGCCACGGCCCCCTCGGGACGGTCAGGCGTCCGACGTCGCGAATGTTGTCCAACCGATACCGGGACGAGCGGCTTTTCGATCACGTCGTGAGGAGGATGGTCACCATGTCGCGTACCCTCACGGCGGGAGCGGGGGCGGCGATCTTCGTGATCTCCCGCATCGCCGCGCGAGGGGTGTTCGGCCTGATGCAGGGCTGCCTGTGGGCGCGCTACCGCAACATCTGGGCGATCATCCTCGTCCACGTCCTGACCGACCTCGTCCACGTGGGCCTGCTCATGGGACGATGAGTCATCACGCGCCCGAGACCGCATCGGCCGTACCTCATCCACCCAGCGGGCGCGTTTGTCCGAGCCCCACAACTCCGGCCGCGAAAGACGCGCCGTCCCCGCCATTCCGGCGGCCGGGGGCAGCCGGGAGGATGGAGCCCCGTTGGGGCGGGGACGACCGCCGTGTTCACCGCCTCCGAAAGGCCCGCTCAGTGTTCAGTCGTGTCGCCATCGTCAACCGCGGTGAAGCCGCCATGCGGCTCATCCACGCCGTCAGGGACCTGTCCGCCGAGACGGGGACCCGGATCGAGACCGTCGCGCTGTACACCGACTCCGACCGGACGGCCACGTTCGTCCGCGAGGCCGACCTCGCCTACGACCTGGGACCCGCGGCGAACCGGCCCTACCTCGACCACGCGGTCCTGCGCAGGGCCCTGGTCGAGACCGGCGCGGACGCCGCCTGGGTCGGCTGGGGCTTCGTGGCCGAGGACCCGGCGTTCGCCGAGCTGTGCGCCGAGGTGGGCGTGACGTTCGTCGGCCCCAGCGCCGAGGCGATGCGCAAGCTGGGCGACAAGATCGGCTCCAAGCTGATCGCCGAGCAGGTCGGCGTGCCCGTCGCGCCGTGGAGCCGCGGCCCCGTGGAGACCTTGGAGGAGGCCACGGAGGCCGCGGAGCGGATCGGCTACCCGCTGATGCTCAAGGCGACCGCGGGAGGCGGCGGCCGCGGCATCCGCATGATCTCCAACGCCGAGGAGCTGGCCGGCGCCTACGAGCTGACCCGCCAGGAGGCCGCGCGCGCGTTCGGCAGCGGCGTGGTGTTCCTGGAGCGCCTGCTGACCGGCGCCCGGCACGTCGAGGTGCAGGTCATCGCGGACGGCCAGGGCGGTGCCTGGGCGCTGGGCGTACGCGACTGCTCCGTCCAGCGCCGCAACCAGAAGATCATCGAGGAGTCGGCCTCGCCGGTCCTCGACGCCGGCCAGGTCGCCGAGCTGAAGGCCTCGGCCGAGCGGCTCGTCCTGGAGGTGGGCTACCGGGGCGCCGGGACCATCGAGTTCCTCTACCACCCCGGCGACCGGATGTTCGCCTTCCTTGAGGTCAACACCCGGCTGCAGGTCGAGCACCCCATCACCGAGATCACCACCGGCGTCGACCTGGTCAAGACCCAGCTGCACATCGCCGCCGGTGGAAAGCTGGAGGGGGAGGCGCCCGCCGAGTGGGGACACGCCGTCGAGGCGCGCCTCAACGCCGAGGACCCCGACCGCGACTTCGCCCCCTCCCCCGGCCGGATCGCCCGCCTGACGCTGCCCAGCGGCCCCGGCGTCCGGGTGGACACCGGCTTCAGCGAGGGCGACACGATCCCCGCCGACTTCGACTCGATGATCGCCAAGATCATCGCGCACGGCCGTGACCGCGCCGAGGCGCTGGCCCGCCTGCGCCGCGCCATGACGCAGACGACCGTCATCATCGAGGGCGGCGTGACCAACAAGGGCTTCGTCCGCATGCTGCTCGACGAGCCCGCCGTGATCGACGGGTCGGCCGACACCGGCTGGATCGACCGCGTACGCGCCCAGGGCGCCCTGGTCTCCCACCGCCACTCCGCGATCGCGCTCATCGCCGCCGCCGTCGAGGCCTACGAGGACGAGGAGAGCCTGACCCGCGGGCGCTTCCTGACGGCCGCCCACGGCGGCCGCCCGCAGTCGCAGCACGACAGCGGCCGCGCGCTGGAGCTCAAGCTCCGCGACGTCGGCTACCGCGTCCGGGTCGCCCGCACCGGCGGGCACCGCTTCCGCATCGGCATCGCCGTCGGCGCCGGGGGCCCCGAGCACGCCGCCGACGTCGACATCGAGCGCTTCGACGAGCACAGCGGCCACCTCACCGTCAACGGCGTCCGCTTCAAGGTCGTCACCGGCACCCACGGCCCCACCCACCTGGTCGAGGTCGACGGCGTCACCCACCGCATCAGCCGCGACGAGGGCGGCGTCGTCCGCTCGCCCGTGCCCGCGCTCGTGGTGGCCACCCCGCTGCAGGCGGGCGACGAGGTCGAGGCCGGCGCCCCCCTGCTGGTGGTCGAGAGCATGAAGATGGAGACCGTGCTGCGCGCCCCCTTCAACGGCCGCGTACGCGAACTGTCGGTCTCCGTCGGCAGCCAGGTCGAGACCGGCGCACGCCTGCTCAGCCTGGAGCCGCTCGGCGACGGCGACGAGAAGGCGGGCCCCGCGGCCGGCGCGCCGGACGTCGAGCTGGACCTGCCGCCCGAGCCGGCCGGCGTGCCCGCCGCCGAGAGGGCCGCGCGCGGCCTGCAGGACCTGCGCGGCCTGCTGCTCGGCTTCGACGTCGACTCCCGGGACGAGAAGCGCCTGCTGGAGGGCTACCTGGCCGCGCGTGACGAGCTCATCGCGAGCGGCGAGCACGACCCGGCCGGCGAGGTCGAGCTGCTGCGCCTGTTCGCCGACCTGAGCGAGCTCAGCCGCAACCGGCCCGCCGTCGAGGAGACGAAGTCCCCCGCCGCGGTGCACAGCCCCCGCGAGTACTTCCACACCTACCTGCGCTACCTCGACCCGGACCGCTCCGACCTGTCGGAGACCTTCCGCCAGCGCCTGACCCAGGTGCTGTCGCGCTACGGCGTCGAGAGCCTGGACCGCACCCCGGAGCTGGAGGACGCGGTCTTCCGGATCTTCCTGGCCCAGCAGCGCGCCGCCACCGACGTCGCCGTGGTGACCACGCTGCTGCGCCGGTGGGCCGAGGAGCCCTCGCCCGCCGAGGCCCACCGCGTCACCGTCGGCCTGGCGCTGGAACACCTGGTCGCCGCCACCCAGATCCGCTTCCCCGTCGTCGCCGACCTGGCGCGCGGCGTCGTGTTCGCCTGGTTCGCCCAGCCGCTGCTGCGCCGCGCCCGCGCCAAGGTCTACGCCTCCGTACGCAAGCACCTGCGCCACCTCGACCACCACCCCGACGCCCCCGACCGCGCCGAGCGCATCTCCGCCATGGTCGCCAGCGCCCAGCCGCTGGTGCGGCTGATCGGCCAGCGCATCGGCCGCGAGGGCGCCGACCCCGTGCCGCTGCTGGAGGTGCTGAGCCGCCGCTACTACGGCAACCGCGCGCTCGGCGACATCCGCGTGCGCAAGGTGGCGGGCTGCACGTTCGTCGTGGCCGACCACCGCACCGCCACCGGCACCGGGCGCGTCGTCACCACCGCCATCGACCTGCCCGCCCTCGACCAGGCCGTCAAGGCGGTCGACGCCTTCGTCGGCGACGGCGAGCTCGTCGCCGACATCTACCTGAGCTGGCCCGACGCCCCCGGCGACCCCGACGAGATGGCCGGGCGCCTGCGCGAGGTCCTGGCCGCCCAGCAGCCGTCGGGCCGCATCGGCCGCATCACCGTGACCGTCGCCGGCAGCAGCGGCGCCGTCATGCACCCCCACTTCACCTTCCGGCCCTCCACCGGCGGCTTCGCCGAGGAGCGCCTGCTGCGCGGCCTGCACCCGCGCATCGCCGAGCGCATGCAGCTGGAGCGGCTGCGCGACTTCGACCTGGTGCGGCTGCCCGCCCCGGACGAGGAGGTCTACCTCTTCCGCGCCACCGCCCGGCAGAACCCCTCCGACGAGCGTCTCGTCGCCCTGGGCCAGGTCCGCGACCTGACCCCGCTGCGCGACGACGAGGGCAGGCTCGTCGCGCTGCCCGCCGCCGAGGACATCATGGTCACCTGCCTGGACGCGATCCGCCGCGCCAGGAAGCCCGGCGCCAAGACCTCGGCCACCAACCGCATCGTCATCTACGTCTGGCCGCCGACCGACCTATCCCCCGAGGACCTCAAGGCGGTGGCCGAGCGCGTGCTGCCCACGACCGCGGGCGCGGGCCTGGAGGAGGTGCTCTTCCTGGGCCGGCGCCGCGACGCCACCACCGGCGAGCTCGTCGACATCGCCGTCCGGGTCGGCTACGAGGTCGGCTCCGGCATGCGGCTGTCCATCACGGCACCGCCCACCGAGCCCGTCGAGCCGCTGGACGACTACCGCCAGGAGGTGCTGCGCGCCCACGCCCGCGGCACCCACCACCCCTTCGAGCTGACCGACATGCTCGCCGGGCCGCTCGGCTCGTTCACCGAGTACGACCTGGACGAGCGGGCCGTGCTGGTGCCGGTGAACCGTCCCAAGGGGCGCAACACCGCCGCGCTCGTCGCCGGTGTCGTCAGCACGCCCACGCCGCGCCACCCCGAGGGCATGACCCGCGTCGTCCTGCTGGGCGACCCCACCAAGGCGCTGGGCGCCCTGTCGGAGCCCGAGTGCGCGCGGGTGATCGCCGCCCTGGACCTGGCCGAGCGGATGCGGGTGCCGCTGGAGTGGTTCGCCCTGTCGGCCGGCGCCCGCATCTCGATGTCGTCGGGCACCGAGAACATGGACTGGGTGGCCGCCGCGCTCAAGCGCATCGTGACCTTCACCCAGGACGGCGGAGAGATCAACATCGTGGTCGCGGGCATCAACGTCGGCGCCCAGCCGTACTGGAACGCCGAGGCCACGATGCTCATGCACACCAAGGGCATCCTGGTGATGACCCCGGACTCGGCGATGGTGCTGACCGGCAAGCAGTCGCTCGACTTCTCCGGCGGCGTGTCGGCCGAGGACAACCACGGCATCGGCGGATACGACCGCATCATGGGCCCCAACGGCCAGGCCCAGTACTGGGCGCCCGACATCCGCGGCGCGCGGGCCATCCTGATGGCGCACTACGACCACACCTACGTCGCCCCCGGGGAGAGCCGTCCCCGCAGGACCGTCACCGGCGACCCCACGGACCGCGACGTGTCGACGTTCCCCCACGCCGTGCCCGACAGCGACTTCACCACCGTGGGCCAGATCTTCTCCGTCGAGTCCAACCCCGACCGCAAGAAGCCCTTCGACATCCGCACGGTGATGCGCGCGCTGTCCGACCAGGACCACCCGGTCCTGGAGCGGTGGGCGGGCATGGCCGACGCCGACACCGCCGTGGTCCAGGACGTCCACCTGGGCGGACGGCCGGTCTGCCTGCTGGGCATCGAGTCCCGCTCCGTGCCGCGCCGTGGCTTCCCGCCCACCGACGGCCCCGACACCTACACCGCCGGTACCCTGTTCCCGCAGTCGTCCAAGAAGGCCGCCCGGGCCGTCAACGCCGCCAGCGGCAACCGTCCCCTGGTCGTCCTGGCCAACCTGTCGGGGTTCGACGGCTCCCCCGAGTCGATGCGCAGGCTCCAGCTGGAGTACGGCGCCGAGATCGGCCGCGCGGTGGTGAACTTCCAGGGCCCCATCGTGTTCTGCGTGATCTCGCGCTACCACGGCGGCGCGTTCGTGGTGTTCTCCAAGGCGCTCAACCCGAACATGACCGTCCTGGCCGTCGAGGGCTCCTTCGCCTCGGTGCTCGGCGGCGCCCCGGCCGCCGCCGTGGTCTTCGCCCGCGACGTCGACAAGCGCACCGGGAACGACCCCCGCGTCCAGGCGCTCGCCGCCCGCGTCGCCGAGGCACCGGCCGCCACCCGTGCCGCGCTGGCCGCCGAGCTGGCCGAGCTGCGCTCCTCGGTACGGGCCGAGAAGCTCACCGAGGTCGCCACCGAGTTCGACCGCGTGCACAGCATCCAGCGGGCGGTCGACGTCGG
Organism: Streptosporangium sp. DT93; assembly: GCF_049844535.1. Lineage (NCBI taxonomy): Bacteria > Bacillati > Actinomycetota > Actinomycetes > Streptosporangiales > Streptosporangiaceae > Streptosporangium > Streptosporangium sp. DT93. The sequence continues at coordinate 60,033 of NZ_JBNCLF010000013.1, forward strand.
CTCGGTGGACGCGATCATCAGCTGCGCCGAGCTGCGCCCGCGGATCATCGAGGAGGTCGAGAAGGGCCTCGCCGGCCACTCCTGACCCGGAGACGACCGGCCGCCCCCGGGGCCTGGGCCCGGACCGGGGGCGGCCGGTCGCCACACGTGCCCGCGCACATCGGAGCGGGCGGCCGGTCGCCACGCGTGCTCGCATCCACCGGCCCGGGGGCGGCCCCGCCGGAGTGATACGGCGCTGAAGAGCCTCAGCGTTCCCCGAGAGTTCGTGAATTCCGAAGGGGGCATGGGGCGGAACCCACGGTGAGATACCTCGGAGGGTGGCATGTCAGGTCGCGGGTTGGCGAACAGGAGCCGTTTCTCCGTGACCTGCGATGTAGGGGCCTGGGTGCCGCCAGGACGGCCGTCGGCGTTGGTGGCTTCGGGCCTCGGGGCGTCGCCCATTAGTGCGGGGCTTCGTGGTCCCGACGCTGGCCGGGGCGGCGATGGCGGCATCGGGGAGAGGATGCATGTGGCGGGGCTGCGGCACAGGTGATGGCCGGATGAGGTCATGTGGTGGCGGTGTTTACGGCGGTCCTGGCCGTGACCGATGGGACGAAAGTGACGCAGCGGGTGCGGGGCGCCCTTCGGAGGGCGGGCCAGGCTTGCCGGTCCGGCTTTTTCAGGCCTGGACCTGCGGTTTCGCGTCGGCTGAGGTCTGCCGGGGAGCCTGTCTGGTCCTGGCCGGATGGATAGTGAATGGGTATGGAACGGTCCGCAATCAAATGAGAACTTCATTCGGTTTGTTTTGGTCTGACCTGACTTGATGTGGTCATTGTGTGTATCGACGTGATTTCTTACCGTCATCGGCGTGGGCCCGCGGGGCCCGGCCGGGAGGCGTGCGATGGGATTTTTGCGCAGTAGGACCACAGGATTCTCTGCGGCCGTCACGACGACGTTGAACCAGCCGTGGACGTTGTGGTGCCTGCGCGGGGATGAGGCCGCGCTGGTCGACACGAAGGCTCTGCAGTGGCGCAAGCCGCTGGCACAGGCGTTCGACGGAGCGTTCGCCACGCTGCCCGAGCCGTTCGCCAGCTGCAGCGACGGCCTCATACGCCTTAGCCACGGCTCCACGCTCTTCCTCGCCGGCGACCAGTGCCTGGAGCAGGACTGGGGCAAAAAAATCCTCTATCGGGGGCCGATCACCGGCTACCCGGGCCTGGGGGCTCACATCCCGGCCGCGTTCCGCAGCGACCTCGACATCGCCGTGCAGTTACCCGCCCTCTACGACACACGCCGCACCCTGCTGATCAAGGGCGATCAGTGCGCGGTCATCATGTGGGGCCAGGGCGTGGGCTATCAGGGCCCGCTGTCGGGCATGGAGGGCGCCGGGTGGAAGAGGCTGCCCAAGGACATGAGCGGCGACTTCGATCACGCCATCATGTGCTTCCCCGGCGGGGGGTATCGGACCTTGTTCATCAAGGGCGACAAGGCGATGGACCTCGACTGGGGCCAGGGCCCCATAGCCGTGGGCACCTGGGCGGAGGTCCTGCCCGGACTGGCCGCCCTGCCCGCCGACTTCCAAAAGCCCCGCCTGCCGGCCGCGGGGCGGTTCATCGGGACCACCGAAGACGGCGGCTCGAAGATCGACTTGCGGGTCGACCTGGTCGGTGCGCTCCCGGTCATCTCCGGCGACATCTTCGACATCACTGCAAACGGGGAGGAGTACTCCAACTCCTTCGTGCTGGAGGGAACCGCGCCCCTCGCCCTGCCGGGCACCCTGGAGGGCACCGCGACCTACGCCGAGGAGACCATGCGGCCAAGGCTGTCGGTGACGGTCGGCAAGCTCGCCCCCGGCGGCACCGCCACCGTCACCCGCAGCAACCCCGACGACGAGGACGTCGAACCCTACGTCTACACCTGCGCCTACGTCTCCCGGTTCCTGCGCACCATCGACTGGGAGATCGACTACATCGCAGGAACCACGCCGGTCGGCCAGTACGCCACCACCGACCACCCTCGTCCGCCCGGACTGGACAAGAGGGTCATGACCGTCCAGGCGGCCTTCGCCGACGCCGGAGTCGAACTGCGCACCGGGGGCGCCGCCAACGAGGTGGCTCTGTCCGAGGCGGACAAGGACCTGATGTGGTCGACGGCCGAACTGCACGCCGCGATGAGCCGCCACTTCAGCCTGCACCGCGACACCCAGCAGTGGAAGCTGTGGACCTTCATCGCCAATCGCAAGGCCAACAACGACGGTACCCCCAGCAGAGCCGACGGCACCATGTTCGACAGCAACGGCACCTTCCAGCGGCAGGGCATGGCCACCTTCTACGACGTCATGCAGGAGGTCGAGATAGTCGGCACGCGCGATGAACTGTTCACCTTCATCCACGAGATCGGCCACGCCCTCAACCTGGCCCACACCTTCGGCAAGGACAGCACCATCCCCCCGCAGCCGATGGGCCCGCGCGACGGCTACGGCGACAAGTCGTTCATGAACTACCAAGACGATTACCAGGGAGACCCAGCGACAGGGGAAGGAGACGGCGGGGCCGCCTTCTGGTCGGTGTTCGCCTGGCAGTTCACCCCCGGCGAGCTGCGGCATATGCGCCACGGCTTCTACGCAGACGTCGTCATGGGCGGCAAACCCTTCATGACCGGCGCCGCCCACCTGCCCGCCCTCCCCCCGCCCGCCCCCACCCAGTCCGGGCTGCGCCTGCGGCTGTCGGGCAGCGAGTCCTTCTCCCACGGAGAACCCGTCACCGTCGAGATCAAGCTGTCCCTGGACGGCAGCCGACCGGCGGCCGAGGCCGTCGACGATCTCACCCCGGCAGGCAGCCACCTCACCGTCCTGATCACCGATCCGGCCGGTCAGGTCCGCCCCTTCCAGCCGATCGCCCGCGACTGCGGCAACCACCATCGCCTCACCCTCGACGCCGGCACCCCGGCTCTGTACGCCGGCGCCTACCTCGGCTACGGCGCCGGCGGCTTCACCTTCCCCGAGCCCGGCACCTACCGCCTCCAGGCCCGCTACCGGGCACCCGACGGCTCCACCGTCGTCTCACCCGAGCACCTCATCACCGTCAAGGCGCCCGCCGACGACACCGACCGAGCCGTCGGTGATCTGCTGCTGGGCGACCAGCAAGGCATCCTGCTGGCCCTGCGCGGCTCGGACGCCCCCCAGCTCGCCGACGGCAACGCCGCCCTGGACACCCTCATCGCCGACCACCCCGACCACCCGCTGGCCGTGCACGCGCGGATGGCCAAGGGCGCCAACGCCGGACGCAACTTCCTCACCCTCACCGAGAGCGGCGTCGAAGTCCGCACCGCCGACACCGACACCAGCATCGAACAACTCGCCGCGGTCGTGGAGACCACCCTGGACCCCACCACCGACGCCGGAGTCGACAACATCACCCTGAACGAGACGATGCGCCGCCTGGCCCGCGCCCACGCCCGCGCCGGCGACCTCACCGAAGCCGACACCGTCCTGGACCAGCTCGTGGAGACCTTCCGCGACAAGGACGTCCCGAAGCCGGTGCTGGCCACCATCGTCGAGCAGGCCGAAGCCGCCCGCACCGAGCTGCACGACCAGGCCTGACAGTCTCCGGGCCTGCGCTGTCCCGGCGGGCAGCGCAGGCCAACCAGGCGGCGACAACCTCACCGAGATCAATGCCCCTGCCTGCGGCGGCGGCGGTAGAGGTCACTCGCCGTCTGCGTGAATCCGCGATGTATAGCGATCATGATCCGCCGCCGTCCCCCACCACCGTTCGAAGGATGTCCGATGACAGGAACCCGCGCCGCCCTGCCCGACGCCACCACCCCGGAGTTCCAGGCCGAGGCGCTCGCCGAGGCCAACGCCTACCGCACCAAGCACCACGCGCCGCCCCTGGTCCTGGACGCCGAACTCAACGCCTACGCCCTGGAGCGGGCCTCCTCCCGTTCCGAGCAGGAAAGGCTCGCGGCCGGTCACACCGGCCTGCGCGCGCAGACGGGAGAGAACATCTTCTGGGGCGGCGACGCCGAGGCCCTGCCCGGATCCAGGGCGGTCAAGAAGTGGTACGACGAGATCTCCGCCTACGACTTCGCCGCCGCCCAGTTCTCCTCCGGCGCCGGTCACTTCACCCAGCTGGTGTGGAAGGCCAGCACCAAGGTCGGCATCGCGCGCGTCGCGGGCCAGCCGGGTGAGTACTTCGAGACCTACATCGTGTTCGTCTTCGAGGAGCGCGGCAACATGGAAGGCGCCTTCGCCGACAACGTGCTGCCCGCCTGACCGGATTCCCGCCGCCCCCGCCTCGCAAAGCCGAAGCGCTCGGAGCGGACGGCTGCGGGGCGCCACCCCATCATGAGCGGCGCCAACGGCAACGACAGCATCAACGTCCACGACGGCGCCGCAGGTGACACCGCCAACGGCGGCCTGGGATCCGACACCTGCACCACCGACGCCGGAGACACCACCAGCTGCTGGCCACCGCACGGCCGTGGGTGCGCCGCATGCTCGGCGCACCCACCCTCCGCGCTCACCAGCCAACTCAACAGCCAAAGAGGAACCCGCCATGACATCTGACCCCACGCGGCATCGTGACGCACCTCGCAGACAGCGCACCTGGCACCGGCTGATCGCCTTCACCGTGCTGATCACCACGGCCGCGCTTCTTCCCGCCCCGGCCGCTCACGCGGCCGCCAGCGCCACCTGCACCGGCAGCTCGGCCATCAGCTACAGTCCCGGCCTGACCTTCACCCCGCAGACCGTCACCTACAGCGAAACCGACACCCTCACCTCCTGCACCTCCACCGTCTCCGGCCTGACCAGCGGCACCTCCGGCACCGTCTTCACCCTGCCCGGCGCCTCCTGCCTGGCCGCGCCCAGCCTCAACACCGACCCGACCTTCACCATCACCTGGAACACCGGCCAGCACAGCGTCATCAACCTGACCTTCACCGACCTCATCGTCGCCGGCACCGAACAGGTCACCGGCACCGGCACGGTCACCAGCGGCCCGTTCACCGGCGGCAACGCCACCGTTGTCTGGGTCTACCCGGTACTCAACCCGCTGCAATGCCTGGCCAGCCCAGGCCTGACCAGCCAGAGCGGAACCCTGATCGCCCAGCTCACCCTCATCTGAACACCCGGCGGGTCAGATGAGCGGATCCGGGGTGAACAGGACGTAGCGGTACAGGTTCGATGCAGTCGGCTCGGGTTCGAGCGGCGTGATTGTGGAGGTAGCGATGGACAAGATCAGTGAGGTGCGGGCGGCCAAGCTCGCGACCCGTTTCGCCCAGCACGACGTGGACGGCGACGGGTTCATCGACCAGAACGACTACCGGCAGCTGGCCCGGCGGCTGGGCGAAGGGCTGGGCGCCTCTGCGGTGCTGCAAGAGGAGATCGCGGCGGGGTTCGCCGAGCAGTGGACCCAGCTGGCGGCCCTGGCCGACGTCGATCACAACGGGCAGGTCAGCCTCGCCGAGTACACCCACGCGATGGGCGCCGGCATCTCCGCCGATTCCGCCGCGCTGGAGCGCGCGGTCTTGGCGACCTCGCGGGCGGCACTGCGGGCGGCCGACTCCGACGGCGACGGGTATCTGGACCTGGCCGACTACCTTCGCCTCGCCGAACTGCTGAAGGTGCCCGGCGCCCAGGAGGGCTTCCACGCCCTGGACACCGATGGCGCCGGACGGCTGCGCACCGAGGTCGTCCTGGCCGCCGTCCATGACTTCTACGTCAGCGACGATCCCGACAACCCCGCCAACCTCGTCTTCGGCCGTCCGGAGTCAACGCCGTGACCCTCACCGATCCGGCGCCCCCGGCGGTGCCCGGCGTCCTGGTCGTCAATTCCGGCCGCTGCGGATCGACGCTGCTGTCACGGCTGCTGGGAGGACATGAGGACGTCCTGTCGCTGTCCGAATACATGATCAGTCTCGGTTCGCTGGCCTACACCGCCCCCGGCCCGCTCACCGGCGCCCAGTTCTGGGACATCATCAGCGGGCCCAGCGCGATCGAAGAACTGCTGAACCGCCTGGACCTTCACCCGCCCGAGATCACCTACCGCGGCCCGATCCGCGCCTGCCGCGACGGCCGGACCGCCATGCCCCGCTTCCTGGGCGCCGCCCTGCCCGGCCTGACCGCCGACCCCGACGCGCTCTTCGGCGAGCTGGCCCTCCAGGTCCCCGCCTTCCCCACCCAAACCCTGGCCGCCCACCACCGCTGGCTGTTCGGTCTGCTCGCCGCCAGGTTCGGCCGGCGGATCTGGGTGGAACGCTCGGGCGCCAACAGCTTCTACGCCGACCGGCTCGTGGAAATGTTCCCCGACGTACGGGTGGTCCACCTGCGCCGCGACTGCCTGCCCGCGGTGCTGTCGATGCGCGCCCACCCCTACTTCCAGCTCGCCACGATCGGCGAGCAGTTCGTGCGGCTGTGCGCCCTCAACCCCTTCGACGAGGACGCACCCCACTACCAGGACGGCATCCCCGAGAACCTGCGCTCGATGCTGCCCCAGCACCTCACCGCCGACCTCCTGAGGCGGCGCGGGGAACTGCTGGAGCCGTTCGTGCTGGCCTGGGTCGCCCAGAACATGTACGCCCAGGCGCTCCTGGCCCGCCTGCCGCAACACCAGACCGCCGTGATCGACTACGGCACGCTCCTGGAGGCGCCCGCGACCGAACTCACCCGCCTGGGCCGCTTCCTGGGCCTGACCGACCCCGAAGGCTGGGCCGCCCGATCCGCGAGCGAGGTCCGCAAGCCGGCCGACCGTTCCACTCTCGACCTCGCCCGCAAGGTCGAGCAACTCAAGGAGAAGATCACCGCAACCCTTCAAGCCACCGGCCGGTACCAGCCCGTCACCATCGCCTGACATTGAGGCAGGTGGCAGAGGGCCAGCCGTAGCGTTCGGCGTGCTCGGCAACAAGGTGGTCGAAGGCCTCGGTCAGCGCCGCGTCCGGTGCGGGCGGGAGACCGGCGCGAAGACCGGCGGCCAGATCGCGGTGCGGGTCAAGAAGGGTGAGCTGGCGGTGGCCGACGGGGCCGATCGGTTCTCTGAGGTGTGCGTGTCGCGGGGCCGGGGGTCACCGGGAACAGTTCTCAGTGCTCAGGGAACGGTGCGGCCGGCTCCCCGCGAGGTGGCGGCGGGGACGCCAGGGCGCACCAGACGATCTTGCCGCCGGGGGCAGGGCCGGTAGTAGCCCCAGCCGGTGGCGAGGAGGTCGACGAGATGGAGACCGCGGCCGCTCTCGTCGTCGGGGCCGGGGTCGCGCAGGAGGGGCGATCCTGGATCAGGCTGCCCTGTTCCGGGCGGTGGGCGGAGACCTCGTCATGCGCGCTCAGCTCGAACATCTCGCCCGGCAGGCCGAACGACCGCACATCACCGTCCAGGTCATCCCGTTCTTTGCCGGAGCCCATCCAGGGATGCCCGGCAGCTTCATCGTCTTGAAGTTCGCTGCGGGCAATCCCGATGTGATTCACATCGACAGCATGGCCGGTGACCTTTTCCTTGAGGAAGAAACCGATATCCAGCGGTATAACGATATGTGTCAGCATCTTCGCGCGATGGCACTCAGCCCCGCTGACACAGCAGCGTTACTCGCGTCTCTACAGAGAGATCACTGGCGAGAGGAATCATGATGAACCCAGACCTGTCCGGTGCACGCTGGCGCAAGAGCACCCTCAGCGCCGACGGACCGAGCTGCGTCGAGATGGCGTTCGTCGGCGACGACGTCGCCGTCCGCGACACCAAGGACCGCGACGGCGGAACGCTCCTGTTCCGCCGTGAGAAGTGGACGGCCTTCGTCGGCGGCATCAAGAACGGCCGCTTCGACGCCCTCACCTGATCCTCAAGGACAAGGGCTGTCCTCCGGCGTCGGCCCGGACCGCCGACGCCGGTTCCGGTGCTTTCCCGATCGTGTCTCCTGCCGGCTTCGCGCCTTGCGGACGGGCGGTTGATACTCGTTTGCAGTGGGCGGTCAAGCGGGGTGAAAGCGGTGCATCACAGACTGTGGGCACAGCAGCCGGAAAGGAACCCCTCCCATGACGATGACCCGCTCCCTGACGGGACTCGCCCTCGCCTCCGCCCTCGTCGCGATCGCCCCCGCGGCCGCGCAGGCGGCCACCGCACCGGCCTCACCGGTCGCGGCTCCGGTCGCTGCGAACCCCGCCGCAGGGCAGAGCGCCACCCAGGGCACCATCAAATGGGGCACCTACCACGCCCCCGGCCGCAGGGCCAGGACGCACGGCACCCTGACGGTCTCGGGCGAGGACCACGCGGTCCTCCCGGTCGCCGCGCGTGGCAGGATCTCCGGCAAGGTCTACGACCTGACCCGCGCCACCTCCTCCTGCGGCTGGGCGGTCTTCCGCCTCACCTACCGCACCGCCGACGGCAAGAACCTGCCGTTCAAGCACCGCAGCATCGTCGACTGCTCCTACGGCACCCCCAAGTCGTTCACCTTCACGCAGCACGACCTCTACCAGGTCCAGCTGAAGGTCTGCTCGGAGCCCAAGGCCTCCAAGCCCTCCCTGAACTGCCTGTACGAGGGCACCTGGAAGGTCCTCTACACCTCGAAGTGAGCCACGGCCGGTGGGCCCGTGCCGGGGCGGGGCCCACCGGACCGGAACTCCCCCCGGGAACGGCCCGGGCCCCGGAAACGGTCCAGGAGGACAGGGCCGGGAGAAGGGGCCCGGGTCACGGCGTACGAGCGCGGGTCGAAGGGCGCGGGCGGGTCAAGGTGTGAAGCGGTAGCCCATGCCCGGTTCGGTGATCAGGTGGGCGGGACGGGCCGGGTCGCGTTCGAGCTTGCGGCGGAGCTGGCCCATGTACTGGCGCAGGTAGTTCGTCTCCTTGACGAACGCGGCGCCCCACACCTCGGTGAGGATCTGGCGCTGGCTGACCAGCTTGCCCGGGTGGCGCACCAGCAGCTCCAGGATGTGCCACTCGGTGGGGGTCAGGCGCACGTCACCGGAGATCGTCTTTCCGGCCAGGTCGACGACGTGGCCGCCGATCTCCACGCGGGCGGGCTCGGCCTCCTGGGCCCCGGCGCGCCGGGTGACCGCGCGCACGCGGGCCAATAGCTCGTCGAGCCCGAACGGTTTGGTGACGTAGTCGTCGGCGCCGGCGTCCAGGGCCTCGATCTTGTCCTGGCCGCCGTCCCTGCCGGACAGCACGATGATCGGCACGGCGGTCCAGCCGCGCAGGCCGTGGATGACGTCCACGCCGTCCAGGTCGGGCAGCCCCAGGTCGAGGATGACCAGGTCCGGCGGCCGGTCGGCGGCGGCCCGCAGGGCCGAGCCGCCGTCGGGGGCGACCTCCACCTCGTAGTGCCGGGCGACCAGGTTGACGCGCAGCGCGCGCAGGATCTGCGGTTCGTCGTCCACGACGAGGATGCGCGTCACGACGTCACCGCCCCGCTCCGGACGGGCAGTGTGACGACCATCGTGAGACCTCCCCCGGGTGTTTCCTCGGGTACGAGTGTGCCGCCCATCGCCTCGGTCAGGCCACGCGACAGCGCCAGGCCCAGGCCGACCCCCGAGTGGTTGTCGCGGTCGCCCAGCCGCTGGAAGGGCTGGAACACGCGGTCGTGCGCCTCCGGCGGGATTCCCGGCCCCCGGTCGGTCACCCGGATCTCCAGGTGCGCGCCGTGCCGGCTCGCGCTGATCAGCACCGGCTCGCCGGGCGGGCTGTAGCGCACCGCGTTGGACATGAGGTTGACCAGCACCCGCTCCAGCAGGGCCGGGTCGGCCAGCACCTCGGGCAGCTCGACGGAGACGTCCCCCTCGATCCGGTCCCGCAGCGGGCCCAGGTCGTCGACGGCGCGCGGGACGACCTCCTCCAGCGCGACCGGCCGCGGGATGGCGCCGAGCACCCCGGCCTGGAGGCGGCTCATGTCGAGCAGGTTGGCCACCAGCCGGTCCAGCCTCTCCAGGGACTCCTTCGCGGTGGCCAGCAGCTCGGCGCGGTCGTCCTCGCTCCAGACGACGTCGGTGCTGCCCAGGCTCTCGACGGCGATCCTGGCCGAGGCCAGGGGGCTGCGCAGGTCGTGGCTGACGGCGGCGAGCAGCGCCGTGCGCATCCGGTCGGCCTCGGCCAGCGGGCGCGCCCGTTCGGCGGCCTCACGCAGGCGTTCCTGGCGCAGGGCCACGGCGGTCTCGGCGGCGAACGCCTCCAGCACCGTGCGGTCGGCGGCGTCCAGCGGCCCGCCCCGGACGGCCATGACCAGGTCGTCGTCGATGACCACGTCGGTGTCGGAGCGTCCCGGGCAGGTGGACGGGGTGCCGCCGCTGGTGGCCACGATCCGCCACGCCTGCGGGTCCGAGCGTTCCTCGGGGGCCCGGGTGGCCTCGGGCAGCCGTTCCAGCAGGGTGACCGAGGTCAGGCCGAACGTCTCGCGCGTCCGCTCCAGCAGGGAGGGTACGGCGGCCTGCCCGCGCAGCACGTGCCCGGCCAGCGTCGACAGCAGCTCGGCGTCCGCGCCGGCGCGGGCGGCCTCGCGGGTACGGCGGGCGGCGATGTCCACGATCGTGCTGACCGCGGCCGCCACCAGGACGAACACGACCAGCGCGAACAGGTTCTCCGGGTCGCTGATGGTGAACTCGCCGACCGGTGTGGTGAAGAACCAGTTGAGCAGCAGCGACCCGCCCACCGCCGTGGTGATGGCCGGCCACATGCCCCCGGCCAGCGCGACGGCGACGGTCAGGCAGAGGAAGAGCAGGATCTCGCTGGGCAGCGACAGCACGTCCCGGAACGGCGACAGCGCCAGGACCAGGCCCGGCAGCCCGGCCGCCGCCATCCCCCAGCCGATCAGCCGCCGGGTGCGGGTGAGCGCGGCCCGGGAGCGCACCGGCCGGCGCCGCCCCCTCCTGGCCTCGTCGTGGGTGATCATGTGGACGTCGATGGTCCCGGAGCGGGCGATGGTCTCCAGCCCGACGCCGCGCGACAGGAGCTGGGCCAGGCGGCCCCGGCGGGAGGCACCCAGGACGAGCTGGGTGGCGTTGACGCCGCGGGCGAAGTCGAGCAGCGCGCGCGAGACGTCCTCGCCGGTGACCTGGTGGTAGGTGCCGCCCATGTCCTCGACCAGGGTGCGCTGGACGGCCAGGGCGGCAGGGTCGGCCCCGGCGGGCCCGTCGGCGCTGGTGACGTGCACCGCGAGCAGGTCGGCGCCCTTGGTGCGGGCGGCGATGCGGGCGGCCCTGCGGACCAGGGTGGCGCCCTCGGGGCCGCCGGTCAGGGCGACGACCACGCGCTCGCGGGCCTCCCACGTGACGGCGATGCCGTGGTCGGTGCGGTAGCGATCGAGCTGGTCGTCGACCTTGCCCGCGACCCACAGCAGCGCCAGCTCGCGCAGCGCGGTCAGGTTGCCGACGCGGAAGTAGTTCGACAGGGCCGCGTCGACCGTGCCCGGGGCGTAGACGTTGCCGTGGGCCATGCGGCGGCGCAGGGCCTCGGGCGACATGTCGACCAGCTCGACCTGGTCGGCCCGCCGCACCACCTCGTCCGGTACGGTCTCGCGCTGCGGGACGCCGGTGATCTCCTCGACGACGTCGTTGACCGACTCCAGGTGCTGGACGTTCACGGTGGAGATCACGTCGATGCCGGCCTGCAGGATCTCGTCGACGTCCTGCCAGCGCCTGGCGTTCCTCGAACCCGGCACGTTGGTGTGGGCCAGCTCGTCGATCAGCGCCACCCTCGGCGCGCGGGCGATCACCGCCTCGGTGTCCAGCTCGCCGAACGTCGCGCCCCGGTACGTCACGCTCCTGAGCGGGATCACCTCCATGCCCTCCAGCAGGGCGGCGGTCCGGGCCCGGCCGTGGGTCTCGGCCAGGCCCACGACCACGTCCCGGCCGCGCTCCAGCGCCCGGTGGCCCTCGCAGAGCATCGCGTACGTCTTGCCGACCCCGGGCGCCGCGCCGAGGTAGACCCGCAGGCGGCCGCGGCTCACGGGGTCTCCCCAGCCGGTCCCGCGGGCGGGCCGCCGTGCCGGTACCCGCTCGTCCCGTCGCTCACCCTGTCACCCGCCCGTCACTTCGCACGCACTCACCGTCACCCATCATCCCCGCCTGCTCCCCCGCGGCTCACCTCGGCCGCGCGTTGTCGAGCGCCAGGTTGAGTTCGAGCACGTTGACGGCGGGTTCGCCCATGAAGCCGAGTGCCCGGCCCGTGGTGTGCTCGGCGATCGTCCGCCGCACCTCCGCGAGGGCGATGCCGCGTTCGCGGGCCACGCGCGGCGCCTGCAGCGCGGCGTAGGCGGGCGAGATGTGCGGGTCCAGGCCGGAACCGCTCGCCGTGACCGCGTCGGCGGGCACGGCGGGTGCTCCGGCGTTCCCCCGGACCGGGACGGTCAGGCCCGCGGCGTGGTCCTCGCCCGGCGTGGCGCACCGTACCGGAAGCCCCCGGTAGGAGGTGAGGAACGGGGTGGCGGGGCAGGCCTGGTTGACGCTGACCGCCCGGCCGGGGAAGACCTTCAGCACCGCGCCGGTCCCCTCGGGGGTGCAGTACGGGCGGGCGCCGCTGACGCCCTCCAGCTCGCCGACCGCCTTCGAGCGGGCGCACACCCGGGTGAGCAGCGAGAGCCTGCCCTCGTCCGGCTCGCCGTCCTCGTTCACGGCGCCGGGGACCGGCAGCGTGTCCACGACGTCCTCGGGGCCCAGGTTGCTCGCGCCGGTCGAGGTGGGGTCGTAGCCGTCGCCGGCCGCCGACGGGCGCGACTGGAAGTACGTCGCGACCGGGGCACCGGCGGCGTCGGTGAAGGACTGCCCGATGATCGCGCTGCCTACCTCCCTGTCGCCGGAGCGGACGATCGAGCCGCCCGCGCCGCCGGGCGCCAGCAGCCGGGCGACGCCGGTGACGGCGAGCGGGTAGAGCAGGCCGAGCAGCACGGTGAGGACGGCGAGCGCTCGGATCGCGGTCAGGTGGCGGCGCAGCGGAGCGGGTAGGTGGCGCATCAGGACATCCCTGGAAGGAACCGGAGGACAAGGTCAATGATCTTGATGCCGAGGAACGGCGCGACGACGCCGCCCAGGCCGTAGACGTACAGGTTGCGCGACAGCAGCGCCGAGGCGCCGGAGGGCCGGTAGCGCACGCCGCGCAGCGCCAGCGGGATCAGCGCGACGATGACGATCGCGTTGAACACGACCGCGGACAGGATCGCGGACTGGGGGCTGGCCAGGCGCATGACGTTGAGCGCGTCCAGCCCCGGGTAGACGGCCGCGAAGATGGCCGGGACGATCGCGAAGTACTTGGCGATGTCGTTGGCGATGGAGAACGTGGTGAGCGCGCCCCGCGTGATGAGGAGCTGCTTGCCGATCTCGACGATCTCGATGAGCTTGGTCGGGTCGGAGTCCAGGTCGACCATGTTCCCGGCCTCCTTGGCGGCCGAGGTGCCGGTGTTCATGGCGACGCCGACGTCGGACTGCGCCAGGGCGGGGGCGTCGTTGGTGCCGTCGCCGGTCATCGCGACCAGCCGGCCGCCCTCCTGCTCCTTCCTGATCAGCGCCAGCTTGTCCTCGGGGGTGGCCTCGGCCAGGAAGTCGTCCACCCCGGCCTCGTCGGCGATGGCCTTGGCGGTCAGCGGGTTGTCACCGGTGATCATCACCGTGCGGATGCCCATCCGGCGCATCTCGTCGAAGCGTTCCCGCATGCCCGGCTTGACCACGTCCTTGAGGTGGATCACCCCGAGCATCCGGCCCTTCTCGGCCACGATCAGCGGGGTCCCGCCGGAGACGGCGACGGCGTCCACGAGGTGGCCGATCCCCTCGGTGCGGCCGCCGTGCCCGCCCACCCAGGCCATGACCGCCGCCGCCGCGCCCTTGCGGACCTGGCGGCCGTCGAGGTCGACGCCGGACATGCGGGTCTGCGCGGTGAACGGCACCCAGGTCACCCGGTCGGGCTCGGCCGGCCACTCCTCGCTCAGGCCGTGGGCCCGCCGGGCGTGGGCCACGATGGAGCGGCCCTCGGGGGTCTCGTCGGCCAGGCTGGACAGCTGGGCCGCCCGCGCCAGCTCCGTCTCGTCCACCCCGTCGACGGGGACGAACGCGACGGCCTCCCGGTTGCCCAGCGTGATCGTGCCGGTCTTGTCCAGCAGCAGCGTGGACACGTCGCCCGCGGCCTCGACCGCGCGGCCGGACACGGCCAGGACGTTGCGCCGCACGAGGCGGTCCATGCCGGCGATGCCGATGGCCGACAGCAGCGCCCCGATGGTGGTCGGGATCAGGCACACCACCAGCGAGACCAGCACCACGCCGCTGACACCGCCGGCGTTCAGCGCCACCGAGTCCGGCATGCCCGGGTTGACGAGCGTGGAGTAGACGGCCAGCGGCTGCATCGCCGCGGTGGAGACCAGGAAGACGATCGTGAGCGCGGCCAGCAGGATGTTGAGCGCGATCTCGTTGGGCGTCTTCTGCCGGTTCGCCCCCTCCACCAGCGCGATCATGCGGTCGACGAAGCTCTCGCCGGGCCTCTGGGTGATCCGGACGACGATCCGGTCCGACAGGACCTTCGTGCCACCGGTCACCGCGGAGCGGTCGCCGCCGGACTCGCGGATCACCGGCGCGGACTCGCCGGTGATGGCCGACTCGTCCACCGACGCGATCCCGTCGACCACGTCGCCGTCTCCGGGAACGGTCTCCCCCGCCTCGACGACGACGAGATCGCCCCGGACGAGCTCGGAGGCGGAGACCTCGTCCCACCCGGTCGAGGTCACGCTCCTTACCCGGCGGGCCCGGGTGTCGGTCCTGGCCTTTCGCAGCGTCTCGGCCTGCGCCTTGCCCCGCCCCTCGGCCACGGCCTCGGCCAGGTTGGCGAAGATCACGGTCAGCCAGAGCCACACCACGATGGCCCAGGAGAAGAACGACGGGTCGGCGACGGCCAGCACGGTGGTGAACGCCGCGCCGATCTCGACGACGAACATCACCGGGTTGCGCCACAGCGTGCGCGGGTCGAGCTTGCGCAGCGCGTCCGGCAGCGACGCGATCAGCCGCCGGGTGCCGGGCAGGCCCGCGCCCGCCCGGCCGGCGCGCGCCGGGGCTCCGGCCGGGGCTCCGCCCGGGGCGCCGGCCGGTGTTCCGTCCGGTGTCGCGGCCGGTGCGTGGGCCGTGGGGATCGGCATGTCAGGACAGTCCTTCCGCGAGGGGGCCGAGCGCGAGCGCCGGGAGGTAGGTGAGCGCGACCAGGACGATCGTCACGCCGACGACCATGCCGGCGAACTGCGGGCCGTGGGTGGGCAGCGTGCCCGCCGACGCCGGTACCGGGACCTGCCGGGCCAGCGATCCGGCCAGCGCCAGCACCAGGACGATCGGCAGGAACCGGCCGAACGCCATGCACAGGCCCAGGGCCACGTCGTACCAGGGCGTGGCGGCCGACAGGCCGCCGAAGGCCGAGCCGTTGTTGTTGGAGGCGCTGGTGAAGGCGTACAGGACCTCCGACAGGCCGTGCGGGCCGCCGTTCAGCATGCTCGCCCGCAGCGTGGGCGAGCCCATCGCGAGCGCCGTGCCGGCCAGCACCAGGGTGGGGGTGACCAGCAGGTACAGCGACACCAGCTTGATCTGGCGGGTGCCGATCCGCTTGCCCAGGTACTCGGGGGTGCGGCCGACCATCAGCCCGGCCACGAAGACGGTGATCACCGCCAGGACGAGCATGCCGTACAGGCCCGAGCCGACCCCGCCGGGGGCGACCTCGCCCGGCATCATGGCGAACATCGTCATCATGCCGCCGAAGGGGGTGTAGGAGTCGTGGAAGGAGTTCACCGCCCCGGTCGAGGTCAGGGTGGTCGCCGCGGCGAACGTGGCCGAGCCCGGGACGCCGAAGCGCACCTCCTTGCCCTCCATCGCCGCGCCCGCCGCCTGGGCCACCGTCGCGTTCCCGCCCAGCTCGAACACGTTCGTGAGCACGACGACGGCCAGCGCGATCGTGGCCATCACCGCGAGGATCGCGGTGCCCTGCCGCGGCTGCCCGGTCATCCTGCCGAAGGCGCGCGGCAGCGAGAACGGGATCAGCAGGATCAGCAGGATCTGGAACCAGTTGGTCCAGCTCGTGGCGTTCTCGAACGGGTGGGCGGAGTTGGCGTTGGAGAAGCCGCCGCCGTTGGTGCCCAGCTCCTTGATCGCCTCCTGTGAGGCGACCGGGCCGCCGGTGATCGCCTGGGTGCCGCCGGTCAGCGTCGCGACCTCGTGCGCGCCGGAGAGGTTCTGGATCACCCCGCCGGCCACCAGCACCAGCGCGCCCGCGAACGCGAGCGGCAGCAGGATCCGCGTCGTGCCGCGGACCAGGTCCACCCAGAAGTTGCCGACCGTCTCGGCCCCGCGCCGGGTCAGGCCGCGCACCAGCGCGACCGCCACCGCCATGCCCACCGCGGCGGACACGAAGTTCTGCACGGCCAGGGCGGCCATCTGGGTCAGGTGGCCCATGGTGGACTCACCCGAGTAGGCCTGCCAGTTGGTGTTGGTGACGAAGCTGATCGCGGTGTTCCAGGCGACGTGGTCGGTGACCGGCTCCATGCCCAGGCTCAGCGGCAGCCTGTCCTGCAGCCGCTGGACGGCGTACACGGCCAGGACCGAGATCATCGAGAACGCCAGCAGCGCGCGGGCGTAGACGCCCCAGCTCTGCTCGGCGTCGGCGCGCACGCCCAGCAGCCGGTACACGCCCCGCTCGGCGGCGGTGTGCCGCGGGCTCGTGTACACCCGGAAGATGTGGTCGCCCAGCGGCCCGCAGGCCAGGGCCAGCACGGCGACCAGGGAGACGACGAAGATCGTCCCCGCGACGGCCGGGCTCATCAGAACCGCTCCGGGAACAGCAGCGCCACGACCATGAAGATCACCAGGACGGCGACCGTCACGAGACCGGCGGCGTTGACGGCGCTCACAGGCGCTCCACCGCCTTCACGACCACCCCGAGGACCACGAAGATCGCGATCGTCAGGGCGACGAAGATGACGTCGGCCATCCTCACTCCTCGACTCCGGAACGTTGCCACCGCCCGGAATGGGCGGCACTCGACCAGCAAAGCCCGGAAAAAGGGGTCTTCGACCGTTCTTGACGGCTTCCATACGGCCGTGACGGCATTCTTGACGCGATCCATACGGCGGCCCGGGCGGGGCGCGAAACGGGAACGCCCGGCGGCCCCGGAGTCACCTCCGGGAACCGCCGGGCGTCCGCGCCGTCCGGCCGGGTACGGCTACGGCCTTCGCGGCAGGCTCTGGCTGTACCCGGTCAGCCGGCCGTCACCAACCCGCCGACCGCGTACGTCTAGCCGCCGAGCGTGACGCGCAGGATCCTCTCGTTGCTGTTGTTGGGGGTGCTGTCCTTGTCACCGGTGTTGGAGGTGGTCAGCCACAGGCCGCCGCCCGGGGCGGGCTCCACGGTGCGCAGCCGGCCGTACGTGCCGTTGAAGTAGGTCTGCACGCTGGTCAGGCTGCTGCCGCTGATCACCGCGCGGTACATCCGGGTGCCGCGCTGGCAGGCCACGTAGAGCGCGTCGCGCACGATCGCGATGCCGGAGCAGGAGCCCTCCGCGGTGGGGTAGGTGCGCTTGGGGGCGATGAACCCGGCGGTGCCGCAGGATCCGCTGGTGCCCTCGCACGCCGGCCAGCCGTAGTTGCCGCCCCTGGTGATGAGGTTGGTCTCGTCCATGACGCTGTTGCCGAACTCCTGCTCCCACAGCCTGCCCTGGGAGTCGAACGCCAGCCCCTGCGGGTTGCGGTGACCGTAGCTCCACACGAGGTTGCCGAACGGGTTGTCCGACGGGACGCTCCCGTCCGGGTTGATCCTCAGGATCTTCCCGCTGAGGTGGGCCGTGTTCTGCGCGTGGTCGCCGTTCTGCGCGTCGCCGGTGCTGGCGTACAGCTTGCCGTCCGGGCCGAAGCGCAGGCGGCCGCCGTCGTGGTACTTGTTGCGCAGGATGCCGCTGACCAGGATCTGCTCGGTGGCGGTGTTGAGCCTGTCGTTCTCCAGCTTGATCCGCACGATCCGGTTGTCGGTCGGCGAGGTGTGCATGATGTACACCCAGCGGTCGCCGGCGAAGGAGGGGGAGATCTCCAGGCCGAGGAGGCCGCCCTCGCCGTCGGTGCCGGCCACGTTCGGCACGGTGCCCACGGTCGTCTTGGCCCCCGTGGAGGGGTTGAGGCGGACGATGTCGTCGGCGTCGCGGCGGCTGTAGAGGATCGTGCCGTCGGGAAGCGTGACCAGGCCCCACGGGATGTCGGTGTCGGTCGCGACCTGCGTCACCGTGCACACCGGGTTGGCGCACGCCGCGCCGGTGGTCGCCGTCACGGTGCCGCTGCGCGACGAGACGTTGGCCTGCCCGTCACGGGCCACCACGTAGTACTGGTAGGCCGTGCCGGCCGCCAGCCCGCTGTCGATGAAGGTGGTGGCCGGCGGGGTGCCGTTGACCGCGCCGACCTTGGCGCCGCCGCGGTGGACGTCGTAGGCCCGGACCCCGACGTTGTCGGTCGAGGCGGTCCACCTCAGCGTCACCGTGGTCCCGGACACCGAGGCGGTGAGCTGCGTCGGGGCGCTGGGGGCCTGGGTGTCGGCCTGGCACTGCGGCGGGTTGATCGTCACCGTGGTGCTCGCCTGCGAGACGTTGCCCGCGGCGTCGCGCGCGTTGACGTAGAGACCCCAGGTCGCCCCGGGGACCACGGTGAGGGTGGTGGACAGCGTGGTGCCGCTCACCGTCTTCATCTGCTGGCCGTCGTGGTAGACGTCGTAGAAGGCCACGCCCACGTTGTCCGTCGCGGCGTTCCACGCGAACGTCACCGAGTCGCACGTCAGGCCGCTCACCCGCGCGCCGCCCGGCACCGTCGGGGGCTGGGTGTCGGCGCTGCCCGTGGACGTCGTCCACTTCTGGTTGCCGCGCCCGGTGCAGGTCCACAGGCCCACCAGGGCGCTGTTGGCCGTGCTCTCGCCGGTCACGTCCAGGCACAGGCCCGACTGCACACCGGTGATCGTGCCGTCGGCGTTGACCCTCCAGCGCTGGTTGGCGCCGCCGGTGCAGGTGTAGATCTGCAGCGCGGCCGGGGCGGTGGTGTCCTGGCCGACCACGTCCAGGCACATCGTGGCGTTGTACACCCGGAACTCACCGGCCGCGGTGAAGGTCCAGGACTGGTTGGCCTGCCCGTTGCAGGTGTAGATGTTGACGCCGGTCCCGGAGGCCGCGCTGTTGCCGATCACGTCGAGGCAGCGGCCGGAGGCCACGCCGACCACGGTCGCCGGCGCCGCCGAGGCGGGCGCCGCGACGGCCACCGTCATCGCGAGCGCGGCGGCCACCGTGGCCAATGCGGCCATCGCGGCCACCAGCACGCGCGGCCATGACCTGCGGCCGTTGATCGAGGGGGGTGTTCGCACCTGTTCTCCAAGTGGGATCGTCCGCGGGTTTCCGAAGCGAGGCTATCGTCGGCCTCTGCGATGATGCAGACCGTTTCGGGAGTTTTGTGCTGCTTCATCTGTCCGAAAAGGCCGGTGGGAAACCGTTCGCGGCAGCCCCTCGTGGCCCCGCGACCGCACGGCCGCGTGGTCGCACGACCGCGCGGTCATCCGGCCGCGCGGTCATCCGGCCGCGCGGCCGCTCGCCGCGGATCAGCTCGTCACGCGGAAGGTGGCGTCGCCACGGCTCTGCGCGTCACCGATCGGGTCGAGCCGGAGCAGGTAGCCGTAGTGCCGGATGTAGCGGTCGGGGTGGTTGTAGGACTGGAAGGACGTCCACGACGAGCTCGCGAGCCCGGCGACCTGACGGAACGTGGAGTCGGCCGCGAAGGTCGCGCTGCCGTCGTCGGGCGCGAGGACGAAGTCGAACCCGTAGTGCCGCAGGTAGTACCCGGGGTAGTTCACCGACGCGAAGGACACGTAGCCGTTCCCGTTCGCCAGGCCCGGCACCAGCCGGAACTGCGCGTCCTGGGCGGGGCTGACGTTCGCGTCGATGCGCACGTCGAGGTCCGCGTGCCGCACGTACCGGGTCTGGAAGTTGTACGACTGGATGCGGTTGACCGGCGTGGTGGCGCCCCAGCGGCCCAGGACGCGGTTCTCCTCCGCGGCGGTCAGGTTGAGGATGGAGCCGTGACGCTTGCGGTTGGTGCCCATGCCGTAGTCGGTGCGCGTCCGGAAGTTGCGCGTGCTGCCCAGGTCGGTGGAGGTGACGGGCATGTAGCCGCGGCCGGTGGCGTACTGGTCCAGCCACAGCGCCCACTCGTTGCGGCCGTTGAACTGCGCCCACATCGGGCCCTCCACGACGTTGCCGCCGCCGGTGCCGTTGGAGATCCCCATGTGCGAGAGGTTCCCGAGGGTCGTCCAGGATCCCAGGATCGAGTTGCTCGCCTCGATCGTGATGTGGCCGTCCGCCGAGGCCCGGTAGTACCGGTAGCCGCCGACCGAGCCGGGAACGTCGACGATCTGCGTGTCGATGATGCCCTGGCTGCCGCCGCGCTCGATGTAGAGCTGCGGTGCCGTGAAGCTGCGGAAGTCACCGGTGCGCGTGTACCAGATGCGGTGCTTGGTCACGCCGTTGCGCGCGGAGTTCGTCGCCCAGTACAGGACGTAGTCACCGGTCGCGGGGTTGTACACGGCCTCGGGTGCCCAGGCGTTGCCGGCGCCGGGGATGGCGCCCGCGACGTTGATCAGCCACGGGGCCGACCAGTTCAC
Source organism: Streptosporangium sp. DT93 (assembly GCF_049844535.1). Classification (NCBI taxonomy): domain Bacteria; kingdom Bacillati; phylum Actinomycetota; class Actinomycetes; order Streptosporangiales; family Streptosporangiaceae; genus Streptosporangium; species Streptosporangium sp. DT93. The sequence continues at coordinate 80,620 of NZ_JBNCLF010000013.1, forward strand.
CAGGTCGCTGGACTCCCACACGACCAGCGAGGTGCTCCCCCGGTTCGCGGCGTCGCTCCACGAGGTGCCGGCGGCGATGCGCAGGTCCGTCGCGACGATCCAGTACCGGTCACCGGCGGGAGATCGGACGAGGGCGGGGTCGCGGACGCCTCGCGTGCCGACCGTGGAGCGCAGGACCACGCCGCCGTTGTTCAGGTCGCTCCAGCGCAGCCCGTCGTCGCTGTGGGCGAGGTAGATCTGCTCGCCGTTCGCCGACTCCCCGGTGAAGTGCGCCATCAGGTATCCGGTGAAGGGGTCGAGGGCGGCCGCCGCCTTCGGGGCGGCCATCGGCCACGACATGAACATCAGGCAGGCGGCGAGCATCGCGCCCACCCGGGACAGGACTCTCGGCATCGTTTCTCCTTCGAGGGGTGAGCACGGCGGGCGGCCGACGGTGTCGCGGGCCTTCGTCCCTCCTGGCGGCCCGCGGGTGTTAGCGTTAACACCTTTTCTCGCGGGCGTTCGCCCGTCGCGGCGACACGGGACCACCGGCACGCCGGAATCACGGCACGCGTCCCCGGCCGGCCGGAGATCACTTCGGCGTCACATCAGTGTGATCGCTAACATAGGGCCGGTCAATACCTTCGTGACACCCGGCCGACGGGCGGCCACCGACATCGGGCCGCCGAGCCGGGACGACCCTTCCGAAGTCGCAGGTCATGGGTGCCCCACCGGCGCACCGGCCCGTCCCGCCCTGTAAGCCGGATGTTGACAGCCGGGTTGTGAACGTTAACATCCTGCGAAGAACAGGAACACGGGCACCACCCGATCACCCCGGGTTCCGGACGGCCTCCGGCGGGGACGCGGGCCAGGCACGGAGCGCGACGTCGAGCGTGTCGAGCACCCGGCTCCAGGACTCGTCCGCGCCCCGCGGGTGGTGGCGGAATCCCCCGGTCCGCTCCAGGCTCACGAAACCGTGGAAGACGCTGCCCAGCAGCCGGACCGCGTCGGTCTGGTCGGGCTCCGCGAGCGCGTACCCGCGCAGGATGGCCCGCATCATGTCCGAGTGCCGGCGTCCCGCGCTCGCCCTCGCGGTCTCCGGGTCGAGCTCGACCTGCATGGCCGCGTACCGGCCCGGGTGCTCCCTGCCGTAGTCGCGGTAGACGCCCGCGAAGGCGACCAGCGCGTCCTTGCCCGCCCGGCCGGCCAGCGCCACCGCGCCCCGGTCGGCGAGCTCGGCCAGCGCCAGCACGGCCACCCTGACCCGCAGCTCGTGCGCGTTCCCGAGGTGCGCGTACAGGTTCGCGTCCTTCACGCCGAGCCTGCGCGCGACCTCCGAGACGGTCATGCCCTCCAGCCCCGCCTCGTCGGCCAGCTCCGCCGCCACCTCGGCCAGCCGTGCGGCGGTCACCCGGCCCCGCGCCATGGACCCTCCCCTCTTCCTAGGGACTCTAGGAAAATCTATAATGTTTTGCCTCCCCAGCTTACAGCGGGTAGCTTTCAGGTCATGCGACCGATTTCCGAGAGCGAGATCCGCGCCTCCTTCGTCAACTGCACCAAGGGCGAGGTCAAGCGCCTCGCCGTCCCCAGGGACCTCGACACCCGCCCCTGGGACGACCTGGACTTCCTCGGCTGGCGAGACCCCGCCTCCCCGGGCCGCACCTACCTGGTCGCCGAGCACGGCGACCGCCTGGTCGGCGCGGCGCTGCGCCGGGCCACCCCCCACGCCGGGCACCTCCGGCGCAGCATGTGCTCGCTCTGCCTGACCACGCACACCGGGGAGGGCGTGTCCCTGATGACCGCCCGCCGCCCCGGCGGCAACGGCGACTCCGTGGGCGCCTACATCTGCACCGACATGGCCTGCTCCCTCTACCTGCGCGGCAAGAAGGACGCCGGGCCCGGCGGGCGGATGCCCGAGTCCCTCACCCTGGAGGAGAAGATCGGCAGAACCGTGGCCAACGTGGCCGAGTTCCTCCAGAAGGTCACCGCCTGACGCCCTGACAGTCGCCTTGACCGCAACGTCAGTCTTCCGTTCCCCCCTCTGTACGCCGGGCCCGGACCGATTCACGATCGGCACAGCATCCGGCACACCCCCCTGACAGAGGTAGGACCCTTGTCACGACTGTCACGACGCCATGCCCTCCACCTCTTCCTCGCCCTCGCCGCCGCCCTCGGCTGGGCCCTCGTCCCGGCCACCCCGGCCGCCTCCGCCACCCTCGCGCCCCCCGGCTCCATGTCCGGGCTGGGCGACTCGATCACCCGCGGGTTCAACGCCTGCGGCTGGTTCGTCGACTGCACCAGCCGATCGTGGTCGACGGGGTCGAGCACCTCGGTCGACAGCCACCGCAACCGGATCAGGACGCAGAACCCCGACCTGGTCGCCTACAACGACGCCAGATCCGGCGCGAAGATCGCCGACCTCGCGGGGCAGGCCAGGACCGCGGCCTCCCGGGGCGTCGGCTACGTGACGATCCTCATGGGCGCCAACGACGCCTGCACCTCCTCGGAGTCGTCCATGACCTCGGTCGCCGACTTCGAGGGCCACTTCCGGGCCGCCATGCAGGAACTCGCCACCGGGATCCCCCAGGCCGCGGTGTTCGTCGCCAGCATCCCCGACCTCAAGCGCCTGTGGTCCGTCGGCAAGGACAGCTCCTCGGCCCGTACCGCCTGGAGCACCTTCGGCATCTGCCGGTCGATGCTGGCCTCCCCCCGCTCCACCGCCCCCGAGGACGAGGCGCGCCGCGACCGCGTCAGGCAGCGGGTCGCCGACTTCAACGGCGTGCTCGCCCGGGTCTGCGCGGAGTACACCACCTGCAGGTACGACGGCGGCGCCGTCTTCTCCTACCCCTTCGCCCTCGGGCAGCTCAGCACCTGGGACTACTTCCACCCCAACACCAGCGGCCAGCGGGCGCTCGCCGAGGCGACCTACCAGCCCGTCCTGCAGGCGTCCGACGTCTAGCCCGTTCCCCTCTTCCCCCGCTCATCACGGTCACGGACACCGCGCCATGGAGGAGGGCACCGGCGACGGCCGGCGCCCTCCGCGGCTCAGGGCCTGAGGACGACCTTCTCGCAGCCGTCCCTCTTGTTCTTGAAGATGTCGAAGCCCTGGGCCGCCTGCTCCAGCGGCAGGGTGTGCGTGACGATCCGGGTCGGATCGATCTCCCCCCGCTCGATCCGGCCCAGCAGCGGCTTCATGTACCGCTGCACATGACACTGCCCCGCACGCAGGGTCAGCGACCGGTTCATCCACGCCCCGGCGGGGAACTTGTCCACCAGGCCGCCGTACAGGCCGATGACCGACACGATGCCGCCGCTGCGGCATGACATGATGGCCTGCCGCAGCGCGTGCGGCCGGCCGGTCTCCGACCGCACGGCCTGCTTGACCCGGTCGTAGGCCGCGAGGTGGGTGCTGCCGTGCGTCGCCTCCAGGCCGACCGCGTCGATGCACTTGTCCGGCCCCCGCCCGCCGGTCAGCGTCAGCAGCTCCGAGCGCACGTCGACCTCGTCGAAGTTGACGGTCACGTGACCGGCCGCCTCGGCCATGCGCAGCCGGTAGGGCTCCTTGTCGATCGCGATGACCTTCGCCGCCCCCAGGGCCCTGGCGCTGTCCATGGCGAACTGCCCCACCGGACCGGCACCCCACACCGCGACGACGTCGCTGGAGGTGATGTCGCACATCTCGGCGCCCATGTAGCCGGTCGGCAGGATGTCGGACAGGAACAGCACCTGCTCGTCACTCAGGTCCGACTCGATCCTCAACGGGCCCACGTCGGCGAACGGCACCCGCGCGTACTGCGCCTGCCCGCCCGCGAACCCGCCGGTCAGATGCGAGAACCCGAAGAGCCCCGCGACCGGGTGACCGGGTGACCGGGTGACCGGGTGACCGTACATCTTCTCCGCGATACCCGCGTTGGGGTTGCTGTTCTCACAGCACGAGTACAGCTCCGCCACACACGCCGCGCACGCACCGCACCCGATCGGAAACGTTCCACGACGATGGCCGAACGCAAAGGCTCCGGCGTCCTTCACCGCCGGATCGTCGCCTCACGTCGTGGATTCACCGTTCCCGGGAAAGGACGCGCGTCAGCGGTGGTCGTTCTCCTTCAGCTCGACGACCCAGGCGCGACGCTCGGCGATCCTGCCGTCCCGCATGACGAACACCTCCGCCATGGACATGCGCATCTCGCCGCCCGCGGCCCGTCGCACCGTCCCGGTGAGCTCGGCCATGACGACGTCACCCTGCTCGACCATCCGCACGACCTCCAGGCGAGGGGGGTCGAGGAGCTCGGGCGGGCCGTCGATGGCCTTGTCGTAGGCGTCCTTGCCGGTCAGGCGAAAGGCGCCGAAGACCGTCCACTCGATGTCCTCGGTCAGGCAGGACAGGATCTGCTCGTGGTCGTTCCTACGGAAACCGTCCAGGTAGGTGGTGACGGTCTCGATGTTCCGTGACATGCCCGCTCCTTCGATCGCCTGCCGTCCGGGGCCGCCGTGCGATCCGGCGGTTCCCCCACGGTAGGTCGGAGCGGCCCAGGCGTCCTTGACATCGCGCGCGTCACCCGCCGGCCCGGGTGCGGAAGAGGTCCCGGACGTCCTCGGCACCGCGCGCGTCACGCGGCCGGCGTCACCCGCCCGTCCGGGTGAGGAAGAAGTCCCGGACGTCCCCGGCGAACGACTCCGGCACCTCCATCGCGGCGAAGTGGCCGCCGCGCTCGAACTCCGACCAGTGGGTGATGTCGTACAGCCGCTCGGCCAGCGGCCGCACCGGCCGCGTGATGTCGTGCGCGAACACCGCCACCCCGACCGGCACCGGGCACGGCTCGGTCCGCCGCGGGGTCTCGCGGTGCAGCCGCGCCGAGGAGGCCGCGGTGGCGGTAAGCCAGTACAGCGAGACGCCGGTGAGCATCCGCTCGTCGTCGATCCGCGAGCGGGGGTCCGTCCACCGCTCGAAGCGCTCGGCGATCCAGGCCAGCTGGCCCACCGGCGAGTCGGTCAGCGCGTAGCCGACGGTCTGCGGGGTGGTGGCCTGCAGGGCCTGGTACGGCGGGCGGTTCGCCATCAGGTGCCTGATCTTTTCCAGCCGGGCCTCGTCCTCCTCGGACAGCTCGATGCCGGCGTCCGGGTCCGGCCGGGTGGGCAGGTAGTTGACGTGCACCCCGGCGACCCGCTCGGGTGCCACCGCGCCCAGCGCCAGCGAGATGCCCGAGCCGAAGTCGCCTCCCTGCGCGCCGTAGCGCTCGTACCCCAGGCGGCGCATCAGCTCGGCCCAGGCCCGCGCCACCCGGACGATGTCCCAGCCGCGCTCGCGGGTGGGTCCGGAGAAGCCGTATCCCGGGATGGACGGGATCACCAGGTGGAAGTCGCGCGACAGCGGCTCGACGACGTCGAGGAACTCCAGGAACGAGCCGGGCCAGCCGTGGGTGAGGATCAGCGCGAGCGCGTCCGGTCTCGGGGAGCGGACGTGGACGAAGTGGATGTTCTGGCCGTCGATCTCGGTGGTGAAGTGCGGAAGCTCGTTGAGCCCGGCCTCGTGCGCGCGCCAGTCGTGGCGGGTGCGCCAGTGCTCGGCCAGTTCCCGCAGGCGCGCCAGCGGGAAGCCGTAGTCCCACCCGGCTCCGGCGATCTCGTTGGGCCAGCGGGTGCGGGAGAGACGGCCGGCCAGGTCGTCGAGGTCGGCCTGGGGAACGGCGATACGGAACGGCTTGATCACGATCGTGACTCCGGGGGACGCGTTCGGCGGCCGCCGATCGGCCGGACGGTGTCCGGCGGCGAGAGCGGTCGGCGCCTTCGATGTTGGTGACACCAACTATAAACGTATTCGTTGGCTTGACCAATAAAGACGGGCTCGGCGGGCAGAGGTCCCGAGGGCCGCGTACCGCGTCGAGCAGGCGACCCCGGCCCGCCGCCGGGCCGGGGCAGCGGTCGCCCGGCCGCCGCCACCCCTCGTTCCGGCACTCCCGGACGGACGGAGTCACATATCGCCCATTGACGGACACCTCCACGGCGGGCTACTAATACGCCCAGCGCACCGATCACCGTCCCGGTGTGTTCGCGGTGAGATGTTAGCGTTAACATATGGAGGTACCGGAATGCGCGCGTACCGACGGGTTCTCACGACACTGGTGGCGTTCTCGGTGTTCTCGGCGACCGTCCTGGCCGCCGTCACGGCCCTGGTGCTGGTACCGACGGCGGCCCACGCCGCGGGACCGGTCCCGCACTACCTGATGACGGCCTTCACCAACAGCAGCGAGTCGAACATGTACGTCTACGACTCGCCGAACGCCTCGACCTTCTCCCTGGTGCGGGCCAACGCCTACACGCCGCCGTCCGGGCTGATCAGGGACCCCAGCGTGCTGCGGCACACGGACGGCTACTACTACCTCGTCTACACGACGAACTGGACCGGCGACACCATCGGCTTCGCCCGCAGCGCCGACACGGTGAGCTGGACGTTCCTGCGCAACGTGACCGTCGGGCTGAACGGCGCCACCGGCAGCACCTGGGCGCCGGAGTGGTTCAGGGACTCCGACGGCAGCGTCCACGTGATCTTCTCCGCCTCGGCGACCGGCACGGCGGGGCAGTTCAGGCCGTACCGGATCACCGCCACCGACACCGCCCTGTCGTCCTGGAGCGCGCCGGTGGCCCTGGGCATCCCGGCGAACTACATCGACAGCTTCGTGGTCAAGGTGGGCTCGACCTACCACAACTTCCTCAAGAACGAGACGACGAAGTACATCGAGCACGCCACCGCCACCTCGCTCACCGGCCCCTGGAGCTTCACCGGCACCGGCAACTGGGCGGGCTGGGGCTCGGGGCTCGAAGGACCCGCGCTGACCCGGCTGCCCGACGGCAGGTGGCGGATCTACTTCGACAACTACACGGGCCGCCGCTACTACCACGCCGACAGCTCCGACCTGGCCACATTCTCCGCCAAGGTCGAGATGACCGGCCTGTCGGGCACCGCCAGGCACTTCACCGTGCTGCGCGAGGACGTCGGCGACACGACGGCGGTGCCGACCGGCAACCGTTCGCTGCGCTCGGCCAACTTCCCCGACCGCCACCTGCGCCACCGCTCCAACGTGGCCTACGTCGACCCGCTGAACGCCTCCAGCCCGCTCGCCGACCGCAGGGACGCCACGTTCACGGTCGGTGCCGGACTGGCAGGCGGCGGTTGCCACTCCTTCCAGTCGGTGAACCTGCCGGGCTACTACCTGCGCCACTACAACATGCGGCTCGTCCTGCAGCGCGACGACGGCTCGGCGATCTTCAAGGGGGACGCCACCTTCTGCGGCCGGGCGGGACTGGCGGGCGGCGGCACGACCTCGTTCGAGTCGTACAACCTGCCGGGCCGCTACCTGCGCCACTACAACTACGAGATGCGGCTGGACCTCAAGGCGTCCGGGTCGGTGTTCGCCTCCGACGCCTCCTTCATGGTGACCTCGCCGCTGGCCTGACGAGCCGTCTTCCGGCGAGGACGTCATGCCGCCCCTCGCTCCTTAACCCCCGCCCCCCGGGCCCCCTCCCCCGGTCCGACGAGACAAGGACGACCCGATGCCCCCCACATCCGCGCGCCGCCCGCTGCTGACCGTACTGATCACCCTGCTCGCGGTGATCGGCGGCCTGCTCCTTCCGGTGACGGCCCACGCCTCCCCCGCCGTCCAGTACACCAACCCGCTGGCCGCCCAGCGCGCCGACCCGCACATCTTCCGCCACACCGACGGCTACTACTACTTCACCGCCACCGTCCCCGAGTACGACCGCATCGTGCTGCGCCGCGCCACCACCATCCAGGGCCTGGCAGGCGCCCCGGAGACGGTCATCTGGCGCAGGCACACCAGCGGCGAGATGGGCGCCCACATCTGGGCACCGGAGATCCACTTCATCAACGGCAAGTGGTACGTCTACTTCGCCGCCGGCCGCGCCGACGACGTCTGGCGCATCCGGATGTACGTCCTGGAGAGCTCGGCGGCCAACCCCCTGACCGGCTCCTGGACCGAACGCGGCCGCATCACCACCCCCTGGGACACCTTCGCCCTGGACGCCTCCACCTTCGTCACGAACGGGGTGCGCTACCTCACCTGGGCCCAGCAGGAGCCCGGCATCGCCACCAACTCCAACCTCTACATCGCCCGCATGGGCGCCAACCCCTGGACGATCACCGGCGCCACCACCCGGCTGACCGTGCCCACCCTGGCCTGGGAGACGCGCGGGTTCAAGGTCGCCGAGGGACCGGCGGTGATCCAGCGCAACGGCCGGCTCTTCCTGACCTACTCCGCCAGCGCCACCGACGCCAACTACTGCCTGGGCATGCTGACAGCCCCGGCCTCGGCCGACCCGCTCAACGCCTCCTCCTGGACCAAGAGCGCGGGTCCCGTCTTCGCCACCAACGCCGCGACCGGCCAGTACGGCCCCGGCCACAACTCCTTCACCGTCTCCGAGGACGGCCAGAGCGACATCCTCGTCTACCACGACCGCAACTACCGCGACATCACCGGTGACCCGCTCAACGACCCCAACCGGCGCACCCGCGTCCAGAAGGTCCACTGGAGGGCCGACGGCACCCCCGACTTCGGCATCCCGGTCCCCGACGGCGCCACCCCCGCGCGGCTGATGTCCTACGACGTCCCCGGCTCGGCGGTGCGCCACTGGGAGTACCGGGCCCGCCTGGAGACCAACGTCTCCCCGCTGGCCGACTCCCAGTTCAGGCTCGTCACCGGCCTGTCCGGGTCGGGCACGGTGTCGCTGGAGTCCACCAACTTCCCCGGCTACTTCCTACGCCACCGCAACCACGAGGCCTGGGTGGAGAAGAACGACGGCTCCGCCCTGTTCAAGGCCGACGCCGGCTTCACCCGCCGCGCCGGGCTGGCCGGGTCCGGGACGGTGTCGCTGGAGTCGGTCAACTTCCCCGGCTACTACCTGCGCCATCGCGCCGGCCAGGTGTGGGTCGAGCAGAACGACGGCACCGCCGCCTTCCGCGGCAACGCCAGCTTCGTCCTGGAGTGAGACGCGCCGGGAGTCCGGGATGAGACGCGCCGAGGACGTGGAGTGAGACGCGCCGGGAGGGGGTGACGACGGCCGCCCCCTCCCGGACGGGGCCCACGGGATCGGCCGCTCCCGGACGGGACACGCCGGGATCGGCCGCGGGCCCGGGAATATGTCCCCTACGGATCACGTCCCCCGAGATGGAACGTGCCCGCCGGGCCTGTAGCGTTGCCCCCGTAGGGGGGTGAGCCGCTGTGAAGGCGGAATCGAACGAGGGCGGGCTGTTCTCCAGACCCGCGGTGCTGGAGGACGTCGCCGCGCTCGCCGGGGTGTCGGCGATGACCGTCTCGCGGGCACTGAACGCGCCCGAGAGGGTGCACGCCGGAACCCGGGCGCGCGTGCTGGCCGCGGTGCGGGAGCTGGACTACCGGCCCAACACCGCCGCGCGCCGTCTCGTCACGGGCCGCTCCGGGGTGCTGGGCGTGGTCAGCATCGACACCCCCCTGTACGGCCCGGTCTCGACCCTCTACAGCATCGAGCGCGCCGCCAGGCTCAACGACTACTCCGTGAGCATCACCAGCCTGAGCACGCTCAACCGCCGCTCCATCGAGGAGAGCCTGCGCCAGCTCCAGTCGCAGTCGGTGGACGGCGTCATCATCGTCGCGCCGCACGAGTCCGCGGCCGAGGGCCTGCGCCACCTGCCGTCGATGATCCCCGTGGTCGCGGTCGACGCCGGGGAGGGCCTCTCCGTCCCGGTCGCCATGGTCGACCAGCGGGCGGGGGCGGCGCGGGCGACCAGGCACCTGCTCGACCTCGGCCACGAGACCGTGTGGCATCTGGCGGGCCCGGCCGACTGGATCGACGCCAACGGCCGGGTCGAGGGCTGGCGCGAGACGCTGGAGGCCGGGGGGCACCGGGTTCCCGAGGTGCCGCGCGGGGACTGGAGCTCGCGTTCCGGCTATCAGATCGGCCGGCGGCTGGCGGACGATCCCGAGGTCACGGCCATCTTCGCGGGCAACGACCAGATGGCCCTGGGCGTGCTGCGGGCGCTGCGCGAGGCCGGGCGGCGCGTACCCGAGGACGTCAGCGTGGTGGGCTTCGACGACGTGCCGGAGTCGGCCTACTTCTGGCCTCCGCTCACGACGATGCGCCAGGACTTCGAGGAGGTCGGCAGGAACGCCTTCCACCTGCTGCTCGACCGGATGGCGGGCAGGCCGGGCCAGGCCCGGCGGCTCGTGGAGCCCGAACTCATCGTGAGGGAGAGCGCCGCGGCCCCGCCGACCCGTCGCGGCCGGTCCCGGGGACGAACCGGCTGAGGGAGAGCGCGGGGCCCCGCCGACCCGTCGCGGGCGGTCCCGGGAACGGACCCCCTTGGCCTCGCCGCCGGGGCTTTCTCCCCGCCCCGCCCCGGTACGGCGCGCGGGCACGGGCGAAGGCCCGCCCCCGGAGGGGCGGGCCTTCCGTCCGCGGGAGGGTCAGAGCAGGACGGGCAGGCGGCGTACCAGGGGGGTGGTGGCCCACCAGGCGCCCAGGCCCCAGGTGGCGCCCGCGTTGCTCAGTGCCAGTCCGGCCAGGACGACGGCGTAGACGAGGTGGTCGTCCAGGACGGGGTTGGTCTCCAGCGGCAGCGCCGCGGCCCACATCAGCACCATCATCAGGCCTCCGGCGATCGCGGCGACGCGCAGGCCGATGCCCAGGATCAACGCGGTGCCCACGCCCAGCAGGCCGAGCATGAACAGCCAGTCCACCCAGCCCTGCCCGGCCAGGGCGCCGAACACCCCGCCCAGGGCGTTGTCGCCGGTGCCCTTGAGGAAGCCGGTGGTGGGACTGCCGCCGTTGAGCCAGGCCCGCTCGGCGGGGGTGGAGAAGCCGAGCCCGAAGGTCTTGTCCAGGAACGCCCACAGGAAGATGAAGCCCAGCCCGATCCGGGTGATCGCCCAGGCGTAGGCCGCCGGGCGCCGGTCGGCCGGTACGGGGGTGGCGTCCACGACCGGCCCGGTGGCGGTGCTTCGTCCGTGAGTGGTGGCCATGACGGCTCCTCTTTCGCTGTGTTCCGCGGTCTTTGTCGCACCTCCATCCCATCGCGTCCGGTGATCGCGCCACAGTGCCGTACGACTCGCGTGCGAAGGACTTTCGGCCCTCTCCCCCGCGGCCCGCGAACTCCGGGCCCATGATCTTCAGGCCCGCGAACTCCGGGCGCGCGAACTCCGGGGCTGCGAGCTCCAGGGCTGCGAACTCCGGGGCTGCGAGCTCCAGGGCTGCGAACTCCGGGGCTGCGAGCTCCAGGGCTGCGAACTCCGGGGCTGCGAGCTCCAGGGCTGCGAACTCCGGGGTTGTGAGCTCCAGGTCTGCGAGCTCCGCACCTGCGGGCCCGCCGGCGGTCGCGTGCCCGTGTTCCCGGCCCGCCGATCCGCCCTACCGGTCGCCGGGGCCGGTCCCCTCGAAGACCTTCGCCATGGCGCCGAGGATCGTCTCGGTCACCTCCCGCCGGTGCTCGGCCATGAAGAAGTGGCCCCCGGAGAAGACGCGGAGGTCGAAGGACCCGGTGGTGAGCTCGCTCCAGGCCCGCACGTCGTCGAGGCTCGCCAGCGGGTCGGCGTCGCCGGTGAGCGCGACGATCGGGCAGCTCAGCGGTGTCAGGTCCGCGGGGCGGTAGGTCTCGATGGCCCGGTAGTCGCTGCGGATCACCGGGAGCACCAGCTCCCGCACCTCCTCGTCCTCCAGGAAGACCGCCTCCGCGCCGTTCACCTCCCGCAGGTGGGCGATCAGGCCGTTCTCGCCGAGCAGGTGCACGGTCTCCAGGCGGTCCCTGGAGGGCGCGCGCCGCCCGGACGCCAGCAGCAGCCCGGGCCCCCGGTCCCCGAGACGCCTGGCCACCTCGAAGGCGACGATGGCTCCCATGCTGTGCCCGAAGAAGGCGCGCGGCCGCTCCTGCTGCCGCAGCAGGGCCTCGGCGATGCGGTCGGCGAGCGGGTGGATTCCCCGGAACAACGGCTCGCCGTAGCGGTCCTGCCTGCCCGGGTACTGCACGACGAGCACCTCGGCGGACAGGGCCAGGTCCGCCGAGAACGCGTGGTAGTGGCTGGCGGACGCTCCGGCGTGCGGGAAGCAGACCACCTGCGCGGCGTCGCGCGGTGAGGGGTGGTAACGCCGGAACCATGGGTCGGTCGCCCTCACGGATGTCTCTCCTTCGCCGGGGGATCACGCCTTCGCGGGGGGTCACGGCCTCGCGGGCGCCACGACCTCGCGGGGGCGGCGTCGCCGGGGAATCATAACGTCGCGGGAGGTCACCTCCGTCCCGGTGGCCGTCGCCTCCCCGAACGGGGGTGTCGCGACGACCACCGGACCGGAGGGCGGGCGCGCCGGGCCGTCCCGGTGTTCCCCGTGGTGACCGGCGACGCGGCTAGCCGCGCTCGGCCAGCAGGCCGGCGATCGCCCCGTCCAGGCGGGCCGCGCGCCCGGCCGGGGTCCTGGCCTTCAGCAGCGGCAGGATCAGCCGGTAGCGGGCGGTCCTGCCCAGCGCCTCGAAGCGGGCGGCGGCACGCGGGCTGGCCGCCAGCGCCCCGGCCAGGTCTGCGGGGACGACGGCGTCGCGCTGGGCGGTGTAGGCCGCCTCCCAGCGCCCGTCCGCCCGGGCGGCGGCGACCTCGGCCAGGCCGGGCGGGCGCATCCGCCCGGCGGCGGTCAGCTCCTCCACGCGCTCGACGTTCACCCGCGACCAGCTGCCGCCCCTGCGGCGGCGCGAGTACCGCTGCAGGAAGGAGTGCTCGTCGTGGGCTCTGCGGTGGCTGTCGATCCAGCCGTAGCACAGCGCGACCTCCAGCGCCTGCGTGATCGTGACCGACGTGGTGGCCGACCCCTTCTTCGCGATCCTCAGCCAGGCGCCGTCGCCGCTGTCGTGGTGGGCGGCCAGCCACGCCTCCCACGCCCCGGCGTCCTCGAAGTGCATCATCGGTCCAGCATCTCCAGGTAGTGGGCGTTGTACATGACGCCCAGCACGTTGCCGAACGGGTCGACCACCGACGCGGCGACGAAGCCGGGACCGTGCTCGGTCAGCGGCGTGTGCAGTGTGGCACCCATGGCGAGCAGCCGCTCCAGCGCGCCCTCGACGTCGTCGACGTGCCAGTGGGTGATCGCGCCGCCCGGCGCGGTGGAGGCGCCCGGCGGGGCGTACCGCCGGTCGATGATGCCGAGCTCGGCCTGGTGGTCGCCGATCCGGAACTCGTAGTAGCCGGCCGGCTGCCCGTTCCCGGGCTTCTCGAAGTACGGCTCGACGCCCAGCAGGTCGGCGTACCAGCTCCTGGCCGCCTCCAGGTCGTCCGCCCAGAGGGTGACGGTGGCGAGTCCTCGCAACATGTGCCGCTCCTTCGCTGTCGTGGTCCGGCTGTCGTGCTCCGTTCCGATGTCCATGACTCTAGAAGTCCAATAGGTCATTGAACGTCCTAGCAGGGATGGCAGGATGGGGACATGCGCGATCCCTCCGGCCGACTGCTGCGGCTGCTGTCCCTGCTGCAGACCCCGCGCGAGTGGCCGGGCGCCGAGCTCGCCGACCGCCTGGAGGTCACCTCCCGGACGATCCGGCGCGACGTCGACCGGCTGCGCGAGCTCGGGTACCCGGTCCACGCCACCCAGGGAAACGTCGGCGGCTACCGGCTGACCGCCGGAACGGCCATGCCGCCGCTGCTGCTCGACGACGACGAGGCGGTCGCCGTCGCCGTCGGCCTGCGCGCCGCGGCCACCGCGGCCGTCACCGGCATCGAGGACACCTCGCTCCGCGCCCTGGCCAAACTGGAACAGGTCCTCCCGGCACGGCTGCGCCACCGGGTGGCGGCGCTGTCGGGGGCGGCCGTCGTCCTGCCCCGGCACGACGGCCCGGCCGCCGACGCCGGCACGCTGGCCGCGCTGGCCGCCGCCTGCGTGACGCACGAGAAGGTCCGCTTCCCCTACACCAGGCCGCACGGCGAGGCGACCCGGCGCCTGGTGGAGCCGCACCGGCTGGTGGTCTCCGACCGGCTGTGGTACCTGGTGGCCTACGACGAGCACCGGGCCGCGTGGCGTTCGTTCCGCGTGGACCGGATGGGCGAGGTGCACCGCACCGGCGTCCGCGTTCCCGCCCGCGAGCTGCCCGGCGGCGTCGACACCGAGACCTGGGTGACCCACCAGATGCCGGCCCGCGACGTCCGGGCACGGCTGCTGCTGCACGTGCCCGCCGACGAGGCCGCCGAGGTCGTCCCCGCCTGGCAGGGGGTGCTGGAACCGGTCGACCACCGCTCGTGCCGGCTGGTCACCCACCCCGACTCCCTGCGGCACCTGGCCCACCGCGTCCTGCTCCTGCCGGTCGGCTACACCCTCCTCGACCCCCCGGAGCTGGCCGGCCACCTTCGCGCGATCACCGAACGCGCCGGGCGCGCCGTCGAGGCGTTCACCTGAACACCCGGAGAGCCCCCCTCACGACCCGGGCCGCCCGGAGATCACCTTCATGGCCCGGACCCTCCGGAGGCGCCCTCGGCGGCCAGGACCGCGGACAGGGCGTCGAGGGCCGCCGGGTAGGCGCGTTCGGACGGGGCGGCGAAGCCGACCAGCAGCCCTCGCGCCCGCCCTTCGGGGTCGTGGTGGAGCTCGCTCAGGCCGCGCAGAGCCAGGCCCCGGCGGGCGCACCGGGCCAGCAGGTCGTCCTCGGCGGGGCCGCCGGGCGGGAGGGTCACCAGGGTGTGCAGGCCTGCGGGGACCCCGTGGGCGACGAGGCCGGGAACGGCGGCGATCCGGCCGAGGAGGAGCTCGCGGCGGCGGCGGTAGCGCAGGCGGGCGGCGCGGACGTGGCGGTCGTAGGCGTGGGTGGTGATCAGGTCGGCCAGGACGAGCTGGCCCAGCGTCTCGGTGTACAGGTCGGCGTGCCGCCTGGCCCGTGTGACCGGCTCCACCAGGTGGGGCGGCAGGGCCATCCACCCCAGGCGCAGGGCGGGGCCCAGGGTCTTGGAGACGGTGCCGCAGTACACGACCCGGTCGGGGGCGACGCCCTGCAGGGCCCCGACGGGCCGGCGGTCGTAGCGGTACTCGCCGTCGTAGTCGTCCTCGACGATCAGGCCGCCCGTGGAGCGCGCCCACGCGCACAGCGCCCGGCGGCGGCCGGGACTCAGCGGGACGCCGGCCGGGTACTGGTGCGAGGGCGTCAGGAACACCGCCGCCTCGCGGTGGGTCAGCTCCCGCGTACGGGCGCCGTGGCCGTCGACGGGCAGGGCGAGGACCGTGAACCCGGCGCGCCGGACGACGTCGCGAAAGGCGTTGTGGCCCGGGTCCTCCACGGCCGCGACGCGGGCGCCGCCCGCGACCAGCGCGGCGCAGAGCAGCCCCAGCCCCTGGTAGTGACCGGAGGTGACCACGATCCGGTCCGGGGTGGTGATCACGCCCTGCCCGCCGAGTACGAGCGGGCGCGCGAACTGCTGACCTCCCGGCATCCGATCCTGATCTGCCCCGGCAACCACGACGAGCGCGCCGCGTTCCGGCGGCACCTGCTGGGGTGGCCGGGAACGGGGGAACCGGTCAACCAGGTCCACCGCACGCCCGGCGCCGTCGTCGTCCTGTGCGACTCCTCGGTCCCGGGCAAGGACGAGGGGCTGCTGGAGGAGGAGACGCTGGCGTGGCTGGAGGACACCCTGGCCCGGACCCCGGCGGAGGTTCCCGTCCTGGTCGGCTTCCACCACCCGCCGGCCCTGCTGGGGGTCCCCTTCGTCGACGCCATCCGCCAGTTCGGGGCCGACGGGCTCGCCGGGGTCGCCGGCCGTCACCCCAACCTGGTGGCCTTCCTGTGCGGGCACGCCCACACCGCGGCGGCGACCACCTTCGCCGGACGGCCGCTGCTGGTGGCGCCGGGGGTGGTCTCCACCGTCCGCCTCCCCTGGGAGCGCCGGTCCCACCCCGGCGCCCCCGGCGATCACATCCATCTCGACCGGCCGCCCGCGCTGGCGTTCCACGTCCTGGACGACGAGGGACACCTGACCACCCACTACCGGTCCGTCGTCGTCTGATCGCCCGGCCGGTGCGCGGGTGGCGCCGTCTCAACCGGGCAGGAGCCCGATCGCCGCCTTGGCCCGGCGTACCTTCGTGCCGGCCAGGTCGCGGGCACGTTCGGCACCGGCCCGCAGGGCCTCCTGGACGTGCCGCGGGTCGGCCGCCAGCCGCAGGTAGCGCTCCCTGACGGGCGTGAGGGTGGCCACCACGGCGTCGGCGACCGCCTCCTTCAGCTCGCCGTAGCGGCCGAACTCCCCGGCCAGGCGCTCCGGCTCGCCGCCGGTGCAGGCCGCCAGGACGGCGAGCAGGTTCGACACCCCCGGCCTGCGCGCGGGGTCGTAGCCGACCACGCCCTCGGTGTCGGTGACCGCGCGCATCACCTTGCGCCGCAGGACGTCCGGCTCGTCGAGCAGCCGCAGCGTCCCCGCGGCGGAGGGGGCCGACTTGCTCATCTTGTCGCCGGGCGAGGTCAGGTCCATGATGCGGGCGGCGACCGGCGGGGTGACCGCGCGGGGGACGGTGAAGGTGGGGCCGTAGCGGGTGTTGAAGCGCTGGGCGATGTCGCGGGCCAGCTCCACGTGCTGGCCCTGGTCCTCGCCGACCGGCACCTCGTCGGTGTCGTACAGCAGGATGTCGGCCGCCATCAGGATCGGGTAGGTCAGCAGCGACATCCGCACCCGCTCCTGGCGGCCGGACTTCTCCTTGAACTGGATCATCCGCCGGGCCTCGCCGTAGCCGGTGACGCACTCCAGCAGGTAGTGCAGCTCGGTGTGCCCCGGGACGTGCGACTGGACCAGGAACAGGCACCTGTCCGGGTCGGCGCCCGCCGCCAGCAGGAGGGTCGCGAACTCCAGCGTCCTTCGCCGCACCTCGGCGGGATCGTGTTCCAGGGTCAGGGCGTGCAGGTCGGAGATGAAGATCACCGTGTCCGTGGTGGCCTGCCCGGCGACGATCGGCGCGATCGCGCCGAGGTGGTTGCCCAGATGCAGGTCGCCGGACGGGGTGAAGCCGGTCAGTCGTCGTGCCATCGGTCTGGCTCCCCTTCGGGTCGAAGGGCCGCCCCGGCCGGGCCGACGGGGTGCGAGAACGCGAAACGGCCGCCCGGTCGGGGACGGCCGCGTTGTCAGGTACGCGAATGAACGGTGCCGCCCGTCAGGGGCGCCACCGGCCGGTGAACAGGAAGATCATCCGCATACCGCGACCATACCACCCCGGGGTGGCGGGATGTCAGGCCGTTCAGGACGCGGGCGGGGCCTGCCGTGACGGGATCTCCCCGGCCAGCCGCCTGGCGCGTCCGGCGTCGATGAGGCCCAGCCGGTTGCGGGGCTCGCGGCCCAGGAGGAGGTTGCGCGCGACGCTCATCTGCGGGACGAGGTTGCCCTCCTGGTGGACGGCGGAGATCCCGGCGTGCCGGGCGTCCGGCGGGCCGGGCAGGCGCACCTCGCTCCCCCACAGCCGCAACCTGCCCCCGTCCGGCCGGTACACGCCGGTCAGCACCTTGACCAGGGTGGACTTGCCGGCGCCGTTCTCCCCGACGAGGGCGTGGACCTCTCCCTCCGCCAGGGTGAAGGAGACGTGGTCGAGGGCCCGCACACCGGGGAAGTCCTTGACGATTCCCGCCGCCTCGACGGCACGGGTGCCGGCTGTCATGAAGACCCTCCGTGGAGATAGCCCGGGAGCATGTCCTGATGATGACCGACAAAAGAAACAATTTCGTAAAGAGACAGACACCTTCGATCACAGATGATCGCCCGCCCCGGGCCGTGTCCCGAGGGTGGGGAGGCCACGCCTGCCGCCCCGCCCGACCCCACCGGGGGGAAGCCCGGTGGGACGCGCGGCGCGAGAGCGGTCGTGGGTGATCCTGCCGCCCGCCGGGGGCGGCAGGAGTGTCACCTCAGGTACGCGGAGAGGGGGAGTCGCTGGTCGCGCACCGCCTTGGTGACCAGGCCGGCGATCTGGCGTGCGCCCGCCGCCTCGAAGTGGGTGTGGTCGTCGGCGAAGAACGCGCCGACGGGGCCGGAGGAGTAGTCGCCGTTGAACGGGCAGAAGCGCAGGTTGTTGTAGAGGGTGATGCTCAGCACGTGCAGGTCGACGACCGGGGCGCCGGTGGCCCGGCCGACGTCGAAGGTCTCGGTCAGGAACCCGCGGGTGGGCACGGCGGTGCTTCCGCTGCATCTGAGGGCGGACACCGGGGTCACCAGCGTGGGGTGGGCGCCGCGCTGCTGGGCGGCGCGGACCATGGCGGTGAGCAGTTCGCGGTACCGGGCGGAGCCGACGTGGCGGGGACAGGTGGGCGAGCCGTCGTTGATGCCGAACTGGATGAACAGGTGGTCGCCGGCCTTCATCCCGGTGGAGGCGTTGAGCATCGCCTGCCAGCGGGCCGCGTAGGCGGTGGAGCTGAGCGCGCACTCCCCGGCGGAGTTCACGGTGGAGGTGACGGCGGACTCGTACAGCCAGGTCTGGACGCTGCGGCCGCCTACGGCGCTGTTGACCACGCCCGCGTCGGCGGTGAGGTAGGTGGCGAGCTCCCTGCCCCAGCCGACGATGTTGCCCCCGGAGTTGGCGGCGACGGTGGAGTCCCCGGCCAGCCAGACGGTGGTCGTGCCGGAGACGGGCGCGCCGATCTCCAGGTGGTCGAGGTTGGGCAGGCCGCCGGCGGTGGTGGGGGTCAGGCGGATGACGTTCTCGCCCGCGTTCAGCGACACGGTCAGCGTCCTGGTCACCCAGTTCGTCCACGCCCCCGTGGGGTCGAACGCGCTGCCCGCGTGCGCGACCGCGCCGTTGACCAGCACGTCGGCCGGACGGCCCGCGGTCCCGCCGTTGGCGTAGCGGACGGCGACACTCGCCGCTCCGGCGGCGGGCACGGTCACCGTGAACTGCGCCGCGGCCCCCACCGCGTTGTTCGCGTTGCAGAACCCGCTGCCGGAGAACCCGGCGTGGTTGGACTCGATGAGACCGTCACACGTGGCCGGCGCGCTCTCCGCCTCGTAACGGGTCGCCGCGGAGGCGGCTCCGGTGGTCATGACGACACCCGCGGCGGCCGTCGCCAGCGCGACGGCGGCGGCGGACAGCCTTCTTCGTAAGGACATGGGGAACTCCAAGGGGTGGGTCGGGTCTGGTCGTCGCGGGTACGGCACCTGCGCCGGGCGGGTCAGCCGGGCGCGCATCCGGGGTCGTCGAGGGCGGGGGATCCCGGGGCGGTGTCACAGGCGCCGGCCGTGCCGCTCGACGCATCCGTGGAGGTGGAGGCGGACGCGGGGCTCGGCGGGAGGTGGGCGGCCACGATCGGCGCCAGCCTCGCCGCGATCGCGCGGTGCCCGACGTCGTTGGGGTGGACGGCGTCGGACAGGCCGTCCGCGGGCACCCAGCCGTCGGTGTCGACGAAGAAGACGTTGCGGTCCCCGGCGTTGCCGAGGGCCTGCACCGCGGCCTGGGTCTGCGGCACGAACCGCCCACGGAAGGTCTCCAGGGCCAGGATCGCGGCCTCCGGGTACCTGGCGCGGATCGTGCGCAGCAGTTCGGTGTAGGAGGTCTGGAACTGGGTCGTGGACACCCCGTGCCCGGCGTCGTTGGTACCCAGGTTGACCACGACCACATCCGCCCGGTACCGCGTGAAGTCGTGGTCGGCCGCCCCGTCGGCGGCGCTCACCTTCACGAACCGCCGGTCCAGGCCGACGCAGCCGTCGGCGGTGCTCACCAGGCAGGCGCCTCCCTGGGCGACCTGCGTGTGATCCAGGCCGAGTTGTTCGCCGACCAGCCATCCGTACGCGGTGAGCGCGTTCTTCGAGCTGGTGGTGCCGACCGTGATGGAGTCCCCGACGAACTCCACCGTGCCGCGGGACGGCTCGGCGGGCACCGTCCGGGCGCCCGGGTCGAGCACCAGCCCCTGGAACACCGCGTCGCCGCGGTAGGAGCCGGCCACCACCCGGTAGGACACGCGCAGGCGGTGGGTGCCCGCCGCCAGCGGTGACGGGGTGAGGTTGACGGTGCCCTGCACGTTCTGCAGGTAGACGTCGGGGCGGCCGTCGATGCTGTAGTAGAGGTCGATGGCGTTGCGCTGCCTCAGCTTGACGGTGGTGCCGGTGAACCCGGTCGTGAGATAGGCGCCGGCCCAGCCGGGCACATAGGCGCCGCCGTTGCGGGTGTCCCAGCGGCCGACGAAACGGATGTTCGCATCGGTGGGCGAGCCGTCCCCGCCGCCACCGCCGCCCGTCGTGACCTCGACGTAGTCGATGTTCCCGAGTCCGCCGGCGGTGGTCGCGGCGAGCCGCACGGTGGTGGTCCCCGCGTTCAGTTGCACGGACACGCTCCTGGTCGCCCAGGTGGTCCACGCGCCGGTGCCCTCGAAGCCGAGCCCGGACCGCACCGTCGTCCCGTTGACGCTGACGTCCGCGGGCCGGTTCGCCGTGGTGCCGTTGGCGTAGCGGACGGTCAGGGTGGCGGTGCCCGCGGCCGGTGTGCTCACGGTGAACCGCGCGGCGCTGCCGACGGCGTTGGTCGTGTCGCAGAAACCGCTGCCGGAGTAGCCTGCGTGGTTGGAGGCCACGACGCCGTCACACACGGCGGGCGCGGACTCCACCTCGTACCGGGTCGTCGCGGCGGGGGGGGGGGGGGGGGGCCCCCCCGGGCCCCCCGGCGGGCCGGCGGGGGCCCCGCCCCCCGCCGGCCGGGGGGGGGGCGGGCGCCCCCCCCCCCCCCCCCCCCCCGCCCCCCCCACGCCAGTGCCGTCGTCATCGCCGCGAGCAATGAGATCTTCGGCAGCCATTTCATCGGGGCTCCTGGGGGGTGGGGGCCGGCTGGGGGGATGCGCCACGGCTCGGGTCACGGCCCGGCGGCCCGGCGGGGTGCCGGGCCGCCGGGCGGTCGGCGGACGTGGATGTCGGGCCGCCGGGCGGTCGACGGATGTGGATGTCGGGCCGCCGGGCGGTCGACGGATGTGGATGTCGGGCCGCCGGAGGGTCAGCGGACGTGGATGTCGGGCCGCGGCGGGGTGCTCATGCCGTCGCCCAGGAAGAAGCTCGGGTGGGGCGGCTGGTTGTAGGCGGTGTTCTGCCAGGCGACGGCGACGCGGTACTGGGGGTCGTGCATCAGCGTGTAGAGCCGCCGGTCGGTCTGGACGGGGGTGGCGTAGACGCGCAGCGCGGCGTTGTCGTCGCGGGGCAGGATGATCTCCTCGCGCCAGTCGCCGAACAGGTCGCCGGACAGCGACGGGGTGGCCTTGGTGCCGTTGATCGAGTGCGCTCCGGAGGCGGTGAGCAGGCGGGTGTCGCCGCCGGTGCCGTACTTGTCGACGTGGTTGCCGTCCAGCAGTTCCCGCACCGGGTCGCCGTCCCACCAGGCCAGGAAGTTGGAGCTGCCGGGGGTGCGCCCGACGCTGCCGCCGGAGGCGTTGAACAGGCTGGTCAGGCCGGTGCCCGCCCCCCAGAACTCGGCGCCGGGGTTGCCGGCGTAGATGTCGCCGGCCACGCCGCGGCCCGGGCCCTCGCAGTTGCAGGCGTTGTTCTTCTGCATGATGATCGAGCCGTTGCCGGCGTCGCGCAGCGTGGCGGCGGCGCCGGAGTTCTGCTCGTGGATCTGCCAGATCTCCTTGCCCGCGCGGCCGGGCACGAGGTCCCCGACGTGCAGGGCGTCGCCGTGGGCGTAGAAGCCGGTGGTGTAACGGCCGGTGCCGTCGGCGTTGACGGTCATGCCGCCGTAGACGACCTCGTCGGTGCCGTTGCCGTCGACGTCGGCGATGGACAGCGAGTGGGTGCCGCGGCCGGTCCACTGGCTGCCGGCATTGGCGGAGTCGAATTTCCAGCGCCGGGTGAGCCGGCCGTCGCGGAAGTCCCAGGCCGCGATCGCGCTCTTGGCGTAGTAGCCGCGGCCCATGATGATGCTCGGCCGCCGGCCGTCCAGGTAGGCCGTGCCGGCCAGGAACCGGTCGCCGCGGTTGCCGTAGGTGTCACCCCAGTCGCCGATGCTGCCGCGGGCCGGATCGAAGTTCACCGTGGAGCGGACCGCGCCGGTCAGCCCGTCGAACACGGTCAGATACTCGGGTCCGGTGAGGATGTAGCCGTCGGAGTTGCGGTGCAGGGCGCCGCCGTTGCCGATCACCTGCCCGGTGCCGGACACGGTGCCGTCGCCGGTCTTGACCGCCATCTCGGCCCGGCCGTCGCCGTCGTAGTCGTAGACCTGGAACTGGGTGTAGTGCGCGCCCGCCCGGATGTTGCGACCAAGGTCGACGCGCCACAGCCGCTGGCCGTTGAGCCGGTAGGCGTCGATGTAGACGTTGCTCGTGACCCCGGCCTGGGAGTTGTCCTTCTGGTCGCTCGGGTCCCACTTGAGGAAGATCTCGTACTGCCCGTCGCCGTCCGCGTCGCCGACGCTCGCGTCCCCGGCGGTGTAGGTGCTCCCCGGCCGGGAGATCGGCACGTCCAGGTAGGTGCCGCCGGCGAAGCGCAGCGACGGCCCGGACGCCGCCTGCTCCACCCCGTTCACCACCGCGCGGACGGTGTAGGAGGCGTCGGCCGCGGCGCCGTTGTCCAGGTGGTTGGTGGCGCCGGTGAGGGGGGAGGCGTTCAGCTTGGCCGAGCCCCGGTAGAGGTTGAACCCGGTGCTCATGCTCTCGGTGCCGAGCAGCCGCCACGAGACCAGGTTGCCGCTTCCCGAGCGCACGCTGATCAGGCCGCGGTCGAGGTCCTCCATCTGGCGGCCGGTCGGGGTCGGGTCCGTACCGCCCTGGTCGACCTCGAGGTGGTCGAGGTTGGGCAGGCCGCCGGCGGTGGTCGGGGTCAGGCGGATGACGTTCTCGCCCGCGTTCAGCGACACGGTCAGCGTCCTGGTCACCCAGTTCGTCCAGGCGCCGGTGGGGTCGAACGCGCTGCCCGCGTGCGCGACCGCGCCGTTGACCAGCACGTCGGCCGGACGGCCCGCGGTCCCGCCGTTGGCGTAACGGACGCCGATGGTGGCCGCGCCCGCAGCGGGCACGGTCACCGTGAACTGCGCCGCCGCCCCCACCGCGTTGTTCGCGTTGCAGAACCCGCTGCCGGTGAACCCGGCGTGGTTGGACTCGATGAGACCGTCACACGTGGCCGGCGCGCTCTCCGCCTCGTAACGGGTCGCCGCGGAAGCCTCCGCGGCGATGGCGACACCGGCGACGGCCGTCGCCAGCGCGACGCCGGCGGACAGCAGGGCGACGCGTGGTCTGCGTAAGGACATGGGAACTCCAGCGGGTGGGGGGCGGGTCGTCGCGGGTGCGGCAACGGCGACAGGTCCGGCTCGCGCGTGCGCCGCAGGACGAGCCCGGCGAGGCCGCGGGCGGAGTCGGGGGGTGAGGCCGCGCGTTCTCCTCACAGGCGCGGTCAGGCTCTGTGAACGTGCACGGTAACGCACAACCCGGCGCGCTGAAAATGCCCGCCCGAAGCCCGAGGTGGACGCCGGCACCGCCCTCGTGCGACCGCCACCGGCGACGACGAGGCCCTTTTTCTCCCTGTGAACGTTCCCGGGGCCCTCGGCGTCCTCCGGCGTGATGTGAACGTTTCACGCGTGCCCGCCGTCACCGGATCCACGGCGGCCCGGACGCGGAGGGCCGCGGACGGCGCCGTCACGGAAGCAGCCCGTCCCGGGTGCGGTACGGGGCGTGTCCTATCGCCGGGCGACGTGCAGCCGTACCCCCCGGGAGGCGAGGTCGTCCAGGACCTCGGTGGGCGCGCCGTCGTCGGTGACGAGGTGCGTGATCTCCTCGGTGGGCACGGTCCGGACCATGGTGTCGATACCGATCTTGGTGTGGTCGGCGAGCACGACCACGTCCTCGGCGGCCCGCACGATCGCGCGGTCGACGCTGGCGACCTGGAGGTTGGGGGTGGACAGACCGCGCTCGGCGGTCAGGCCGTTGCCCGAGACGAACGCGCGGCGCACCCGCAGCCCGGCCAGCGAGTGCTCGGCGGGGCTGCCGACGAGGGCGTGGATGGAGCCGCGCAGCGTGCCCCCGGTCATCACCACCTCGATGCGCGGGCAGTCGGCCAGGGCCTGGGCCACCAGGAGCGAGTTGGTGACGACGGCGAGCTCGGCGTAGCGGGTCAGGCGCCGGGCGAACGCCTGGGTCGTGGTGCCGGCGCCGACGGCGATCGCGTCGCCGTCCTCGACCAGGGAGGCGGCCAGGTCGGCGATGACCAGCTTCTCCGCGTCGGCGAGCTGGGCCTTCTGCGAGTAGGTCGGCTCGCGGGAGAGCTCGCCGGGCAGGGTGGCGCCCCCGTGGTGGCGGTCGAGGAGCCCCTCGGCCTCCAGGATCCGCACGTCGCGGCGGACGGTGACCTCCGAGGAGCCGACGGCCCGGGCGAGGTCGCGCAGGGAGACGGCGCCGTTGGCGCGCACCAGCTCCAGGATGCGCTGGCGCCGCTCGGCGGCGAACACCGGCCGGGCACCCTCGGCCATATCGCTGGTCTTTCCGTCGGTCACCTGTCTGCCCGCCCTGGACTAGTGCTGATCGGCCTCGATCATAAAGAGTCCGGATTACGGGCAGATGACAGCTTCCGTGATCGGCCCGCGCCGACCCGCGACCGGGTCCACGTCCGGCGCGTGCCCTCTCCCGGCGTCCGGGAGGGGGCACGATCATATTCGGTCAAATATTGACATACAAAGCCTCGAAGTATTCACTTCTGATCATCCCCTTCGCCGGGTGCGCGCCGTGCCGGTTCACGGCGGGCACCCGGCGAACCGCACGGCAGAAAGGCCCGCACCCGTCCCCGGTCCTTGGTCCCCGGGAACACCTCACCGCGATCCCCGCGCATCTCCGAGCCCTCACCCCCCTGAGGAGATCCCATGCAACGCGCACACCGTCGACGGCGGCCGCTGAACGCGGTCGTCGTCCTCCTCGTCGGCCTGGCCACGTTCGCGACAGGCCTGCCGCAGGCCGCCGCCGCCCCGCCCCAGCCGTCCCCGCTGACGACGCCCTGGACGAACCAGGCGCTGAACGGCACGCCCCTGCCGGAGTATCCCCGGCCGCAGATGACCCGCCCCGACTGGCAGAACCTCAACGGCGAGTGGCAGCTCCGGCAGTCGGCCACCAACGACGCGCCCGTGTTCGGCCAGACGCTGCCGGAACGCGTCAACGTGCCGTTCCCGGTGGAGTCCGCCCTGTCCGGCATCAAGCGGGCGGCGAACGACAACCGCCACTACCTGACCTACCGGCGGACGTTCACCGTGCCGGCCGGCTGGAACGGCCGCCGGGTGCAGCTCCACTTCGGCGCCGTGGACTGGCAGACGACCGTGTGGGTGAACGGCGCCCAGGTCGGCGGCCACACGGGCGGCTACGACCGGTTCGAGTTCGACATCACCCCGCACCTCAACGGCGGGACGAACGAGCTGATCGTGCGCGCCTTCGACCCGACCGACTCCGGCGCCGCCGGGAGCAGCCCCGCCAGGGGCAAGCAGGTCCGCTCCCCCGGCGGCATCATGTACACGCCGTCGTCGGGCATCTGGCAGACGGTGTGGCTGGAGCCGACCCCCGCCTCGTCGATCCACAGCGTCGACTTCTATCCCAACCTCGCGAACAACACCCTGCGGGTCCGCGTCTTCACCAAGGGCAACGTCTCGGGGCACTCGGTGTACGCCGAGGCGCTGAACGGCTCGACCGTCGTCGGCACCGCGACCGGCGCCTTCACCGACTTCAGCGTCCCGGTCCCCGACGCGCGGCGCTGGTCGCCGGACGACCCGTTCCTGTACAACCTGCGGGTCTCCCTGCGCGACGCCGGAGGCGCGACCGTCGACCGGACCACGCACTACTTCGGGATGCGCGAGGTCGGCAAGGCCGTGGTCAACGGCAGGCTCACGCTGACGCTCAACGGCCGGTTCGTCATGCAGAACGGCGTGCTTGACCAGGGCTTCTGGCCCGACGGCCTGCACACCGCGCCGACCGACGCCGCCCTGGCGAGCGACCTGCAGAAGACCAGGGACCTCGGCTTCAACATGGTCCGCAAGCACATCAAGGTGGAGCCGCAGCGCTGGTACTACCACGCCGACCGCCTCGGCCTGCTGGTCTGGCAGGACATGCCGAGCATGGGCGGCGGGAACGACGCCCAGCACGCGCAGTGGGAGAGCGAGCTGAGGGAGATCGTCGACGAGCACCGCTCGTCACCCGCGGTCGTCGCCTACGTCCCGTTCAACGAGGGCTGGGGGGAGTGGAACCTGGCCGACACCTCGCGGGTCATCCAGAACGTCAAGAACCAGGACCCGACCAGGCTCGTCAACGGGCACAGCGGCTACAACTGCTGCGCGTCCAAGGGCGACCCGGGCAACGGCGACATCATGGACTGGCACATCTACGTCGGGCCCGACTCCCCCGCGCCGACGAGCACCCGCACCGCCGTGCTCGGCGAGTACGGCGGCCTGGGCGTGCGGGTGCCCGGCCACGAGTACAGCCCCAACGGCCAGTTCGGCGCGTACGAGATGCACCCGAACGCGCAGTCGATCACCGACCGGTACGTGAGCCTCGTCGCCCAGTCGGCGAACCTCATGCACACCCGGGGACTCAGCGCGCTGGTGTACACCCAGCCGTTCGACGTCGAGGGCGAGGTCAACGGCTTCTGGACCTACGACCGGCAGGTGATGAAGTTCGACGCCGCCCGGGTCAGGGCGGCCAACCTCGGCATCATCGCCGCCTCCAAGCGGCTGAACACGGCCCCGCCCCCGCCCGGCCGGCCGGTCAACGGTCCCGGAGGCAGGTGCGTGGACGTCGCCGCCGACGACACCGGCGGCAACGGCGCCGCGGTGCAGCTGTGGGACTGCCAGATCCAGGCCGCCGACCAGCACTGGACCTGGAACGGCAGGGCGCTGCGAACGCTGAACCGCTGCCTGGACGTGACCGGCAACGCGACCGCCGCCGGATCACCGCTCCAGCTGTGGGACTGCAACGGCGGCGGCGC
>NZ_JBNCLF010000013.1:107588-287820 GCF_049844535.1 Streptosporangium sp. DT93
TCCCCCGACGGCTCCACCGCCAACGGCACCCGCCTGCGGCTGTGGGACTGCAACGGCGCCGCGGCGCAGACGTTCCGGCTGGGTGGCGGCTCCGCCGGGGCCGCGTTCGTCAACGGCCCCGGCGGCAAGTGCGTGGACGTCGCCGCCGACGACGTCGGCGGCAACGGCGCCGCGGTGCAGATGTGGGACTGCCAGCCCCACGCCGTCGACCAGCACTGGACCTGGGACGGCAGGGCGCTGCGCACCCTGGGCCGCTGCCTGGACGTGACCGGCAACGCGACCGCCGCCGGATCACCGCTCCAGCTGTGGGACTGCAACGGCGGCGGCGCCCAGCAGTGGGTGCCCCAGAGCAACGGCACCCTGCTCAACCCCCAGTCCGGCCGCTGCCTCGACTCCCCCGACGGCTCCACCGCCAACGGCACCCGCCTGCGGCTGTGGGACTGCAACGGCGCCGCGGCGCAGACGTTCCGCAGGCAGTAGTCGTCCGTCCGGGGTGCGGGGGCCGCGGCTCCCGCACCCCGTGACGTCGCACGGCGCGGGGTCCGTGAAAGTTTCATCGCACCGCGCGATCCCTGCGGGCTCCTCCCCTCCGATCACGTGCGCCTCTGCCGTGGTGGACCCGCCTCCGGGCCGTCGCCGTCACCGTGCCTTCCCGTCCGCGGGCACGGAAGGACTTCACACGGCCGTAACAATGTGCTTCGATTCGGCGTGGGAAAGCGCTTACCGATAACGGAAAACGTTTTCTCACCTCGTCCGCATGATGCTGCAGAACGGAGCTCCAGGTGCGACAAGCAAGAAGACTCGGCGTCAGGCTGGCGATCACGGTGACCGCCGGCATCATGACGACCGGCGGACTGGTGGCGGTGCTCAGCACCCCCGCCTCCGCGGCCCCCTCCAACGGCAACTACACGCTGGTCAACGGCGGTAGCGGCCTCTGCGCCTCCGTGCCCGGGCAGAGCACCGGCGACGGCGTGCAGCTCGCCCAGTCCGGCTGCTCCAATGCCGCGGGACAGGTCTTCACCCTCGCGGCCTCGGGAAGCGGCTACCGCCTGACGGCGACGCACAGCGGCAAGTGCCTCGGGGTGCGCGACGCCTCCACCAGCGCGGGCAAGGCCGTCCAGCAGGAGTCCTGCACCGGCGCCGCCTCGCAGACCTGGCAGCTCACCGCGTCCGGCAGCACCTACCGGGTCGTCAACGCCAACGGCGGCAAGTGCCTCAACGTCAAGGACAACTCCTCCTCGTCGGGCGCCCTGCTGCAGCAGAACTCCTGCGACTCGGCGGCCACCAAGCAGTGGACGCTGACGCCCGCCGGCGGGGGCGGCAACCCCGACCCCGACCCCACGCCCACCCCCACTCCGACCGTGACCCCCACCGGTGGCACCGGCGGTGACGGCAGCGGCGCCTGGCCCTCGTCCACCGGCAACGTCCACACCCCGACGACCCGCAACGCCGGGACGTTCTTCGACGGCGGCATGAAGCGCTACTACGGCATCGGCGACGGCGGCCAGGGCGAGGGCCAGGACCCGATGTTCACCGTGGCCAACGGCGGCACGATCCAGAACGTCATCCTCGACGCGCCCGCCGGTGACGGCATCCACTGCGAGGGCTCCTGCACCATCCGCAACGTCTGGTGGAACGACGTCGGCGAGGACGCCGCGACGTTCAAGGGCACGAGCTCCTCGGCCACCTACCTGGTGGACGGCGGCGGCGCCAAGTCCGGGTCCGACAAGGTCTTCCAGCACAACGGCGCGGGCACGCTGACCATCCGCAACTTCCAGGTGCACGGCTCGGGCAAGCTCTACCGCGCCTGCGGCAACTGCTCAAGCTCCTACCAGCGCCACGTGGTGATGGACGGCATCACCGCCCGGTCCACCAAGCTGCTGGCCGGGATCAACTCCAACTGGGGCGACACCGCGCGCTTCAGCCGGATCACCGTCTACGGCAGCGCCACGATCTGTGAGCGCTACAAGGGCGTGCCCAAGGGCAGCGAGCCCACCAAGATCGGCTCCGGCCCCGACGGGACGCACTGCCGCTACTCCGAGTCCGACATCACCTACCGGTAGCCACACCCGGTAGGAACCCCTCACGGGAGGGTACGGCCCGGCACCGCCACCGCGGTGCCGGGCCGTACCGCTTCACCGCTCCGCCCGTCCCACCGCTTCTCCCCGCCACCGGGCCGTCGCGGCTTCGGGCGCCGCCGTCCCGGTCGCCATCGCTTCTCCCCGCCATCGGGCCGTCGCGGCTTCGGCCGTCGCCGTCCCGGTCGCCGCCTCAGCCGTCGTCGCGCGGCGTCCCGTTCCGGTACGTCTCCCCGAGCGCCCGGCGCAGGTCGTCCGGGGTGGTGAAGAGGTGCCCGGTCATGCCCAGCCGCTCGGCGGCGTGGATGTTCTCCGCCCTGTCGTCGACGAACACCGTGTCCGAGGCGGGCACGCCCAGCTTCTCCAGGCACCAGGTGTAGGCCCCGGCCTCCGGCTTGGCGTGGCCGATGCGGCAGGAGAACGCGCGCACCTCGAACACGTCCAGCCACGCGTGGTGAAGCCCCTCGACCTGGGCGGCCAGGTCCGAGGGGAGGTTGGACAGCAGGGCGAGCCTGGTGCGACCGCTCATCTCCCGGACGAGGCCGACCATCTCCTCGTCGACCTCGCTCCAGCTCTCCAGGTCCCTGACGATCAGCTCGTCGATCTGGTCGTCGCCGAAACCGGTCTCCGCGGCGCGGGCCACGGTCCGCCAGTACTCCCGCCCCTGCTGGTCGCCACGGTCGTAGGGCGCCCGCAGGTCCCAGTAGGGCCGCCACAGGCGCGGACCCGACAGGCCGGCGGCACGCTCGATGGCCGCGAGGCTCTCCGGGGACTGGTGACGGGCGATGACCCCGAACAGGTCGAAGACCAGGACGGGCGGGACGGGCTCCCTCAAGCGGACTCCCTCGGTATGTCGTCACGGAGGCGGACGCGGCGGGCCGGGAAAGGCGCGCGGACGGCCCGCCCGCCGGCCGATCGGCACACACGCCCCGGCCTGACACGACGGCCCCACCCGGCGCCCCGGCAACCCTACGCCATGGCACCGGGGGCGTCGCGGGACCCCGGTGAACCTGACCACGTGGAGGGCCAGGGCGGCGAACACGCGACGCGCGAGGGATCAGATGGGCGGGCCGGCGGGCATGCGGCTCATGAGAAACCCCTCTGAGCGTGTTCGGATCGTCGTCACGGTCCTGCACGGCCGTTCACCGTGAACGGGGCGACGGGACCACGCCTCACCCCCGTGTCCCCCGCCCTCCATCATGTCCCGCCGCGACCGCCGCCGTGCGGCACGTCGCGATCCCGCGCCGTCCTTCCGGCCGAGGGGGAACGCGGGCGGCCGTACTTTCGGCCGATGATCGGGAACGGGCGGCCGCACGATCATGACGTCCCATGAGACGAAGCATCACGGCCTCCCTCCTGGCGATCGCGGCGGTCCTGCCGTTCGTGGCCGCCGGCGGGGCGGCGTCCGCCGACGGCCCCGCGATCTCCTGGCGGCAGTGCGGCGAGCAGGCCGGAGCCGAGTGCGGAACGGTCGAGGTCCCGCTCGACTGGTCCGCCCCGGCCGGGCCGAGGATCGAACTGTCCGTCGTACGGCGCAGGGCCACCGATCCCGGGGCACGGATCGGCACCCTTCTCTACAACCCGGGCGGTCCGGGCGGCCAGGCCGCGCTGGTCGTCCGCGACTATCCTTCCGCGATCCTCTCGGACGACGTGCGCCGGCGGTTCGACGTCGTCGGCGTCGACCCGCGCGGGGTCGGCGAGAGCGGCGCCGTGCGCTGCGGCCTGCCGGTGTACGGCCCCGGGGTGAGCCGGTTCCCCCGCACCCGGGCCGGGTACGACAGGCTGGTCGCGCACAACAGGGCGGTGGGCGAGAGCTGCCTGGCCGCCACCGGTCCCCTGCTGGGGAACATCGACACCGTGAGCGTCGCCCGTGACCTCGACGCGGTGCGGGCCGCGCTCGGCGAGGAGAAGGTGAGCTTCCTCGGCAAGTCCTACGGCACCATTCTCGGCACCGAGTACGCCGGTCTCTTCCCCGGCCGGGTCCGCACCATGGCGCTGGACGGCGCGGTCGACCACGGGATGAGCTCCCACCGCCTGGTCACCGACGCGTCGAGGGCGGTGGAGGACTCGTTCGAGGGGTTCGTCGCCTGGTGCGACCGTACGGCGAGCTGCCCCCTGCGCGGCAGGGACGTCGCGCGGGTGTGGGACCGGCTCGTCGCCGGAGCGGAGCGCGCGCCCGTCCCGGTGAAGGGCGGGCGGCCGATCACCGCCGAGGAGCTCCGCCACGTGGCCTACACCTTCCTCACGGCGATGCCCGAGTACGCCGGAGGTCTGGCCGCGGGGATCGTCCAGGCGGAGCAGGGCGACGCCGCGATCTTCGCCTCGATGCGGGCGCAGGTGCTCGACGACCCCGCGAGCACCGCCGCCTACCGGTCCGTCATGTGCCTGGACCTCGACCCGCGGATCCGCGGCCACCGGGACCTGCGGGCCCGGCTGGAGCGGGTCCGCGCGCTGTCGCCCCACCTGGGGGGCACCTCGGAGTTCTGGGACATGACGGCCGGCTGCCTCGGCTGGCCCGTGCCCCCGTCCAACCCGCAGCGGCGGGTGGACGTGCGCGGCACCGCGCCGATCCTCGTCGTCGGCACCGCCCACGACCCGGCGACCCCGCTCGCCTGGGCGCGAAGCCTGTCGTCGCGCATCCGCGGCTCCGGCCTGCTGACGTACGCCGGGACGGGCCACACCGCCTACATGAGGTCGGACTGCGCGACGGAGCACGTCGACCGCTACCTGGTCACCGGCCGGCTCCCCCGGGCGGGAACCGTCTGCCCGGCCGCCTGACGTGCCCTGCCGCCCGGCGCCTCCCCGGCCTGGATCGTTCCCGCCTCGGAGCCTTCGAACATCGCCCCGTCATCTCCCGGTACGGCAGGTGGTCCGGCGGCCGGTCGCCCGCCGGGGAGGGGTCAGAGAACGCGTCCGACGGCTCCGAGGATGCCCGGTGCCCCCTCGTCGACCTCCGGGAGCCCCTCGCTGTCCTGCAGCGCGGGGCGCCAGCGCTCGACCCGGACGATGCCGGGCTCCAGCATCTCCATGCCCTCGAACCAGGCCGCGATCTGCTTGGCGTCACGTCCGACCAGCGGCCCGCTGTTGGTCCCGGAGTAGATGGTGACGGCCTTCCGGACCAGCTCGGCGCGATCGCCGGGGAACATCTGGGTGACCACCAGGTAACTTCCCGGCGGCACCTGGCGGCGCACGTGGTCGACGAGGTTCTCGACCTGCTCGTCGGACATGAAGTGCGTGAGGGCGACCAGCAGCACCGCGACCGGCTTCTCCAGGTCCAGGTGAGCCCTCAGCTCGGGGTTGCCGAAGATGCCCTCCGGCTCGCGCGCGTCACCGGTGAGGGCGATCGTGGTGTCGTTCGTGGCCAGCAGCGCCTGGGCGTGGACCGCCACGACGGGGTCGAAGTCCACGTAGACGGTGCGGCTGGCGGGGTCGACCCGCTCGGCGATCTGGTGCACGTTCTCCTGGGTGGGCAGGCCGGCGCCGATGTCGAGGAACTGCCGTATGCCCTCGCCGGCCAGGATGTGCACGACCCGTCGCAGGAAGGCGCGGTTGTTCCTCGCCGCCTGCACCGTGCCGGGTATGCGCATCATCTCCTCGGCCCTGGCCCGGTCGGCGGCGAAGTTGTCCTTGCCGCCGAGGTAGTAGTCGTAGATGCGGGCGACGTTGGGGACGTTCGGATCGAGACCGGGCACCGCCGGGCCGGAGGTGTCGACGGGGGACGCCTGGGGCGTCTTTTCGTCATCCATTGATGTCAGCTCTTCCGTGAGGGGACGGGGAGAGCGCGGCGCACCGGTCCTGCACTCCACCGGGCGAGCGCGTTCCTCCCCTGGACGGGACGGCGACCGCGATGTCCGTGCGGCTCCACCTCTGGCGCGGGGCCCCGAACGGCGCTTCCATGATCGCGAGAAGTCACCGGCCTGTCAACGACGGCCGCCCCGCCGCGCGTACCGGCCGGGTGGTGCGGGCGACGGTACGCGCACCCGGGGGCGGTCCGGCGCACCGGGGATCAGTCCAGCACCGCGGCGGCGACCGTGTCGACGTACCAGCGTTCGAAGCGTTCGGCGGGCCAGCCGCGGCGGCGTACCAGCCAGTCGTAGTTGCGCACGTCCATGGCCAGCCACAGGACGTCGGCGACGCTGCCGGTGTCGTGGCCGGGGCGCACGGCTCCGGTGGCGACGAGCTCGGCGGCGAACATGGCCATGCCGCGCCTGCGGTCCTCGACGTTCTTGTCCCAGATGCGGGCGGCGTCGGCGTCGGCGGTGGCCGCGCCGGCCAGCGCGATCATCACGTCGGCCTGGCGGGCGTGCGTGGCGGTGAGGTGCCGGGCGTAGCGGGCGAGCTTGGCGCGCGGATCGGGCAGGGCCCGGATCTCGGCCGCGAACGGCCGGTCGGGCAGCGCGACCGGCTCGTCGTCCCCGGCGACGGTGACGTCGACGAGCTCGGACAGCAGCCGCTGCTTGCCGCCGAAGGCCGCGTAGATCGTCTGGACCGCCACGCCCGCCTCGGCGGCGACGGCGGTCAGCGAGGTGGACGCGTAGCCGGGGTCGACGAAGAGCCTGGCGGCCGCGTCCAGGATCGCGCGCCGGGTCTGCCGGGCCTGCTCCCGGCGTCGCGGGGACCGGTAGTCCCGCTTGCCGTCCACCCTCGCAGTATAAGGTTCTATTAGATAGAGTGTAACTCTAACCAATAAGGAAGTGATCAAGGTGCCGTTCGGAGTCCTGCAGGAGATGCCCGGCGTGACCGAGGAGGAGTACCGCTCGGTGGAGCGCAACCTGGGCCCGGACCGCCCGCCGGGCCTGCTCGCCCACGTCGCCGGGCCGGTCGAGGGCGGCTGGCGGATCATCAACGTCTGGCAGGACGAGGAGGCGTTCCGGCGCTTCCAGTCCGAGCGGCTCATCCGCGCCGCCGGCCTGGCCGCCCAGGCGGACGGGTTCGACGCGGGCAAGGCCGCGGGCTTCCGGTCCGTGACGGTCGACGGCGCCGAGATGCCCTTCCCGTGAGCGACCTCGCGGGCGTACGTGCCCGCAACGCCACGTTCTGGGCGCGGGCCGCGCCGGGCTGGATACGCCACGCCGACCGTCAGGACGAGTACGGCCGGCCGCTGGGCGCGGTGGCGCTCGACCGGCTGCGCCCCCGGCCCGGGGAGCGGATCCTCGACGTCGGCTGCGGATGCGGCGGCACCAGCGCCGAGCTCGCCGGGGCGGTGGGCCCGGCCGGCACGGTGGTCGGCCTGGACCTGGACGCCTCCATGGTGGAGGCCGCGGCCGCACGGTTCCCCGGCGACCGCCACCCCGGCCTGCGCTTCACCGCCGCCGACATCGAGACCGCGGAAGCCGTGCAGGGAGCCCCCTTCGACGCGGCCTACTCCCGGATGGCCCTCATGCTGGCGGCCGATCCGGTCGCCGCCTGCTCCGCGATCCGGCGGGCGCTGCGGCCGGGCGGGCGCCTGGCCGCCACCGTCTTCCGCGACGGTGCGGCCACCCCCTGGATGCACGCGGTGCTGCTCGGCGCCGCGCCGCACCTGGGACCGCTGCCGCCGATGCCCGTCGGCGACGAGCCGGGCCCGTTCGCGTTCGCCGACCCCGGGCGGGTGACGCGCGTCCTGACCGGGGCCGGTTTCGACGCCGTCGGCGTGGAGCCGTACGACGTCGTCCTGCGCGCCCCCGGCGATCCCGGCGCCGTGGCCGAGTGGCTGATCGAGATCGGCCCCGCCGGGGCCGCCTACCGTGAGGCCGCACCGGAGCGGCGGGCCGCCGCGCGCGCCGGGGTGATCAAGCTCCTGGCCCGCTTCCGCGAGCCCCCGGAGCCCACCGGACCCCCGGAGCCCACCGGGCCCGCGGCGGGTTACCGGCTGCCGGCCGGGATATGGCTCGTCACCGCCGTGGCTCCGGCCGGCACCGCCTGACCCACGGCAACGGCACGGCCGGCGGCACCCGGGTGCCGCCGTCGACCCGCGACGGCGGCGTCGGCCGGTCCTCGCCCGCCGGAAAGGCGCCGGGTACGCCCCGGACGGGGGCGGGGCCCGGCGTCACCAGGACGGCATCATCGCCTCCGGATACCGGGATCCGGCCCCGCCGCGCGGCAGGATCTCCTTGACGCGGGCGAGGTCCTGCGGGGTGAGCGTGACGTGCGCCGCCGCGGCGTTCTCGGCGACGCGCCGCGCGCTGCGGGTGCCCGGGATCGGCACGATGTCGTCGCCCTGGGCCAGCAGCCACGCCAGCGCCAGTTGCGTGACCGTGATCCCCCTGTCCCGCGCGAGCGCGGTCAGCTCGCCGACGGCGGCCAGGTTCCTCTCGTAGTTGCCGGGCTGCCAGCGGTCGTCCCAGCTGCGCATGTCGTCCGCGGGGTAGTCGGCGGCCGGCCGCACCGCGTCGGTGAGGAACCCCCGGCCCAGGGGCGAGTACGGCACGAACCCGATGCCCAGCTCGCGTACGGCCGGCAGCACGTCGGCCTCGACGGCGCGTTCGAACACCGAGTACTCGGTCTGCAGCACCGACACCGGGTGGACGGCGTGGGCGCGGCGGATGACGTCGGGGCCCGCCTCGCTGAGCCCGAGGTAGCGCACCTTGCCCTCGGCGATCAGCTCGCCGACCGTTCCCGCCACGTCCTCGATCGGCACGTCCGGGTCGACGCGATGCTGGTAGAGCACGTCGATGCGGTCGGTGCCGAGGTGGCGCAGGCTGTTCTCGGTGACCTCGCGGATGTGCTCCGGCCGGCTGTCCAGCGCCGCCCCCACGTTCCGCGGGTCGCTCAGGTCGAAGCCGAACTTGGTGGCGATCACGACGTCGTCGCGGAAGTCCCTGACGGCGCGGCCGAGCAGCCGCTCGTTGCTGCCGGTGCCCATGCCGTACAGCTCGGCGGTGTCGTAGAAGGTGACGCCCAGCTCGTACGCCCGGCGGATGGCGGCGATCCCGCCCTCCTCGTCGGGGGCGCCGTAGGCCATGGTCATGCCCATCGTGCCGAGGCCGATCGCGCCGACCTCCAGTCCCTGGGTGCCGAGCGCGCGCTTCGGAAGGTCCTGCTCGTGCTGTGTCATGCTCCCCACCGTAGGGACGCGCCCCCCGCAGGTCATGAGGCCAGGACCGCATAGTATTGCCCGATCCTCTCACCGAAGGAGCGTGGCATGCCGGACGAGCTCGCGGCGGCGATCGCACGGCACAGCGACGGCCTGTGGGCCGAGAGCACGGTGCCCCATCTCACGCTGGTCACGATCGACGAGCCCCTCGACCCCGTCGAGCTGCTGTACGAGCCGATGATCTGTTTCATCGCCGGAGGCGCCAAGCGCACCGTCACCGGCGACCGCAGCCGGGTGGCCGGGAGCGGCGAGATGATGCTGAGCTCGCTGCACGTTCCGGTCACCGCCGTGTTCGAGCGGACGCCGTACCGCGCGGCGGTGCTGCGGCTCGACGGCCGGGCCCTCGCCGGCCTGCTGCTGGAGCTGGAGGAGGCGGGCCCGGTCGCGCCGGGCGGGCCGGGCGGGCCGGGCGGGCCGGGCGGGCCGGGCGCGCCTGGTGGGTCTGGTGGGCCTGGTGGGCCTGGTGGACAGATCATCGCGCCGATGACGCCGGAGCTCGTCGACGCGGTCACCCGGTGGGTGAGGCTGCTCGACACCCCGGACGACATCCGCCCGCTGGCCGCCGGGATCGAGAGCGAGATCCTCTACCGGCTGCTCGGCAGCCCCCTCGGCCCCACCCTGCGCGGGCTGGCGCCGGTCGGCTCGGCCGCCGCCCGGGTGAGCGCGGCGACCGGGTGGATCTGCGCGCACTACGCCGAGCCGATCACCGTCGAGTCGGTCGCGGCGGTGGCGCACATGAGCGCGGCCACGCTGTACCGGCACTTCAGGACCGCGACCGGCATGAGCCCGCTGCGGTTCCAGAAGGACCTGCGGCTGCGGGAGGCGCGGCGGTTGCTGGTCACCGGTGACACCACCGCGGCCCTGGTGGCCGAGACGGTCGGGTACGCGAGCGCGACGCAGTTCAGCCGCGAGTACCGGCGCCGTTACGGCCTGCCTCCCGCCCAGGACGCGGCCCGCCTGCGCGAGCGCCTCACGAACGCCCTGCCCGCGTAGGGGCGGCGCGTACGACCCGGAAAACCGAAGTCCACTGCAAAAATGCAGTGGACTTCGGATTTGCAGTCCACTTAACCTTCTGCCCATGACCGAAGGACTCCGGGAGCAGAAGAAACGCCGGACGCGGCAGCGCCTCCACGACGTGGCCCTCGGCCTGTTCGTGGAGCGTGGCTTCGACCACGTCACGATCGCGGAGGTCGCCGCCGCGGCGGAGGTCTCGGTGAACACCCTCTACAACTACGTCCAGGCCAAGGAGGACCTGGTCCTGGACCCGCAGCGGACGGCCGAGGAGCGGCTCGCCGACATCGTCCGGCGGCGCGGCCCCGGCGAGTCCGCCGCCCGCGCCGTGCTGGACCGCCTGCGTGAGATGGTCCGCCGCCGCGACCGCGCGCTGGGCCTGACCGACGGGTTCGGCCGGGTCTACGAGATGATGCGGGCCGCCCCCACGCTGACCGCCCGGCTGGACGACCTCGGCCGGCAGATGACCGCCGCCCTGGAGGCCGTGCTCGCCGAGGAGACCGGCACCGGCCCCGGCGACCCGCTGCCCCGGGTGGTGGCCGCCCAGATCGGCCTGGCCCACTCGCTGGTCTTCGCCGAGATCGGCCGGCGCACCACGGCCGGGGAGAGCCCGGAGACGATCGCCACGGCGGTGCTGCGCCTCCTCGACGTCGTCGAGGACCTGCTCGGCGAGACCGTCCTCACCTACGCCACCCGAGAGGATCGATGATGTTCAGGGTTCTGATCAGCGGAACGTTCGACGGGCTGGGCGACGACGGCCGCGCCCGCCTGTCGGCCGGGGCCGGCCCGCTGCCGGGCGGCTTCACCGAGGCGGGCACCTTCACCTGCGACTCCAGCCTCTCGTCGTTCACCTTCCGCTGCCAGGTGCGCCCGGAGAAGGACGACGACGAGGGAGGCGTGACCGGGCGGGCCGTGGCGGCGCTGGAGGCGTACGGGTACCCGTACCGGATCCTGCGGGTGGCGGTGACGGACATGCGCGACATCAAGATCCGCCGGAAGGGTCAGGCTCCCCGGTGACCCCGTCACCACCGGTCCCGCCGGGTCCGGCCGGGTCCGGCCGGGTCCCGCCCGGTGGTTCGCTACCGTGCCCGCCGGTCCGCGACGGTGACCGCGAGCAGCGGGAGCACCCGTCCGGGGATCGAGCCGGACGGGGTCGCGCCGATCCGGGTGGCGCCCATGGCGAGGTAGAACGGCTCGGCGTTCGGGTCCGCGTCGATGGTGAGCCGCTCGAAGCCGAGATCGGCCGCCGTGGCGACGGCGTGCTCGAACAGGAGGCGGCCGACGCCCCGGCCGATCGCGTCCGGTTCGACGAAGAGCATGCCCAGGCACCCCTCCGGCGGGTCCCCCTCCAGCGTGGCGAACCCCAGGACGCGGCCGTCGTGCTCGGCCACCGTGGCCCGCAGCCTCGCGACCTCCGACGCCGCGACGGACAGCTCGTCCCGGCAGGCCGCCATGAACGCCTCGTCGTACCCCCAGTGACCCTTGGAGCGGATCGCCAGCTCGCTCAGCGATCCGGCCTCGGCCGGTCGCGCCGCCCTGATCAGCATGCCCGCTCCCCGTCCGCCCGCGCCGCCCTGATCAGCATGCCCGCCCCCTGTCCGCCCGCGCCGCCCTGATCAGCATGGCCGCCCTCGTTCGTGTCGTCGCCGTCGTTCGTGTCGTCGCCGCCTGCCGTTCAGGACAGCCCCCGCAGGATGATGTCGAGCACGTCCTGCAGGTCGCGCTCGAAGGACGGCCTGCTCCAGTCACCGGCGTGCGCGGGATTGTGGAACGGGCTCGTCGCGGTGAGCACCGCGCGGGCCGCCGCGGCCGCGTCCGGGACCCGGAAGGCCCCCTGCCCGGCCCCCGCGGCGATGATGGCGGTCAGGTCGGCGAGAAGCTCGGAGACGTGCGCCTCCACCGCGCCGCTCGACTCTCCCACCAGCGCCACGTAGGTGGCGAACAGCTCAGGATCGCGCAGGGCGCGCTCGCGCTTCTGGTGCGCCAGCACCGTCAGCCACTCCCGCAGGAGCGGCGCGGCCGGGCGGCCGGAACCGGTCCGCACCTCCTCCAGGGGCTGCCGTACGCCGGCCAGCCAGGCACTCGTCACCGCCTCGCGCAGCGCGGTCTTGCTCGGGAAGTGCCGGTAGACCGCGGCGTGGCTCACGCCGAGCGTCCGCGCCACGTCGACGACGGTCGCCTTGGCCGGCCCGAACCGGCGCAGCGTCTCCTCGGCGGCGGCGACGATCCGCTCCGGGGTGAGCGCGTGGTCGGGCATGGCAGGCAACCCTAGCGTTCGCTGTCGAGCGCCGCCATCTGCGCCGACTGGTAGCGGTCGCCGGCCGCGGCGCCGGGCGGCACCGCCCGCTCGATCCGCGCGAGGTCCTCGGCGGACAGGGACACCTCCGTCGCGCCGAGCGCCTCGGCGAGCCGGTCCCGGCGCCGCGCGCCGACCAGCGCCACGATGTCGCCGCCGTCGCCGCCGTCGCCGCCGTCGCCGCCGTCGCCGCCCTGCGCGAGCACCCAGGCGATCGCGATCTGCGCCACCGACACCCCGCGCTCCTCGGCGATCGCGCGCAGCCGCTCGGTCAGCGCCAGGTTGGCGTCGAGGTTCGCGCCGGTGTGGCGCGGGCTGTGCGCGCGGAAGTCGTCGGCGGCGGTCTGCCGCTCCCTGGACCAGTGCCCGCCGATCAGGCCCCGGGCCAGCACCCCGTACGCGGTGACGCCGATGCCCAGCTCCCGGCAGACGGGCAGGATCTCGGCCTCGATGCCGCGCGACAGCAGCGAGTACTCGATCTGCAGGTCGGCGATCGGGTGCGTCGCCGCCGCGCGCCGGAGGGTCTCCGCGCCGACCTCGGACAGGCCGATGTGGCGCACGTACCCGGCGGTGACCAGCTCACCGATCGCACCCACCGTCTCCTCGATCGGCACGTCCGGGTCGAGCCTGGCCGGCCGGTAGACGTCGATGTGGTCGGTGCCCAGCCGCTTGAGCGAGTAGGCGACGAAGGTGCGCACCGCGACCGGGCGCGAGTCGAAGCCGATCCATGCCCCGTCGGGCCCGCGCAGGCTGCCGAACTTGACGCTGATGTCGACCTTGTCCCGGTCGCCGGGCCGGGCGCGCAGCGCGTCCCGGATGAGCAGCTCGTTGGCGCCCATGCCGTAGAAGTCGCCGGTGTCGAGCAGGGTCACCCCGGCGTCGACGGCGGCGTGGATGGTCGCGATGCTCTCGGTCTCGTCCGCCGGGCCGTAGAAGTCGGACATGCCCATGCAGCCGAGCCCGATCGGCGCGCTGGTGAGGCCGTTCCTGCCGAGTGTTCGTGTCGTCATACCCCGACCGTACAGTTACGACTTACAGATTTCAAATTCTGTAACTCCACCTAGGGCGAGATCAGTCGAGGACCTTGATCTTCTTCATGGTGGGCTGGGAGATCACCCGCGCCACACCGGGAATGCCGATGATCTTCTCGGTCTGGAACCTCTCGTAGGCGGCGTAGTCGGCGACCAGGACCCGCAGGTGGTAGTCGGGGGTGGCGAACAGGCGGCGGAACTCGACGACCTCCTCGTAGGCGGCGATGGTCCGCTCCAGCTCCTCCAGCGTCCTCAGGTCGCTCACGCTCACCTCGATCGAGACGATGACCTCCAGCCCGGCACCGAGGACCTGGTGGTCGACGACGGCCCGGTAGCCGGTGATGACGCCCGCCTCCTCCAGGCGCCGCACCCGGCGCAGGCACGGGGGCGGGGTGAGCCCCACCCGCCTGGCCAGCTCGACGTTGGTCAACCGGCCGTCCCGGCGCAGGTGAACTAAAATGTCCCTGTCAATGGCGTCCATGATGTTTTCGTTTCCCATATGGGCATCGTAGAGGTCGAATTGGAAATCATATGAGGTCTGTTCCGGCCTATAATTACTCGCACATCCCCGCTCATCCGCGCCGGTCCCCCGGCGTGGCTCCGCACGGCGGGCCGGAGCACGCGAGAGGCGACGTCTTGACGAACCGCGCCGCACGGGTCGAGAGCTGGCTCGACGAACGAGCCGACGAGATGGCCCGTCTCCTGGAGCGCCTGGTGGCCGTCGACTCCGAGAATCCCCCGGGACGCGCGCTGGGCCGCTGCGCCCGGGTCCTGCACGAGGCGATGGACGGCCTCGGCCTGTCCCCGGAGATCATCGGCGTCCCCGACCCGTCCGGCCGCCTCGACGAGCCCTGCGTCGTGCGCGGCACGGCCGGCGGCGGTGACCCGCTGGTGTACTTCCACGGCCACTTCGACGTGGTGCCCGCCCAGAGCCGCGACCAGTTCACCCCCCTGCGCCGGGACGGGAGGATCGTCGGCCGGGGCACGGCGGACATGAAGGGCGGCATCGTCGCCATGCTCTACGGCGCCGCCGCGGCCCGGGAGCTCGGCCTGCTCGGCACCGGGCGGATCGTCGTCCACCTGGTCTGCGACGAGGAGACCGGCAGCGTCGCGGGCGCCGGCCACCTGCGCGACGCCGGGCTCGTCGACCCGGCCGCCCTGGCGATGATCACCGCCGAGCCCAGCGGCGGCGCCGTCTGGAACGCCGCCCGCGGCGCCCTGTCCCTGCGCGTGGAGGTCCGGGGCCGCGAGGCCCACGTCGGGCAGGCCGACCGCGGCGTCAACGCCTTCCTGCGCATGCTGCACGTCGCCCGCCCGCTCGAACGCCACGCCGCCGAGATGGCCGGCCGGCACACCGCCTTCCCCATGAACGCCGAGGACGCCCGCGGCAGCATGATCGTCGTCGGCGGCCTGTCCGGCAGCGGCGCCTCCTTCAACGTCGTTCCCGGCTCGGCCTTCTTCACCGTCGACGGCCGCTACAACCCCGAGGAGGACCTCGGCGCCGAGCTCGGGCGCCTGACCCGCCTCGTCGAGGACGCCGCCCGCGAGATCGACGCCGAGGTCTCCGTCCGCGTCACCCAGTCACAGCCCCCCGCCGCGACCCCGCGGGACCACCCCGCCGCGGTCGCGCTCGGCCGCGTCGTCGGCGAGGTGCACGGCGCGCCGGCCCGGTTCGAGACGTGCCCGGGCATCCTGGAGACCCGCTGGTACGCCCAGCTCGGCATCCCCGCCTTCGGCCACGGCCCCGGCCTGCTGGAGGTCTCCCACGGCCCCGGCGAGTACGTCGACGAGGCCGCCGTGCGCCGCTGCGCCGCCGTCCACGCCCTCTACGCCGCCGACATGCTGCCCTGACGGAACGGAACGGAACGGGGACGCGGCGGGGAGGACCCGGCCGGGCCGGACGGCCGTCTCAGCGATCGGCCGGGGCCGGGACGAGGCCGTCGGCGACGAGGCCGGCGAGCACCGCCTCCCCCAGGGCGTGGACCGCGGACCGGGGTCGTACCATGACCGTGATCTCCTTGATCAGCCCGGCCTCGTCGAACTGGAGCAGGTCCATGCCGTGGATCTGCCTGCCGCCCGCGACGGCGCGGAACAGCAGCACGGCCGACGGGGCCTCGGCACCGTCCGTGCCGGTCTCGGCGAAGCCCTCCAGGGACCCGACGTAGCGGAAGTCCTCGAAGACGCGCAGCAGGACGCCGAACAGCCCCAGGACCGCGTCCGGCCCCTCGAAGGGGGTGAACGTCACCGGGCTGTGAAGACGGACGTCCCCGGTGAACTGCGCCGCCAGCGCGGGGAGATCGCCCTGCTCGACGGCGGCCCGGAACCGGTCTGCACTTCCCATGGGACACTTCCTTACTCAATAATCTGATTAGTCATATATTTGAGTATCATGACAGGCGTTCGCAGGACAGAGGGAGGAAGGCACCGATGGCGCTACGGCACGCCGTGCTGGCGGCGCTCCTGAACGAGGAGCTCAGCGGATACCAGCTCGCCAAGGCCTTCGACGTCGGCGTGGCCAACTTCTGGCACGCCCTCCCCCAGCAGCTCTA
This sequence comes from Streptosporangium sp. DT93, assembly GCF_049844535.1. Taxonomy (NCBI): domain Bacteria; kingdom Bacillati; phylum Actinomycetota; class Actinomycetes; order Streptosporangiales; family Streptosporangiaceae; genus Streptosporangium; species Streptosporangium sp. DT93. The sequence goes on from NZ_JBNCLF010000013.1 coordinate 123,629, forward strand.
CGCCGAACTGGCCGGGCTGGAGCGGGAGGGGCTGGTCTCGGGCCGGGAGGTCGTCCAGGACACCCGTCCCACCAAGCGCCTGTTCACCGTCACCGAGGCCGGTCTCGCCGAGCTGACCCGGTTCGCGGCGACCGCCGACAGGCCGTCTTTCATCCGCGACGACCTCCTCGTCAAGGTCCAGGCCGCCGACCACCTCGACCCCGGCGAGCTCGTCGGGCGGCTCCTCGAACGGGCCGCCCTCGCCGACGCCAAGATCGAGCTCTTCGGCGGGCTCCTGCGGCGGATGCGCGGCGACAGGGACGAGGAGGACTTCCTGCGTCACGGCGACCGCGTCGGCCCCTACCTGACCTGCCTGCGCGGCCTGGCCTTCGAACAGGGCAACCGGGACTGGTGCCACCGGACCGCGGCCGTCCTGCGGGAGAGGCGGGCCGCCCGTGTCCCCCGCTGAGCCCCCGCGCTACGTCGCCCTGGGCGACAGCCAGACCGAAGGACTCGGCGACGGCGACGAGGTCGCCGGCCTGCGCGGATGCGCCGACCGGCTCGCCGAGCACCTGGCCGCCGACGCCCCCGGTCTCCTCTACGCCAACCTCGCCGTACGCGGGCACCTCGCCGCCCAGGTCCGCGCCGGGCAGCTCCCCGCCGCCCTCGCCCTGCGGCCCGACCTCGCCACCGTCGTCGCCGGGGTCAACGACATGCTGCGGCCCCGCTTCGACGCCGACGAGGTCGGCGCCCACCTGGAGGCGATGTTCGCGGCCCTCACCGCGCAGGGCGCCCGCGTGGCGACCGTCACCTTCCCCGACATCACCCGGATCATCCCGGTGGCCCGGCCGCTGTCCCCCCGCGTCGCCGCCCTCAACCACCACATCCGCGCCGCGGCCCGCCGCCACGGCGTCGTCGTCGCCGAGGCCGCCTACCACCCGGTCGTCGTCGACCCGAGGCTGTGGACCGTCGACCGCCTGCACGCCACCCCCCTGGGACACGAGCGGATCGCCGCGGCCATCGCCCACGCGCTCGACCTGCCCGGCAGCAGCGACTCCTGGACGCATCCCCTGCCCGCGCCGCCGGCCGCCCTGTCCCGGTGGGACGCCACCGTCCACGAACTCCGCTGGGCGAGGACCTTCCTGGGCCCCTGGCTCGGCAGGCGCCTGCGCGGCCGCTCCTCCGGCGACGGCCGCATGGCCAAACGCCCGGACCTCGCGCCGTTCCTGCCCGTCCAGGAACCCCGCGCGCAGGGCGGGGGGGAGAACCGGACCGGCACGCGCCACCCCTGACGGGGGCACCTTCGCCCGGGGCCAGCCCGGACGGGCACGTCACCCCCGTCACCCCCGTGACCGCCTCCACTCGTGCAGCAGCAGCCACACCAGGTAGGTGCCGCCCAGGGAGCCCGTCATCACGCCGACGGGAAGCTGGGACGGCTCGATCACGCGTTGCGCCGCCAGGTCGCAGACGAGCAGGAGCGTCGCCCCCATGAGGGCGGAGGCCATCGGCCCCGGCCCGGTGGCGCCGGTGAGCCTGCGGGCGAGCTGCGGCGCGGCCAGCGCGACGAACGGGATGGGGCCGCCCGCGACCGTGGCCATGGCGGTCAGCGCGACCCCGGCCAGCATCAGGGCGAGCTTGGAGCGCTCGACGCGCACGCCCAGGGAGACGGCGGCCTCGTCGCCCATCTCCATCATGCGCAGGCGGCCGCCCAGCCACAGCGTCCACGCCATCAGCGGCACGAGGGTGAGCAGGAGCAGCCACACGTGCTCCCACGAGCGGCCGTTGAGGTTGCCGGTCATCCAGGTGACCGCGATGTGGGCGTCGGCGAACTCGGCGCGGGCGACGAGGTAGGTGTTGGCCGCCACCAGGCCGCCGTTGACGGCGATGCCGACCAGGATCAGCCGGTAGCCCTCGACGCCTCCCCGGAAGGCCAGCAGGTAGACCACGAGCGAGGTGGCGAGCCCGCCGAGCAGCGCGCCGGTCGCGACGGCGACCATGCCGCCGCCCAGCACGATGATCTGGATCAGCGCGCCGGTGGAGGCGCCGGTGGTGAACCCGACGATGTCGGGGCTGCCCAGCGGGTTGCGCGACAGGCTCTGGAAGACGGCGCCCGCGGCCCCCAGGGCGGCCCCGGCCAGCAGCGCGGTCAGCACCCGGGGCAGGCGGAGGGTCTGCACCGCGAACTCCTGCGCGCGGGTGCCCTCACCCAGGAGCGTACGGAGCACGTCGGCCGGGACGATCTCGTAGGTCCCGGTGCCGATCGCGACCACGGCGGCGGCGGCGAGCACGGCGAGCAGCCCCAGGCAGACCGCGACCGTGCGTCGGTCCCAGCGCAGCGCGATCCGCCCGCCCCGGGTGCGCAGCGTCACGCTCCCCGCGGGGGCCCGCCCCTCCGGCGGCGCGGGCCTGCGCGGGGACTCCGGTGAGGGCGCGGGGTCACGCGAGGTGAGGGGTGCCGGGGGAACGCCGGTTCTGCCCCGGCGGGGGGCGGGACTCATAGCTGGGCGATCCTGCGCCGGCGCACCAGCGCGACGAAGACCGGCATGCCGAGGAAGGCGGTGACGATCCCGGCCTCCAGCTCGTCCGGCCACAGCACCAGCCGCCCGGCGATGTCGGCCAGCAGCAGCAGGACCGGCCCCAGCACGAGGCAGTAGGCCAGGATCCACCGGTTGTCGGCGCCGACGAGCAGGCGGGCGGCGTGCGCGACGATCAGCCCGACGAAGCCGATCGGCCCGACCGCGGCGGTGGCCGCCCCGCACAGCAGGGTGACGGCGATCGCGCCGAGGATCCGGACCCGGCCCGGGGAGACGCCGAGCGCCCGGCCGGCCTCCTCGCCGAGGGCCAGCGCGTTGAGCGGCGCGCCGAGCAGCAGGGCGATCGCGATGCCGATCGCCGTGAACGGGGCGATCTTCACCGCGACCGACAGGTCGTGCCCGGCCAGCGCCCCGGTCCCCCAGTGCCGGAACTCCTCGAACGCCTCGGGGTCGAACAGGACCAGCGCCTGGGTGGAGGAGGCCAGCGCCGCGCTGACCGCCGTCCCGGCCAGCGCCAGCCGTACCGGGGTGGCACCGGCCCTGCCGCTCGCGCCGAGCAGGTAGACGACCAGCGCGGCCAGGGCCGAGCCCGCGAAGGAGGGCCAGATGTACCCCTGGAGCGCCGTGACGCCGAAGAGGCCGATGGTCGCCGCGATCGCGATCACCGCGCCCGCCTCCACCCCGAGCAGGCCCGGGTCGGCCAGCGGGTTGCGGGTGAGCGCCTGCATGAGCGCGCCCGCCAGGGCGAGCGAGGCGCCCACGGCGACGGCCAGGAGCGTGCGGGGGATGCGGTGGTCCCAGATGATCACGGCGGCGTCGGAGCCGTCGCCGTGGGCCAGCAGGCGCAGCACGTCGGCCAGGGGGATGCCCTTGGAGCCGACGGCGACGCTCGCGGCCACGGCGACGGCCAGCAGGCCGGTCGCGACCAGCAGGCCGCCGGCCCGCCAGGCGGTGCCGCGCGCCCGTTCCGCGACGGGCCCCGGCGCCGGGGAGACCGGGGAGCGGGTGGGCGCCGGGGGGGCCGGAAGGGCCACGTCAGTCCTCGTCGGGCTCGTCGTGGTGGTCGAGGTTGACGGTGCCGCGCTTCCAGTAGCCGTCGACGTCCATCCAGTCCTTCTCGTGCCCGCTCGCGCGCAGGTGACGGCGGATGGGGGTGAGCACGCCCGCCTCGCCGACGATCCAGACGAACCCGTCGCCGGGCGGGAACTCGACCCCGCGTACGGCCCGCTCCAGCACGTCGGAGGCGCCCGGGGCGGCGCCGTCGCGGTGCAGCCACGTCAGGGTGACGTCGGCGGCGCTGGTGAGGTGCTGCTCCTCGCGGGCGTCGGCGACCTCGGCGAAGGCGATGACCTTCTTCCCCGCGGGCAGGGCCTCCAGCCAGCGGGCCAGCGCGGGCAGGCCGGTCTCGTCGGCGCCCAGCAGGTACCAGTCGAAGTCGTCGGGGACCACGATGGAGCCCCGGGGACCGAGCACGCCGATCTTCTTGCCGGGCTCGGCCCGGGAGGCCCAGGTGGAGGCGGGGCCGTGACCGTGGATCACCATGTCGATGTCGAGCTCGGCGGGCGAGGTGGCGGTGCGGGGCCGGTGGTGGCGGACGGTGTAGTCGCGGAAGGTGGGCCGGGGGGCGCCCGGCGGCAGCTCCCAGCCGTCGGGGCCGATCGTCGGCATGACCGGCAGGTCGGCGCCGTCCTCGGGGAAGAACAGCTTGACGTGGTCCTGGGGCTGCTCGGTGCGGAACCCCTCCAGGGCCTCGCCGACGAGGGTCACGCGCACGGTCGTGGGGGTGATCCGCTCGACGCGGCCGACCTCCAGGACGCGGGGTTCGATGTCGAAGTCGACGATGTGCGTCTCATGCATGGCGGGGATCGTCCTTAGGAGAGCTTCGAGAGGATGGCGTCGAGCTGGCCGACGATCGCCAGCGCGCCCTTGTAGCTGTACTGGTAGCCGTAGCTGATCGGGTACACCCTGCCCTCCTTGGCGGCGGGCAGCAGCTTCCACGAGCCCTGCTCCAGCAGCTTGCCGGTGGCGGGGTCCGGCTTGCCGTCGGGGCCGGCGCCGTAGAGGATGGCGGAGGTGTCCTTGAGGCGGGAGATCTGCTCGAACGACAGGCGCACCCCGCGGTTCTCACGCTCGGCGGTCGCCACCTCGGAGAATTTCAGGCCGGCCTCCTCCATGAACAGGCCGGGCCAGGAGACGGGGGAGTTGGCGACGAACCCCTCGGGGCCGCCCTCGGCGTAGTCCCAGGTGGTCTTGGCCAGCACGTCGGCGTGCCTGCTCTTGATGTCGGCGACCTTGGCCTTGTACTCGGCGATCTTGGCGGTGAGGACGTCCTCCTTGCCGACGGCCTCGGCGATCTTCGGCAGCGCCTCGCGCACCTCGGCCGGGTTGTCGGTGACGATGAAGACCGTGGGGGCGATCTCGCTCAGCTTCTTGTAGCCGAAGTCCTCGTCACGCCGCTGGGTGCTGATGATCAGGTCGGGGTTCAGGGAGAGCAGCTGCTCGTAGTTGATCGCCGTCTCGTTCTCGCCGACGACCGGGATCTTCTGCAGCTCCGCCCAGTCCTCGGGCGCGTAGTCGCTCTCGAACTCCTGGAGCACGCCGACCGGCTTCACGCCGAGCTCCAGCAGCTCGGCGGTGGTGTTGAACAGCGAGACCACGCGCTGGGGGGCGGCGGGGACCTCGACGGCCCCGTTGACGGTCTGCAGGGTCTTCGTCCCGGCGGCGGACGGCGAGGCCGCCGGGGCGGCGCCGCTCGACGCGGGGCCCTCCTGGGCGGGGGCCGAGGATCCGCAGGCGGCGGAGACGGTCATCAGGCCGGCGACGAGCAGGCCGAGGACGCCCCTGCGGAGAAGACGGTCAGGGCGCATGGTGTTACTCCTGGTTTCGGTGACGGGTGTCGGTGACGGTGACGGTGACGGGGGCCGGTGTCGGTGACGGGGGTCGGTGACGGTGTCGGTGACGGTGACGGTGACGGGGGCCGGTGTCGGTGACGGGGGTCGGTGACGGTGTCGGTGTCGGGTGTCGACGGCGGGTCTGGGGGGCGGGAACGGCTTCGGTGACCGGACGCGGGGACGCGGCGAGGCGGGACCGGCGCGGCGGGCCGGGCCGGCCGTCACGGCTCCACCCGGCCCTCGCGCAGCCGTACCAGCCGCGGCAGCAGGTCGATCGTGGAGCGGCGGTGGGCGACGACGATGAGCGTGCGCCCGCGCCGCAGCGAGGCCAGCGCCGTCTCCAGGCGCCGCCCGGTGTCGGGGTCGAGGTCGGCGGTGGCCTCGTCCAGGACCAGTACGGCCGGGTCGACCAGCACCGCCCTGATCAGCCCGAGGATCTGGCGCTGCCCGGCCGACAGGTCCCCGGCCGGGCTGTCGAGGCCGTCGGGCAGGGAGGCGGCGAAGCCGGACAGGCCCAGCACCTCCATCGCCGCCTCGATCTCGTCGCGGCCCGGCTCCCCGGGCATCAGGACGAGGTTGTCGAGCACGCTGCCGGGCACGACGTGGACGTCCTGCGGGATCAGCACGATGCGCCGGCGCAGCTCCGCCGGGCAGACCTCGCGCAGGTCCACGCCGCCGAAGGTGACCCGGCCCCCGTCCGGCGCGTAGAGGCCGGTGAGGATCTTCGACAGGGTGGTCTTGCCCGAGCCGGTCTCTCCCACCAGCCCCACGTGGTCGTGGGCGGCGAAGGCCGCCGACACCCCGTGCAGCACCGGCGTGCCGCGGTCGTAGGCGTAGGTGACGTCCTCGGCGACCAGCTCGCCCCGGGCGGGCAGCCGCGCCGTGCCGCCGGTGGGCGCGCCCGCCGCGAGCAGCTCCAGCAGGCGGGCCATGCCGGTACGGGCGCTCTGGGCCTCGCCGGCGAGCTGGGAGAGCTCCTCGAAGCCCTCGAACAGGGTGCGGCAGGCCAGTACGAACACCACCACCCCGCCGACGCTGAGCCGGTCCTCGGCGACCAGCCAGGCCCCCGCGGCGAGCAGCGCGGCCATGGTGACGCCCTCGGCGACGACCACCGCGCCGAGCCGCGCCTCGACGCGGGTGGCGCGGCGCTGCGCGGCGACGGCGGCCTCGTTGTCGCGGGCGAAGCGGCCCAGCCACGCCGGGAGCCCGCCGACCGAGCGCAGCGCGCCGCGGGCCTGGAGCGTCTCGGCGAACGTGGCGGCCGTGGTGGCCTCGGCCCCGGCGTAGGCGCCGAACGCCGGGCCCGCGCCCCACACGAACCACCGGGTGACGAGCAGCGCGGGCGGCAGGAAGACGGCGGTCACGGCCAGGGCCAGCGGCCAGGAGTAGCCCAGCAGCACGACCGAGGTGAACCCGAGCGTGGCGACGACCCCCAGCAGGTTCGGCAGCGAGTCCCGGACGAAGGTGGCCAGCTCGGCGACCTCCCCGGTCGCCCGCTGCAGCAGCGAGCCGCCCCGGTGGGCCTCCAGGAACCGCAGCGGGGCGGCGGCGAGCCGCTCCACCACGCGCTCGCGCAGGTCCCGTACGACGTGCTCGCCCGCGCTCGTCAGCATGACGGCGGCGAAGCGCGCCAGGACCGCCTGCCCGGCGACCACGCCGGCCAGCAGCGCGACCGCGGTGAGCATGCGGTCGCGGTCCCCGGCCAGCAACGCGTCGGTGGCCATGCCGATGATCGGCGCGACCGCCGCCAGGGCGGCGCTGTCGGCGACGCTCAGCGCCAGCGCGACCGCGATCCGCCCCCGGTGCGCGGCCAGGTACGGCCGGGCGCGCCGCAGCACCCGTGCCTGGTCCGGCTCGTCCGACAGCGTCGTCACCTCGGCCACGGTGTGCCGCCCTTCCGCCGGTTCGCGGCGTTCGTCTCACGTGCGGGCCGTGCGCGCTCACGCATGGGCCACCTCCGCCGGGGCCAGGTCGACGACCCGGTCGGCCGCCTGGAGGACCTGGGGGCGGTGACCGGCGAACACGATCGCCGTACCGGGGTGGCGGGCGCGCAGCCGGGTGACGACCAGGGCCTCGGTGCCGGTGTCCAGGGCGGAGGTCACGTCGTCGAGGAGCAGTACCGGCGGACGCCCGAGCAGGGCCCTGGCCAGCGCGAGCCTCTGTGCCTGCCCGCCGGACAGCGCCGACCCCCGCTCCCCCACCTCGGTCTCCAGCGGCAGGTCGACGGCGGCCGTGTGGCAGGCCTCGCGCAGGTCGGCGTCGTCGAGGTCGCGGCCCAGGCGCAGGTTGTCGGCGATGGTGCCCGAGACCAGCACCGGGCGCTGCGGGACGAGCACCAGGTGGCGGGCGGCGTCGTCCGGGGCGGCCCGCCTGAGGTCGGTGCCGCCGTAGGTGACGGTCCCGGCGCGGGGGTCCTCGGCCCGGCACAGCAGGCGCAGGAGCGTGGACTTGCCCGAGCCGACCGGCCCGGTGACGGCCACGAACTCGCCGGGGGCCACGGTCAGGTCCATCCGCCGCGAGGGCAGCTCCACCCCGGTGGCGACGAGGTCGCCGACCGGCGGCAGGGCCACCGGGACGGCCGGTCCGGGCACAGCGGGCCGCTCGGCGAGCACCTCGGTGATCCGGCCGGCGGCGACGAGCGCCTGCCGCCGGTCGATGAGCCGGTCGACCGACACCCGTACCGCCAGGGTGATAGTGATCATCCACATGGTGAACGCGGTGAGGGCGCCGACGGTGAGGCGGCCCTCCAGCACGGCCAGGCCGCCCAGCCCGACGCCGGCCACCACGGCCAGCCGGGGGACGGCGGGACCCAGCGCCGACCAGGTCGCCGAGACGCGCCCGGCCCTCATCGTGGCCGCGAGCACCGCCGCGCTGTGCCGGTGGTGGCGGCGTACCAGGACGCCCTCCCCGCCGAGGCCGCGCACGGCCGCGCTCGCCGACAGCAGGTCCTCCACGGCGTCCGCCCGGTCGGCGTGCGCTCCGGAGAGCTCCTCCAGCGCCCGGGACAGGCGCCGGGGGAAGGCGACGTTGACCGCGACGAGGAACGGGATCGCGCCGAGCGTCACGTACAGCAGGACCGGGTCGAGCGAGAACAGGGCGGGCAGGACGACCGCGAAGGTGGTGCCGATCACCGCCCAGGTGGGCACCCCGTGGATCCAGACGCGCACCAGGTCGGTGTCGCGGGTGGTGCGCATGACCAGGTCGCCGTGGCCGAGGTCGTCGCGGTCGAGCGTGGCGACGTGCCGGATCAGGCGGGTACGCAGGGCGGCGCCGGCGCGGGCGTCGGCCAGGTTCGCCCACCACGCCCAGCCGGTGAGGCCGGCCCAGTGCGCGAGGGAGAGGGCGGCCACGACCAGCGCCCACCGGACGGTGACGGCGACGTCGCCGTTCCCGATGCCCTCGTCGAGGGCCCGCTGGACGCAGACCGGCACGGCCAGCAGCGCGAGCTGCCGCACGATCGAGGAGGCCGTGGACAACGACAGCGGCCCCCGCTGTTCGAGCAGCGTCCGGCGCAGCAGCGTCCGGGCGGGCGTCGGCCCGGGCGGCGTGACGGTGTCCGGGCCCGTGACGGCGTCCGGGCCCGTCGCGGTGTCCGATTCCTTCGCGGCGGCCGGTCCGGTCGCGGTGCCCGGTCCCGCCGTGGTGCCCGGTCCCGCCGTGGTGCCCGGTCCTGTTGTGGTGCCCGGTCCTGTTGTGGTGCCCGGTTCCCTTGCGGTGTCCGGTCCCGCCGAGGGGGTGTACGGGTCGGCGGGGATCATCGGGGGTTCTCCTCGGTCGGTGCGCCCTCGCGCGGCCCGTGCAGGGCGCGGTCGACGATCGGGCCGATCACGGCCAGGGCGCGCGGTGAGAGCAGTTCGCCGTGCAGGAAGTCCACCGGGTGGTCGTCGATGACGCCGTCCACGTGGGCGGTCCACTGCCGGAACTCCCCCAGGTCGTCGCGCTCGGCGGCGGCGGTGACGAACAGCACGTCCCCCCGGTAGGGGGCGTAGGTGGCGCCCAGCAGCAGGTCCATGCAGGAACGGTGGACGGCCTCGATGGCCGCGACCGTGGCGTCGTCGAAGTCGGCCATGACCCCGGCCGACTCGCGCAGCCCCTCCAGGAAGTCGGCCGTCTCCTGCCTGCTGAGCAGGTCGAGCTCCTCGGGGTCGCGCCCGGCGTCCTGCTCGGCGTCCATCGGGAAGGTGTCGAGCAGGCCGAGGAAGGCGACCTTCTCGCCCTGGGCCTGCAGCGCGGTGGCGACGGCGTAGGCCACCTGCCCGCCGAAGGACCAGCCGAACAGGTGGTAGGGGCCGTTCGGCTGGACGGCGCGGATCCGCGCCGCGTAGTCCCGGCCCAGCTCCTGCATCGTCGCGGGGTGGAAGTCCTCCCCCGACAGGGCCGGGGCCTGGATGCCGTAGACGGGACGGCGGGCGTCCAGGTACGGCAGCAGCCCCCCGTACAGCCAGCCGAACCCGGCGGGCGGGTGCGCGCAGAACAGCGGGGGCAGGTCACCGGAGGCGCGCAGCGCCAGCATGACCTCGAACCCGCCGGGGCCACCCGGGCCGTCGGGACCGCCGCGCGCCAGGTGCTCGGCGAGGGCGGCCACCGTGGGACCGGCCATGACGGTGGCGAGCTTCAGGTCCCCGCCGAGCTCGGCGCGGATCCGGGCGGCCAGGCGCATCGCCAGCAGCGAGTGCCCGCCCAGCTCGAAGAAGCCGTCGTCGACGCCGACCCGGGGCAGCTCCAGCACCTCGGAGAAGATCCGGCACAGGGCCTCCTCGCGGGCGTCGCGCGGCGCCCTGGAGGTGGCCGTGGCGGCGAAGTCGGGTTCGGGCAGCGCGCGCCGGTCGAGCTTGCCGTTGACGGTCAGCGGCAGCGCCTCCAGGACGACGAACGCCGAGGGCACCATGTGGGAGGGGAGCCGCTCCCGCAGCGCCTCCACAAGCTCCCGCGTCCACTCCCGCCCGTCCCGCACCTCTCGCGCACCCTGCACGTCCTGCGCACCCTGCATATCCTGCACGTCCTGCGCACCCTGGGCGTCCTGGGCGTCCTGGGCGTCCTGGGCGCTCCGAGTGTCCCGAGCGCTCTGGGCGTCCCGGGCGCCGGGGACCCCGGCGGGGACGACGTAGGCGACCAGGCGGGGCACCGGACCCGGCAGGGCGACCACCGCGACCTGCCCGACCCCGGGCTCCTCGGAGACGGCCGTCTCGATCTCGCCGAGCTCCACCCGGAACCCGCGGATCTTGACCTGGTCGTCGGTACGGCCCAGGAAGTCCAGGGTGCCGTCGGCGCGCCACCGGACCAGGTCGCCGCTGCGGTACATCCTCTCCCCCGCCTGGAACGGGTCGGCCACGAACCGCTCGGCGGTCAGGTCCGGCCGGTTCAGGTAGCCGCGCGCCAGGCCCACGCCGGTGATGTACAGCTCGCCGGCGACCCCCGGCGGCACCGGCCGGAGCCGCCCGTCGAGCACGTACACGCGGGTGTTCCAGATCGGGCGCCCGACGATCGGGGTGACGCTGTCGCCGGTGCCGCCGCCGAGGGTGTTGATGGTGTACTCGGTCGGCCCGTAGAGGTTGTAGCCCAGCGTGCCCTCGGTGGTCCGCAGCCGCTCCCACAGCGCGGCCGGGACGGCCTCGCCGCCGAGCAGCACCAGCGGCGGCACGTGCCCGGCGTCCAGCAGGCCGTGCTCCAGGAGCTGCAGGCCGTACGACGGCGTCACGTTGATCACGTCGACGAGGTGGGCGTGGCAGTAGTCGGTGAGGATCCGCGCGTCACGGCGCATCTCCTCGTCCAGCACGTGCACCTCGTGGCCCTCGACCAGCCACAGCAGCTCCTCCCACGACATGTCGAAGGAGAACGACACGGTGTGCGCGACGCGCAGCCGCCTGCCGGCCTCGGCGACCACCGGGTCGAAGATCTCGGCGCGGTGGTTGAACTGCATGTTCGTCAGGCCCGCGTAGGGGACGACGACGCCCTTGGGGCGGCCGGTGGAGCCGGAGGTGTAGATCACGTACGCCGGGTGGTCCGGGGAGAACTCCCGGTCCGGGTTCTGGCCGGGGAACCCGCCGAGGCCGGCGAGGTCTGCGGGGGTGAGCACGCACAGCGGCGCGGCGTCGGCGATCATGTGCTCGATCCGGGCGGCGGGCAGGTCCGCGTCCAGCGGCAGGTAGGCCGCCCCGGTCTTGAGGACCGCGAACAGGGCCGCGACCATGTCCGCCGAGCGGGGCAGCGCCAGCGCGACGATCGTCTCCGGGGCCGCGCCGCGCCCGAGCAGCATGTGGGCGATCCGGTTGGCGCGCGCGTTGAGCTCGGCGTAGGTGTGCCGCTCGTCGCCGAAGACCAGGGCGAGCTCGCCGGGGGTGCGCGCCACCTGCTCCTCGAACAGCCGGGCGATCGTCGTGTCCGGCACCTCGTGGGCGGTGGCGTTCCAGCCCTCCACGACCTGGTGCCGCTCGCCCGCGGTGAGCGGGTCCAGCGCGCCGACCCGCACCGACAGGTCGCCGGCGACCTGCTCCAGCAGGCGGGTGAAGCGGGCCAGCATCGCCTCGGCCAGCGTCCGGTCCACCAGGTCTGGCCGGTAGGCCAGCGACACCTTCAGCGTCTCGTCGGGGGTCACCACCAGCGTCAGCGGGTAGTGCGTGCCGTCCACGCCGTCCATCTCGGTGATGCCGTACGCGGCGGTGATCCGCTCGCGTTCCTCCTCGTCGCTGCCGAAGTTGCGCAGCACGTAGAGGGTGTCGAAGAGCCGGCCGAGCCCGGCGGCCCGCTGGATCTCGCTCAGGCCCAGGTGGTCGTGGGCCATGACGGCCGAGCGGTTGCGCTGGATGCGCACCAGCAGCTCCAGCAGCGTCTCGTCCTCGTCGACGGCGACGCGGACGGGCACCGTGTTGAGGAACAGGCCGATGGTGGTCTCCACGCCCTCGATCTCGGCGGGGCGTCCCGACACGGTCGCGCCGAAGACCACGTCCCCGGTGCCGGTGACGGCCGACAGCACCAGCGCCCAGGCGGCGTTGAGCAGCGTGTTCAGGGTGAGCCGGTGCCGGCGCGCCTGGTCGGCCAGGTCGCGGCCCAGCCGTCCCGGCAGTTCCGCCTGCACGTTCCCGGGGACGACCGCGGCCGCCCCCCTGTCGGCGGGCGCCAGCAGCGTCGGCTCGGCGAGCCCCGCCAGCGCGTCCTTCCAGGCCGCGAAGCCGACGGCCCGGTCCTGGCACGACAGCCACTCCAGGTAGGCGCGGTAGGGCGTGACCGGCGCGGGCTCGCGTCCCTCGTAGAGCTCGAACAGCTCCCGCAGGAACAATCCCTCCGACCAGCCGTCCCACAGGATGTGGTGGTGGATCATGACCAGGACGTGGTGGTCGCCGGCCAGCCTGATGAGGGTGAGGCGCATCAGCGGCGGGTCGGCGAGGTCGAAGCGGGCGGCGCGGTCGGCGACGAGGATCTCCTCGACCCTGGCGTCCTGGTCGGCCTCCCCCGACAGGTCGATCTCGGTGAGCGGCGGCTCGGCGTGACGCGGCACGAACTGCACCGGCCGGTCCAGGCCCTCGTGCCAGAACCCGGCTTTCAGGTTGGGGTGCCTGCGCATCAGCGCCCGGCCGGCCTCGCGCAGCCGGCCGGCGTCCATGGGGCGGCGCAGGCACAGGAAGTTCTGCACCGTGTAGACGTCCAGGGCGTTCTCGTCCACGCTCGCGTGGAACAGCAGGCCCTCCTGCAGCGGGGCGAGCGGCAGCACGTCGACCGGGTCGGCGGGCAGGGCGTCGAGCTGTGCCTGGGTCAGCGCGACCAGCGGCACGTCCGACGGCGTGAGCACGTCGGCGCCGGCGAGCTCCCGCAGCGCGCCGGCCCAGTCGGCCGCCAGCTCCGCGAGCCACGCCTGCGGCAGGACCGGCGAGGTCCAGGTGACGCTGAGCGAGGGGCCCTCGGGCCGGTCGTGGGTGACGGCGTCGATCTCCAGCCCGTACGGCGACACGTGCGCCTCGGGCAGCGGCCCGTAGGGCTCGGCGGCGATCGTCCAGTCCTCGGGGCGGTCCACGCCGAAACGGCCCAGGTAGTTGAAGAGGATCTCCGGGCGCGGCGTCGCGGCGAGCGCGGGCGCGGTCTGCGGGTTGAGGTGACGCAGCATCCCGTACCCGAGCCCGTCGCCGGGCACGCTCCTGAGCTGTTCCCTGACCCGCTTGAGCGCGTCCACGGGCGTGCCGGGGCCGCCGTCCAGCAGGACCGGGTACAGCGAGGTGAGCCAGCCGACCGTGCGCGACAGGTCGAGGCGGTCGTGGGCGCGGCCGTGGCCCTCCAGGTCCACGAGGGTCGCGCCGCCGGTCCGCCTGCGCACGGCCCAGGCGAGCGCGGCCAGCAGCAGGTCGTTCATGGTGCTGCGCGACTCCAGCAGCCGGCGGGTGTGCCCGGGCTCCAGCGTCGTCTCCACGACGGCGGGACCGGCCGCGCCGGCCTGTCCGGTCGTGCCGGGCGCACCGGTGGGGGCCGCGGGGCCGGTGAGGATCGCGGGGCCTGCCGGTGTGCCGTACCCCGCAGGGAGGGGAACGGGCGCGGGGCCGGTCAGGCGCGGGACGGGGGGTGAGCCCGCGGGCGGGGTGAGCGTGGCGAACCAGTGGCCGAACTCGGCCAGCCGCTCGGGGCTCTGGGCCTCCTGCGCCACCTGCCGCGCCCACCGGCGCAGCGAGGTGGGGACGGCCTCGGGTGCCGTGCCCGAGATCGCGGTGGCCAGGTCGCCGACGACGATCCGCCAGGAGACGCCGTCCACGACCAGGTGGTGCAGGACGATCAGCAGGCGGCCGGGCTCGCCGGGTCCGAGGTCGAACCAGACGAGCCGGGCCATGACGCCGGCGTCCGGGTCGAGCCCGGCCACGGCCGCACCGTACTCCCGCTCGAGGTCGTCGAGCCCCTCGGCCCGCCGCACCGCCACGGCGGCCTGCTCGGTGTCCTGGACCGAGGTGGTCCAGATCACCGGGTGCGCGCGGGTGAGCTGCAGCCGCAGCCCGTCGTGCCGGTCGAGCACGGCCCGCCAGGCCGCGCCGATGCGCTCGGCGTCCAGGCCCGCCGGTACGCGCAGCAGCCTGGCCTGGTGCACCCTCTCGATCGGTCCGCCCTGCTCGCGCAGCCAGTGCGTGATGGGCAGCAGGGCCGGCGGCCCGGAGTCGTCGTCCGGCTCCTGCGGCGTGCCGGCGCCGGGGCCGGTCTCGGTCGCGGTCGCCGTGGTGGTCGCGACCGAGGCCAGCCCGGCCACGGTGGGGCGTTCGAACACGTCCCGGGCGGTGATCGTCAGCCCGGCGCTCCTGGCCCTCGACACCAGGGTGATCGACATGATGCTGTCGCCGCCGAGGGCGAAGAAGTCGTCGTCGGCTCCCACCGACGCCACTCCCAGCACCTCGGCGAAGACGGCGGCCAGCGCCTCCTGCCGGGGGTCGCGGGGCGGCGCGGCCGGCGCGGCGGGCACGGCGGGTGCGGCCGGGGGTGCGGGCAGGGCCCGGCGGTCCAGCTTGCCGTTGAGCGACAGGGGCAGCGCGTCGAGCTCGACGATCAGTGACGGCACCGCCTGCGCGGGCAGGACGGTGGCCAGGTGCGCGCGGATCGCGGCGACGTCGTCGAGCCGGCCGGCCCCGCCGGTTCCACTGCTGCCACCGCTGCCGGCGGTGTCACCCGTTCCGCCGACGACGTAGCCGACGAGCCTGCCGTCGACGGGGGCGGCGGCGGCCTGACGGACACCGGGGACCGACAGCAGCGCCGCCTCGACCTCGCCCAGTTCGATGCGGAACCCACGGATCTTGACCTGGCCGTCGGTGCGGCCGAGGAACTCCACGGCTCCGTCGTGGCGGCGCCGCGCCAGGTCCCCGGTGCGGTACATCCGCCGCCCGGCCTGGAAGGGGTCGGCGACGAACCGCTCGGCGGTCAGGCCGGGCCGGTTCAGGTAGCCGCGCGCGAGCTGGACGCCCGACAGGTAGAGCTCGCCGGGCACGCCCGCCGGGACGGGGCGCAGCGCGGCGTCGAGCACGTGCAGGCCGGTGTTCCACACCGGATGCCCGATGGGGACGGTCGCGGGCCCGGTGTCGCCGTCGTACTCCCAGAAGGACACGTCCACGGCCGCCTCGGTGGGGCCGTAGAGGTTGTGCAGGGGCGCCGGTGACAGCTCCCGGAACCGGGCGGCCAGCTCCGACGGCAGCGCCTCGCCGCTGCAGAAGACCCTGCGCAGGCTGCGACAGGCCGGGACGTCGGGGTCGGTGAGGAAGGCGCGCAGCATCGACGGCACGAAGTGCAGCGTGGTGATCTCCCGGTCCCGGATGATCCGGGTCAGGTAGGCCGGGTCGCGGTGCCCGTCGGGACGGGCCAGCACCACGGACGCTCCCCGGGTCAGCGCCCAGAAGAACTCCCAGACCGACACGTCGAAGCTCGCCGAGGTCTTCTGCAGCACCCGGTCGCCGCTCTCCAGGCCGTAGTGGTCCTGCATCCAGGCGAGACGGTTGACGATCGCCCGGTGGGAGACGGCCACGCCCTTGGGGCGGCCGGTCGAGCCGGAGGTGTAGATGACGTAGGCGGGGTGCTCGGGCAGGATCTCCACACCCCGCGAGCCCACGCCCCGCGAGCCCGTGCCGTGAGCCGGGTCCGTCGAGCCCGCACCGTTCGAGTTCGTGCCGTTCGAGTTCGTGCCGGGGGCCGCGTCGTACACCGAAACGGAGGCGGGGACGGGCGGCGGGGTCACGGGCTCGCCGTCGCGGGTGACCGTCACCACGGGCACCCCGGTGCCCGTCCCGCCCTGCGCGTCCGCCTCGTGGGCCGCGACCAGGCAGACCGGTGCGGCGTCGGCCAGCATGAGCGCGCGCCGCCCGGCCGGGTAGGCGGGGTCCAGGGGCAGGTAGGCGGCCCCGGTCTTGAGGACGGCGAGCAGGGTGACCATGAGTCCCGCCGAGCGGGGCACGCTCACCGCGACGATCCGCTCGGGCCCGGCGCCCCGCTCGGCCAGCAGCCCGGCCAGCGCCTCGGCGCGCCGCTCCAGCTCGGCGTAGCTCAGCTCGGTGTACCGCAGCCCGGCGTCCTGGGGCCCGGCCTGTCCCGGCCCGCTGTCCCCGTCCTCGGCGACGACCGCCACGGCTCCCGGGGTGCGGCGGGCCTGCTCCTCGATGAGCCCGGTCAGCGTGGCCCCGGGCACCGGGTGCGCGGTCGCGTTCCAGACGCCCTCGAGGAGGGCGCGTTCGGACGGGGCCAGAACGTCGGTCTCCCGCACGGTCAGCGAGGGGTCGGCGGTGACCTGGTCCAGGACGTGCACGAGCCGTTCGGCGATCAGCTCGGCGCTGCCCCGGTCGAACAGGTCCTCGGCGTGGATGACGGTCAGCTCGATCCCGTTCTCGTCCTCGACGGCGTTCACCGCGAGGTCGAAACGGGCGAACACCCGCGCGTCGGGCTGCGGCTCCCCCAGGGAGGGCGGCGCGGCGCGGCGGTGGTACTGCGTCATCACCTGGAACAGCGGGTGCCGCGACAGCGACCGGGCGGGCCCGACCAGCTCGACGAGCCGTTCGAACGGCAGGTCCTGGTGGGCCAGGGCGGCGAGCTCGGTCTCCCTGACGCGCCGCAGCAGACCGGCGAAGGCCGGGTCGCCGGACAGGTCGGCGCGCAGCACGAGGGTGTTGACGAAGAAGCCCATCGCGTCGTCCAGCGCGGCGTCCGACCGGCCCGCGACCGGCACGCCCAGCGGGACGTCCGCGCCGCCGCCGAGCCGGCCCAGCAGCAGCGCGACGGCGGCCTGCAGCACCATGAACGGGGTGGTCCCGGTCTCGCGGGCGAGGCGGGCGACGCCCGCGCCCACCGGCGCGGGCAGCGAGCGCCGTACGAACCCTCCCCGGTAGGAGGGGGCGGGCGGGCGCGGCCGGTCGTAGGGCAGCGCCATCTCGTCGGGGATGCCGGCCAGCGCCCCGGCCCAGTACCGCTCGGCCTCCTCGGCGACCTCGGCGGGCGTCTCGCGCAGCCAGAGCGTGTAGTCGGCGTACTGCAGCGGTTCCGGCAGCCGGGGCGCGTCCCCGGCCAGCCGCGCGGCGTAGGTCTCGGCCAGGTCGCGCAGGAAGACGCCCTCCGACCACTCGTCGCTCGCGATGTGGTGGAAGACCGCCGACAGCAGGTACGTCCCGTCCGGCCGGGTGAACAGGGTGCCGCGCAGCGGGAGCTCGGCGGTCAGGTCGAAGGCGTACTCCTCGGCCCGCGCCACGGCCTCGGTGCTCCAGGGTTCGACGGCCAGCGGCGGGCGTGCGTCGCCGATCTCCTGGTAGGGGGTGCCGTCCACCTCCGGGTAGCGCGTGCGCAGGATCTCGTGCCGGTCGGCCACGTCGTCCCAGGCGCGGCGGAGGGCGGCGACGTCCAGGGGCTCGTCGATCCGCAGCGCGAGCGGGATGTTGTAGACCGGGCTCGGCCCCTGCAGGTGGTCCAGGAACCACAGCCTGTGCTGGGCGGCCGAGAGCGGGATCCGCTCGGGCCGTGCGGCCCGGGAGGGCGCGGGGCGGCCGGGACCGCTCAGGCGCGGCATGAGGCGCGCGGCCGTGCGGGCCTCGAACAGGTCGCGGATCGACACGTCGGCGCCGAGCAGGCTCCGGATGCGGTTGACGGCGCGGGCGGCCAGCAGGGAGTGACCTCCGAGGGCGAAGAAGTCGTCGTCCACGCCGACGCCGGACAGGCCGAGAAGCTCGGCGAACACGCCGGTGACGATCTCCTCGCGCCCGTCGCGGGCGAGACGGCCCCCGGTGGCGGCGGCCGGGTCGGGCAGCGCGGACCGGTCGAGCTTGCCGTGCACGCCGATCGGGAGCGCGTCCATCCGCACGACCGCGGGGACCATGTAGGAGGGCAGCCCGAGCGCGCCCGGGTCGACCTCCCCCTCGGCGACCACGTACGCCACCAGCCGGTCCTCGCGGACGACGACCGCGGCCTGGGTGACGCCCGGCTGGGCGGCGAGCGCCGCCTCGACCTCGCCCAGCTCGATGCGGTAGCCGCGGACCTTGACCTGGTCGTCGGTGCGGCCCAGGAAGTCCAGGGAGCCGTCGTCGCGCCACCGGGCCAGGTCGCCGGTGCGGTACATCCGCTCCCCGGCCCGGAAGGGGTCGGCGACGAACCGCTCGGCGGTCAGGCCGGGCCTGCTGAGGTAGCCGCGCGCCAGCCCGGCGCCCGCGATGTACAGCTCGCCGGGCACGCCAGGGGCGACCGGCCGCAGCCAGGAGTCCAGCACGTGGACGCGGGTGTTGGCGATCGGGCGGCCGATCGACGGCAGCGGGCCGTCGGCCAGCGCGGCGCCCAGCGTGTCGACGGTGTCCTCGGTCGGGCCGTAGTAGTTGTGGCCGATCACCCCGGGGGTGTCGCGGATCCGCCGCCACAGGGGCTCGGGGACGGCCTCCCCGCCGAGCAGGACCAGCAGTGGCCGGTGCGGGCCGTCCAGCAGCCCGCACTCGACGAGCTGCTCGGCGAAGGTGGGGGTGACGTCGAGGGTGTCGATCCGCTCGGCGGCGATGAGCGCGACCACGGCCTCGGCGTCGCGGCGGGTCTCCTCGTCGAGGACGTGCAGCTCGTGGCCGCACAGCAGCCAGATGAGCTGCTCCCAGGAGGAGTCGAAGGAGAACGAGGCGGTGTGGGCCGCGCGGAGCCGCCGCCCGCCCGCCGCGCGGACCGCGTCGGCGAAGACGGTGTCGCGGTGGTCGCGGTAGAGGTTGGTCAGGCCCCGCTGGGTGATCTGCACGCCCTTGGGGCGGCCGGTGGAGCCGGAGGTGTAGATGACCATGGCGAGCCGGTCGGGGTCGTGGGACACGGCGGGGTCGTGCGCGGGCCGTCCGGCCAGGTCGGGCAGCTTGGTCAGGACGAGCACGGGGCGGGCGTCCTGGAGCATCAGCGCGCGCCGCTCCTCGGGGTGGTCGAGGTCGACGGGCAGGTAGGCCGCGCCGGTCTTGAGCACGGCGAGCACCGCGACGACCAGGTCGGCCGAGCGGGGCAGCGCGAGGGCGACGAGCCTCTCCGGGGCGGCGCCGGCGTCGATCAGGGCGTGGGCCAGGCGGTTGGCCCGCTCGTCGAGCTCGGCGAAGGTGAGCGAGAGGTCGCCGCAGACGACGGCCGTCTCGCCGGGGGTGCGGGCGGCCTGCTCCCGGAAGACGTCCGCCACGCCCAGGCCGGGGATCGGCGCCTCGGTGGCGATCCACTCCCCGAGCACCAGGTCCCGCTCTGAGGCCGCACCGCCGTCGATGCCGGTGCCGGAGGTGATGCCGAGGTCGTCGCCGGTGCCTGCGGCCGGCGGGCTCAGCAGGGCGGCCGGGGCGCGGTCGAGCAGGGAGGTGAGGCGCACGGCGGGCGCGAGGGGGTCCTCGGCGAGCCGTACGGCCAGGTGGACCAGGCGGGCGGCCACGGTGCGGGCCCGCTCCTCGTCCAGGACGTCGGGGCGGTACTCCAGCACGAACGCGGGGCCGGAGCCGGAGGCCGGCAGCAGCGGGTTGCCCGCGGGCAGGACGAGCAGCGCCAGCGGGTAGTGCGTGTGGCCGCGGTTGCCCGCTCCCTCGACCCGCAGGCCGCCGGGCCCGCTCACCGTCCCGGCGGCGCCCGCCGGGTAGTTCTCGAAGACGACGAGGCTGTCGAACAGCGTGCCGAGGCCGGTGCCGGACTGGATCTCGGCCAGGCCGAGGTACTGGTGCTCCAGCAGGCGGGCCTGCTCGGCCTGGATCCGGGTCAGCGCCTCCAGCAGCGGCTCGTCCGGGCGGAGCGTGACGCGGACCGGCACGGTGTTGCTGAACAGGCCGATCATCGACTCGACGCCGTCCACCTCGGCCGGGCGGCCGGAGACGGTCGCGCCGAAGACCACGTCGTGGCGGCCGGTCAGGCCGCCGGCCAGCAGCGCCCACAGTCCCTGGACGACCGTGTTGAGGGTCAGTCCGTGTCCCCTGGCCATGCGGGTGAGGGCCTCGCCGGTCCCGGCGGGCAGCGTGAAGGCGACCTCGCGCGGCGGGACGGGGATCCGGGGCGGCTCGGCGCCGCTCAGCAGGGTCGGCCCGGTGACGCCGTCCAGCGCCTCGCGCCAGGCCGCGGCGTCGCCGCCGCCGTCACGGCGGGCCAGCCACGACAGGTAGCCGGCGTAGGGGACGGCCGGTCCCCGGGGGCCGGTGACGAGCTCGCGCAGGAACAGCGGCGTGGACCAGCCGTCCATCACGATGTGGTGGCCGGTGAGCAGCAGCCGGTGCCTGCCGGGGGCCAGGCGGACCAGGACGCAGCGCATGAGCGGCGGCGCCGTCAGGTCGAAGCGCTCGGCGAGCTCGGCGCGTTCGACGTCGGCGAGCTCCTCCTCGCGGCCGGTCAGGTCGATCTCGCGCCAGGGCAGCTCGACACGGCCCGGGATGACCTGGACGGGGCGCGACAGGCCGCGTGAGACGAAGGCGGCGCGCAGGTTGGCGTGCCGTTCCAGGGACGCCTCGACCGCGGCGCGCAGCCCGTCGACCGGCCCGCTCAGGTCGAGGTAGGTCAGCGAGGTGTAGACGTCGACCTCGTCGAAGTCGGCGTGGAAGAGCAGCCCCTCCTGCAGCGGCGACAGGGGCAGCACCTCGCGCAGGCCGGGGAAGCCCTCCTCCAGCAGGTCGGTCTCCTCCTGGGAGAGGGTGACCAGCGGCAGGTCGGCCGGGATCAGCGCGGACCGGTTCCGGGTGAACGCGACGAGCTCGGCCAGCGCGTCGCGCCAGCGGTCGATCAGCGCCTCCAGCGCGCCGTCGGCGAACACGCCGTCGGGCCGCGTCCAGCGCACGTCCAGCTCGGGGCCGGCCGGGCCCGTCGGGTCGTCGTGCACGAAGGCGTTGACCTCCAGCGCGAACGGCTCGGGCAGGTCCGGGTCGCCCTCGGCCTCGAAGGCGTCCCCGGCGGGGAAGCGGCCGAGGTAGTTGAAGAGGATCCGCGGCCGGGGCAGGCCGCCCAGCTCGCCGCGCAGGTGGCGCAGCACGCCGTACCCGATGCCGTCGCCGGGGACCTCGCGCAGGGCCGTCTTGACCCGCTTGAGCGCGTCGGCCGGGGTGCTCGCGCCGCGCAGGGGGAGGCGGACGGGGTACTCGGCGGTGAACCAGCCGACGGTGCGCGACAGGCCCGCGGAGCCCCGGCCGTGCCCCTCGAGCTGCACCAGCAGCTCCTCGCGGCCCACGGCGCGGGCGAGCGCGGTGAGCAGCAGCTCGTTGACGCGGGCGCGGGTACGCCCGGCGGCGGCCAGGAGCTCGCCGGCCTCCAGCCGCGTCGACAGCGTGCGGCGGGCACCGCCGCCACCACGGACGCCACCACCGTCACCGCCGCCGCCGTCGCCGTCGCCGTCGCGCCCGGGAGCGCGCAGGCCCGGCAGCGTCTCGGCCCCGCCCGCGGCACCGCCCGCGGCACCGCCCAGGACGCCCTTCCAGTACGGCAGCTCGTCGCCGGCGTCGTGGCTCAGCAGCCCGGTGGCCCAGGCGCGCAGGGACGTGGTGACCGGCGCGAGGGGCTCGCCGGCCAGGGCCGCCCGCAGGTCGGGCAGCAGGATGCGCCAGGACACGCCGTCCACGGCCGCGTGGTGCACCGTGACCAGGAGCCTGCCCGGCTCGCGCCGGAAGGCGGCCATCCGTCCCGCCCCCGGGTCGACCCGCTCCGACAGCGAGGCCGGGACCGTTCCCCGGGGAAGGACCTCCAGCTCCCAGCCGGAGGTGATCCGCAGGCGCAGGGCGTCGTGGTGGTCGAGCAGGACCTGGATCGCGGCCAGCACCCGGCTGTCGGGGACGTCGCCGGGCAGGTCGATCCCGGCGGTGTGGGTGTAGCCGGCGGCGGGGCCCTGCGGTCCCTCGGCCTCGCGCAGCCAGGCGATCATCGGGGTGATCGGGAGCGGGCCGGTGCCGTCCTCGGCGTGGCGCTCCGCGTCCTCGGTCACCTCGGCGACGGCCGCCAGGGCCGCGACGGTCTTGGCCTCGAACACCTGGCGCGGGGTGATGACCAGCCCGGCCTTGCGTGCCCGGCTGCAGAGCTGGATGGAGGAGATGCTGTCGCCGCCGATGGCGAAGAAGTCGTCGTCGATCCCGGCGCCGGGCAGGCCGAGGACGTCGGAGAAGATGCCCGCCAGCGTGTGCTCGGCCGGGGTGCGCGGGGTCCTGCCGGTCGTGGTGAGGACGGGGGCGGGCAGCGCGCGGCGGTCCAGCTTGCCGCGGGAGGTCAGCGGCAGCTCCTCCAGGACCACCACGGCGGCCGGCACCATGTAGTCCGGCAGCGTCGCGGCCAGGGCCTCGCGGATCCGCGCCGGGTCGGGTGCGGCGCTCCCGTCGCGGGCGGCGGTGACGTAGCCGGCGAGCAGCGCGCCCCGGACCACCACGGCGGCGCGGGCCACGCCGGGCGTACGGGCCAGGGCGGCCTCGATCTCGCCGAGC
Source organism: Streptosporangium sp. DT93 (assembly GCF_049844535.1). Taxonomy (NCBI): domain Bacteria; kingdom Bacillati; phylum Actinomycetota; class Actinomycetes; order Streptosporangiales; family Streptosporangiaceae; genus Streptosporangium; species Streptosporangium sp. DT93. The sequence goes on from NZ_JBNCLF010000013.1 coordinate 146,390, forward strand.
TCGACGCGGTGACCCCGGATCTTGACCTGCTCGTCGCCGCGGCCGAGGAACTCCAGGGCTCCGTCGGAGCGGCGGCGGGCGCGGTCGCCGGTGCGGTACATCCGCTGCCCGGCGTGGAAGGGGTCGGCGACGAACCGCTCGGCGGTCAGGCCGGGCCGGGCGTGGTAGCCGCGGGCCAGGCCGCCGCCGGCGAGGTAGAGCTCTCCGGCGACGCCCGGCGGGACGGGGGTCAGGCGCGCGTCGAGCACGTAGGCGCGGGCGCCGGTGAGGGGGGTGCCGACGACCGGGATCTCACCGGCGACGGGCGCCGACAGCGCGTCCACGGTGAACTCGCTGGGACCGTAGAGGTTGTACGCGCTCGTGTCGGGCAGGGCGCGGAGCCGGTCCCACAGGACGGCGGGGACGGCCTCCCCGCCCACGATCACCACCTGCGGCGCGTGCGGTCCTTCGAACACGCCCGCGTCGGCGAGTTGCAGGCAGAAGGCGGGGGTGACGTCGAGCACGTCGACGCCGTGGAAGGCCGCCGGGTCGCGGCGGGCGTCCTCGTCGAACAGGTGCAGCTCGTGCCCGGTGATCATCCACAGCAGCGGGTCCCAGGCCGAGTCGAAGGAGAAGGCGTAGGTGTGGGCGACCCGGCGCCGGGGTCCGAGGTGGAGTGTGGCGCGGTGGTGGGCCAGCAGGTTGGCCAGCCCGGCGTGGGTGACGGCGACGGCCTTGGGACGGCCGGTGGAGCCCGAGGTGTAGACGACGTAGGCGAGGTCGCCGGGGCGGACGTCCACCCCGGGGCCCCCGGCGGGGGAGGCGGGGAAGGCGGCGGAGTCGGCGATCTCGCGTTCGGTCACGACGAGCACCGGGTCGGCGTCGGCCAGCATGAAGGCGCGCCGTTCGGCGGGCAGGCCGGGGTCCAGGACCAGGTGGGCGGCGCCCGCCTTGAGCACCGCGAGGACGGCCACCACCAGGCCGGCGTTCCGCGGCAGGTCGATCGCGACGATCCGCTCGGCGGCGGCGCCGCGTGCGACGAGCAGCGCGGCGAGCCGGTCGGCCCGCTCCCGCAGCTCGGCGAAGCTCAGCCTCTCCCCGGCGGAACCGGTCGGATCGGCCGAACCCTCGGAACCCGCGAGACCTCCGGCGTCGAAGCCGCTCGCACCGGCCGAACCGGTCGCGCCGGTCGCGCCGGTCGCGCCGGTCGCGCCGGTCGCGCCGGTCGCGCCGGTCGCGCCGGTCGCGCCGGCGGAACCTTCAGGACCTTCGGAGCCGGAGGGGCGCGGGGCGCCGGAGCGGGTGACGAGCGCCACCGCGTCCGGGGTCTGGGCCGCCTGGGCCTCGAAGGCGGTGACGATCGTGGGCGCGGTGACGGGCGCGCCGGTGGCGTTGCACGCGGTGACGACCCGGTGGCGTTCGGCGGCGGTGATCAGGGGGAGCTCGTCGGCCGGGACGCGGGGGGAGGCCGCGAGCGCCGCGGCGAAGGCGGTGAAGCGCCGCGCGTGGGCGGCCAGCTCGTCCTCGTCGTACTTGCCGGGGTTGGCGTCGAGTTCCAGGACGAAGGTGTCGCCGGGCGTCTTGTAGAAGCCGAACTCCAGGTCGTCGACCGGCCCGGCGGCGAGGTTGACGGTGACGCCCTTCACCCCGGCGAAGTCGAGGGCGTAGTCGAAGGCCTTGATGTTGACCGAGGGGCCGTGCAGGCGGCGCCCGCTGCCGACCAGGTCGAGGTCGCGCTGGAGCTGCTCGCCGCGGTAGTGCTGGTGGGCGCGCGAGGCGGCGATCTCCGCGGCGGCGCGGGCGGTGAGGTCCAGCAGTGTCGACCCGGCGCCGGCGTCCAGCCGCAGCGGCAGCACGTTGACCACCATGGCGGGCACGCGCAGCGCGGCCAGGCCCATCCTCCCGGCGAAGGGCATGCCGAGCAGGACGTCGTCGGCGCCGGTCATCCGCCGCACGTACGCGGCGACCACGCCGGTCAGCGCGTCGGCCCAGGTCGCCCGGACCTCGGCGGCGGCCTTCAGCAGGTCCGCGCCGGGGAACTCCACGCGGTGCCGGACGAAGCCGTACGCCGGGGTGCCGCCCGCGAGCTCGGGCGGGGCCGGGGCGTCGGCGAGCTTGGACGTCCAGTAGTCGCGGTCGGCGGCGAAGCGCTCCGAGTCGCGGTAGGCGGCCTCCTGCTCCAGCACCTGCCGCAGCGGTCCGAACGGGCTGGGGCCGGCCTCGCGCCCGGCCGTCAGCGCGCCGTAGACCTCGGCGACGCGGCGGGCCACCATCGGGAAGCCGTAGCCGTCGAGGACCACGTGGTGGCAGCGCTGGTACCACAGCAGGCGCCGCTCGCCGACGACGTAGAGCACCTGGGCGAACAGCGGGGCCGCCGCCATGTCCACCGGCCGCGCGAGGTCCTCGCGCATCATGCGCAGCGCGTCCGCCTCGGTGGTCTCCACCACTCTGGGAGCCCAGGTCAGCCCGGGGTCGACGACCTGCCAGGGGCCGTCGGCGCCCTCCTCGATGCGCGCGTGCAGCGCGTGCGCCTCGCCGACACCGATGACGACGGCGCGGGTCAGCAGGTCGAGGTCGACGTCGCCGTCGAGCGTCACGTACTGGCCGACGTTGAAGTCCGGGGCGGCGGGGTCGATGCGCTGGGCGTACCAGACCCCGGCCTGGGCGCCGGTCAGCGCGAGCAACTCGGTGGACAAACGACTCAGGGCTCCTTCGGGAAAAGCGGAGTGGCGGCGGGGCGGGAGGCTCAGCCGGTCTCGTCCTGGCGGGCGCTGAGCAGCTGCCACCACTGGGCCAGGGTCGGCCTCTCGGCCAGCTCGACGAAGGTGGTCTCCACGCCGCGGGCGCGCCAGCGTTCCACCAGGCTCATCACCCGGATCGAGTCGAGGCCGCGGTCGAGGAGGTCGTCGTGGTCGTCGATGGCGTCGGCGGGCTCGGCGAGGATCTCGGCGACGTCGGAACGGACGTGTTCGAAGGTCAGCATCGGCCGTTCACCGGTCCCTGGCCGGCGTGGAGCACGGCACCGGTCCCGCGGGGGCCGGTGGCCGGTGTCGCCGCGGTGCCGCGGGGGGCGCGGGCCGGCACCTCGCGGGGCGCTGGGGGGATGGGCACGTCGTTTCCTCTCTCGGCGGTGTCCCGTGGACCCTGCGGACCCCCTCGGGACGTCCCGCGGCCTGCCCGGGGGCGTTCCGGCCGTGCCCGGGGGGCGCGGCCGGGGACACGTCCGGGGCACGGTCGAGGGCACCTCCGAGGGTGTGTCCGGGCATGGTCGAAGGCACGTCCGGGGACATGGCCGGGCGCACGCCGGAGGGCGTGTCGCGAGCAGGTCCCCAGGCGTGCTCCGGGCATGACGGATCAGCCCTGGCCCGGAGGGGCCGGGGTTCGGTGGTGATCGTCATCGGGGTATCTTTAAGGTAAGGCTTACCTAAAGTCCACTGATCCATCCGAAATGTCAAGTGGGCGATTTGGGGTGAAAAATCATTGCTTGTCGCGCCTTGACAGGGGGCCTCGCACCATGGATGGTAAGGCGAGCCTAACCTAAATTGATCAGAATGAGGTGTGTCGTGCCGTCGTCGGACGAACGAGATCTGAACGGCAGGATCGCCTTGGTCACCGGAGCCGGGAGGGGGATCGGCGCCGCCGTCGCCCGCGCGCTGACCGCCGCCGGGGCCACCGTCGCCGGGCTCGACCTGCTGCCCGGCGCGGACTACCGGGCCGACGTCTCCGACCCCGCCCAGGTCGAGGCCGTCGTGGAGAGCGTCGAGCGCGAGCTCGGCCCGATCGGCGTCCTGGTCAACGTCGCCGGGGTGTTCTCCACCGGCTCCGTGGTGGACACCGACGACGCCCGCTGGGAGCGCACGCTGGCGGTGAACGCCGGCGGCGTCTTCACCGTCTCCCGGGCCGTGGTGCGGCGGATGATCGCGCGGCGCTCGGGCACGATCGTCACCGTCGCCTCCAACGCCGCCGGCGTGCCCCGGATGGACATGGCCGCGTACGCCGCCTCCAAGGCCGCGGCGGCGATGTTCACCCGCTGCCTGGGGCTGGAGGTCGCCGCGCACGGCATCCGCTGCAACGTGGTCTCCCCCGGCTCCACCGACACGGCGATGCAGCAGGGGCTGGACCGCGACGCGGTGCTCCGCGGCGACCCGGACACCTTCCGGGTGGGCATACCGCTGCGCCGGGTGGCCGACCCCGGCGACATCGCCGAGGCCGTGCTCTTCCTGGCCTCCGACCGCGCCCGGCACATCACCATGCAGGACCTGTACGTCGACGGCGGCGCCACGCTACGGGCCTGACGACCGCCTTCCCTTCTCATACGAGGTCAGCCTTGACGATCGCATACGAGGCGGTCACCGCCACCGAGCTCCTGCGCGAGTACCGCCCCGGTTCCTCCTTCCTGTTCTCCTCCCCCCAGCACACGCTGCTCGCCTCGGGGCGATCCCGCGCCGTCGCCCCGGCCGCGACGCTGGAACTCCTCGCCGGCCGGGTCCGCGAGGCCGGTGAGTTCGTGGTGGGCGCCCTGCCGTTCGACGACCCCGCCTCGGCCCACCTGGTCGTCCCCGAACGCACCCGCTGGGCCGACCCGTTCCTGTTCGGCCGCCCCTCCTCCCCGGAGCCGTCCGGCGGCGACTGGACGATCACGCCGGTCCCCTCCCCCGAGGGCCACCTGCGCGCCGTGGAGCGGGCCCTGCGGCTGCTGGAGGACGGCGAGCTGGACAAGGTCGTGCTGGCCAGGACGCTGGAGCTGACCGGGGGCGGCCCGGCCGACGTCGGCGCGATGCTGCGCGGCCTCGCCGCCCGCGACCCCAACGGCCACACCTTCGCCGTCCCGCTGCCCGGGGCGCGCACCCTGGTCGGCGCCAGTCCCGAACTCCTCGTCGCCCGCTCCGGCTCCACGGTCACCACCAACCCGATGGCCGGTTCCGCCGCCCGCCACCCCGACCCGGACGAGGACCGCCGCCGCGCCGCCGCGCTGCTGTGCTCGGCCAAGGACCAGCACGAGCACGCCGTCGTCGTCCGGGCCGTCACCGACGCCCTGCGGCCGTACTGCAGGGGGCTGAGCGTGCCGACCCAGCCCTCGCTGATCTGCACCGCCACCATGTGGCACCTGTCCACCAGGATCACCGGACGCCTCGGCGACGAGCGCACCAGCGCCCTGGACCTGGCCGTCGCCCTGCACCCCACCCCGGCCGTCTGCGGCACCCCGGCCGACACCGCCAAGAAGGTCATCGCCGACCTCGAACCCTTCGACCGGGGCTTCTACAGCGGCATGGTCGGCTGGTCGGACGCCTCCGGCGACGGGGAGTGGGCGGTGACGATCCGCTGCGCCGAGGTGGGCACCGACCGGCTGCGGCTGTTCGCGGGGGGCGGCATCGTCGCCGGCTCGCGGCCCGCGGACGAGCTGGCCGAGACCTCCGCCAAGTTCCGGACCCTGCTGCTGGCCCTCGGACTCGACCCGGCCCTGTGACCGGCCCCGTGACCGGCCTCCCCTCCCCCGACCTCTCCCGATCCGCACCGGAGGACGCCATGAGCGACCCGAACGACGCGTTCGTCCCCTACCCGCCGGAGTACGCCGCCCGCTACCGGGCGGCCGGGTACTGGCGCGGCGAGACCTTCGGCGCGCTGCTGCGCGACCGGGCCGCCGAGCACGGCGAGCGGATCGCCCTGGTGGAGGGGGCCGAGCGCTGGAGCTACCGGGAGCTCGACGAACGGGCCGACCGGCTGGCCGCGGGCCTGGCGGGCATCGGCGTCGGCCGCGGCGACCGCGTCGTGGTCCAGCTCCCCAACCGGCTCACCTTCTACGAGGTGTGCTTCGCGCTGTTCCGGATCGGCGCGCTGCCCGTCTTCGCGCTGCCCGCCCACCGCTCCGCCGAGATCGGCGCCTTCCGCAACCTCACCGACGCCGTGGCGCTGGTCGTGCCGGACGTGCACGCCGGCTTCGACCACCGCGAGCTGGCCGCCGGGTTCCCGAACGTGATCGTCGACGGCGACCCGGGGCCGTACCTGGCCCTGGACGCGCTGCGCCGCACGCCGGTGAGCCTGCCGGAGCCCGCCCCCGGCGACGTGGCCTTCCTGCAGCTCTCCGGCGGCAGCACCGGGGTGCCCAAGCTGATCCCCCGCACCCACGACGACTACATCTACAGCCTGCGGGGCAGCGCGGAGATCTGCGAGCTGACCCCCGACAGCGTCTACCTGTGCGCGCTGCCGTGCGCCCACAACTTCCCGATGAGCTCCCCGGGCGTGTTCGGCACCCTGTACGCCGGGGGGCGTTCCGTGCTCGCCCCGCAGCCGACGCCCGACGTGGCCTTCCCGCTGATCGAGGCCGAGGGGGTCACGATCACCGGCCTGGTGCCCCCGCTCGCGCTGGTCTGGCTGGAGGCCGCGGCCCGTACCCCGTGCGACCTGTCCAGTCTCCAACTGCTCCAGGTCGGCGGCGCCAAGCTCGGCGAGGAGGTCGCCCGGCGCGTCCGGCCGGCCCTGGGCTGCACCCTGCAGCAGGTCTTCGGCATGGCCGAGGGCCTGGTCAACTACACGCGGACCGACGACGACGAGGAGACGATCGTCACCACCCAGGGGCTTCCCATCTCCCCCGACGACGAGATCCTCATCGTCGACGACGACGACCGTCCGGTCGCCGAGGGGGAGACCGGCCACCTGCTCACCCGCGGCCCGTACACGATCCGCGGCTACTACCGCAACGCCGACCACGACAAGACGGCCTTCACCGCCGACGGCTTCTACCGCACCGGCGACCTGGTACGGCGCACGCCCACCGGTCACCTGGTCGTCGAGGGCCGCGCCAAGGACCAGATCAACCGCGGCGGGGAGAAGATCGCCGCCGCGGAGGTCGAGAACCACCTGCTGGCCCACCCCGGCGTGCACGACGTGTCCGTGGTCGCCGTCCCCGATCCCTACCTCGGCGAGCGCACCTGCGCCTACGTGGTCCCCCGGGGCGAGCGGCCCACCGCCGGGACGCTCAAGGCGTTCCTGCGGCAACGCGGCCTGGCCGCGTACAAGATCCCCGACCGGGTCGAGATCGTGGACGCGCTGCCGACCACGGCCGTCGGGAAGATCAGCAAGGCCGGGCTCCGGTCCCTCCCCTCCCCCGCAGAAGGGCTCTGACCATGTCCCTCCCCGCCATCGCCCCCTACCCGATGCCCGGTCCCGGCGACCTGCCCGACAACCGCGTCGACTGGCGTCCGGACCCCCGGCGCGCGCTGCTGCTCGTCCACGACATGCAGAACCACTTCGTCAACGCCTTCACCCCCCGGCGGGAGCCGCTGAACGAGCTGATGACCAACATCGGCCTGCTGCGCGCCACCGGCGTCCCGGTGGTGTTCTCCGCGCAGCCCGGCGCGCAGGACCCGGGCCGGCGCGGCCTGCTGAAGGACTTCTGGGGCGCCGGCATCGGCGGCGACGGCCACAGCCAGGCCATCGTGGACGAGCTGGCCCCCGCTCCGGCGGACGTGCTGCTGACCAAGTGGCGCTACAGCGCCTTCCAGCGCACCGAACTGCTGACGATCATGCGCGAGTCCGGACGCGACCAGCTCATCATCTGCGGGATCTACGCGCACATCGGGTGCCTGATGACGGCGTGCGAGGCGTTCATGAGCGACATCCAGACCTTCCTGGTCTCCGACGCGGTCGCCGACTTCTCCGCCGACTACCACCGGATGGCCCTGAGCTACGCGGCGGAGCGGTGCGCGGTGGTCATGCCCACCCACCGCCTGCTCGACGAGCTCGCGGCCACCGGCGCGAGCCACGCGAGCCGCTGACCGGGCCGCCCCTCCCCGCTCAGGCGAGCCCCCCGGCGGCGCGAGCGGCCGGCCGGGCGGAGCCGCCCCCCTCCGGAGCCGCCGGGCGCCGGAGGGAGGGGAGAGGGGGCCGGGGGTCAGCCGGCCGCCTGGAAGGCGCGGCCCGCCGCGGTGGCGGCGCCGTTGCTCCGGAACAGGCCGCTGCCCGGCTCGGTGTCGGAGGAGGGCAGGCCGAACCAGGCGTAGCGCTGCACGTACGGCAGGGAGGCCAGCATCCCGGTGGAGGCCGTGACGAAGGCGGCCTGCTGGGCGTCGGTGGGGAAGCGGACCCCGCCGGAGAAGTCGATCAGGGCGAACTCGGTCAGCCAGATCGGCTTGCGGTAGCGCTCGTGCACCGCCTGGAGGTAGGACCTGAGCTGCCCCACCGCGGCCTCGGTGCGGAAGTCACCGCCGTACCAGTGCAGGGTGACGAAGTCGACGCGGTGCCCCTTCTGGGACGCCCCGGTCATGAACCGGTCCAGCCAGCCGCCAGGGGTGGCGCCACCGTAGGCGACGGCGGGGCTGCCGACCTTCTGGCCGGTCGCGGTCAGCCTCGGCCACAGTGACAGCGCCTTCTCCACGCTCATGTTCGACTGCTCGGCCAGATCGGGCTCGTTGAAGCCGAGCAGGTACGGGCCGGCGGCCTTCGCCCGGGCCAGGTTCTCGTCGGTGACGCTCGCCGCCCCCCAGATCATCGGGACGAACTCCGCCGACCTGGGGGTGGTGACACCGTCGTGGTGCGGCGCCCACGTGTAGTACCAGCTCGCGCCGGAGGCGGCGAGGGCCGCGCTGACACCGGGTGCCTGCCAGACACCCACTCCCTTCTTGGCGGAGGTCTCCGCGGGGACCTCAGGAATCGGGGTGGCCGGGGTGGTCGGGGTGGTCGGGGTGCTCGGGCGGGAGGTCGGCGTCCTGGTCGGGGTGGCGCTCGGGCCGGAGGTGGGCTTCCGGGTCGGGGTCGCGCTCGGCCCTCCGGGCGTCCTGGTCGGGGTGGCGCTCGGGCCGGAGGTGGGCTTCCGGGTCGGGACGGTGCCCGGCTTCGTGGCGGTCGGGGTGGCGCCCGGGGTGGGAGCGGCCGTCCCCTTGCCGAAGACCTGGAACTCCCAGAGCGAGACGCCGTACCGGCTGGATCGCGCCGTGGCGTGGAGCCGCACGTAACGGCCGGTGGCCGACACGTCGAGGGTCCGCACGCCGCCCCTGCCCGCGGTCTCGCGGTGGATCGTCGTCCACCGCCCGCCGCCGGTGGAGGTCTGGATCCGGAACGCGGTGGCGTGGGCGTGCTCCCAGTTCAGCACGATCTTCCTGATCGCGGTGGGCCGGCCCAGGTCCACCTGCAGCCACTGGGGGTCCTCGAACCTGCTGGACCAGCGGGTGTCGCTCCTGCCGTCGACCGCGGCGGCGGCGGACAGGTCACCCCGCTCGGACGAGGAGGCCAGGGCCGCGCGGCCCTGCGACACGGGGGTCTCCGCCGCGCCCGCCGGCAGGGCGGCGCCCGTCACGGACGCGCCCAGAACGGCGGCGAGGACACCGGCGAGCGCGGCCCGGCGCATCCGGCGGCCGGTTCCGCGACCCGCGGCAGTACTGCGCTGAACAGTCGTGATCATACGGATGAAGGCCCTTCGTACGGGGAGTCGAGGCCGGACATCCGTGCGTGTCCGGCCGGCTCGGGCACGCCTCCCCGGCCGGATTCGGCGGCCGGGCGAACGCGTTCCCGTACAGGAGACGGGCGCGGGGCACGAGGACAACGAAAACCCCGGAACCCGGAGGGCTCGCCCGGGCGGTGAGTCCACATCGTGAAGGCGCCCGGCCGGGAGTGGTCCGCCTTTCGGTCCCTCGTTGTTCGAAAAGCACTGTACTTTACATTGTAGATCAGAGAATACGCGCAGTCAGGCCCGGGGCGCGAAGGATCCGGAGATCAGTGCCGGTCGGCGACGGCGGCGACGGCCCGCAGTCCCGCCACCACCTCGGACGCCTTCGGGGCCCGCTCGGGGTCGGTGAGCCACTGCACCATCACCCCCGAGAGCAGGGCCAGCTGCACCGCTCCCAGTGACCGTACGGAGTCGTCCGCGACCGCATCCTCCTCGACGCCCAGCAGGATCGCCGCCAGGCCGCGCCGGCCCTCGTCCTGGGCCCCGGCCAGGTACCGGCGCAGCTCGTCCGAGTGCTCGGCCTGGAGCAGCGCCTCGACCGTGGCGATCCACAGCTTCCGGTGGGTGCCGAACGACTCGACGACCCTCGCCCACATGGCCTCGTACCGCCCGCCGGAGGCTCCCTCGGCGGGGTCGGCCAGGGTGCGCCCGGTCTCCGAGCCCCACTCGTCGATCGCCTCGATGAGCGCCGCGTTCAGCAGGGCCTCCCGCGACCCGAAGTGATAGCCGATGGCCGCCATGCTGACCCCCCCGGAGGCCGCGGCGATGTCACGGACCGTGGTCCGCGCCCACCCCCTCTCCTCCAGGCAACGACGGGCGCCGGCGAGCAGGTCCTCGCGATTTCCCATGCACGGATCGTAGTGGAGGCGTCATGCGAACGTCTTATGCATTCGCATTAGGCAATCGCATTGCGCATATGCCCAAAAATCCCTATGGTCATCCCATCGAACGAACGGAGACACCATGACCGCCACCCGGGCCGCATTCACCGTCGACGGCCGCCGGCTGTCCTACCTGGACTTCGGCGGCACCGGCCGCCCCCTGCTGGCCCTGCACGGCCACATGTCGGAGGCCGCGAGTTTCACCGGCCTGGCCGCCGCCCTGTCCCCCGGATGGCGCCTGATCGCCCTCGACCAGCGAGGGCACGGCCGTTCCGACCGCGCCGCCGACTACTCCCGGGAGGGGTACGTCGCCGACGCCGTGGCCCTCCTGGACCATCTGGGACTCGACCGGGTCGTCGTCCTCGGGCATTCGCTCGGCGGTGTCAACGCCTACCAGCTCGCCGCCCGCCACCCCGCCCGGGTGAGCGCCCTCGTCAACGCCGACGCCCCCGCGTGCCTCGGTCTCGACGGCCACAACCCCCTGGCCTTCGTCCTGGACCTGCCCTACGAGGCCCCCACCCGCCAGGAACTCGTCGACGGCATGGGCCCGATGGCCTCCTTCTTCGGACACCTCCCGCGTGAGCGCCCCGACGGCACCTGGTCCCTGCCCTTCCATCCCCGGGACATCGTCGACTCCGAGGACCTCGTCCACGGTGACCACTGGGACGACTGGCTGGCCGGCACCTGCCCCGCCCTGCTGATCCGTCCCACCCGTGGCGTCATCCCCGCCGACCAGGCGCGGGCCATGGTCGACCGCCGTCCCGGCACCCGCATGGTCGAACTGGACACCGACCACTTCGTGTACGCCGGCGACCCGGACGGCTTCGCCTCGGCGGTCGACGAGTTCCTGACCCATCTCGGGACCGGCGACCTCACGCCCAGGTGACACCGTCCCTGCACCGGACGCCCCGCCCTCCCGGTCATACCGCCACGATGCGGCCCGCGGGATCGCGATCCCGCCGGCGCCGTACCCGGAGGGCACGCGACGATCGTGGCCCTGCCGGGGCCGGTACCGGCGCGGGCCTCCCTCCGCGCCGTCCGATCTGGCACGCTCTCGTCCGCGAGCGCTCACCGGTGGGGGCGGCGTAGGCGCCGGAGTGCCTCGTCCCCGCCCCGGTCCTGGCTCCGATATCGGAAAGGGATCCTTCATGCGTTACCGACTGCTGGGCCGGACCGGGCTGCGCGTGTCCGAGCTGTTCTTCGGCGCGATGTCCTTCTACGAGCGCGGGGACGCCTCGCGGGAGTACCGCGCCATGCTCGACGCCTACGCGGACGCCGGGGGCAACGTCATCGACACGGCGTCGGCGTACGGGGAGAGCGAGAGCGTCCTCGGCGAGCTCCTGGAGGGCCGCCGCGACCGTTTCGTCGTCTGCACCAAGTACACGATCTCCCGTGACCACGGCGACCCGAACGCCGCCGGCAACCACCGCAAGAACCTCGTCCTGTCGCTGGAGGAGAGCCTGCGGCGGCTGCGCACCGACTACGTCGACCTGTACTGGGTGCATCTGTGGGACCGGCACACCCCGGTGGAGGAGACGATGCGCGCGCTGGACGACGCGGTCCGCGCCGGGAAGATCCTGTACGTGGGCGTCTCCGACGCCCCGGCCTGGCTGGTCAGCCGCGCCAACACGCTGGCGGAATGGCGGGACTGGACGCCCTTCGCCGGCCTGCAGGTGCCCTACAACCTGCTCAAGCGCGACGCCGAGCGGGAGCTGCTGCCGATGGCGGAGGCGTTCGGGATGAGCGTGGCCGCCTGGGGTCCGCTCGCCGCCGGGGTACTGTCCGGGAAGTTCACCGCGACCGGGGGCGCCGACGGACCAGAGAGGCCCGGGGGGCCCACCCGGGTCGACCCGGCGACCCTCACCGCCCGCGACCACGCCGTCGCGCGCGCCGTGCGGGAGGTCGCCGGCGAGCTGGGGGCCGGCGCGGCCCAGGTCGCGATCGCCTGGACCCGTGCCCGGTACGGCAACGTCCACCCGATCGTCGGCGCGCGCGACGCCGGGCAGCTCACCGAGAACCTGGGCGCGGCCGGTCTCGTCCTGCCCGAGGAGGCGATCGGCCGGCTGGAGGCGGCGACGGGGTTCGAGGTGGGGTTCCCCGGCGACTTCATCGCCGAGTGCGAGGCGAGCCCGTGGGTGTTCGGCGACGCCGAGGTGACCGGACGCCCCCGGAGCTCCTGATCCCCGGCCTCGTCCTCGACGTGCGGGAAAGGGTTCCGGCCCCCGGGACCGCCGGTCTCCTCGACGAGGCGTGGAACGCCATGAGGGCCGCGCCCGGGAAAACGAGAGCGGGTAGGACCGGTTTTCCCGGCACACCGGGGCGGAACCGTCCACCCGTGTCACAACCGGTCGCGGAGGATGCGCGCGACGTGCGCCATGACCCCCTCGGCTACGGTCGAGGCGATGTCACACCGACGGCGTCACACCGACGGCGTCACACCGACGGCGCCGCGTGCCCATCCGTCCCGGCGAACGACAGGAGACCGACATGCGAGGCACCCGCCCCGGCCGCCGTACGGCGGCGTCGCGCGCGACCGCCCTGACGATCTCCCTCCTGGCGGGCGGCGTCGCCTGTGCGGGCACGGCCCCGGTCGTACCCACACAGGCGACCTCGAAGGCGACGGCGACGACGACGACACCGTCGACGACGGCGACGGCGACGGCGAACCCGGCGCCGGGTGAGGCCCGGGCCAGGAGGGAACTGCGCGCGCTGGAGGCCTCCTTCAAGGGCCGCATCGGCGCGTACGCCGTCGACACCGCGACCGGCAGGACCGTCTCCTACCGGTCGGGGGAACGTTTCCCGCTGCTGTCCACCTTCAAGGCGGTCGCCGCCGCGGCCGTGCTGCACAGGGCCCGCGTCTCCGACCCCGGGCTGATGAAAAAGGTCGTGCGCTGGACGACGGCCGATCTGAAGGAGAACTCCCCGATCACCGCAGAGCACGTGAAGGACGGGATGACCGTGGCCGGACTGTGCGAGGCGGCCGTCACCCACAGCGACAACACCGCGGGCAACCTGCTGCTGAGGCGGATCGGCGGCCCCGCCGGCCTGACCCGGTACTTCCGCGCGTTGAAGGACCCGATCTCCCGGCTGGACCGGTGGGAGACCGAGCTCAACGACTGGAGCCCCGGGGAACGGCGTGACACCACGACGCCCGCGTCCATGGGCCGTGACCTGCGCGCCCTCACGGTCGGGAACGCCCTGGACGCCAGGGACCGGGAGCGGCTGAACGCCTGGCTGACCGCGAGCACGACCGGCGCCGCCCGCATCCGCGCGGGCCTGCCGAAGACGTGGAGGGTCGGCGACAAGACCGGCACGAGTTCGGCGTACGGGGCCGCGAACGACATCGCGGTCGTCCGGCCCGGCGGGCCGGCCGCCCCCGTCGTCATGGCGATCTACACCGACCGCGGCGCCGCCGACGCCCCGGTCGACAACGCGATCGTCGCGGAGACCGCGACCGTCCTGGCCCGCGGCCTCGGCAGGCTCTGAGGTCACGACCGGGCGCCGTGGAAACCGCCTGTGATCTTGTACTGGTCTATCCTGGGTCTAGACAGACTGGACAGGAGGTCTCATGGGCGAGTGGCAGGTTCAGGAGGCGAAGCAACGCTTCAGTGAGGTCGTCAGGCGGGCGATGAGCGAGGGCCCCCAGGTGGTCACCCGGCACGGAGAGGAGGTGGCCGTGGTCATCGACATCGCCGAGTATCGCCGTCTCAAAGGGGAGGCTCCCGACTTCGGGCGGTTTCTTCTCGCCGTCCCCGACTGGGACGACGACATCGAGTTCCAGAGGAACCGCGACCTTCCCCGAGAGGTGAATTTCGACTGATGGGCATCGGTTATCTGCTCGACACGAATGTGGTCTCCGAAGTGCGCAGGCGAAACGGGAGCCCGAACGTCAGGGACTGGATAGGCGAGGCTCACGGACCCACGCTCTACCTCAGCAGCCTGACGGTCGGTGAGATCCGCTGCGGGGTCGAGCGCCGCCGACACAGCGACCCCGTACAAGCGGCGGTTCTGGAGCGCTGGCTCCACGGACTTCACCGGCAGTTCAGCGACCGCATCGTTCCCGTCACCTCCGACATCGCGGAGGAGTGGGGCCGGCTGAACGCCGTCCGCCCCCTTCCCACGGCGGACGGCCTGATCGCCGCGACGGCCAGGGTGAACGGATGGACCCTGGTCAGCAGGAACGTCAAGGATTTCGAAGGGACGGGTGTGTCCGTGGTCAACCCCTTCGAGTTGCCGCATTGACGAAAAGACGCGACGGCCCGGCGATCGATCACGCCTGCCACAGCGGTGTTCGGCGCCGGGCGGAAAGCACGTGGGGCCGCCCGCCTCGCGGAAACCCCCGCCCGGGGTCAGCGGCAGTCTGAGTGGGCTCGCACCGAGCACGCAGGAGTGGTCGCACGGGTGTTCGCGGTAGGGGGGTGTAGCCATCGGACCGGCCTGCGGGCCGGTCTCCCAGGGGCTGGAAGGGGTCCGCGGCGGACGGACGCCCGAGGACTTCGCCGGGTGGGACGTGCCAGGTGGCCCGCCGTGATGTGGGCCCTGCGACCGAGGTCTCCTCCACCTCGGGAACGAGAGAGAAATGGCCGCCGTCCCGAAGCGCCGGCCCCCCGCTCACGGCGAGCATGACAGGATGTCCGACTCCTCGACACTCCCCCAGACCTCCGCCTCGCCGACCAAGCGGATCTCCGCACTCGACGCGCTACGCGGCTTCGCGCTGTGCGGCATCATCTTCGTCAACATCCCCCAGACCCTGGGGATGTTCGCCTACGCCGGCCAGTTACCCGACGTGCTGCGCCTGTTCTTCCTCGGCCGCTTCTATCCCATCTTCTACCTGCTGTTCGGCGTGGGATTCGGCATCTTCCTGCGTTCCGCCGCCAAGCGCTCGGACAGACCCAGGCTGCTCCTGCTGAGGCGCTTCATCGCCCTGGCCGTGCTGGGTGCCGTCCTGCACCTGCTGCAACCCGGTGAGGTGCTGCTGCCGTTCGCGATCACCGGTCTGCTCGTCCTGCTGCCCCTCAGTTATCTCCCCCGCCGCGCGCTGCTCGCCGTGGCCCTGGTCCTGATCGTGGTGGGGGTTCTCGCCGGGGTGGGCGGCCTGGGTCTGCTGCCGGGCCTGTTCGCGCTCGGCTTCGCGCTGGCCGAGATGCGGGTGCCCGAAGCCCTCGGCGACCGTCCCGGCGGTCTGGCCGTCCTGGGCGTGGTGGCACTGGCCGTCTGCGGGCTGACGTTCTGGCTCGTCGGCCGGGGAATGCCCGACGCGGCGCAGATCCGGCTCGGGATGACCCTGTCGCTGGCGACCGCGTCCTGCTACGTCGCCGTTTTCCTTCTGCTGCTCCGCACGCCGGTGGGCCCGGCACTGTCCTGGGTGCTCGCTCCGATGGGCAGGATGGCGCTGACCAACTACTTCGGCGCCGCGCTGCTGTTCGTCCCGATCGGCACCGCCATCGGCCTGACCGGTTCCAAGCGCTGGGCGGCCACGGCGCTTCTGGGGATCGGCATACTGGTCCTCCAGGCCGTCGTCAGCAACCTGTGGTTGCGAAGGTTCGGCTACGGCCCGCTGGAGTGGGCCTGGCGGTGCGTGACGTACTGGCGGCTGCTGCCGATCGGCGGCGCCGCGAACGCCGGAAAGGCTCGCGGAACGGGATGAGCGCGTGGAGCAGGGGAATGGCGCGGCTCGGTGTCCGCACGCCCGGGGGGCGTGACGCGCTGGCCGCCGGGGTCCTCATCGCCCTCAGCTCGGCCCGGCTGCTGCCCGTCGTCCACGGGGACCTGCTGGACGGGTTACCCGTCTGGGCGGTGGGCGTCGGCTTCCTCCTGGCCACCGCCGACCTGGCCACCGTCGCCGTCCGGCGCCGGCACGCCGTCCTCGCGCTCGTCGCCGCCACCGCGATCCCGCTGGTGAGCATCCTGCTGCCCACCCGTCCCGCCCTGATCGGCCTCGGCGTCGTGGTCTGCTCCTACACCGTCGCCAGCCGTCTCCCCCTGTCCAGGGGGCCCCTCGTGATCGCCGCCTGCGCGGCCGTCCACACCCTCGGCGGCCTGCTCGGCACGTCCT
This sequence comes from Streptosporangium sp. DT93, assembly GCF_049844535.1. Classification (NCBI taxonomy): domain Bacteria; kingdom Bacillati; phylum Actinomycetota; class Actinomycetes; order Streptosporangiales; family Streptosporangiaceae; genus Streptosporangium; species Streptosporangium sp. DT93. The sequence continues at coordinate 162,747 of NZ_JBNCLF010000013.1, forward strand.
CCGGCGGGGACCACGGCGGCCTGCTCACCTTCTGGGGCGTGCTCGCGGGTGACGTGCCCGGCATGGTGGCCGCCGTCGCCGCCGCGTACTTCCTCCCCGCCACCGCCGGTTTCTACGTCCAGGCCACCCGGGCCGCCGCGGCCAGGGAGGCCGCGCGCATCGTCCACGAGCGCGAGGAGCGGGCCAGGACCGCCGTCGCCGAGGAGCGGGCCAGGATCGCCAGGGAGCTGCACGACATCGCCGCGCACGACCTGTCGGCGATCGTCATCCAGGCGGGTGCCGCCGACCGCCTCCTCGATCGTGATCCGGCCGCGGTCAGGGCGACGCTGCGCGCGATCAGATCCCAGGGCCGCGACACTCTCGCCGCGCTGCGCGCCCTGGTGGGGCTCATGCGGGAGACCGACCCCGAATCCGTCGACGGCCGGGCGCCCGTCCTGGCGCGCGTGGAGGAGACCGTCCGCCGTTCCCGCGCCACCGGTATGAGCGTCAAGGTCCACGCCTCGGGCCGGCCACGCCCGTTGCCCGTCACCACCGACCTCGCCGTCTCGCGTCTCGTGCGCGAGGCGCTGACCAACGCCCGCCGTCACGCTCCCGGCGCCGCGATCAGCGTGAGGACGGCGTTCGACGACACCGGCTTCGCGGTGACGGTACGCAACACCAGGCCCACCCGCACGCCTCTCCCCCCGGCCTCGGACGGCGGCTACGGCCTGCTCGGCATGCGCGAGCGGGTGAACCACGCGGGCGGTGAACTCAGCGTCGGCCCCCAGCCCGACGGCGGCTGGCTCGTCAGTGCCTCCTTTCCCGTGAGCCGCCCATGACCGCCCTTCCCGAGGACCGCCCGTGACCGCCTTCCCCGGAGCCGCCGGTGACCGTCTTCCCGGGCCGCCACCCGTGAACGTCTTCGCGGGCGGTCGCCCATGACCGTCACCATTCTGATCGCCGACGACCAGGCCGTGGTCCGGGCCGGTTTCCGCACCATCCTGGAGTCCGAGCCCGACCTGCGGATCGTCGGCGAGGCGTGCGACGGCCAGGAGGCGGTCCGCTTGGCCAGGAGCATCCGGCCCGACCTGGTCCTCATGGACGTGCGCATGCCCGTCCTCGACGGCATAGCCGCGACCGAGCAGCTCGCCGGCCCGGGCGTGGAGGACCCGATCTCCGTCCTCGTCGTGACGACGTTCGACCTCGACGAGTACGTCTTCGCCGCCCTGCGCGGCGGCGCGCACGGTTTCCTGCTCAAGGACGTCGAACCCGACCAGCTCGTGGACGCGGTCCGGGTGGTCGCCTCGGGCCAGGGCCTCGTGGCCCCCGGCGTCACCCGTCGCCTCATCGCCGAGTTCGCCCGCACCTCGAAGCGGCCCCGCCCGCTGAAGCCCCTGCCCGCTCTGACGGGCCGCGAGCACGACACTCTCGTGCTCGTCGCCCGGGGCCTGTCCAACGGGGAGATCGCCCGGGCCCTGACGGTGAGCGTGTCCACCGTCAAGACCCACGTGGCCAACCTGCTGGCCAAGATCGGTTGCCGGGACCGCGTCCAGGCGATCATCTACGCGTACGAGCACGGGGTCGTCGAACCTGGCTCGTGAGGCCCGCCGTCACCGGCCGGCGGGCCTCACGGGTGCCGCTCGGTCAGGCAGCAGTCCCCGCACGTCCCACCGTCGGGGACGCGGTAGTACAGGCAGCAGCTCCGCCGCCGGAACTTCAGGCCGGGCCCGGTGAAGGTGCCGGTGCCGCGCAGGTCGCCGATGTCGAGCAGCCCGGCGGCCAGGGAGATCACCGCCCGGCGTGACCCGGGACGGGCCCGCGCGACGGCATGGGCCGCCCCGGCCAGGGCCGACGCCGCGTTCCCCCGCAGGAGTCCGGGCGCCACCTTGACCCGCAGCCCGGCGGCCAGGACCGCCAGCTGTTCCTCCATCACCAGCCGGTAGACCATCCGCGCGAGGGCCTCACCCCGGGGTGCCCACCAGCCCCGGGCCTCCGGCAGCCACAGGGCGGAGGCGTCCGCCCGCTGCCGGAGGCCGCCGAGGTCGGGGACGACGCCGTGCAGCACGGCACAGCCCAGCACCGGCGACCACAGCCTCGACGCGTGGCCGAGCTGGACCACCGAGGCGGCCACGCGCCGTTCCGACAGGCCGTGGCGGTTCGTGAAGGCCGCGACCAGGTGCGCGAGACCGTCGGCGTAGGCGTCCTCGACGGGCCGCCACACCGCGCCGGGCTCACCGGTCGCCACGGAGAAGAACGGTCCCAGCTCGGCGACCTCGGCCAGGGCCGCGGCGACCGATTCCGGCGGGGCGGGACGCGGTGGTGCCATGAACGGGGTCATACCGGTCCGCGCGGCAGGGGTGACGCCGCTCCGTGCGGCCGGCACGACCCGGTGGCGGCCATCTCGGTCACGCGTGTGATCGTTCGACCAGCGCCCTGTGCAGGAGGGTCTCCTCGGAGGTGACCCAGTGGTATCCGGGGCGGACGACACGGACGGGCGTTCCCGGTTCGAGCGTGCCGATCAGGGGTTCGTGGGCCGCCGGGTCGAAGCCCGTCTCCTCGCCCGCGGTGCCGATGGGACGCAGGGCCTGCAGCGCCGCGAGGTCCCGTACCCGTCCCACCACGGTCTCCGGGGTCGCTCCGGCGGTCACCATCTCCTCGGTCTCGGCCGCGAGATCGGCGAGCGCGCGGACGCCGTCGAGCCGGATCCGGCGTTCCTGGGCGGTACGCAGGCCGGTCGCCCTGTCCTCGGCGGTCCGCAGATCACGTTCCAGGCGCTCGTACCGTTCGGCGAGCGCCTGGACCCGCTCCTCCGCCGCCTCGGACGGACCGGACCGGCCGACCGGAACGGACGGGCCGGCCGCCTCGTCGCCCTTCGGAGCGTTCTTCCGACCGGCCTTCTTGTCGGCCTTCCGATCGGCCTTCTTATCGGCGGGGTCGTTCTCGCGGCTCGGCGCGGCCGTCCTCGACACGTCCGCCTTCTCCGGCACCTCGCTCACCGCGGCCGCGGAAGCCCTCGCGACCGCGGAAGCCTGCGGGATCGCGGGGCCCGTGGAGGAGGTTCCCGACGACGTCGCCTCGGGAACCGCGGAAGCCTCGCGGGGAGCGTCAAGGACCGTTTCGGGAACCGCGGAAGCCGCCCGGGAGGGCTCGGGGGCCGGTTCGGAGACCGCGGAAGCCGCCTGGAAGGGCGCGGGAACCGATGTGGGAGCCGGGGAACCGGCCGCCTCGGGAGCCGGAGAGCCGATCACTTCGGGAGCCGGGGAACCGGCCGCCTCGGGAGCCGGAGCCTGCGGGGAAACGTCCGGTGCCGAAGGCTCCGGGGAGGCGGGAGCCGACGAGGGGGCGACCGCGTCCCTGGTCCGGTCCGGCCGCTTCCACCGGTAGGTGTTCGCCTTGATCTGCACGTCGTCGTGCCTGGCCAGTCTCGCCTGCAGGCTCCGCCACGTCCGGTCGACGATCGCCGGGTCCAGGCCCAGCTCGACGAGCAGCTCCTTGATCGCCGGCGCCTTGAGTCCCTTCGGGCTCTCGCGAAGGAGGTCCAGGACCACGGTGACGGGATCGGCCGTGAAGCGCTCGATGAGGGAGGGCAGGTCCATCAGGAACTGGTGCCGCCGGGTGCCGACGACGGCCAGGAGGTTCTCACCGCCGAGCCGTACGTTCTCCTCCACCACGTCGTCGTCGTTCCACCGGACCCTGGCGAGGGTTCCGGTGCGCGAGAGCACCGCTCCCACGCGGAGCCGCTCATCCGGACCCTGCGGCCTGCGTACCGCGACCTCGACTCGATCCACGACAGCAACTGTAGGGGCATCGGCCCGGTGCCACGGTCACCGGGACGGACACCCGAGAGGGACAGGCACCCGAGAGGGACGGACGCTCGGCGGGGGCCTGGACGCCGCCGTCGCCGCGCGAGCGGGGCGTCCCCGGCCGGCGCGGCCGTCGCCGCGCGGGCTCGGCACGTGACCCGCCGTCCCGGTGGCGGGGACCTCAGGCGGCGGCGTCGGCGAGAGCCTGGAACAGGCGCCGGGGGTCCTCGGCCAGGCGGTTGCACACGTACAGCCACCATTCGGTGCCGAAGACGACGTACTCGCGGGTGGGGTGGCCGCGCTCGGCCATCGCGGCGAGACGGTCGGGCCCGAGGCCCAGCAGGGTCTCGAACTCCCACGGCGCGCTCTCGTGGCCCTTCCCGCCGAGGTGGTGGTCGATACGGTCGATCAGGTCCCGGTCGTGGGTCGCGAACGAGCACACGTGCCCGGAGTCGGCCAGCGTCTCGGCGTGGCGCAGGTAGGCGGCGGGGAGCGCGGCGTCCTCGCGGGCGTAGGCGACGTCCTCCGGTTCCAGGAAGGCCCCCTTGACCAGGCGGATCCGGCCCGGCAGGGTCAGGAGCGCCTCCAGGTCGTCGCCGGTGCGGTGCAGCCTCGCCTGGACGGTGATCCCGACGTGGTCGAAGTGCTCGCACAGTGCGCGGTGCACCGCCAGGACCGCGTCGGTGCGGTCGGAGCCCTCGGCGGAGACGACCATCTCCCGGCCGGTGGCGGCGGTGGCCCGGGCGATGCGGACGGCGTTCTCCAGGGCGAGTTCCCGGTCGATCGCCAGGCCGATGTGCGAGAGGTCGAGGGAGACCGAGCAGCCCCGCGGGAGGCGGTGGGCGGCGTCGACGAACACGTCCGTCTCGGCGCGGGCCCGCTCGGGGTCGCGGCAGCTCTCCCCCATGTACTCGGCGTTCGCGCGGTGGCCGCTCGCGATGATCTCCGCCACGCGGCCCAGGGCGTCCTCGAGGTCGTCGCCGGCCACGAAGCGCCGGGCCACCCGCCGGGCGATGGGGCCGAGCACCGGGTCGGCGGGGACGCGCCACTTGAGGTCCTCGTCCAGCGCGAGCGTGCGCAGGACCTGGGCCGCCCGCGCGGAGGCGTCGTCGGTGCCGGTGAGGTGGTTGATCGTCATCGTACGCCTAGCTGTCGCAGGTGGGGAGGGAGAGGGGGGAAAGCCGCAGGAGCGGGACCGCGCCGATCCGTCGGCGGGCCGGACGGCCACCTCCAGCCTTCCAGCCCTCTCCCTCATCAAAAAGTGGCAGGAATGCCTAATATAGTGAAATTACTGCCACTGAGGCTTGTAAAACCTGCTTCCACCCGCCAGGAGGATCCCCATGCTGAGCGACGTCGCCGTTCTGGCGCTCGACGGCGGGCACGCGTTCGAGCTCGGGGTGTTCTGCGAGGTCTTCGGCATGGACCGCGGTGACGACGGCCTGCCGGGCTACGACTTCGCCGTCGTCTCGGCCACGGGAGGAAGGGTGCGGACCAGGCACGGCTTCCACGTCGAGACCCCGCACGGGCTGGAGCGGCTGGAGTCGGCCGACCTCATCGGCGTCCCGGCCTCCGATCCGGACGTACGCCACCCCGAGGAGCTGTACGAGGCACTCCGGGCGGCGGTACGGCGCGGGGCGCGCGTGCTCAGCATCTGCTCCGGCGCCTTCCTGCTCGGCGAGGCCGGGCTGCTGGACGGCCGCCGCTGCACCACCCACTGGCGCTACGGCGACGAGCTCGCCCGCCGCTACCCGCGTGCCCGCGTCGAGACGGACGTCCTCTACGTCGACGAGGACCCGGTCATCACCGGGGCCGGCACCGCGGCCGGGATCGACACCTGCCTGCACCTGGTGCGCAAGGAACAGGGCAGCGCCGTCGCGAGCGACATCGCCCGGCGGATGGTGGCCCCGCCCTACCGCGACGGCGGCCAGAGCCAGTACGTCAAACGCCCGGACATCACGCCCGGCACCGGCCACCTGGCGCCGCTGCTCGTCTGGCTGGAGGCCAACCTCCACGAGGAGCTGACCGTGGACGGCATGGCCCGCCGCGCCGGCATGTCCCCGCGCACGTTCGCCCGCCGCTTCCACGAGGAGATCGGGACCACACCGCTCCAGTGGCTCACCGGCCAGCGCGTCCTGCTGGCCCAGCACCGCCTGGAGAACACCGACGAGCCGATCACCATCGTGGCCGAACGGGCCGGGTTCGGCTCGGTCGCCACGCTGCGCCACCATTTCGCCCGGCGCGTGGGAACCACGCCCCATGGGTACCGGCGCGCCTTCCGCGGCCTGGCGGACGACCGGTCCCGGCGGTAGGCGGCACTCCCATGAGCCTGCCCGCCCAGCGGCAGGCGACGTCCCGCAAGCCTGTCCCCCCTCCGGCAGGCGACGTCCCACGAGCCCGTCCCCCTCAGGCAGGCGACGTCCCACGAGCCCGTCCCCCTCAGGCAGGCGACGTCCCACGAGCCCGTCCCCCTCAGGCCGGGGGCCGCGTCCCCCACGAGCACGCGGCCCCCGGCGAACCGCGCGGCCTCCGCCCCCCGGTCTTCTACGAGCGCACGACCGCCACGGTGCAGCGGGCGTGGTGCAGGACGCCCCGGGAGACCGATCCCAGCAGCAGCGAGCCCAGGCCACCGCGGCCGTGGGAGCCGACGACGACCAGGTCGCCGCCCTGGGACGCCTCGACGAGCGCGTCGACGGGGTGCGCGCAGCGGACGTCCTCGACGAGATCCACCCCGGGGTACTTCCGCCGCCAGGCGGCGAGCCGGTCGGCCACGACCGCGTACTGGGCGGCGCGGATGTCGTCCATGGCGTAGGCGACCTCCGGGGCGAAGGCGTGCACCGGAAGCTGCCAGGCGTGGACCGCGCGCAGTGTGGCGCCGCGCAGACCCGCCTGGTGGAAGGCGTAGGCGAGGGCGGGTTCGCAGGCGTCGGAGTCGTCGACGCCGACCGTGATCTCGTCGCGCGCCGGCCCGGTGACCGGACGGACCACCACGACCGGGCAGTGCGCGTGCCCGGCGACGTGCATGCTCACCGAGCCGAGGAGGGCCGCGGCGAAGCCGCCGAGCCCCCGGGTGCCGATGACGACCTCCTCGGCCCCCTGCCCCTGGTCGCGCAGGACCAGCGAGGCCGCTCCCTCGATCAGGGCGGTGCTCACCTCGACGAGGGGGCGCCGGGCGCGCGCCGTGGCCTCGGCCTCGGCCAGCACCCGGCGGGCGTCCCTGGTGATCACGTCCTCCTCCAGGACGATGGACCTGGGGATGTCGTACGGGCGGCGCAGCACCGCGGTGACGACGCGCAGCGGCAGACCCGTGCGGGCGGCGTCGTCGGCGGCCCACTCGACGGCTGCGGTCGCACCGGCGGAGCCGTCGGTTCCGACGATGATCGGACCGGACATGGCCGTTCCCCTTCCTGTCCCGGAGGGTCCCTCGGACCCTTCCCCACCATCGGACCTCGGCCGGGGGCCCGGCCCCCAGGGTCGCAGGTCCCGACCTCACCGCCTCAGGACAGGGCCTTTCGTCCCTCCGCGCAAGGAGACCCGCCGCACGCGACCGAACGGGCCGTACGAGGTCCCCGCCCGCGGCCGTCCTCCGCGCCGGAGACCCCGCCGCACGCGACCGGCGGCCCCGCGTGGGAAGACCCCGCCGCACGCGACCGAACGGGCCGCCGGGTCCGTGGGACCGAAGTCCCGGGTGAGAGGGTCCTTCGGCCGCTGCGGGGATCGCCGGGCCGTGGTCGTATGGGGGCGAACCGAGGATCGGACACGTCGAGGAGGCCCGCATGACGGCGTACGCGATGGTGGGAACGGACGGCTCGGTCCCGGTGGGCGGGGCGGCCGTGCCCGGCCCGGCCGGTCACGGCGTCCGGCGCCACGTCCGGCACCACGTCCGGCACCCGGTCGCCGTGACCCGCGCCGCCGGGGAGGCGTGATGGAGACCTCCCCGGAGATCGCCTCGGTGCTGCGGGCGGCGGTCGAGGCCGGCAGGTGGGCACCGTCGGTGCACAACACCCAGCCCTGGTCGTTCGTCGTCGACGGCCCCGAACTCGCGCTGCGCGCCGACGACGAGCGCAGGCTGCGCCTGGGCGACGCCACCGGCCGGCAGATGCTGATCGGCTGCGGAGCGGCCCTGCTCAACGTCCGTCTCGCGCTGCGCGCCCTGGGCCACGAGCCCGTGGTGCGCGTCCTGCCCGACCCCGACCGGCCCGCCCTGGTGGCCACCGTGCGCGCCGGACGGGCCGTGGCCGCCGACGACGACACCCGGTCGCTGTACGCCGAGATCGAACGCCGGCGCACCCACCGGGCCGGTTTCACCGATCTTCCCGTCCCCGACCGGCTCCTGCGGGCCCTCGTCGCCCGCGCCGCGAGCGAGGGGGCGCACCTGCACCCGGTGACCTCCGGGACCGAGACCCGCATCCTGGCCCAGATCACCGGCGCCGCCCAGGACGCCCTGTCGCGCGACCGGCCCGCCGACCTGGAGGTGGCCCGCTGGGCCCGTCCCCCGGGCGGCGCCCGCACCGACGGCGTACCCGCCACGGGGTATCCCCGCGAGCCCCGGACCACCCGGCCGCACTTCGCCCAGCGCGACTATGCCCACGGTCATCCCTGGGGCGGGGACGACGACCAGTCCCTCTCCGCCTCGACGGGCGTGGTCGCGGTCCTCACCACCGCCGGTGACCTGCGCGCCGACCAGGTCGCCGCCGGGCAGGCCCTGCAGCGTCTCCTGCTGCACGCCTGCGCCCACGGCGTCAGCGCGGCCTTCCACACCCAGGCCCTGGAGAACCCCCACCTGCGCGCGTTCCTGGGCGAGGAGCTCTGCGCCGGACGCCACCCACAGATGATCATGAGGTTGGGCGTCACGTTCGACCGCCCCTCGGCCGTCCGGCGCCCCGTCGGCGACATCCTCGACGAACGCTGACCGACGGGCGTGCCGGCCGGGGGCGTCCGGCTCCCGGCACGCTCCCCGAAGTTCCCACCCGGCAGCCCTGGTCCGCGCCCCTGTTCTGCGGCCCTGTTCCGCGGCCCTGGTCCGTGACCCCTGTCAGACCTCCACCGAGGACAGGCGGCGGCCGGTGATGTGCTCGGTCCCCACCACGATGTAGTGGTCCCGGCCTCCCGCCGCCCAGGTGTGCAGCGGGAGCCCGGCCAGGTACTCGATCTCCTCGGGTTCGCACACCGCCCGCGCGGGCCCGACCACCGTCACCGACCACCCGGTACGCGTCACGGGGGCGAACGCGTCGGCCTCGAACGCCACGATCGCGTCCCGTGCCGCCACGGCCAGCTTGGAGCCGAGCGCGGTACGGATCACCACCCGCTCGGCGTCCAGGGCGAAGTTGACCGGCTGCACCGCGGGCAGGGCGCGATCGGTGAACACGATGCGCCCGATCGGGACCGACCCCAGAAGCGCCAGGCATTCCTGCCGGGAAAGGATCTGCAGACCTGCCGAGTCGAGCCTCATGCCCTCCAGGCTGCCTCGCGCCCCCGGGCGGACGTCAGAGGCCAAAGTCCCCTCCTTCGCGGCGATCCGCCCCGGCCGCCCGGCACCGCCCCTGAGCAGGCGTTCTCACCATCGGTTTCCCTCACGGGTTAGCCACCGCGACGTGAGGGCACGAGGAGGATATGGCACAGGTGTTCGACCAGCGGGAGCCCGCGATGAAGCTGCCCACACCCCGAGGTCCCCTCACGACCCTCCTCTTCGAAGAGCTGGCGAGCCCGCCGCACCGTTTCGACCCGCCCTCCTTCTCCCCTCGGGGACCGGCCCTGTACGACGAGGACCTGCAACTGGCCCTGTTCGCCTGCTACGAGCTGCACTACCGGGGCTTCGACGGGGTGGACGACGCGTGGGAGTGGAACCCCTCGCTGCTCGCGCTGCGACAGGACCTCGAACGTATTTTCGAGGAGGGCCTGCGCCGCGTCGTCCCCCTCCCGCCCTCTCCTCCGTCCGGCACGCCCATGCGCCACGCGCTGGCCGATCTGGTGGCGGCCACCGACGGCGGCCCCGGGCTCGCGGCCTTCCTGGCCAGGAAGGCCGACCTGGAGCAGTTCCGGGAGTTCGTCGTCCACCGCTCCGTCTACCACCTCAAGGAGGCCGATCCCCACACCTGGGCCATCCCCCGGCTGCACGGCCGCGCCAAGGCGGCCCTCGTGGAGATCCAGACCGACGAGTACGGCGGCGGCCGCCTCGACCGCATGCACTCCGAGCTGTTCCGCGCCACCATGCGCGCCCTGGACCTGGACGACTCCTACGGCGCCCACCTGGACCGGGTCCCGGCCCTCACCCTGGCGATCGGCAACACCATGTCGCTGTTCGGTCTGCACCGCCGCCACCGCGGAGCCCTGCTCGGCCACCTCGCCGCCTTCGAGATGACCTCCTCGCTGCCCAACCTCACCTACGCCCGGGGGCTGCGGAGGCTGGGCGGCGACGACGCGGCCTGCCGCTTCTACGACGAGCACGTCCAGGCCGACGCCGCCCACGAGCAGATCGCCGCCCACGACATGTGCGGCGGGTTCGCCGCCGCCGAGCCCGCCCTCGCCCAGGACGTCCTGTACGGCGCGGCCTGCGGCCTGACCCTGGACCGCCTCTTCGCCGAGCACCTCATGGACAGCTGGCGGCACGGCGCCACCTCGCTGCGCCGGGCCGACCTGATGGCGGCGGGCCGGTGAGCGGGCCGGCGGCGACCATGGAGTACGTCCTGCCGCTGCGCTGGGAGGAGGACGGCGGCCTGGACGAGCTCACCGCCTACCTGCGCGGGCTGGCCCGCCTCGTGGACGTCACCGTCGTCGACGGCTCGCCGTCCCCCCTGTTCGAACGGCACGCCGGCCGCTGGAGGGGCCTGGTGCGCCACGTCCGCCCCGACGCCGACCTGTGCTTCGCCAACGGCAAGGTCAACGGGGTGGTCACCGGCATGCGCCTGGCCCGCGCCGAGCGCGTCGTCATCGCCGACGACGACGTGCGCTACGGCGAGGCCGAGCTCGCCAGGCTCGGCGACCTGCTGGGCGCCGCCGACCTGGTCCGCCCGCAGAACTACTTCGACCCGCTGCCCTGGCACGCCCACTGGGACACCGCCCGCACCCTCCTCAACCGTGCCCTGGGCGCCGACTATCCCGGCACGTTCGGCATCCGGCGCTCGACCTTCGAGGCGATGGGCGGCTACGACGGCGACGTGCTGTTCGAGAACCTCGAACTCATCCGCACCGTCCGCGCCCACGGCGGGCGCGAGGACCGCCCGCTGGACCTCTACGTCCGCCGCCTGCCCCCGGACCCGGCCAGGTTCTGGTCCCAGCGCGTCCGCCAGGCCTACGACGACATGGCGCAGCCGGCCCGGATGGCGCTCTTCCTGGCCGTCGCCCCCCTGACGGCCGCCGGCCTGCTGCGGCGCCGTCACCGCCTAATCCTCGCCGGTGCCGTCCTGACGATCGCGATGGCCGAGAGCGGCCGCCGCAGGGCGGGCGGGCACAGGGTCTTCCCGCCGGCCAGTGTTCTGTTCGCCCCCGTCTGGGTGCTGGAACGCGCCGTCTGCGTCTGGTTGGCCCTCGCCTCCCGCCTCGTCCACGGCGGCGTGCACTACGCGGGCCGCCGCCTGCGGACCCCCGCGCATCCCGTACGCCACCTCAGGAAGTCCCTCCGCGGGCGGGCCGGCGCCCCTCACCGCCCGCCGCCGGGCGGCACCGCCGGTGACCGGTGAGCGAAGGCGCCGGCGGGTGGGGGCACCGGCGGCCGGTGACAGACTCGGAGGCATGAAAACGGAAACGGTCGTTCTCACCGGTGCCGCGGGACGGGTCGGGTCCGCGCTGCGGGAGCCGCTACGCGGCCGACTGCGCCGGTTGGTCTCGGTCGATCGGGCGCCGCTGTTCTCCGGGGGTCCGAACGAGGAGGTCCGCCGGGCCGACCTGTCCTCCGTCGAGGACGTGGCGTCGATCGTCGAGGGCGCAGACGCGGTCGTGCACCTGGCCGGCGTGCCGGACGAGGCCCCGCTCCCCGACCTCCTGGAGGGCAACGTCCTGGGCACCCACCACGTGCTGGAGGCCGCGCGGCGTGCCGGCGTCGGGCGCGTGGTGCTGGCGAGCAGCAACCGGCTGACCGGTTTCCATCCGGCCGGCCGGACGATCTCGGCGGACGCGCCTCCCCGCCCGGACGGCCTGTACGGCGTCAGCAAGGTCGCCGTGGAGGCGCTCGGCCGCCTGTACGCGGACAAGTTCGGGCTCCAGGTGGTCTGCCTGCGCATCGGCAGCATGGAACTCGAACCCACCTCGCCCAGACACCTGGCCACCTGGCTGAGCCCCCGCGACTGCGCCGGCTTCGTCTGGGCCGCGCTGACCGCGCCGGACGTCACGTTCACCGCCGCCTACGCGGTCTCGGCCAACACCCGCCGGTTCTGGGAGCTGGACGAGCGGCTCGGGTACCGTCCGCTCGACGACGCCGAGATCTACGCCGGCCGCTTCCCGGGGACGGCGGGCCACCTGAGCGGCGACGACCCCCAGGGCGGCGACTTCGCCGCCGCCGACTTCACCCTCCGGCACCTCTCCGGCGGGTGAGCACCGGCCCCGCGCGTGCCGGAATAGCGGCGGCCGGCCCGCAAACGGGCCGTCAGCGCCGCGCGTAGTCGCCCAGCCCGGGGGCCAGCAGGCTGAAGGCGCTTCGGGCGCCCCCGGCCAGGTACGCGTGGACCTCCTCCTGGCCGACGCCGCGGGCGGTCAGGCAGAGAGCCTCGTGGAGAAGGACGCGGTAGATCGCGATCATCTGGCCGGCCGCCAGCCGGGGCATCGGATCGCCCGGCGCGGGGCGCGTCTCCCGGATGAGAACGTCGGCCAGCGCCCGCTCGCGTTCCTCGTGGATCTCGCGCAGGCGGGCCAGCAGCGCGGGGCTGCCCAGGAGCATCGCGGCGAACGGCGCTCCGGAGAATCCCAGCGCCGGATCATACCGGTCCAGGGCCTCCAGGAAGTGGCGGCGCAACGCGTCCAGGGCGGACTCCCCCGCCGACCGCGCGCCGACCGCCCGGGCCGGGCCTGCGACGAGCTCCTCGTGCAGGTCGAGGACGAGGTCCTCCTTGCGGGGGAAGTGGTTGGTGACCGTCATCTTGGCCACCCCGGCCGCCGCCGCCACCTCGGCGATGGTGATCGCCTCAAAGCCGTGTTCGAGGAACAGCCGGGTCGCGACGTCCGAGATCAGCTCGCGGGTCCGCAGCTTGTTGCGCTCGCGCAGGCTCGCCATGACCCCACGATAGCCCGGACACACTTATTAGGTTTGACCTAATAATTATGTTCGACCTAATGTATCGGTGGCCACGAGAGAGGGAGGGTCACATGCGCGCGATCCGTGTCGAGCGGACGGGGAACGAACGGTGTTTCCCGATCGACGATCTCCCCGAGCCGGTTCCCGGCCCCGGAGAGCTCCTGGTACGCACCGAGGCGATCGGGGTGGGGGTGACCCTGGTCAGATCGCTGCGCGCCGGGACGGGCGCGACCGGCGCGGAGCTCGTCGGGCGGGTCGCCGCGCTCGGCCCGGGCACGCGGGGGTTCCGGGTCGGGCAGCGGGTGGGCGGCGTCGTCATGCGGGACGCCTTCGCCGAAGCCGCGGTGGCCCAGGAGTCCTTGGTGTCGCCGGTGCCCGAGGAGGTGGACGCCGCCCCGGCGCTCTGCCTGGTCCGCGGCGGGCTGATCGCGCTGAGCGCGCTCCGCGCGGGGCACCTCGCCAGGGGGGAGTCCGTCCTGGTGACGGGGGCCGCCAGTGGCGTCGGACATCTGGCCGTGCAGCTCGCCAGGGCCCTGGGCGCCGGTCGGGTCGTCGCCGCGGTCGGCTCACCGGACAAGGCCGGGTTCGCGTACGGCTGCGGCGCGGACGAGGTCGTGACCTACGACCGGCCGTCGTGGGGCGATCCGGTCGACCTGGTCCTCGACGGGGTCGGCGGCGACCTCGTCCAGCGCGGGGTGGACGGACTGCTGCCCCTGGGCCGGCTGGTGGCGTTCAGCGCGGGCGGCGGCGTCGTCGACACCGGCGGCCTGCTCTCCGGGCCGAAGACCGTCATCGGTTTCTCCATCGGCCCGCTCGCCCGGCGGGACCCCGGGCTGATCGCCGAGCGCCGGGCCGGGCTCTGGGAGATGCTGGCCGCCGGCGACCTGCGTCCCGCCCACACGGCGTTCCCGCTCGAACGGCTCGCCGACGCGGTCACACTGGTCGGGGCACGCCGCAACCTGGGCCGGGTCCTGCTGCGGACGGCCGGGGACGGGAACGGCGCCCCGCGCCCGTGACGGCGCCGGACACCGCGACCGCGGTGTCCGCCTTCGACGCCCTGCCTCGGCGGGCCGAAGGCGGCGGCCGGCACCCGGGCGGGGATCGCCGGGGCCTCCGCGCCCGGCGATCCCCGTCCGACGATCCCCGTCCGACGACCCCCGCCCGCTGTCCCCTCCGGCGGCCCGCCCGCACGTCGTGGACGGCGGCTGGTCCCCGCACCCGCCCACCCCGTGAAGGTCCCGCCGGTCTCGCGGGCGCGGGCCGTCACGCCCGCCCCCTCACCTTCCTCTCCGCGGGACCCTCCCCCCGGGCAGGCGGAACACGCGACGCGCGGTGCCGCCGAGGAAGTCGGCGCGGGCCTCGTCGGTGAGCGGCAGGGACGCGACCTGGGCGAGCGCCTCGGCGTGCGGAAGCTGCGGCCAGTTCGTCCCGAACATCACCTTTCCCCGGCCGTAGGTGTTCATGAAGTGGACGAGCTGCCCGGGGTAGTAGCGGGGCAGGTGGGCCGAGGTGTCGATGTACACGTTGTCGTGCTTCCAGGCGACGCCGATCATCTCCTCCGTCCAGGGATGCCCGATGTGACCGGCCACGATCGTCAGCTCGGGGAAGTCCAGCGCGACCCGGTCCAGGTAGGGCACGGGCCGGCCGGGCTCGGACGGCATGAGCGGCCCGGTGTGCCCCGCCTGGGTGCAGAACGGCAGGCCGAGTTCCACGCAGGCCGCGTACAGCGGGTAGTAGAGCCGGTGGTCCGGCGGGAGGTCCCAGAGCCAGGGCACCACGCGCAGGCCCACGAACCCCAGCTCCCCCACGGCCCTGCGGAGCTCGCGCACGGCCGCGACGGGCCGCGACAGGTCCACCGAGGCGACACCGGCGAACCGGTCGGGACGGGCCCGGACGAACGCGGCCACGTCGTCGTTGCTGATCACCCAGCCTCCGGGCCGGTGCCAGGCCGACAGCAGCAGCAGGTCGACCCCGGCCTCGTCCATCAGCCCGGCCAGCTCGTCCGGCCCGAGCGGGGCCCGGAGCAGCTCCGCGCTGCCGGACTTCTCGAACAGGCGGGTGATCTCGGGGGCGGCGAGGCGGCCGGGGCGCTCACTCGGGACGGGCTGCGCCCAGACGTCGATGACCATGCCCCCACGCTCTCCCGGCACCCGCCGGCGGAACAAGAACGAAGTCCTGAAGCGTCGATCAGCCAGGCTTATTGGTATACCGGAGGCATGGACTTCAGGGAGATCGAGACGTTCCTCACCCTGGCGCGCACCCTGCACTTCGGCCGCGCGGCCGAGGAGATGCGGCTGTCCCAGGCACGCGTCAGCCAGCTCATCCGCGCCCTGGAGAGGCGGGTGGGGGCGCCCCTGTTCGAACGCACCAGCCGCCGCGTCGCCCTGACCGGCCTGGGCGAGCGGCTGCTCGGCACGGCGAGACCGTCGTTCCACGCGCTGGAGCGGGCCCTGGAGGACGCGAGGGCCCACGCCAGGGACCTGTCGGGCGACCTGCGCGTCGGTCACCTGCCGAACCTGGCGGGCGCGCCGCTCACCGGGATCGCCGACGCCTTCCGCCTCGCCCACCCCGGCTGCGCCGTGCACCTGGTCCAGGTGACCATGGACGGCCTGCGCGAGGCATGGGACGGCGGCGTCGACATCCTGGCCACGTTCCTGCCGGTCGAGGACCCGGAGGTGACCGTCGGGCCCGAGCTGGGCTCCCACGACCGCGTCCTGGCGATCGCCGAGGACCATCCGCTGGCGGCGGCGGGCCGGGTGACGCTGGAACAGCTCGGCGACCTCACGGTCCCGGCGATGCCCCGCACGATCCCGCCGCGCCTGCACGCGTCGTACTGGCCGCACAGGACACCCTCCGGGCGGCCGATCCGCCGCGCCCGGGTGGAGGGCACGTACCTGGACTCCCTGCACATGGTCGCGCGCGGCGAGCTCGTCATCCCGGTGGACACCGGCACGACCCGTTTCCGCCGCTATCCGGGCGTCACCTTCATCCCGATCGTGGACATGCCGCCCGCGAGGGCCGTCCTCACCTGGCGCACGGCCCGTACCGGCCCGCTGATCGAGGCGTTCGCCGCCGTGGCCTCTGCGGCGGCCCCGGCGACCTCCGCGACCTCCGCGGCCCCGGCCCCGGTCCCGGTCCGCAGCGACAGGTCCCCCCTCCCCGCGCCCTCCGCCGCCCCGGCCCCCGTCCCTCCCGTCCCGGCGTCCCTGTCCGCGGTGTCGCGCCGCTGAGGCGGCGGGGCGTCCGGTTGCCGGTACGGTCCCGGCCGATTACGATCTCCGTCATGACGTTCGCGTTCTTCTTCACCCTGCGTTAGGCCCCCACCGGCGAGACGAGGCCGTCCCGTCGCCGGTGACGCGAGGCGGCGCAGCGCCGCCTCGGGCCGACGTGGGAGAAGAACGATCATCATGCGCGAACGCGCACGTTTCCTCACCGCTCCGCGTCCCAGCGTCCTCGCCGTCCCGTGACGGCGGCGCGCCTGGTGGCGCGGTGCGTCCGTGGTCTGGAGCAGGCGGTCGCCGCCGAGATCCTCCAGCCCGGCCTCTCGACGGTCACCCGTCTGGGGCATCGCGAAGTCCACTTCCACACCCTCCTGGCCGGGCCCGGGGCCTCCCGTCCGGCCACCGCCGACGACGTGTTCCTCCTCGCCGCGCGGGGTCGCGACATCGGTCCCGCCAGGGACGGGCTCCCGGGTCTCGCCGATCTCGCCGCCGAGGCCGACCTGGAGGCCCTGATCCGGTCACGGCGCCGGTACGGCGGTTCCGGCCCGGTCACCGGCGTCGAGGTCTCGGCGTCGTTCCTGGGCGGGCGGAACTTCAACCGTCACGACGCCGAGGACGCGGTCGGCCGGGTCCTGGCGCACCGGCTGGGAGTGGGGTACCACTCGCGCCGGGGCGGGCTCGCGCCGCCCGCCGGTCACACCGGGTGGCGGCTCACCCTCGACGGCGCGCGGGCCACCCTCATGCTGAGGATCGCCGACCGGCCCCTGCACCGGCGCGCCTACAAGCGGTTTTCCCTGGCGGGGACCCTGCACCCGCCGGTGGCCGCCGCCATGGCGCGGATGGCCGACCTGCGGCCGGGCCTGACGGTCCTCGACCCGTGCTGCGGGGCCGGGACCCTGCTGATCGAGGCCGCGGCGCAGCAGCCTCAGGCGCTGCTGCGAGGCTTCGACCTGTCCCCGGACGCGGTGCGGGCGACCAGGGAGAACGCGGGCGCGCTGGCGGTGACCGCCGGGCGGGCCGACGCCGGACGCCTGCCGCTGCCGGACGGCGGGGCCGACCGCGTGCTGTGCAACCCGCCCTGGGGCGGGCAGGTCACGGCGGGCGGACTGCTCGCCTCCTCCCCGGAGCGCTGGTGGGCGGAGCTGCGGCGCGTCCTGGCCCCCGGTGGCACGGCCGTGCTCCTGCTGCCCGGCGCCGGCGACATCGCCACCGGCATCCGGTGGGGCCTCGTCCCGGCGCAGGTGCAGCGGGTCCGGGTGTCGGGCGCGCAGCCGTTCATCGCCCGGTTCACCGCACCCGGCCGGCCGGAACGGCGATCCACCGCGCCCGCGCGCACGGAACGCCCGGGGCGGGCCGAGGCGGGTCTCCAGGCCGGGCCCGTCGCGCCCGGGCGGACGGAACGCCCCTCCCTCCCGTCCGGCCGGCCGGAACCGCGACCCACGCCGCCCGCGCGCACGGAGCGTCCGAAGGCCGCGGGGAGGTGAGAGCCGGGACGGCCCCGGGCGGGGCGCGCGGGCCTCCCGCCCGGCGGGGTGTCGCGGCGGCCGGGTCGCGTTTGACCTGGAGGTCGCCGACCGCCCACGATGGCGAGGTGACCCGACCGCACGCCGACCGACCCCCGCTGCCCCGGCGCAGGGACGCCGCCCCCAGCATCCGTGACGTGGCGGCGGCGGCGGGGGTGTCGTACCAGACGGTCTCGCGGGTGCTGAACGAGTCGCCCAGGGTCAGCCCGGTGACCCGGCAGTCGGTGCTGGAGGCCATCGGGCGGCTGGGGTACCGGCCCAACCGGGCCGCCCGCGCGCTCGGTTCCGGCCGGGCGAGCGCCGTGACGGTGGTGACGTCGGAGACGACGCTCTACGGCTACGCCTGCACGCTGCAGGGCGTCGAGGAGGCCGCGCGGGTGGCCGGGCTGGCCGTCGGGGTCCGGGTGATCGAGTCCGACCGCGCCGCCGACGTGCGGAACGCCGCCGAGTACGTCAGCGACCCCAGCGCGGGCGGGATCGTGGTCGTCGCCTTCGACCGGGCCGGTTCCGCGCTGCTGAGGGCGCTGCCGGAGAGCGTGCCCGCGGTGGCCGCGATCGAGGCAGGAGCGGCCGTCCCGGTCGGGCGGACCACCATCTGCCTGGACGAGCGGCTCGCCGCGGCGGACGCGACGCGGCACCTGCTCTCGCTGGGACATGGCACGGTCCACCACGTGTCGATTCCGTCGGAGAACACCGGCAGCGGGCGCCAGGCGGGCTGGCGGGACGCGCTGGGCGACGCCGGGGCCGCCGTGCCGCCGGTGGTGACGGCCGGGTGGGACGCGCGCTCGGCCTACGAGGCCGGGCGGCGGCTGGCGGCCGACCCGGGGGTCACCGCGATCCTGTGCGGCAACGACGACACCGCGCTGGCCGTGCGCCGTGCCCTGTACGACGCGGGGCGGGACGTGCCCGGCGAGGTGAGCATCGTGGGCTTCGACGACGTCCCGGGCTCGGCCTACTGGACGCCCGCCCTGACCACGGTGCGGATGGACTTCGCCGCGCTGGGACGGGCGTGCCTGGCCGCGGTGGTCGCCGAGGTCACGGGCCTGCCGCAGCCGCCGGTCTCGCTGGTCGCGCCGAACCTGGTGGTGCGGGAGTCGACCGCGCCCGCGCGTACCCGCTAGACATGTGCCGGTAACAACCTGGTAACGCCCTCTTTTCCTTCGGCGTGTGACCGATCACACTCGTGCCCACGGATGATGTGACCGGTCACATGATCGCGGATCCCCGCGAGACGGCCCCGGAGCGCGACCTCGTCCCCGTGTCCCCGCGTGCCCTTTCGCCCGTCCCCGCGAGCCCGTGACCGGTCCGTCGCCTCCACCCCCCGGGGCGTCACCCGCCCAGCCACAAGGAGGTTCCACCGCAATGAGATGGACGAGATCCAGACGAGCGTGGTCGGCGGCGACGGCCGCCGCAGTCGTGGCGAGCCTGCTGTCCGCGCCGCCCGCCGCGGCGGCCTCCCGGCTCGTCGTCGACCTGGCGGCCCCGACCGGCGCGCTGCGCTACGGCGCCACCGGCTTCCTGTACGGGCTCGGGGACGAAGGCATCCCCAACGAGACCATGCTGGCCGCGCTCAAGCCGCAGGTCACCGCGCAGAAGGCGCCCGACGGCCTGCAGCACCCCAACGGGGACGCGCTGAGGATCGCACCGATGTTCAAGCGGGCCGGCGGACGCGAGATCCAGATCTACATGCAGGACGTCTACAAGCAGTGGCCGTACGAGAACCTCGGGATCGACGACTACCTCGCCAAGATCGACACGATGGTCAGGAAGGTCGTCGCCGACCCCCACCGCACCTCGTACGTGTACGTGCCGTTCAACGAGCCCGACCAGATCTGGTACGGCGGCAACCTGCCGGGGTTCCTCGCCCACTGGAAGCTGGCCTACCGGAGGATCCGCTCGATCGACCCGGGGGCGCGGATCGCCGGGCCGAACTTCGCCTCCTACCGCTCGGCCGACATGCGGGCGTTCATGACCTACGCCCGCGACAACGGCGTGCTCCCCCACGTCACCACCTGGCACGAGCTGGGCGACGACTTCTTCACCGGCTGGTACTCGCACTTCTCCGACTACCGGGCGATCGAGACGAGCCTGGGCATCCCGGCGCGGCCGATCAGCATCAACGAGTACGGGCGCTTCTCCGGCGACCTCGGCGTACCGGGCAACCTGGTGCAGTTCGTCTCCCGGTTCGAGAACAGCAAGGTCGACGGCTGCCTGGCCTACTGGACGACGGCCGGCGGGCTGAACGACCTGGTCACCAGGAACAACCAGGCGACCGGCGCCTGGTGGCTGTACAAGTGGTACGGCGAGCTGACCGGCACCACGGTGGCGGTCACCCCGCCGTCGCAGAACGGCTCCCTGCAGGGCCTGGCGGCGCTGGACCCGGCGAAGAAGCAGGCCCGGGTGATCTTCGGCGGCAACCAGACCGTGAACGGCACCTACGACACCGACGTCACGGTCAAGGGGCTGGGCGCGGCCTCCTACCTGGGCTCCACGGTGCACGCCACGGTGTGGGGCGTGGACACCTCCGGCCTCAACCCCTCCGCGGGCCCGTACCTGGTCTCCGAGGGAGACTACGTCTCCTCCGGCGGGCAGATCTCCGTCCCGCTGACCGGCCTCAAGGGCGCCTCCGCCTACCAGGTGATCGTCACGCCGGACAAGGACCTGTCGGCGGCGGGACCGGCCTCCCGCTACCAGGCGGAGTACGCGGCCCTGGCCGGTTCGGCCCGCGTCGTCTACGGGCCCAGCACCGGCTACACGGGCACCTCCTTCACCGAGGGGTACGGCGCCGGCACGAACGCGAGCACGAAGTTCGTGGTGACGGCGCCCGCGGACGGCTACTACACCGTCGGCCTGCGCTACTCGGCGGGCCCGTACACCGGCGCGCCGGCCGACCGGTCGATCCGGCTGCGGCTCAACGGCGCCGACCTCACCACCCTGGCGCTGCCGGGGACGGCCGACTGGAACACCTGGCGGACCGCCACCGCCAAGGTGTTCCTGACGGCCGGCATCAACAGGATCGACGTCAACGCCTACGCTTCCGACGGCCGTGACGCGATCAACGTCGACCACCTCGACGTCGCGGCGACCGGCGGCACGGTGACGGCGTACCAGGCCGAGGCCGCCGGCAACACCCTGTCGGGCGCGGCCGTGGTGACCTCCGACCCCGCCGCGTCCGGCGGCCGCTACGTCGGCTACATCGGCGCCGGGGCGGCCAACACCCTGCGGTTCAACAACGTCACGGCCCCCGCGGCCGGCCGCTACCGGATGGTCGTCACCTACGCCAACGGCGAGCTGGGCGAGGGAGCGTCCAACTACAACAGCAACATCGTCGACCGCTACGCCGACATCGCCGTGAACGGCGGCACGGCCAGGCGGAGCTACTTCCGCAACACGCTGGGCTGGTCGAACTACCGCACCACGGTCGTCGACGTGGACCTGGCGGCGGGCGCCAACACGATCACCTTCGGCAACGCCTCGGGCGGTTACGCGCCCAACATCGATCTCATCCAGATCGCCGCCCCGCTCGGCTGACCCCCGGACGGCTCCGCGCCGGGTGGGACCACCGGCCGGATGACAGAGTACCGACGAACGCGACAGGGAGCAGCAGTTGACCTCATCGGAGAGCACGCCCGTCCTGATCTGGGGACATCCGGCGTTGCGGGTCGTCGTGGACGTCCCGCCGGACGGCCCGGTGGCCCTCAGGAGCCTGTCCGCCACCGACGGCAGCGACGGCGGTAACAGCGGTGACAGCGACGGCGGCGGGCGCCGGGCGGGCCAGCCGCTGGTGGAACTGCTGACCCCCGGCGCGGGGCACGCGCGGGCCTCGCACCGCTTCTCCGAGACGGCCGTCGGCCGCCGCCTGGCCTTCACCCGCGAGCGGCGGTCGCGCGAGGGGATCTGGCACGTGCTGACGATCGAGCTGCGCGACGAGGCGAGCGGCCTCGGGGCGGAGGTCGACCTCCGCTCGGCGGACGGGGTCGGCGCCTGCCAGGTCCGCACCCGGGTGACCAACCACGGCCCCGAGGCGGTGACGCTGCTGGGCGTCACCTCGTTCGCCGCGGGGTTCCCCGACGGCCCGGCCGAGACGCTCGACGTGGTGCGGGCCGACGCCGAGTGGCTCGGCGAGGGCCGCTGGAGGCGCCATCCGCTCCGCGAGGGCGCCCCCGTCCTCAACCTCCCGCTGCACGGGCAGGACGGCCGCGGGCGCCTGGCGGTCGTCAGCGCCGGGACCTGGTCGACCGGCCGGCACCTGCCCACCGGCGGGGTCGTCCACCGCGACGGCCGGGCGTGGCTGTGGCAGATCGAGCACAACGGCGCGTGGCGCTGGGAGATCGGCGAGCGGCGGGAGGGCGCCTACGTCGCGCTGCTCGGCCCGACCGACATCGACCACCAGTGGCGGCACGTGCTGGAGCCGGGAGGGTCCTTCACCACCGTGCCGGTCTCGATCGCCGTCTCCGGCGACGGCCTGGCCGGGGCCGCCGCCGCGCTCACCGCGCACCGGCGGGCGGTCGTCCGCCCGCACCCCGACCGGGCCGGCCTGCCGGTCGTGTTCAACGACTACATGAACACCCTGATGGGGGACCCGACCACCGCGAAGCTGCTGCCCCTGATCGACGCCGCCGCCTCCGCGGGCGCCGAGGTGTTCTGCGTCGACGCCGGCTGGTACGACGACGACGGCACCTGGTGGGACAGCGTCGGCGAGTGGCAGCCGTCCCAGAGCCGTTTCCCCCGGGGCATCGAGGAGGTCCTCGCCCGCGTCCGCGCGCGCGGCATGGTGGCGGGCCTGTGGCTGGAGCCCGAGGTGATCGGGGTGCGCAGCCCGATGGCCGACAAGCTCCCCGCCGAGGCGTTCCTGCAGCGCGACGGCGTACGCCTGGTCGAGCACGACCGCTACCACCTCGACCTGCGCCACCCCGCCGCGACCGCGCACCTGGACCAGGTCGTCGACCGGCTGGTGGAGGAGCTGGGCGTGGGCTACCTCAAGCTCGACTACAACATCGACCCGGGCGCGGGCACCGACCTGGACGCCGACAGCGCCGGCGCGGGACTGCTGGCCCACAACCGCGCGCACCTGGCGTGGCTGGACGGGCTGCTCGACCGTCATCCGGCCCTGGTGCTGGAGAACTGCGCCTCCGGCGCGATGCGGATGGACTACGCGCTGATGTCCCGGATGCAGCTGCAGTCCACCAGCGACCAGCAGGACCCCCTGCTGTACCCGCCGATCGCCGTGGCGGCACCCATGTCGCTGCTGCCCGAGCAGTCGGCGAGCTGGGCCTACCCGCAGCCGGAGATGTCCGACGAGCAGATCGCCTTCACCCTCTGCACCGGCATGCTGGGCCGCCTGTACCTGTCGGGTCGCCTGGACGTCATGCGGCCGGAGCAGCTGGAGTCCGTGCGCGCCGCCGTCGCCGTCCACCGCGACATCCGCGCGCGCCTGGCCGAGGCCGTGCCGCTGTGGCCGCTGGGCCTGCCCGGCTGGGAGGATCCGTGGCTCTGCCTGGCCCTGCGCGACGGCGAGGACACCTACCTGGGGGTGTGGCGGCGGCCCGGCGCCACCGCTTCCACCGAGCTCTCCCTGCCGCACCTCGCCGGTACGCGGCCCGCGATCGACGTCCTCTACCCGAGGCACCTGCCGGCCTGGGAGCAGGGGTGGGATCCGGGCACCGGGTCGCTGACCCTGACCTCCCGCGGCGACGGGCCGGCCGGCGCCCGCATCCTGCGCCTCCGTTCCGGCACGGACCTCCCCCCTGGCGACTGAACCGCCCTCCCCCGATCGCCCCGGTCCGCGTCGCGGCCCGGCATCCCCCGGAAAGAGAAGTCACACCATGAAGACACGAACGGCCCTCGCGGGCGCGGCGGTACTGGTCCTGGGCCTCGCGGCCTGCAGCGACCCCTCGGCGGGCGCGCCCGCCGCCACCACCACCGCAGCCGCGACCTGGCCCGACCCGGCCGCCAGGCTGGACGGCGTCACGCTGACGATCTGGGCGGCCCAGAACAGCAACACCGTCCCGAAGCAGGTCGTGGACGCCTTCCAGAAGGCGACCGGCGCCAAGGTCGAGGTCGTGACGATCCCCGACCCCTACGAGCAGGGCGTGCAGACCAAGGTCGCCACCGGCGACAAGCCCGACCTGGCGTTCTGGCAGCCCACCGCGTCCATGCTGACCGCGCTCAACGCCACGACCAACCTGCAGCCGCTCACCGACGCGCCCTGGCTGTCGAAGTACGCGCCGGACCTGCGCGACATCACCGGCATCCTCAACGACACCCGCTACGCCACGCTCGTCACCAGCCCCGCCGTGGAGGGCGTCTACTACAACCGGGAGGTCTTCGAGGCGAACGGGATCACCGGGACGCCGAAGAACTTCGACGAGATGATCGAGGTCGCGCGGAAGCTCAAGGCCAAGGGCGTCACCCCCTTCCACGAGATGGCCGGCGACAGGTGGGGAACCCAGTGGTGGGTCCAGGTCCAGCTCGCCGACGCCGCCAAGGACGGCCTCTGGGAGCGGATCAACACCGGCAAGGAGACCTTCGAGGGCCCCACCGTCCTCGGCGCGATCAAGAAGTACAGGTCGCTGATCGACGAGGGGCTGTTCAACGCCGACATCAGGACCGCGAAGTTCGAGGACCAGGGGGCGGCGCTGCTGTCGGGCAAGGCCGCCATGGCCGTGCAGGTGAACTCCTTCTTCGGCCTGCTGCAGGCGAGCTCCGACACCGCCACCCTGGACAAGAGGATCGGGTTCTTCCCGATCTCGCCGTCCGGCAACGTCGGCACCTCCATCCCCGACCAGTCCAACGCCCTGGTCGCCTTCAGGACCGGCGACGCCGGGCGCGAGGCCGCGGCCCGGCAGCTGCTCGCGTACTGGATGGGCCCCGGCTACCCCGCCTTCGTCGCCGACCGCAGCACCGTCTCGCTGCAGACCGCGGTGCCCAGCCCGCCGGACGTGCCGCGCGCGCTGCTCGACGTGCACGCCTCGCTGCCGTCGTCGGTAGGGTCCATGCAGTCGCAGGCCGTCGCCAACCCCGACCTGTACCTGAACCTGGCCGACATGATCACCGGGACGCTGTCCCCGGAGAAGGTGGCCTCGGCCACCCAGAAGCAGTTCGAGCAGCTCGCCAGGGCCGCCGGAGCGACCGGCTTCTGACCCCCGTCCCGTACGGGAACACGGAAAAGACGCGCGGAAGGGCGGGCGCGGGGGCCGTCACGCCCCCGCGCCGTCCCGCCCTCCGCTCTCACGAAGGAAGCACCCATGGTGACGGTCAAGGACCCGGCCGCGAGGGAAGGACCCGCCCGGCCGGTTCCCCAGGCGGCGGCCCGCCGGCGGCGGGCGACATCGGCGATCAGGCGGCGGACGCACCCCATGTGGTTCCTGGCGCCCGCCTTCGCCATCCTGTTCCTCTTCTTCTTCCTGCCGACGGTCTTCAACTTCGTCTACGCCTTCACCGACTGGTCCGGCTTCAAGAGCGAGATCCGGCCGGTCGGGCTGGACAACTTCGACGACCTCGTCTCCGACGGCACCCTGCTGCGCGCGTTGCGCGTCACCGTGGTGTACGCGCTGCTGGTCGCCCTCTTCCAGAACGCGTTCGGCTTCGCCCTCGCCGTCCTGCTGGAGCGCGACACCTGGCTCAACCGCGCCGCCCGGGTGTTCTTCCTCATCCCGGTGCTGATGTCCGCGCTCGCCGTCGGCTACCTCTTCCAGGCGTTCCTCAAGCCCGGGGGCGCCCTCAACCGGTTGCTCGGCGTGCTCTCCGGAAGCGAGGTCGACTACGCCTGGCTCGGCGACACCACCTGGACGATCGTCGTCCTGGCCGTGATCCACGCCTGGAAGTGGATGGGGCTGGCCATGCTCATCTACCTGGCCGGGCTGAAGACCATCCCCGAGGAGATCACCGAGGCGGCCCGCATCGACGGCGCCTCCCGCGCCCGGACCTTCTGGACGGTCAGGTTCCCGCTGCTGGCACCGGCGATCACCTTCAACGTCACGACGGCACTGCTGGGCTCCATGAACGGCTTCGACATCGCCCAGGCCACCACCGGCGGCGGCCCGGCCCGCACCACCGAGATCCTCAACATCTTCATCTACCGCACCTTCGGGCAGGGGCTGTTCGCGCAGGCCACCGCCATGAGCCTGGTGCTGTTCCTGCTGGTGGCCCTGCCGGCCTTCCCGATCGTCCGCATGCTGCGCAAGCGGGAGGAGATCCTGTGACAGCGCCCCCGACGCCCCCGGCACCCCCGACGCCCCCGGTACCCCCGGCGCGCCCCTCGTCCGCGGCACCCTCGACGTCCCACGCCCCTTCGGTGTCCCCGTCGTCCTCCGCTCCTTCGACCCCGGCGCCCGGCGCCTCACCTGCGGGGCGTTCCGCGCCGGCCCTGAGCGACGCGGCCCTGTGGAGCCGGCTGCGCCCCGCCCTGGTGGTCGTGCTCACCGCCGCCGTCGTCGGCGTCCCGCTCTGGCTGGTGGTGGTGACCGCCGCCAAGTCCCGGGGCGAGGCGCTCTCACCCGACCTGTCCCTGCCCGGCCGGTGGCTGCTCCTGGAGAACCTGGGCGAGGTCTGGAACGCCGGGCGGGTCCCGGCCGCCCTGCTGGGCAGCCTGCTCGTCGTCGCCCCCGCCGTGGCCGGGGTGCTGGTGTTCGGCTCGATGGCGGCCTGGATCCTGGCCCGCCGCGTCACCCGGTTCACCGCCGTGCTGTACGCGCTCGCCATCAGCGGGATCGTGCTGCCCCCGGCGGTCGTCACCATGGTGCTGCTCCTGCGGCACCTGGGCCTGGCCGGCAGCGCGGCCGGGATGATCGGCGTCTACATGGGCATCTACATGTCCACGGTGATCTTCTTCGTCACCGGGTTCGTCCGCACCATCCCCTCCTCGCTCGAGGAGGCCGCGCAGATGGACGGCGCGAGCCCCGCGCAGGTGTTCCGGCTCGTGGTGCTGCCCCTGCTGCGGCCGGTGCTGGCCACGGCCACCATCCTGGTCTGCCTGTACGTCTGGAACGACGTCTTCTACGCGTTCTTCGTCGTCGGCGGGCGGCTCGACACGCTGCCCCTCAACCTGTTCCGCGTCGCCGGCGCCGGTCTCCACCTCAACAACTGGCACCTCATCTTCGCCTACGTGCTGCTGATGAGCCTGCCCCTGGTCGTGGTCCTCGCGGTGGCCCAGCGGAGGATCATCTCCGGCATCACCGGCGGCGCGGTGAAGTAGCCGATCGCGCTCCCAGCTCCGCCACGAAGGCGGTGAGCAGGCGGGCGAACTCCCGCCGGTCGTGCTCGGACCAGCCGCGCATCGCCGCGCCGAAGACCTCGCGGCGGAAACGATGAACCCTCTCGGCGTGCCCGGCACCGAGCGCGGTGAGCTCCAGCGTGCTGCGACGGCCGTCGGCCGGGTCGGCCACCCTCCTGACCAGACCCGCGCCGACCGCCCTGGCCACCAGGCGGCTGGCGCGGGGCTGGTCGACGCCCAGGCGGTCGGCGACCGAGGTGACCGTCACGTCGCCCTCCCCCTCCTCCACCGCGTCGATCACCCCGAACAGGGCGGGGTCGAGCGGGACGGACGCTCCGGCGCCGTCGTCCGCCCCGGCCGCGAGCCGCTGGACGGCACGGCGGGTCTGGCTGCGCCGGATCTCCACCATGGCCCGTTCGACGGCGGCGACCGCCTGCTGATCCTCCATGCCTCGATGATACATGTGAAAGTACATGTTATTGTCAAAATACATATATCTGCGGAGAAAGGCGATCACCATGGAGACCTCCGAGATCATCGGCCAGAGCCGTCCCCTCGGTTACTGGATCAAGCATCTGCACGGCCTCCTGGAGGGTTCCCTGGACGACCATCTCTCCCGCCACGGGCTGACCCGCCGCCACTGGCAGGTCCTGAACGTCGTCGCCGTCGGCTCCCCCACCCCCGCCGAGCTCGACACCACCCTCGCCCCCTTCCTCGACGAGGAGGTGCCGACCCTGCGGCCCGTCACCGGCGACCTGCGCGAGCGCGGCTGGGTGCGCGGCGAGGACCGGCTCACCCTCACCCCGGCCGGCGTCCAGGCGCACGAGGAGGTGGGGGCCCTGGTGAACACCACCCGGGCCCGCGCCACCGAGGGGGTCGGCACCGAGGAGTACCTGACCGCGATCGGCGTCCTGGAGCGGATGTCGGCCAACCTGGAATCCCGCTGACCTCGGAGACCGGCATCCCCTGACACGGCACGACCGGCGTTCCCCGCCGGGGCACGACCGGCTCTCCGGCACGGCACCCGCCCGCCCGTGAAGGGGGCGCCGCCCCGGAGACACCGCTCCCGCGAGGGTGCCGGTCCCGCGGGGACGCCCTCCCGCGAGGGCGGCGACGCCCCCCGTGGTCACCCGCTCCCCCGGCGCGAATTCCGGTCCGGGGGAACCGGACGGGCACGCCCCTGCGATAGACCGGGATGTGCGATCTTTTCTTTCGCGTCGCGACCGGCCGCCGATCGGACCGCTCAGTGACGACACCGAACTGCTCGCGGCCGTCGCCGCCGGGCGGGCGGAGGCGCTGAGGATGCTGCACCAGCGGCACGCCCCATGGTTGCGGGCGCGCCTGGCCCGCCGCTGCGCCGACCCCGACCTCGTCGACGACGCGATCCAGGACACCTTCGTCGCCGTCTGGCACGACGCGCGCCGGTACCGCGCGTCCGAGGGGCAGGCGGCGGCGTGGATCTGGACCATCGCCGTCCGCAGGCTCGTCTCCGCGCTGCGACGGCCCGGCGCGGGCCGCAGCGGCGTGCTCCTGGCGGAGGAGAACTGGCCCCACGTCCCCTCCGCGGTCACCCAGTCGGCCGAGGACGCGGTCCTGGTCGGGGTCGAGCACGGTGACCTGGGCGGCGCCCTGGCCCGGCTCTCCCCCGACCTGCGCGCCGCCATCCAGGCCACCGTGCTCGACGGCCTCACCGTGCGGGAGGCCGCCTGCCTGCTCGGCGTTCCGGAAGGCACCGTCAAGACCCGCGTCATGCGGGCCAAGGCCCGGCTCAGGGGGTATCTGGCGTGAACACGCGGTGGCATCTGCCCGGTGAGCTGATCGAGCGCTACACCACGGGCCGGCTGGAGCCGGTTCAGGTCATGTCGGTGGAGTCCCACCTGATGGGGTGCGCGCGCTGCCGCGAGGCGGTGCCGTACGAGCGGGAATGGCTCGCGACCGGCTGGGAGAGGATCGAGGAGGTCGTGGACCGGCCGCGGCCGAGGGTGGCGGCGCGCCTCCTGCGGCGGTGCGGCGTCCCCGAGCACGTCGCCGTCTTCCTGGCGGCGACCCCCGCCCTGGCGAGGGGCTGGCTGGTGGCCGTGGCCGCGACGGTGGCCTCCGCCGTGGCCGTGGCCCACCTCGTCGACTCCGAGGGCGCGGCGCGGACCGTCCACCCGCTGCTGTTCTTCCTCGCGGTCGCCCCCGTGCTCCCCCTGGCCGGGATCGCGCTGGCCTACGGGCCGCGCGTCGACCCCGTCCACGAGACGCAGGCCGCCACGCCCATGGCGGGGTCCCGGTCGCTGCTGCTGCGCGCCCTCGCGGTGCTGGTGTGCGCGATCGTCCTGACCGGGCTCGCCACTCCGCTGCTGCCGGGCCCGCCGGGCCTGGCCGCCGCGTGGCTGCTGCCGGCCCTCGCCCTGACCGCCACCACGCTCGCCCTGGCGACCCGCGTCGCCCCGCAGGTCTCGGCGGCCGTGCTCGTCGCGGCCTGGTTCGGCGCGGTGGTGGCCGCCGGGGAGCTGACCGGCGACCGGCTGGCGCTGTTCTCCCCCGCGGCGCAGATCCTCTACGGCGCGGCGACCGTGCTCCTGATCCCGTTCGTCTACCTGCGGCGTGCCCGCTTCGACTCTGGAGAGCCACGATGGAACCAACCGTCAGCGTCTGGGACCTGACCAAGAGATTCGGCCGCAGGACGGTGCTCGACGGGCCGACGCTGCGCTTCGGACCCGGCGTGACCGGACTGCTCGGCCCCAACGGCGCGGGCAAGACGACCCTGTTGCGAATCCTGGCGACCACGCTCGCCCCCGACGGCGGCCGGGTCCGCGCCCTGGGCCTGGACCCCGCCGACCGCGCGCAGCGCACCGAGCTGCGCCGCCGCCTCGGCTACCTCCCGCAGGACCCCGGCTTCTACCCGCACTTCACCGTCTTCGAGCTGACCGAGTACGTCGCGATCCTCAAGGAGCTGAACGACCGGCGCGAGCGTCACCGGGAGGTGCGCCGGGTGCTGGCGGAGGTCGACCTGACCGACCGCGCCCGGACGAAGGTGCGCAAGCTCTCCGGCGGGATGAGGCAGCGGCTGGCCCTGGCCCAGGCGCTGCTCGGCGATCCCGGCCTGCTCATCCTGGACGAGCCCACGGTCGGGCTGGATCCCGAGCAGCGGATGCGGTTCCGCGCCCTGGTGTCGCGGCTCGGCGAGAGCCGTACCGTGCTGCTGTCGACCCACCAGACCGAGGACGTCGCGGCCCTGTGCGAACGGGTGGTCGTGATGAGGGGCGGCCGGGCCGTCTTCGAGGGCACCCCCGCCGGTCTGGCCGCCACCGCCGCCGGGCGGGTCTGGTCCTCCGACCGCTCGCCGGCCGCCTCGGAGGTGTTCTGGCGGACCGCCGACGGCCGTTACCGGACCCTGGGCACCAAGCCGCGGGGAGCCGTCCCGGCCGAGCCCGGCGTCGAGGACGGTTACCTGCTGCTGCTCGGCGGGGACGCCGGGGACGCCGGAGACGCCGGAGACACCGGAGACACCGGAGACTCCGGGGCCGCCGCGTGAACCGGGCGCTGGTGCTCTTCGAGGCGCGGCGCCTGCTGCGCCACCCGATCCCCTGGACGGCGGCGGCGTCGGCGCTGGCCGTGGTGGTCGCCGGGAACGCCTCCTGGCTGCCGGACCTGACGACGACGGCGATCGACACGGTCGCCGGCTCGGCGCTCGTCGCCGCGGCCATGCTGGTCGTCGCCCACCTCGCCGCGAGCCGGGACCGCAGGCACGGCCTGCCCGAGAGACTGGCGGCGATGCCCGTGCGCGAGGCGGTGCGCACCCGGGCGGTGGTCCTGGCCGCCCCGGCCGTCGGCGGCCTGGTCGCGGCCGCGATGATCTTCCCGTACCTGCTGACGGTGTCGGCGTCCGGGACGGCGGCGGGGCGGCTCGACCTCTACGAGGCGTTCGGCGGGGTGGCGCTGGCGATGCTCGCGGCGTCGGCCGGTGCGGCGCTCGGCCGCTGGACGCCCTGGCCGGTCGCGCCGCCGGTCGCGATCTTCCTGGTCGCGTTCGCCCTCGTCGGCGATCCCCGGGGCGAGTACGGGGGCTGGTTCCTGCCGGTGGTCTCCGCCCACGACGTGAGCTGGGGGGACCGGCCCACCGGGTGGCACCTGGTCTACCTGCTCGCGGCGGCGGTGCTCTGTGCCGCCGTGGCCCTGTTGCGGCACGGCGCGCGACCCGCCCGGACCGTGGTGGCGCTGGCCGCCCTGCTCGTCGCGGTGCCGGCGGGAGCGTCGGCGACGGCCTCGGCCCCGGCGCCGGGGACGGCGTCGCGCGCCGCCGCGGACCCGTCGGGACAGGTGTGCGAACGGCACGACGGCGTCTCCTACTGCGCCTACCCCGGCTACCGGCCGTGGATCGGCGTGTGGGCGCGGGCGGTACGGCCGATCGTGACGGCGGTGCCACGACGGGCGCTGGAGCGGATCCCGGTCATCCGGCAGGGACAGGCCCACGACTCCTCCCTCGACGATCCGGCGACGCCGCGGACCTGGACGGTCTGGTCCACCGACCCCGGCCGGCACGGCACCCTGCTCGCCGGGAGGGTGGCCGCCGCCGTCACCGGCCTGGACGTCACCGGCTCCGAAGGCGGGTGCGGCGACCTCGGCCGGGCCCGTACCGTGGTGGCGCTCTGGCTCGCCGGGCGCGCCGGGCCGCTGCTGGAGGCCCCCGGCCCGGACGACTGGCGCGGAGCGCCCTCCGAGGAGGTGGCGCCCGCGTGGCAGCTCCGGGTGAGGATGGGCGGCAACGGCCACGAGCTCCGGCTTCCCGGCCAGCTCGGCGTGCGCTACGGCGCGGCCGAGGTCGGCTACGCCCGCCGCCTGCTGGAGCTGCCCGACGCGGACCGGCGGGTACGGGCCGGCTGGGACGTGCTCGTCGCCCCCGGGACGACGATCGAGCAGGCGCTGCCGCTGCTGGGCCTGCGCCCGGAGTTCCCGGCCGGAAAGGACGTCCCATGCCCGTGACCCGCCCCGCGCACGGTCCGCTGTCATCGGTGCCCGCGTTGCTGTGCCCGCTGGTCCGGGCGATCGACTGGCTGCCGCCGGCGGTGGCGGTCCCTCTCGTCGCCGCTCTCGCGGCCGTGGTCCAGCCCGGGGAGCCGGTCGATCCCCGTCTCGGGCTCCTCGTCCTGCGGATGGCCGCGCTGCTGCTCGGCGTGGCCGCCGCCTTCGCCCTGGTGGACGCCATGGACACCGGCATCGCGGCCGCTCCGGTGCCCCGCTGGATCCGCCAGTGGGTACGGACCCTCCTGGCCGGCGCGGTCGCCGCCGCGGGCTGGGGCGTGGCGTACGCGATCGTCGCCGTGCGGCTCGCCCCCGGCGACGTGCTCCCCCTGCCCGGCGTCGCGGTCGAGGCGGCCGGGTGCGTGCTGGCGGCCCTGGCCGGAGCGGCACTCGCGGTACGGCACCACCCGGGCAGGCAGGCCGCTCTCGCGGGCATGCTCGTGCAGCTCGCGCTCGTCGTCGCGCTGTGGCTCGCGGGGGACGCCGGGGACACGACGTGGCCGGATCCCGGCGACCCGCACTGGGACACGGTCCACGCCTGGTGGTCGGCGGCGCTGCCGCTGCCCGTGCTGGTGCTCGTGCTGGCTCATCGCGACGTGCGCTGAACACGGCGCCGTACGCGATCCCGGCGGGCCCGTGTCGCCGGGATCGCCAGGCCCGCCGGGACGGGCGGGATCGTCGGGACGGTCGGGATCGTCGCGTCCGCCGGGCGTGACCGCCCGCTCCCCGGACCCTCGGGTCACGTGTTCTACGCTTTCCGGATGGCCGACGATCTCCGTCTCACCGTTCTCGGGTCCGCGACGCCCTACCCGGACGTGGACAACCCGTGCTCGGGTTACCTGCTGTCCTGCGGCGGCACGCGGGTGTGGATGGACGCGGGAAGCGGCACGCTGGCCTCGCTCCGGCGGCACACCCGCCTGGACGAGCTGGACGCGATCTGGATCTCGCACCTGCACGCCGACCACAGTGCCGACCTGCTCACCGCCTACTACGGCGCCCTCTACGCGGACGTGCGGCTCGCCGCGCCGATTCCCCTGTACGGTCCGCCGGGCATCGCCGACCGGCTGGCGCACTTCCTCACCAACGGCCCGGCCCGCAGCCCGGTCGAGTCGGCCTTCGCCGTCCAGGAGCTGCACGACGGGCATCGGGTGCGGGTGGGCCCGCTCACTCTGACCAGCCGGGAGGTGGCGCACGGCATGCCCGCCTTCGCCGTGCGCGCCGAGGCCGCAGGGGTCTCCCTGGTCTACTCCGGGGACACCGCGCCGTGCGCGAACCTGACGAGCCTGGCCCGGGGGTGCGACGTGCTGCTGTGCGAGGCCGACAGCGCGCATGTGCCGGCCGAGGGCGAGCGGGTGCACCACACGCCCGAGGACGCCGGTGAGACGGCCGCCTCGGCCGGGGCGGGCCGGTTGATCGTCACCCACGTGGGCCCGTTCCTCACGCCGCGGCAGGCGGTGGCGCGCGCCTCCACCCGGTTCGCCGGCCGTGTCGACCACGCCGCCCCCGGCGCCGTCTTCCCGATCGGTTAGGACGTCACCGCCCCCGGGGCGTCCGGGGCCCGCCCCTGCGAACGCGCGGTCAGGGCGACGGGGGACGCCGCGCTCCGTTCTCCCGGCGGTCAGGGCGGTGAGGTGGCGCCGGGTTCACGGGCTCCCGGCGGTCAGGGCGGTGAGGTGGCGCCGGGTTCACGGGCTCCCGGCGGTCAGGGCGGTGAGGTGGCGCCGGAGCACGGCGAGCATCGCCTCGGCGTCCAGGCGGCCCGGGTGCAGCACCGCCTGCAGGGACAACCCGTCGAGCAGGGCGCACAGCCGGCGGGACTCCAGCGCGACGTCGGCGTCCCCGGGCAGGCGACCGGCGTCGCGGGCCCCCCGCAGAACACGGGTGACCAGTGAGAGCAGCCCGTCGTACAGCTCGTCGGCGTGGGAGCGCAACTCCGGGCGGGTGCGGGCGGCGGTGACGAAGGCCAGCCACACCACCGTCTCGCGCGTGCGTTCCCGGTCCAGCGGAAGCACCTCGGCGAGCATGCGCACGACCGCCTCCTGCCTCTCGTGCGGCTCCCGCGGCGGCGCGTCCGCGCCCAGCAGGCGCTCGGCGTGCGCGACCAGCCTGTTCCTCACCCGTTCGCTCATCGCCCGCATCGCGAACACCATCAGCTCGGCGTGCCCGTCGAAGTAGTGCCGTACCGAGCCGATGGCGAGCCCCGCCTCGGCCGCGACGTTGCGCAGCGACGCCTGCTCCAGGCCGTCGCGCTCCACCACCTGGAACACCGCCTCGACGACGGCCAGGCGACGCTCCCCGGGGTCCACGATCTTCGGCACCCCATCTTTATAGCACGATCGTGCTACATTTAATTAGCAGTGTCGTGCTACAAACGGAGGTACGAGTGAACGGAACATGGTGGACGGTCGTCGTGGCCGTCCTGGTGGCCGGCGTGGTCGTCAGACGGTTCACCGGGGAGCCGCTCGACGCCCGGGACCTTTTCGTGCCGCCCGTCGTCCTCATCGGCATCGGCGTCCACACCCTGGTCAAGGACACGCACCCGGGCGCCCGGGACGTCGCGTGGATCGTGGTGGCCGCCGCCGTGGGCCTGATCCTCGGCGCGCTGCGCGGCCTGACCCCGCGCCTGTTCACCAGGCGCGGACACCTGTGGCAGCGCTACACGCCCTGGACCCTGCTGGTCTGGGTGGTGTCGATGGCGGCCAATCTCGGGACCGGCGCCCTCGCCGTGGCGGCGGGCGCCTCGGAGCAGGCGAGGCCGATCACGCTGTCCATAGGCGTCGGCCTGCTGGGGGAGGCCCTCACGCTGGGCCTGCGCGCCCTGGCCGCCGGCGTGCCCTTCTCCCCCGGGACCGCCTCGCTCCCGGACCGCCTTCGGCGCTCCGCCGCCCGCCCTTCCGGTACGGCCGGCGCCGCCCCCGGTACGGCCGGCGCCGGCCCCGGCCCGGCCTCGGCCCGCCCCGGAGTCCCGCGCACCCCGGGTCGCGGCACGGCCCTGGACGCCGCCTCGCGCGTCGTCGCGCGGTGGGCCGGCGACGGGCGGGCCTGAGACGAGAGGCGGATCGGATCCTCCCGTGACCGGAGGGAATCAACCTGGGGCCGCCGCCGTTGTCACGGGTGCGGCCCCGGACGGGGTCCGCCCGGACGAGACGCGCCGTACCCGGTCTGAAAAGACGACGCTCCCGATGAAAGGGAGTCGTCATGGCCTGGATCATGATCGTCGTCGCGGGGTTGTTCGAGGTCGTCATGGCCTACTCGCTCAAGCTCAGCGACGGTTTCTCCGTGCCGCTGGCGAGTGCCGGCTTCGTGGTCTCCGCCGTTCTCAGCTTCGGCCTTCTCGCGTTCGCCCTCAGGAGCCTCGACGTCGGCACGGCCTACGCCGTCTGGACGGGCATCGGCGCCGTCGGTACCGCAACGCTGGGCATGGTCCTCCTGGGCGAGAACGCGTCCCCCCTCAAGATCGTCTCGATTCTCCTGATCCTCTGCGGGGTCGTCGGCCTCAACCTGGTGGGCGGAGGTCACTGACCGGCGCTCCTCGCGCCCACGGTACGCCCGCACCGGGGCGCCGGCGGGGCGGGAACGGCTCATCGACGGTCCGGCCTGGCGCTTCCCGCGTAAAGTGATCGTCCATGACGGACGCGTACACGCCTGACATGAAGCCCTGCACCACCGAGGGCGGCCGGCCGGCCTTCGTGGTGAACGTCGAGGTCTTCCTGAGCAGGGGTGACCGCCTGCTGCTCATCCGGCGGGGCGCGCGGGAGGCGCACGCCCCCGGCACGCTCGCCGGGGTCGGCGGCAAGGTCGAGACCGAGGGTGCCGGGGCCGACGTGCTCGAGGAGACCGCGCGCCGGGAGGTCCTGGAGGAGGTCGGCGTCGACCTGACGGGGGTCGAGCTCACCTACGCGGGGAGCGGTTTCTTCGTGACCGACGACGGCGATCCGGTGATCAACGTGGTGTTCTCGGGCCCGATGCCGGATCACGGCCGGCCCGCCGCCGCCTCCCCCGAGGAGGTGGCGGAGGTGATCTGGCTCACCGTCGCCGAGGCCGGGGCCGACCCGGCCTGCCCGCCGTGGCTGCTGCGCACCCTGCGGCGTATGGCGTCGTGAACATCACGGGGGCGCCTGTCCGAATCAGGGGACCGACCGACAGTGGATCATGGCCGAACGGGACCCGGCAATCGTCCGGCAAAGTGGAATGACCTGCGCATATGCATTGTTAGCCCTCACGCCAGAGCACTCCTCCGGTTCATCGAGGCTCTGCGACGACAGGGGGAAAATGACCATGACGATGATCGTGCCCGCACAGGCTCATGAGCAGGTGACCCGCGCGGCGCTCGAACTGTTCGCGGCGAACGGCTACGAGCGAACGACCCTGCAGATGATCGCCTCGGCCGCCGGCCTGTCCGGCAGAGCGATCACCGGCCTGTTCCGGACCAAGGACGCCCTGCTCGACGCGGCGCTCGCCCCCGCGCTGGCCGATCTCGAACTCCTCTCCGAGGAGAACCGGTCGGTGGGTGCCCGACCGCCCCTGGAGGGTCTCGTCGGTTTCCTGGTCAAGCACCGGGCCGTGATCGCCCTGATGGACCGCGACCCCACGGTCCGTACCGTGCCGGTCATCAGCGCGCGGATGAACCGCTACTGCGACGAGGTACGCGGCCTGTTCGACGACGGGCGCGCCGACGCGTGGGAACGCGTCTACCTGACCGCCGCGCTGGGCGGGCTGATCGGCGCCGCGGCGTCCTTCCCGGAGATGTCCGACGAGGAGTTGCACCGCAGCCTGCGGCTGACCGGCATCCGCCTGCTCGGACGAGGACGCAGGACCCCCCGCCCGGCCCCCGCCCGCACCACCGCCCTGGTCTCGCAGACGTGGTGAGAACGATCACGGCGTACACGGGCACGGACCTGGGAACGATCACGGCGGGCCTGTCACGGCGGGCACGGGGACGACCGGCACCATCGTGGCGGACGCGCGCGACGAACACGATCGTGAGGAGTTCGGAGACCCGGTGGAGCCCGCCGGGCACGTACCCGCCCGGCGGGCTCCACCGGGCCCACCGATAGGCTGAACCCCACGGGTGCGCCGGGAAGTCTGGTCGGCAGTCGCTGACCCGACCCCGAAACGGAGCCCTCATGTCCAACCCCCTGTCCGGCACGTCAGGTCTGTTCAGCCGTGGCTCATGGGCCGAGACCAGCCGGATCACCGCCATCCTGCGCAGGGAGACCGTCGGCGGGGCACTGCTGCTGGTCGCCACGGTGGTGGCGATGGCCTGGGCGAACTCCCCCTGGTCGGGCGGGTACCAGGCACTGCGCGAGATCACCTTCGGGCCCGCCGCGCTGCACCTGGATCTGACCCTGTCCACCTGGGCCGCCGACGGCCTGCTGGCGATCTTCTTCTTCGTGGCCGGGCTGGAACTCAAACGCGAGTTCGTGGCAGGCGACCTGCGCCACGTACGGCGGGCGGCGGTGCCGGTGGCGGCCGCGCTCGGCGGCGTGATCGTCCCGGCCGTGCTGTACCTGCTGCTCACCCTGAACGCCGGGGACGGGGCGGGACGGGGCTGGGCCGTCCCCACGGCCACCGACATCGCGTTCGCCCTGGCCGTGCTGGCGGTCGTCGGCCGCCACCTGCCCTCGGCGCTGCGCACCTTCCTGCTCACCCTGGCCGTGGTCGACGACCTGGTGGCCATCGTCATCATCGCCGTCTTCTACACCGCGCAGCTCTCGGTGCTGCCGCTGCTGGGCGCCCTGGTGCCGCTGGCGGTGTTCGCCCTGCTGGTGCAGCGCCGGGTGCGCAGCTGGTGGCTGCTGCTGCCGCTGGCCGCGGCGACCTGGGCACTGGTGCACGCCTCGGGGGTGCACGCCACCGTCGCGGGCGTGCTGCTGGCCTTCACGGTCCCGGTCGTGCGCAGCGAGAAGGCGGGCGGGCCCGAGGCGGGACCCGGCCTGGCCGAGCACTTCGAGCACCGGCTGCGTCCCCTGTCGGCCGCGGTGGCCGTGCCGGTCTTCGCGTTCCTGTCGGCCGGGGTGACCCTCGGCGGTCTGAGCGGCCTGGCCTCGGCCCTGGCCGACCCGGTCTCGGTGGGCATCGTCGCCGGGCTGGTGGTCGGCAAGCCCCTGGGCATCATGATCGCGACCTGGGTGGTGGCCCGCTTCACCCGTGCCCGCCTGGACGAGGGCCTGGCCTGGGTGGACGTGGCCGGGCTGGCGGTCCTGGCCGGGATCGGATTCACGGTCTCGCTGCTCATCGGGGAGCTGGCCTTCGGGGTCGGCAGCGAGCGCGACGAGCACGTCAAGGTGGCGGTCCTGGCGGGTTCGCTGGCCGCGGCGCTGCTGGCGACGGTGATCCTGCGCCTGCGCAACCGCGTCTACCGGCGCATCACCGACGCCGAGACCGCCGACCACGACCACGACGGCATCCCCGACCTCTACCAGACCGCCCCACCCGACCGGGAACGGCCACGGGACGTTCCCTGACCGCGTGACCGCCTCCCCGGAGGTCTTCCCTCTCCGGCCGGACCGGCGCATGCCGGGCCCGGGACGTTCCGCGATCGCCGCTCCGGAGGTCCCCGTCTCCGGCCGGACAGGCCCGGACCAGGCCGGACCAGGCCGGACCAGGCCGGGGCTCCGGGCCGGTGGGGACCTTGGCCTCTATGCGATCCGTCCGGGCAGCGGCTAGCGTGCGGAGCATGATTCGCGTTTTCCTGGTGGACGACCACGAGGTGGTACGGCGGGGTGTGGCCGCGCTGCTGGGCTCCGAGGACGACATCGAGGTGATCGGCGAGGCCGGTACCGCCGAGTCGGCCATCGCCCGCATCCCTGCCCTCACCCCCGACGTGGCCGTGCTGGACGTGCGCCTGCCCGACGGCAGCGGGGTGGACGTGTGCCGCGAGGTCCGCTCCCGGCTGCCGGGGCTGGCGTGCCTGATGCTGACCTCCTACGCCGACGACGACGCGCTGTTCGAGGCGGTCATGGCCGGGGCGTCGGGGTACGTGCTCAAGCAGATCCACGGCTCGGACCTGGTGGGCGCGGTCCGCACCGTGGCCGCCGGGCAGTCGCTGCTGGACCCGCAGACCACCGCCTCCATGCTGTCGCGGCTGCGGGAGAGGTCGCACAGACAGGATCCGCTGGCGGCCCTGTCGGACCAGGAGCGTCACATCCTGGAGCTGATCGGCGAGGGCCTGACGAACCGGCAGATCGGCGAGCGGATGTTCCTGGCCGAGAAGACGGTCAAGAACTACGTCTCCAACCTGCTGGCCAAGCTCAACATGCAGCGCCGTACCCAGGTGGCGGCCATGGCGGCACGGCTGAAGACCGAGCACCGGCGGTGAGCCGGGACCGGCCGGGGGCCGGTCGGCGCCCCATCGGGCCCCGGTGAACGAGGCGGCTTTATGTTAACGCTAACATCTCGGGTCGGGTGTCTGAGGGGAACATCGGCGGATGAGGTGGAGTAAACACGGGCCGGAAGGAGACGTCAAGGGCGCGAGGTGTCGCGGGAAGCCGACGCGACGGGCCTCGCCCGCGTGGCGGCGGCCTCCTCGAAGGCCGTTCGCCCGGCGGGCCGGGCGGATGCGGGGGAGGTTCCGTCCGCCGCTCCGCCGCCGGCCACCGCCTCCCCGTGGGGGCGGGCGGCCGGCGGCGGACAGATGCGATCAGCGGTACCCGGCGGCGACGACGTCGGCCTGGACGGCGTTCTCCGTGGCGTCGGAGGGATACCCGGCGACCATGGCCCCCTCGTAGAAGGTGCCCGCGCTGAGGTTGGCGCCTCCGTCGGGCTTGCAGCAGTCACCGCCGCTGCCCAGGATGATGGCCCCCTGCTTCTTCATCGGGCTGTAGCCGCCCGGAAGCGAGCCGTCGTACAGGGTGTAGAGGTTCCCGGACTGCGCGTTGCTGCCCTTGATGGCGAACCGGCTCGTCCCGTTGTTCTTCAGCGTGGCGGTGACGAACTTGTGGGGAAAACCCCTCTGGTTGGGGTTCCACGACTGGCTTCCACCGGGGAAGAGCCCCCATTCCAGGTCGGCCTGGACCCAGGGACCGCTGCCCTGGCATCCGCCGAACCAGCACTGGGTGCTGAAGTTGATGGCGTCCATGGCCCCGGCGGCGTCGGCCTTCCGGGTCGTCTCGCTGTTGCCGTAGTCGAAGCAGCAGCCGCTGTTGACGTGGGTGCCGCTGGTGACCATGTACATGCCCTCGGGCGCGCTGCCGGTGGGGATCCCCGTCAGGTGGCCGTCCCGCCAGTAGCTGTTGCCGGGGTTGATGTAGAGCGAGTAGGCCTTGTTGCCGCCGACCGTGAGCGACTCGGTGGTCGCGGTCGCGGGCCTGCTCTGCGGGGAGCCGGGGACCACGCTCGACCCCTGGTACCACAGGTCGTTGCCGCGGCCCGACTGGTCGTACACGACCGTGATGACGCACGCGGTACCGGCGCAGAAGGAGTCCTGGGCCGAGGCGTTGGCGGCCCCGCCCGCCGTCAGAACGGCGATGTTCCGGGTGGAGTTGTCCGAGGAGCGCCTGACCTGGTAGAGGTTGCCGCCGTAGGAGCCGTAGAGCGCCCGTGTCGTGCTGTGCGCGGCCACGCACGGCGTGCCGCCCGAGGCGTAGATGTCGCACGAGCGCGCGCCGGGCGGCTGCGGGCTGGGCGTCACGGTCGGCGTCGGGCTGGGCGTCGGGGTGGGCTGGGCGCCGGTGGTCCATTTCTGGTTGGTGGCGCCGGTGCAGGTCCAGATGTGGACCTTGGTGCCGTTGGCCGTGCCGAGACCGGAGACGTCCAGGCACTTGTTCGCGCCGACGGCGGTGATGCTGCCGTCGGAGTTGAGACGCCACTTCTGGTTGTTCTGGCCGTTGCAGTCCCAGATGAGCACCGTGGCGCCGTTGGCGGTGCCGGCGGCGTTGACGTCGAGGCACTTGGTGCCGTAGACGCGCAGCTCCTGCGCGGCGGTGGTGGTCCACTGCTGGTTGGCCTGGCCGTTGCAGTCCCAGATGAGCACCGTGGCGCCGTTGGCCTGGGAGGCGCCGTTGACGTCCAGGCACCGGCCCGAGCCCGTGCCGATCAGCGGGGTGGTGGCCGCCGAGGCCGGTACCGACCACGTCAGGGCGGTCGCCAGCAGGGTCGCCAGTGCCGCCACGACGGCCACGACGGCGGTCGCGGCGGCGGCCGATCGAGAGCTCCACCGTGCCGGACGGCTCGATGGGCGGTCGGGTAGGGGCTGCATGTCGTGCTCCTCGGGGTAGGCATGGCGAAGACGGTCGTGGGCGGGAAGCCGCGGGGCCTCACATGGGCGGCCGGAGGCGGTACGGGCTCGTCCGGTCGGCGCGACGGAGGAGGCGCGAAACGCCGCTCGGACGCCGATCGTCACCTGGTCGAGTCGACTCGCCGAAGGCGGCGATCCGTCGAGCGGAAAAGAGGGCGTGTACGGCGAAGCAGATACAGGAGGCGGATCATCTGTCAAGTTCCGGCCCTTCCCGCCGGCTTCGAGAACTCCGCCGTATGGGACCTGTGCTGCGACGACGCCGATCGAGGTCGATGAAACGTTCAGCCGTCACCCGTTCCCGGCGGTGTTCCGCCACCATCCCGGGAAGGGCGCCCCGAAGCCGGGGCCGCCGGAGACGACGTGACCGCCGCGTCCGGCCGGGCGTCAGGGCACGGACGCCGCCCCGCCTGCGGGCCCGAGTCAGTACGAAACATGTGAGCGGTTTGTGTGGCCGGACCGGTCCGACGAACACACTTCCCCGTATCACCGCTGGTCGAAGAGTCGCGCTGGTTCACAGTGCTCCGAACGACCGAGTGCGCCGGATGAAATAAGTGTGCTTAAAGTCTTGACAGGTATCGGCGCGACGAACGTAATGGGTAACGAGGTCTCAGGAGGCGGCGCTCCGACGAGTACCTCACGGCCGGATCACGAAGGCGGAACGGAGGCGCGTCGGCACCTCCGCATCGTGGCCGGCCACACATCCCCGGATTCCTCCCCGGCCTGAAGGCCGGGGCATCCTCCGGTTTATCAGGTGACCGACCGACCCCCCACGCGGACCGGGCTCCGCTCCCGATCAGGCGCGGACGCCTCCGCCCATGCCGTGACATGACATGACCTTCGTCGGGTGACCGCCCACGGTCACGCCGATCACCTCAGGCGGACCTCCTGCGCCGCTCGCGGGGCACGACCCCGGCGAGCGGGTCCCGTTCCTCGCCTTCCCCTCGGGGCGGGACGCCGGCCGGGCCCGCGATCAGCCGTGCGACCGCCTGTC
Source organism: Streptosporangium sp. DT93 (assembly GCF_049844535.1). Lineage (NCBI taxonomy): Bacteria > Bacillati > Actinomycetota > Actinomycetes > Streptosporangiales > Streptosporangiaceae > Streptosporangium > Streptosporangium sp. DT93. The sequence continues at coordinate 204,949 of NZ_JBNCLF010000013.1, forward strand.
GCCCTTGCCGCGGAACGTGCACCTGGGCAGGGCGTCGCGGTCACCGTGCCGTGCCGTGCCGTGGCAAGCGTCTCCTCGCGGCGGTGTCAGAGGGCCACGGGAAGCGAGACCAGGCGCCAGGTGCCCGGGTCGAGGGCACGACCGGCCCCCTCCTCCGGCCGGACGAACGCCAGGTCCGGGAAGCGGCGCAGCAGCTCCGTGATCGCGACGTCGGTCTGCACCCGGGCCAGCGAGGCCCCCAGGCAGAAGTGCGCGCCGTGGGCGAACCCGAGGTGCCCCGGCGACCCGGCGGGCCTGGTGAGGTCGAACCGGTCGGGGCCGTCGAACGCGCGCGGGTCGCGGTTGGCGGCGGCGACGACGGCGGTGACGGGCTCGCCCTTGCGCACCGGCACGCCGAAGAGCTCGACGTCCTCGGTGGCGTAGCGGGGGATCGACAGCAGCACCGGGCCGCACCAGCGGGTCAGCTCCTCGACGGCGCGGGGCATCAGGGAGGGGTCCTCGCGGAGCACGACGAGCTGCTCGGGGTGGGAGAGCAGGAACTCCACCGCGTTGGCGATGAGGTTGGCGGGGGTCTGCCCGGCCAGGACGAGATGCCAGACCAGGGTGACGAGCTCGACGTCGTCGAGCCGGTCGCCGTCCTCGGCCTGGGCGCGGATCAGATCGGAGAGCAGGTCGTCGCCGGGCTCCTCGCGCCGGCGGGCGACCGCCGCCCTGGCGCCCTCGATGATCCCGGGGACGGCCGCGGTGAACTCCGGCCCCATGACCGACGCCACGGTGAGGCCGTACTCACGCCAGCGCATGCGGTCGGACTGGGGGATGCCCACCAGTTCGCAGATCACGTCCATCGCCAGCGGCCTGGCGAAGTGCGGCAGCAGGTCGACCGTGCCGTTCTCGGCGTGGCCGGGCAGGGCGTCGAGCAGGCGGGCGACGAGCGGCTCGATCCTCGGACGGAACCGCGCTGCGCGGCGCGCGCTGAACGCGGGCGAGACCAGCCTGCGCAGCCGGGCGTGCTCGGTCCCGTCCATCTCGCTCATGGTCCGCATGTACGGAACGCAGTCCTCGGGGACGTCGGGCCGCATGAAGCTGCCGGCGGTGATCTCGAACCGCGGGTCGCCCAGCAGCGCCTTGGCGTCCTCGTGGCGGGTGACGGCCAGCATGGGGCCGAAGCCCGGCGCCGACAGCCTCGCCAGCGGGGACCGCTCCCGCGCCCGCCCGTAGACGGCGAAGGGGTCGCGCATCACCTCCGGATCGGTGAGGGCGATCTCCGGGATCTCCGGGGTCTCCGGGACGTCCGAGGGCTCCGGGACGTCCAGGGGCTCCGGGGCCGACGGGATTCCTGAGGTCTCGGTGCTCGCGGAGGTGTCGTCCAGGTGCCGGTCGGCGGCGGTCATGTGCTCTCCCGATTTCGAATGTTCTGATCATATGATCTCATCATCTGAGTGGTCACGGTATCTTGGTTCGTCATCGGCGGCAACGAGGGACGGGAGGACGATGGGCCGGCTCAGCAGGGCGCAGTCGCAGGAGCACAACCGCGCCAGGGTGCTGGCCGCGGCCAGGGAGGAGTTCGCCGAGCGCGGCTTCAGGGACGCCAAGATCGACGGCATCGCCGAGCGCGCCGAGCTCACCCGGGGCGCGGTCTACTCCAACTTCTCCGGCAAGCGGGCCCTGTACTTCACGGTCCTGGCCGACCTGGCCGAGCGTGCCCCCGAGCCGCCGCACCAGGAGCCGGGGCTCACCCCCCGCGAGGCCCTCGGCGCACTGGCCCGCGCCTGGCTGGCCCGGCTCCCCCTCACCACCGACGGGCACCGCGGTCTGGCCCGGCTCGGCATGGAGCTGATGCCCGAGATCCTCGCCGACGAGCGGCTCCGGCTGCCGTTCGCGCAGCTGATGAGACTCGACGCGATCCTGCTCGGACTGGCCCTGGAGCGGCTGCGCCCGCCCGCGCCGTCCGACGACCGCCTGGTGTGGATGGCCGAGGCCGCGCTCACCACCCTGCACGGGGCGAGCCTGATGGCCGCCGCCGCGCCCGGCTTCACCGAGCCGTTCAACATCGTCAGCGCCTGCGAGCACCTGACGGAGCTCTCCCTCGACGACCGCCGGATCCCCACCCCGTGGAACACCCGGGCGCGACCGGCCGACGAGCCCTGGTCACCGCCCGAGGCGACGGACGCGGTACGCGGCGAGCCCGCCTCGCTCACCGGCGACGGCGTGACGGCGATCCTCGGCCTGCACCGGCTGGAGGCCGCCGAGGAGGCCGTACGGGCCGCGCCGCCGGGGACCGCGATCACCGTCGTGCCGGTCACCGGTGGCTCCGACGAGCTGGCGCCGCTGGCCCGGCTGGCCGTCGCCGACCTGTGCGGCTGCCTGCGCCAGGCCTTCCCGCGACCGGCCTGGCCGCACCTGCGGGTGGTCTTCGACGAGCGGGGCGCGATCGCCGCGGCGGCCGGTCTGCCCGCCGTCGGCGAGGGGACCGAGTCGGCGATCCTCGTCCGGTCCGGCCGGATCGTCCTGCGCGCCGACGGCCGCGGCGCGTGCCACATGATCGCCTCGGCCGCCGCCACCTCCGGCACCGGCACCGACCCCGACCCCGGTGCCGGCGTGCCCAGGTCCGACGGCCGGACCTCGCCGGACGGTGCCGTTCCTCCCGGGCGGGCGGGACGGCGCGGCTGACGGCCGCGGCCCCGCCGGGAAGCCCGGGGAGGTCCCCGCGTTCTCAGTCCAGCGGTACGTGCCAGGTCAGCCGGGTTCCGCCGGTCGCGGACGGGCCCGCCTCGAAGGAGCCTCCCAGCGCGAGGGCCCGGTCGTGCATGTTGCGCAGGCCGCTGCGCCTGCCCTCGCCGGGCAGGCCGACCCCGTCGTCGGTGACGATGAGGGTGAGAGTGTCGGCGGTGGCCTCGGTGAAGACGTCGGCCCGGCCCGCCCTGGCGTGGCGCACGATGTTGGACAGCGCCTCGCGCAGCACGGCCAGCAGGTGCTCGGCGATCGGCGCGGGGACCCTGTTGTCGAGCTGTCCCTCCATCCGCAGGCCCGGCATGAAGCCCAGGTGCCCGCGCGCGCCCTCGACCAGCTCCACGATCCGCGCGCGCAGGCTCGGATCGTCGGCCTGGCGGGGGGTCTGCAGGGCGAAGATGGTCGAGCGGATCTGGCGGATCGTCTCGTCCAGCTCGTTGATCCCGTGCTGGAGACGGTCGGACGCCTCGGGGTGCTCGACGAAGCGCACGATGCTCATCAGCGTCATGGCCACGGCGAACAGGCGCTGGATGACCACGTCGTGCAGGTCCTTGGCGATCCGGTCGCGATCCTCCAGCAGGCCCAGCCGCTCGGCGTCCTGGCGGGCCTCGGCCAGCTCCAGCGCGATCGCCGCCTGCCCGGCGAAGGAGTGCAGGGTGCGCAGCTCGGTGTGGTTGAACGGGATGCGGCCCGGGCGTTTGCCCAGCGTCAGCACCCCGCGCACCGCCCCGGCCGCCCCCAGCGGCACCGCGGCCACCGGCCCCACCGACAGGTGGTCGGCCAGCTCCTTCGGCAGGCCCGCCTCCGGCAGGACGCTGACCATGAGGGGGTCACCGCTCCGCAGGGCCCGCCCCGCCAGGGAGCCCTCCACGCTCACCTCGGCCCCGCCGACCTCCTCGACGTCGAGGCCGTCGGCGATCACCACCCGCAGGACCTTCCGGCCGCTGTCGGGAAGCATGATCATCGTGATGTCGGCTCCGGCCAGCTCCCGTGCCCGTGTCGCGACCAGTGTCAGCACCTGCCGCGGTTCGGCCCCCGACAGCAGGGCCGTGGTGACCTCGGCCGAGGCCTGCAGCCACATCTCCCGCCGCCGGGTCTCCTCGTACAGCCGCGCGTTCTCGATGGCCACGCCCGCCGCGCCGGCCAGCGCGGACACGATCGCCTCGTCCTCCTCGTCGAACTCCCCGCCACCGCGCTTCTCGGTGAGGTACAGGTTGCCGAACACCTCGTCGCGCACCCGGATCGGCACCCCGAGGAAGGACCCCATGGGCGGGTGGCCGGGCGGGAACCCGTAGGAGGCCGGGTGGTCGGTGATGTGCGCCAGCCGCAGGGTCTGCGGTTCCTTGATCAGCAGTCCCAGCAGGCCCAGCCCGTGCGGCCAGTGCTCGATGCGGGCGATCTCCTCCTCGTCCAGCCCCACCGGGACGAACTGCACCAGCGTGCTCTCCTGCCCCACCACGCCCAGCGCGCCGTAGGTGGCGTCCACCAGGGTGGTCGCGGTCTCCACGATCCGGCGCAGCACGACCTCGAGGTCGAGGTCGCTGCCCACCGAGACGACCGCCTCCAGCAGCGCGTGCACCCGGTCCCGGGTGGCCAGCACCGCCTCCAGGCGTCCCTGCAACTCCGACAGCAACTCGTCCAGCCGCATGTTCGGGATCAGGGAACGCGGCCCCTTTTCCGGCTTCGTCATACGGGGAAGTCTGGCACCCGGCGGCGCCGTGCCCCACCTCGTACGAGATCACGATCGCGCGTGTGCCGTCCCCGCCCGGCGTCGGGCGCGCGGCGGGGACCGGCCCACCCTCGGCCCCGCCGGTCATGCCCGGCGGTAACGTTTCCCCCGGGGGATCTCTCCCTCGTGAGGCCAGGGTGAAGGGAAGCGATCGTGGAGGAGCGTATGGGCGAGCAGGTTGCGGCCGGCGACGGGCACGGGGGCGTTCCCGGCGCGCTGGAGACGCTCGACCGCGAGGAGTGCCTCCGGTTGATCAGCGCGGGCGGGGTGGGCCGGGTGGCCTTCGACGACCAGGGCGGGCCGGTGATCCTGCCGGTCAACTACGTGCTGCACGAGGAGACGGTGATCTTCCGCACCGCCGTGGGCGGTCCCTTCGACGCGGGCCTGCGAACCGGCGTCGAGGGCGTCGAATTCAAGATCGCGTTCGAGGTCGACCAGCTCGACGCCGTCGCCAGCCGGGGGTGGAGCGTGCTGGTACGCGGCGGGGTGCACCACCTGTCCACCCCCGAGGAACTGGCCGCCGCGCAGGCCACCGGCGTGCAGCCCTGGGCCGGTGGCGAACGGACGCTCTACGTCAGGATCTCCGCCACCGAGATCACCGGCCGCCGCATCCGCAACGACCGGTGAGCACGGGCCCCTCGCACCCGCGCCGGCACCGGTGACGATCAGCCGCCCCGCCCCCGCCGGGGTGCGGGTGCGGAACCGATGACGACGGTGGCGTCCAGTTCCTCGGAACGGGCCACGCTCGGCTCCAGCCCGTTGCGGGCGAAGGCCGCCACGGTCCGCGGAGCCTGCCGCTCGCTCGTCTCCACCAGCAGGTGACCGTCCGGCGCCAGCCAGAGCGGCGCCCCGGCGGTCACCCTCCGCTGGACCTCGACACCGTCCTCGCCGCCGTCGAGTGCCACCAGCGGCTCGTGCACCCGGGCCTCCACGGGCAGCGATCCGATCGCCTCGGTGGGAACGTAGGGCGCGTTCGCCACCAGGAGATCGACGCGGCCCCGCAACGACGCGGGCAGGGGCTCGTAGAGATCACCCTCGTAGACCCGGCCGCCGGCGCCCACGTTGCGGCGGGCGCACCGCACGGCGGCGGGGTCGATGTCCACGGCGTACAGCTCGGCCTCGCCCAGGGCCGCGGCCAGCGCGGCACCCACCGCGCCGGAACCGCAGCACAGGTCGACGATCACCCACGGCCGGCCGGGCGGGCGGTCCGGGACGGCCAGGCAGGCGGCCCGGTGCACCAGGAACTCGGTACGCCGGCGTGGCACGAACACCCCGGGATCGACCAGGAACCGCGTGCCGCAGAACTCCGCCCAGCCGAGGACGTGTTCCAGCGGAAGGCCGGTGACCCGTCGCTCCACCATCTCGGCGAGTTCGGCGGGCGTGCGCGCGGTGGACAGGAGCAGCCCCGCCTCCTCCTCGGCGAAGACACAGCCGGCGGCACGGAGCCTGGAGACGACGACGGGCAGGGACAGGAACGAGGGAAGAGCCGACATGGAGAACCTTTCGGGAAGCCCGACGGGGCTCCCTCGGTCACCTATGCCGGATGGACCGCGCGGATGCGAGAAGGGAGCACCCGACCTGATGCAGCGGTAATGGGTCTCACCTCCTCGGTAGGTCCGTTCGGACGGCGCAACACTACCGGATCCGCCTCCGCTCCGGGCCCCCGCACGGTAGATCGACAAACGATGCCCGAAATAGTACTAGTTGAGAAGAATGATAGGAATGCTCTCCACGGGGTAGCTCCCCAACCATGAACGGGGAACTTCGGGGGAAGATCGACGCGTCCGGAACCGGCACGCGTCACGCCGGCCGGGACGGCACCGGACCGGACGGCACCACCGTGAACGGCAGCGCCTCGGCCGGTACCGAAGCGTACGGGACCGGCCCGTACGGGAACGGACCGTACGGGAACGGACCGCGCGAGGAGATCGCCGGGAGGTTCGTCGCCGAGGTCGAGTCGGGGCGGCTGGATCTTCCCCTGCCCGGCGCGGGACGGACCGGGCAGCGCTGGGAGGCGCTCGGCGCGCTGGCCCGGCACGACCTGTCGCTGGCGCGGTTGTGCGAGGGGCACGCCGACGCCCTGGCGATCATCTCCGAACTGGACGGCCCCGCCCCGGCGCACGGGAGCCGGTGGGGGGTGTGGGCGGCGCAGCCCCCCGGCCCGCCCCTGTCGGCGCTTTCCGAGGGCGCCGGGTGGCGGCTGCACGGGACCAAGCGGTACTGCTCGGGGGCGCGGGTCTGCACCCACGCCCTGGTGACCGCCGAGACGCCGGACGGTCCCCGCCTGTTCGCCGTCGGCACCAGGGACCTGCGGCCGGTGACCGACAGCTGGCCCGCGACCGGGATGGCGGCCAGCGACACCCTGGACGTCCACTTCGACGCGATCCCCGCCGAACCCGTGGGGCCGGTGGACGGGTACGTCGGACGCCCCGGTTTCCACCACGGGGGCGCCGGCGTCGCCGCGTGCTGGTACGGGGGTGCCAGGGGGATCGCCGAGACGCTGCTGACCGCCGCCGGCGAGCGGGACGTGGGGCCGCACGCCCTGGCCCACCTCGGCGCGGTCGACGTGGCCCTGCGGGCGGCCAGGTCCGCCCTGGAGCGGGCGGCCGACGAGATCGACGCCGATCCGCACGACCTCAAGAAGGCCGGGAGGCAGCGCTCGCTGCGCCTCAAGACGCTGGTGGAGGCGGTGGCCACCGAGGTCATGGGCCGGGTGGGCAGGGCCCTGGGCGCCGGGCCCCTCGCCCACGACGGCGCGCACGGGCGCAGGGTCGCCGACCTGACGGTCTACCTGCGCCAGCACCACGCCGAACGCGACCTCGCCACGCTGGGCGCGCTCGTCGCCGAGCAGGGGACCGCCTGGTGAGCCCGGAGACCGACCTCATCGACGCGCCCGGCACCGGGGAGGCCGAGTGGCGTTCCTGGCCGGGGCTCGGCGCCCTCCCGGTGCTGGCCCACGACGGCTGGCGCAGCGTGGCCGTGATCGCCGCCCACCCCGACGACGAGGTGCTGGGCGTGGGCGGCCTGCTGTCCCTGCTCGCCGCCGCGGGGGTACGGCTCCGCCTGGTCGCCGTCACCGACGGCGAGGCGTCCCATCCCGGCATCGCCGACGTGCCGGGGCTGGTGGCACGGCGGGCGGGCGAGACCCGGTCCGCGCTGCGGGTGCTGGGCGCCGAAGCCGTCGAGATCGTACGGCTGGGCCTGCCCGACACCGGGCTCGCGGACCGCGAGGACGAGCTCGCCGGGGCGTTGAAGGAGGCGTGCGCCGGGTTCGAGGTCTGCCTGGCCCCCTGGGAGGCCGACGCGCACTCCGACCACGAGGCCGCCGGCCGGGCCGCGGCGGCGGCCGGTCTCCGCCCCCTGTTCTACCCGATCTGGGCCTGGCACTGGGCCCGTCCCGGCGACGCGCGGCTGCCGTGGGACCGGGCCGCGCGGGTCCCGCTGCCCCCGGGGGCGCGGGCCGCCAAGCGTGCCGCCATCGACCGCTTCACCAGCCAGCTCGAACCCCGCGGGGACGGCCTGGACGCCGTGCTCCCGCCCGGCATCGTCGCCCACTTCACCCGCGACCACGAGGTGCTCTTCCGTTGACGGACCACCCGCCCACCCTCGGCCCGGAGTACTTCGAGCGCATGTACGCCGCCTCGCCGGACCCGTGGGGGTTCACCTCCCGCTGGTACGAACAGCGCAAGTACGCCGTCAGCTCCGCGATGCTGCCCGCGCGCCGTTACCGCAACGCCTTCGAGGCCGGCTGTTCCATCGGGGTGTTCACCAGCCTGCTCGCCTCGCGCTGCGACCGCCTGCTGGCCTGCGACGTGTCCCCCGACGCGGTCGCGGCGGCGGCCGGACGGACCGCCGATCACCCGGGGACGCGGGTGCAGCGGCGTACGCTGCCCGGAGACTGGCCCCGGGACGAGGGAGGGTTCGACCTCGTCGTGCTCTCCGAGGTGCTCTACTACTTCGGCGGCGCGGACCTCGGCCGGGCGCTCGACCTGACGCTCGGCACGCTGAGCCCCGGCGGCACCCTGCTGGCGGTGCACTGGAGGCATCCGGTCGCCGAGTACCCGCGAGACGGCGACGAGGTGCACCGCGCCCTCGGCGGCCTCGCCGAACGCGGCGAGCTGACCCGGCTCGTCGAGCACCGCGAACCGGACTTCCTCGCCGAGGTCTACCTGCGCGGCCCCGCCGCCCCCTCGGTGGCGCAGGCCGAAGGACTCGTGTGATCCGGGCGGTCGGGGTGGTGGTGCCCGCCCGCGACGAGGAGGCGCTGCTGCCCTCGTGCCTGGCCGCGGTGAAGCTGGCGGCGCGCATGCTTCCCCGGATACCGGTCCACCTGGTCGTCGTCGCCGACAGGTGCGGTGACCGTACGGCGTCCCTCGCCGCCCGGGCCGGGGCGATCGTCGTCGAGGGCAGCATGACCGGCGTCGGGCACGCGCGCCGGACGGGCGCGGAGGTGCTCCTGCACCGGACCCGCGCCCTGGATCCCTCGACCGTGTGGATCGCCACCACCGACGCCGACACCCTGGTCCCGCCCTGCTGGCTCAGCCGCCAGCTCGAGCACGCCTCCCGGGGATGGGAGGCCGTCGTCGGCACCGTCACGGTCACCGACTGGGCGGGCCGTCCGGCGCCGTACCGGGCCGCCTACGCCGAGCACTACGCCCGCGGCATCGGCGCCCCCGCCGACGTCCCCGCCGACGGGGACGGCATGCGGGCGCACGGCGCCTCCCGGTGGCACTCGCACGTGCACGGCGCCAACCTGGGCGTCACCGCCGCCGCCTACCTGGCGGTCGGCGGGTTCAGGCCGCTGCCGACCGGAGAGGACCACGCCCTGGTCGGCGCCCTGGAGTCGGCCGGCAGGCGGGTGTTGCGCACCACCGGGGTGACCGTGACGACCTCGGCACGCCACGACCCACGGGCACCGGACGGCTTCGGCGACTTCCTCGCCCGCCTCGGACACGAGGCCGTCCCGGGCATGAGCTGAGCCCCCGTGGTCGGGGCCCGGGCCCCACCCCGGTCACGACCACACCACACGACCGTCACCGTCACGCAGGACCGGCGGGCGACGGAGGGTCGAGCCGGGGGGCGGCGTGCGGCTGCCCCTTGAGCTCGTGAAAACCGGGTGTGCCGGACACCAGCAGCGTCCCGTCCCACAGGCGGCCGGCCCCCTCCCCCGTGGGAACCTGCGAGATCACCGGGCCGAAGAACACGGCGCGCTCCCCGCCCGTGCCGGTGGCGGCGACCACGGGGGTGCCCACGTGGTCGCCGATCAGGCCGATACCCTCCGCGTGCGAGGCGCGTATCGCCTCGTCGTGGACGGTCAACGCGCCGGCCTCGGCCAGTTCGAGCGGCAGCCCGGCGGCGGTCAGCGCGTCGTGCAGGGACTCGGGCCACTCCTGCCCGCGCTCGCGCCCGGCCGTCCACATCGCGGTGTAGAACCGCGCGAGCGCCTCCTGCCCGTACCGTTCCAGCACGGCGGCGCAGACGCGCACCGGCACCCACAGGTACCCCTCGGTGTCCCCCTCGGGATCGTCGTCGCGTCCCTCGTTGAGCACCGAGAGGCTCATCAGGTGCCAGCGCACCTCGACGGGGCGGACCTTCTCCACCTCCAGCAGCCACCGGGAGGTGAGCCAGGTGTAGGGGCAGGAGGGGTCGAACCAGAAGTCCGCGATCGCCTTGTCCGTCATCGCACGCTCTCCACTCGTCATCGCCGGGCCCCGATCCGGGCCCCGACCATACCGTCACCGCGCCGCCGCGCCGCCGCGCCGCCGCGTACCACCAGTTCCTGCGTCAGGCAGGCGATCAGCTCGGCCCACATGTCCGGCCCGGACGGCGGGTGCCCGAACAGGGGAAGCAGCCGATGGACCGGCAGCGACTCCGCCAGCAGGGCCGCCAGGTCGCGGACGTCGCGCACCCCCCGCGCACCGGTGTACCGGCCGCGCACCAGCTCCGCCGGCGCGGCGGCGTCACCCGGGACGGCGGCCAGGACCGCCGCGTGCGGCTCGTCACCGATCCGGTACGCGCTCACGACGCTTCACACCGCCTCCGGCCGGCGAACCCGCCCACGCAGCCGGTGACCCCGCCCGCAAAACCGGTGCCCCCGCCCGTGGAGCCGGTGAGCTCGTCCGTGGAGCGGACGTGCCCCCCTATTCCCCCACCCGGAACCCTTACCCCGGCGCGGGACGACGTTAGGGGTATTTGTACGAGGACCGTCGCGCGGTCCCAGGGCGATACTGAGAGCGTTCGACGGCGAGCAGCCGTGATCCGAGCCGACCGATCGAGGTCTGCCATGTGTCAGCACGAACCGCACTGCCCCTCCGGATACGCGTCCGACCGCGAGGCCGCGCGCCCGGTCTCCTCCCACCCCGAGCAGGGGTGGACCCTGCTCTGCAACGGCGTCGTCCTGTTCGACGACACCGGCGAACTCCTGCCCGACGGCCGCGCCGTCCCCCCGCACCGGCCCACCCGGACCCTGCTGTCCCCGACCGCCTGACCGGTTCCGTCCAGGATACGGCCATGATCGTCCGTATCGCGTCGGCCGGTGCCGTCCCGGCTCCCGGCTCGGCGTCGCGGCGATGTCCCCGTACCGGCACGTTCCCGGCCTCGACGCCCTGCCGGCCGCGGTCGTCGATCACCTGCCCGCCGAGTCCGCGTCCGAGTCCGGTGGACACGTGGGGCGAGGCGCTGTCCCGCGGGCTTCGAGCAGCGGTTCACCCCGTGACGGACCGGGAACGTCAGGCCGGACCGGGCACGTCCGCTCCCGGCCCCGACGGTTCGTAGGTCGCGATCACCACGCCGGTGGTCGTGGTCACGGAGCCGGCGAGCCGCAGGGCGCCGAAGACCCCGTCCTCGGCGAACAGGCGCCGTCCGGTTCCCAGCAGCAACGGGTGGATCAGCAGGATGTACCGGTCGACGAGGCCGCGCCGCGCCAGCGACCGGACCAGCTCCCCGCTGCCGAGCACCACCAGGTCGCCCCCGGGCCCCTTCCTGAGGCGGGCCACCTCGTCCCCGGCGTCACCGGCCATCAGGACGGAGTTCGCCCAGGGCAGCGGCTCCCGCAGCGTCCTGGACGCGACGTACTTGGGCGTGGCGGCGAGCACGCCGGTGAACGGGTTGTCCCGCTGCCCGGGCCAGAAGGAGTGGAAGTCCTCGTAGGTCCTCCGCCCGAGCAGCAGCGCCCGCGTCCGGCTCATGCCCTCGCCCATCACCCGGCCCGCGACCGCGTCGCTGTAGGGCCCGGCCCACCCGCCGTGCTCGAAGCCGCCGCGCGGATCCTCGTCGGCCCGGCCTGGCGCCTGTGTCACACCGTCCAGCGAGACGCTGTTGACGATCACGACGTTGCTCATCGTCTCTCCGCTTCGGAGTCCCCCGGCCTCGTGCCGGCGTCTCACCTCCTACACGAACGACCGGCGGGCGGATCGACACCGGAGACGACGGGAGCCCGGCCTTCTCTCCGCCGGACCCGGTTTCCCGGGCCCGACCCGCGTGAAGGCGGCCGGTTCTCAGCGGCGGCGGCGCGAACGGGCGACGGGCCTGGTCTTCTGCGAGCCGTAGGCCCGCCGCCCGCCCCGCCCCTGCTCGACCTGGGCGCGCTGCTTGCGCCTGCCCAGCAGCCAGCCCACTCCCAGGACGGCCAGGCCGAACGGCGTACGGGCCAGCCAGCGTGCCACCACGACCTTGAAGAACTTTTTCATGTCACCGTTACTGCCCTGCGAGGGGCCGGTTAGGCGGCCGGGGCACTCCCGGTGCGGGCTTTTCAGGAGCCCCCGCCGGAGGCTCCCCGCGCGGCCCGTCCGGCGTCGTCGCGGCGCACGGCCGCCTCGACGCCGTCGAGGAACACCTCCAGCCCGGACACGAAGGTCTCCCTCGCCTCCTGCTCCAGGTAGGGGACGCTCTCGTCCTCGGAACGGTAGGCGCCCTCGCCCTCCATCCAGGTCAGGACGGGGAAGCGCTCGGCGAAGTCGGGGGCGACCTCCTGGAGCAGGGCCGAGCGGGCGTACCACCACTCGTCGTCGGACATCCCGGTCTCGGCCGGGGCCCGCCGGGTCTCGGCGATCGTCTGCGCCGCCCCGCGCACGAAGTGCGTCAGCGCCCCGACGACGCGGCGCAGCACACCGGCCGGCAGTCCGGTCTCGCGCAGCGCGCGCAGCACCGTCTCCAGCATGACGTACTCGTTGGGGCCGAGCACCGGCCGCGCCTGGGAGACCTGGAGCATCCACGGGTGGCGCAGGTAGAACTCCCGGACGTCCCCGGCCCAGGCGGTCACGGCCGCCCGCCAGCCCGCCGCGGTGTCGTAGCCGGTGGGCAGCTCGGCCAGCGCGCGGTCGTACATGAGGTCGACCAGCTCGCTCTTGCTCGGGACGTAGGTGTAGAGGGCCATGGCGGTGCGCCCGAGCCGTTCGCCCACCGCGCGCATGGACAGGGCGGCCATGCCCTCGGCGTCGGCGACGGCGATGCCGGCCGCCACGATCAGGTCCACGCTCAGCGCCGGTTTGGGGCCGGGACGCACCTGCGGGGGGCCGGTGGTGCGCCAGAGCAGGGCCATGGAGCGGCCCGCGTCCCCCTGGCCGGCGAAGACCACCACTTGCAACTCCTTACGACATAAACTAACTTGTCCGAGCCATCTCCTTACAGCATAAGGATATCAATGAGAAGGTTCGCATTCCCGTCCGGCCGGCCGGTGTCCGGCGGCCGGGCCCGGTGGCGGGCCCGCGCCGCGGACGCCCACGACGTGATCGAGGTCCGCGGCGCCAGGGAGAACAACCTCGCCGACGTCTCCCTGGACATCCCCAAGCGCCGCCTCACCGTCTTCACCGGCGTCTCCGGGTCGGGGAAGTCCTCGCTGGTCTTCGGGACGATCGCCGCCGAGTCGCAGCGTCTGATCAACGAGACCTACACGGCCTTCATCCAGTCGTTCATGCCGAGCCTGGGCAGGCCCGACGTCGACTCCCTGCGCAACCTCAGCGCCGCGATCGTCGTCGACCAGGAGCGGATGGGCGCCAACTCCCGCTCCACGGTCGGCACCGCGACCGACGCGCAGACCATGCTGCGGATCGTCTTCAGCCGGATCGGCGTCCCGCACGTCGGTACCTCCAGCGCGTTCAGCTTCAACAGCGCCGAGGGCATGTGCCCGGAGTGCGAGGGGCTGGGCCGGGTGTCGGACATCGACGTCACCGCCTTCCTCGACGTCGACCGCTCGCTCAACGAGGGGGCGATCATGGCCCCCAACTTCACCGTGGGCTCCTGGTACTGGCAGAACACGGCCCTGTCCGGGTTCTTCGACCCCGACGTCAAACTCAGGGACTACACCTCCGAGCAGTGGGAGGACCTGCTGAACAAACCCGCCACCAAGATCAAGATCGGGACGACGAACACCAGCTACGAGGGACTCCTGGTCAAGATCCGGCGGACCTACCTCGGCAAGGACCGCGAGTCGCTGCAGCCGCACATCCGGGCGTTCGTGGACCGGGCGGTGACCTTCACCGGCTGCCGCGCGTGCGGCGGCACCCGGCTCAACCCCGCCGCGCTGTCGTCGAAGATCGGCGGCCGTGACATCGCCGAGTGCTCGGCCATGCAGATCAGCGACCTGGCCGCCTTCGTCGCGGGCGTCGAGGACGCGTCGGTGGGACCGCTGATCGCCACCCTGCGCAACACGCTGGACTCGCTGGTGGAGATCGGGCTGGGCTACCTGAGCCTGGACCGCGAGTCCGCCACCCTGTCCGGCGGCGAGGCCCAGCGGGTGAAGATGGTCCGCCACCTCGGCTCCAGCCTGACCGACGCCACCTACGTCTTCGACGAGCCCACGGTGGGACTGCACCCGCACGACATCGAGCGGATGAACGGCCTGCTGCTGCGCCTGCGCGACAAGGGCAACACGGTCCTGGTCGTCGAGCACAAGCCCGAGACGATCGAGATCGCCGACCACGTGGTCGACCTGGGCCCGGGCGCGGGCACGGCCGGGGGGCGGATCTGCTACACCGGCGACGTGGCCGGGCTGCGGCGCTCGGGCTCCCTCACCGGCCGCCACCTGGACCACCGCGCCCGGCTGCGCGAGCGGGCGCGCCGGCCCTCCGGCGTGCTGGAGGTCAGGGGCGCCGCCCTGCACAACCTCAGGGACGTGGACGTCGACATCCCGCTCGGCGTGCTGACCGTGGTCACCGGCGTCGCGGGCTCGGGCAAGAGCTCGCTGATCCACGGCTCGCTCCCCCGCTCCGAGGACGTGGCCGTGGTCGACCAGAGCCCGATCCGCGGCTCCCGGCGCAGCAACCCGGCCACCTACACCGGGCTGCTGGACCCGATCCGCACCGCCTTCGCCAAGGCCAACGGGGTGCGGGCGGCCCTGTTCAGCGCGAACTCCGAGGGGGCCTGCCCGAACTGCAAGGGCATCGGCCTGGTCTACACCGACCTGGCGATGATGGCCGGGGTGGCGTCGGTGTGCGAGCAGTGCGAGGGGCGGAGGTTCACCCCCGAGGTGCTCACCCACAAGCTGCGCGGCAAGGACATCAGCGAGGTGCTGGCCATGTCGGTGACCGAGGCGCGCGACTTCTTCGGGCCGGGTGCCGGGGCGGGCGCCGGTTCCGGCGCGGCGCGGGCCGTCCTGGACCGGCTCTCCGACGTGGGCCTGGGCTATCTCGGCCTGGGCCAGCCGCTGACCACCCTGTCCGGGGGCGAGCGGCAGCGGCTCAAGCTGGCCATCCGGATGGCGGAGAAGGCCGCGACGTACGTGCTGGACGAGCCCACCACCGGGCTGCACCTGGCGGACGTGGACCAGCTCCTGGCCCTGCTCGACCGGCTCGTCGACGACGGCAACACGGTCGTCGTCATCGAGCACCACCAGGCCGTGATGGCGCACGCGGACTGGATCGTCGACATGGGACCGGGGGCCGGTCAGGACGGGGGCCGGGTGGTCTTCACCGGCACCCCCGCCGAACTCGTCGCGCGGGGGGACTCGCTCACCGCCCGGCACCTGCGCGCCTACGTGGGCAAGGACGCCCCCTGACCGGCGGCGTCCCGGCCGTGCGCGGTCTCACGTGACCGCGGGGACGGCGGGCGGGAGGACCCGGAGCGCGCCCGCCGTCCCCGCGCCGTCCCCGTGCCGTCCCCGCGGGTCCTGGCCGCCGCGGCGCGTGGCCGCGGCGGCCGGGACGGGCCCGTCGTACGCGAGGACGGCACACCCGTGTGTGCTAGCGCTGCCAGACCCGCACGTACTCGACCTGGAAGTCGGCCGGGAAGGTGGTCGTGGCGTCCGGGTCGCCCAGCCATCCGCCGACCTGGAAGTTCATCCGCAGGTTGAACGTCCGCCTGTAGTTCAGGTCCCCGCCCAGGGT
Source organism: Streptosporangium sp. DT93 (assembly GCF_049844535.1). NCBI lineage: Bacteria > Bacillati > Actinomycetota > Actinomycetes > Streptosporangiales > Streptosporangiaceae > Streptosporangium > Streptosporangium sp. DT93. The sequence goes on from NZ_JBNCLF010000013.1 coordinate 220,729, forward strand.
GTCCTTGAGCCAGGTGGGCGAGTTGCCCTCGCGGCGCCAGATCTCCCTGCCGTCGACGTACCAGCGGATCACGCCCGGCTCCCACTCGGTGGTGTAGGTGTGGAAGCCGTCGCCGGGGTAGCCGCTCGGGAACGTGTGGCGGAAGTCGTTCTTGGTGGGCGTGTAGTCACGGAAGATCGCCGCCGTCGAGGCCCGGTAGTACTGCGGGCCGCCGGGGAGCTCGGTGACGTCGATCTCGCCGTTGCCCCCGTCGTCGGGCCTCATCCAGAACGCGGGCCACAGGCCCTTGGAGTTGCCCGGCCCGTTCGGGGACTTCGCGCGGATCTCGAACCGGCCGTAGGTGAAGGATCCCTTGCCCCGCATGGTGTCGAGGTAGCCGGTCGTGTAGTGACGGGTCGTGCCGGCGCACGTACGGTCCTCCTTGAGCACCCGCATGATCAGCTTGCCGTCGCGCACGAACTGGTTCTGCGGCCTGCTGGTGATGCAGGCGCGGTCGTAGTCCACGGAACTGTCCCTGGTGTTCCACTTCTTGGTGTCGATCGCGGTGCCGTTGAACTCGTCCGCCCACACGAGCCGCCAGCCGGGCGGGTTCGTGGGGGTCGCCGTGGGGGTGACCGTGGGCTTGACCGTGGGGGTCGCCGTGGGCTTGACCGTGGGGGTCGCCGTCGGGGTGGGACCGGGCGTCGCGCCGGTGCCGTACGACACCACCAGGCGCGGCCGGATCGCCGCGTTGGCGTTGTCGGCGGACGCCCAGTACGTGCGGGTGGTCCGGCTCGACTGGCGCACGGCGAAGGTGACCGTGCCGTTGCCGGTGACGGCCGAGGAGACGTCCCAGGCGTTGTACCCCTTGGTGACCGCCGTGTTGGCGTCGAGCGCGGCGCCGAGCGTGGGCCGGCCTCCCCAGGTGCCGGCGCCGGAGGCCCCGCCGGCCTCGTACGCGGTGGTCGTGGTCTGCGTGAACGGGTTCCAGGAGTACAGCTCCAGGCGGGCCGTCACGCCCCTCGCGCCCGCGGGAAGGCCGGTGACGTCGAACCCGACGACCGCCTGCCGCTCGCCGGAGGAGTTCCCCTCGCAGGAGCGCGGGCAGGTGGCCAGGGTCGTCCTGGCGCTGCCGTCGCCGTCCTGGGTCACCTGCGAGTAGGTCGTGTCGGCGGCCGGTTCGATCGTGACGCTCGCCGCCGAGGCGGTGGCCGTGCCGCCGCCGCAGAGCGCGATGACGCCGGTCGCGGCCATGACGACCGCGAGTGCGCGTTTTCTCACGAAGAGTGATAGTGCGTGTTTTCTCACGAAGAGTGACCCGGTCGAATGCGGATGAGTCATCTTCCGCCCCCTTGAATGTCGCCGGACCGCCGCTGCAAGCGGTCCATGATCATATGAATTGGATGACCATAACAGCGAAAATCACGCCCTGATGCTTTTCAGGATTTTGGACGGTTCCATCTGCTGAGCAGCGCGAACAGGGCTTCCACGAAGGCGCGTGTCGCGCGCCCGCGAAGGGGATGGCCGGCAGTGCCGTCACCCTGAAAGGCGCTGAGAGAACACTCGTCCCGTTTCACCCGATCGGCGCCGACAGGCTCGGCCCGGTCGTGTGACGGGTCAGGCGAACAGGGCGCGGCCCCAGAAGTCGCCCGCGTCACGGACGCCCGGCGGGCAGGCGAACAGGGCGCTGGAGACGTGCCTGATGTACTCGTTGAGCGAGTCGGCCCCGGCCAGGGAGCGCTGCACGGTGACGAACTGCCGGTGCGGGTCGCGCTGGTAGGCCATGAAGAACAGTCCCGCGTCCAGGCGGCCCAGCCCGTCGGAGCCGTCGACGTAGTTGTAGCCGCGGCGCAGCAGCCGCGCTCCCCCGTTGTGGGAGGGGTGGGCGAGCCGTACGTGCGCGTCGTCCTTGACGAGCGCCTGCCCGTCGGGGCCCCTGAGGGTGAAGTCCATCTCGTCGAACTCGGCCTTGCGGCCCAGCGGGGCACCCTCGCCCTTGTCGCGGCCGAAGATCTGCTCCTGCTCGGCCAGCGGGGCGCGGTCCCACGTCTCGATCAGCATCCGGATCTTGCGGGTGACCAGGTAGCTGCCGCCGGTCATCCAGTCCTGGCCGTCGCCCGGCGCCACCCAGAGGTGATCCCTCAGCAGCGCCACGTCCTCCAGCTTGAGGTTGGCGGTGCCGTCCTTGAACCCCATCAGGTTGCGCGCCGTCGCCTGGGAGCGCGACGTCGAGGACGTACGGCCGAAGCCGAGCTGGGTCCAGCGGACCGAGACGCGGCCGAAACCGATGCGCGCCAGGTTGCGGATGGCGTGCACCGCGACCTGCGGGTCGTGCGCGCACGCCTGCACGCACAGGTCGCCGCCGGAGATCTCCTTCAGCAGCGCGTCCCCGGGCAGGTGCGGCAGGTCGGCCAGCGCGGCCGGCCGGCGCGCGGCCAGCCCGAAACGGTCGTCGAACAGCGAACCGCCGAAGCCGGCGGTCAGCGTCAGGCCGGAGGCCGGCAGGCCGAGCGCCTCGCCGGTGTCGTCCGGCGGTGCCTCGCGCTCCCCGCCGACCGCGCCGAACACGCCGGCCTCCTCCCCCCGCGTCATCCGGGCCGCGGCGGCGGTCCACTCCTGGAGCAGATCGACCAGTTCGGCCCTCTTCTCGGTGACCACGTCGAACGAGACGAAGTGCAGCCTGTCCTGGGCCGGGGTGACGATGCCGGCCTGGTGCTCGCCGTAGAAGCCGACCGGGTCGGCGGCGGAGGCGAGGCGCGCGGCGGGGGCCGGCTCTCGCCCGTCCCCTGCGCCGCCTCCGGTGCCGCGCGCCACGAGCACGCCGGCGCCGGCGGCCGCCGCCCCCGCGGCACCCATCCCCAGCAGTCCCCTGCGGCTGATCCGCCCGCTCATCGCGCCTCTCCCTTCTCGGGTCCCCGGAGTGACCCGCCGTCCGCCGTCACCGCGACCTGCCTGCCGTCACCGTGACCCGTTCCCCGCCGGCGTGATCCGCCACTACTTCGCCACGACCGCGGCGATCTTGCTGATCGGCTCGGAGAGCGCGTTGATCGCGTCCGAGAGCTTCTTGAGGTCGTCCTTGGACAGCTCAGTGTGCAGCTTCCAGCCGTCGCCCTCGCGGTGCTCGCCGAGCGCGGCCTCGGCCGCGGCGAACTTCTCGTCCAGCGTCGTGACCAGCTCGGGGGCGCGCTGCTCCAGGACCGGGCGGAGCGCCTGCACCGCCGCCTTGGACCCCTGCAGGTTGGCGTCGAAGTCCCACAGGTCGGTGTGGGAGTAGCGGTCCTCCTCGCCGGTGATCTTCCCGGAGGCGACCTCGTCGAGCAGGCCCTTGGCCCCGTTGGCCAGCAGCACCGGCGAGAGCTCGGCGGCGTTGGCCTTCTCCACGATCGTCGTGATGTCGGTCATCAGCTTGTCGGCGATCGGCCCGTCCTCGCCGATGTCCCCGCCGACCCACAGGTCCTTCTCGATGCGGTGGAAGCCGGTCCACTTCTCGCCCTCGGCCACGTCGTTCTCGCGGGCGTCGATGGCCGGGTCGAGGTCGCCGAAGATCTCCGCGACCGGCTCGATCCGCTCCCAGTAGGTGCGCGAGACCGGGAAGAGCGCCTTCGCCTTCTTGACGTCGCCCGCCTTGACCGCGTCCACGAACTCCTGCGTCTTGGTCAGCAGGGTCTCGCTCTGCGACCTGATGTAGCGCTTGTAGCCCGCGGTGGCCGCCGCGAGCTCGGCGTCGTCGCTGAGCGGCTTGTGCTCGCCGGTCACCTTGAGCGGCCCGCGGACGCCCTTGCCGATCATGCCGGGCTTGCAGGCGGTCTGGTACGTGCCGGCGGGCAGCTCGACGATCACCTCGCGGGTCAGGCCGGGCACGATGTTCTCGACCTCGCCCATGACCCGGTCACCGGCCGCGTAGACGTAGAACTCGGTCACCTTGGTGCCGCCGTTGGTGACGGCGAACGTCGAGGTCCCGGCGGGGACCTCGGTGACCGCGACCTTGCACTCGGTGTCGTTGGCGGCGACCGCGACGGGACCGCCCGCGGCCGGTCCGCTCGCCGCGGGGGCGGCCCCGGCGCCGGTGGCCGGCGCGGGGCCGGAGGCGCAGGCGGTGAGGGTGGCGAGCGCGAGCGCGCCTGCGGCGATGGAGAGGGAGGTACGCATGGTCGTCCTGTTCGGGAAGGTCATCCCGCGTGTTGCGGGTCGGTCACGGAGGTCCTGGAGAGGGGGACCGGGCGGCTTCGCCGCGGCCACAGGAAGAGCACGAGCGTGGGCAGCGCGTAGGCGGCCCACGCCACCGTCTCCAGCACGCTCGGCTGCGGGGTGATGTTGAACATCCCGGCCAGCAGCGTGCCGTACCAGGAGTCGGCGGGAAGCACGCCGCTGATGTCGAAGGCCTGGTCGGTCAGGCCGGGCAGGACGCCGGCCTCCTGCAGGTCGTGCACGCCGTACTTGAGGATGCCGGCGGCGACCAGGATCAGCAGCAGGCCGGTCCAGGTGAAGAACCTGGTCAGGTTGATGCGCATCGCGCTGCGGTAGATACCCCAGCCCAGCACGACCGCGGTGAGCAGGCCCAGGCTGATCCCGGCCAGCGGGACGGCCGTGGTGGCGGCGCCCTGCGCGGAGGCGAAGAACAGCAGCGCGGTCTCCAGGCCCTCGCGCGCCACGGCGAGGAAGGACACGACCACCACCGCGGTCGCGCCGACCTCCAGGGCCTCGCCGAGCCTGGCGCGCAGCTCGCCGGAGAGGGTACGGGCGGCGCGGCGCATCCAGAAGATCATCCAGGTGACGAACGCGGCGGCGAGCAGCGAGGTGATCGCCTCGAACAGCTCCTGCCGGCTGTACTCCAGGTGGGCGACGGTGAAGGTGAGCAGCGCGCCGAACGCGACCGACAGGGCGACGGCGGCGCCGACCCCGGCCCACACCAGGGGCAGCCGGTCCCGCCGGTCGCTCTTGACCAGCAGGGCGACGAGCACGGAGACGACGAGGGTCGCCTCCAGGCCTTCGCGTAATCCGATGAGATAGCTGGCGAGCACCGTCACTCCACGAAAGCTGAGAACCACCTGAAAATAAGCTTAGGGTAACCTTAGTCACTCGGTTGGAGCGGTGCATCACCGGGGTACACCCAGGTGACATGGGAGGCTCTGCGACACGCCGTGCCCGGGTGGGCGGCGGGGAACCCGGCGTGGACGGCGCATGCGGGTCCAGGGCCGCGACCGGCGGCCGTTCCCGACCTCGCCACCGCCCCTGGGCGATACGCGGTGAGCTCCGCGGCCTGCGCCCAGAGCCGGCGCGCCAGGACGGCGTCGGCCGCCACCGGGCCCCGGAGACCTCTCCCGAGCGGGGCCCGCGAGGGCCGCGTCACGGCTCGGCGCCCTGCGGAACCTGCGCCGAGCGCCGGACGATCGAGCGCACGATCTCGCCGGTGCGCACGGCCGTCATGGACAGCAGGGACGAGGCGATGCCGTGGGTGTCCTCGGTGGCGCCCTGAAGGTAGACGCCCCAGCTCTTGCGGGGATCGACGGCGATCCGGTAGTCGCGCTCCACCAGCAGCTCGCCCGCCTCGCCGGTGAGGCAGTGCTCGCGCGCCTCGCCGAGCAGGTCGAGCGGGTTGCGCTCGCGGTAGCCGGTGGCGCACACGACCGCGTCCGCCTCGATCGTGCTCACCTCGCCGGTGGGCAGGAAGCACATCCGGACGCGGGCGACCTCGCCGTCCTCCTCCACGCCGAGCAGGCGGGAGGCGTTCAGCATGCGCAGGCGCTCGACGCCGGCGACCTTCTCGGCGTAGGAGCGCCGGTAGAGCTCGTCGATGAGGTCGAGGTCCACCACGGAGTAGTTGGTGTTGCGGGAGTAGGCCAGCAGCATGCGCTTGACCTCCTCGGGGGCGGCGAAGAAGTGGTCGACGGCCTCGGGGTCGAAGATGCGGTTGGCGAAGGGGCTGTCGTCGGCGGGCGAGTAGCCGTACCGGGTGAAGAGGGCGCAGACCTCCGCGGAGGGGTAGGTGCGGTGCAGGTGCTCGACGGTCTCGGCCGCGCTCTGCCCGGCGCCGACCACCACGAACCGTCCGGGCTCGCGCCCGCCGAGTCCCTTCAGCCGGGACAGCAGCTCCTCGGTGTGCCAGACCCGCTCGCCGGAGCGCACGCCGCCGGGCAGCACCGGGTCCAGCCCGACCGCGATCACCAGGTTGCGGGTCAGGCAGGTGTGCAGCTCGTCGCCGCGCTGCACGACGACCTCCAGCGTGTCGTCGTCGTGCGGGCGCACCGCCACGACCTCGGAGTCGTAGCGCACCAGGCGCGCGAAGGAGGCCGCGACCCACTCCAGGTAGTCGTGGAACTCCAGGCGGGTGGGGAACATGGTCTTGTGGTTGATGAAGTCGATCAGCCGGCCCTTCTCCTGGAGGTAGCACAGGAAGGAGTGGTGGCTGGCGGGGTTGCGCAGGGTGACCAGGTCCTTGAGGAAGTGGACCTGCATGGTGGCGCCGTCGAGGAGCATGTTGCGGTGCCAGCCGAACCTCGGTTGCCTCTCGAAGAACACCGCGTTCACGCCGGAGCCGTACTCCTCCTCCAGCGCCACCGCGAGCGCCAGGTTGGAAGGACCGAAACCGATGCCCACGACGTCATAGACCGGGCTCGACATGTTCGCCTCTCACGTGCTGAGGAACGGTCCCCCGTGGCCGGGCGGCGGCGGGGGAGGTGAAGGTGCGTGGGACCGGACGGCCCTTCCGGGGCCGCCCCCGGGACGGCCCGCTCCGGAGCGGATCGCTTCCGGAGCGGGCCGTTTCCGGAGCGGGCCGTCCCGGAGCGGGCCGTTTCCGGAGCGGGCCGGAAGGGAGGGGCCTCAGGAGGAGCCGGCGGCCTCGGCGGCCTTGGCGACCTGGGGCACGAGCTGGTCGACCACGTAGGGGATCGCCAGCGGCGTCGGCGTGCGCAGCGGCCAGAACGCCTTGAGGTCCAGCGGCACGTACGAGCCCCGCTTGACCACGTCCAGGCCGGAGAACAGCGCGTTGGCCTCGATCTTCTTCTGGGTGGCGGCGTCGTCGTTGTAGTGGCTGAGCAGCACGTCGACGTCGAGGACCTTGACCTTCTCCATGCTCAGCTCGGCCGCGAAGCCCTCGCCGGGGAGGGCCTTGAGCTCCTCGGGCAGCACCATCCCGAACTGGTCGAAGAGCTTGACGCTGATGTCGGCGTCGGACTTCATGACGCCGATGTTGCCGGAGGGGAAGACGCTGGTCAGGGCGTACTTCTTGCCGGCGAGCCCGGGGTGGTCGGTCTTCACCGAGGCGATCTTCGCCTCGACGTCGGCGACGAGCTTCTCCCCCTCGTCGGCCTTGCCGACGGCCTTGGCGACCTGGCGGGCCACCGTCTGCCAGGAGTCCTCGGCCGGGCCGGTCTCGTAGGCGGTGGTCGGCGCGAGCTGGGAGAGGCCGGCGTACTCCTTGTCGACGTAGTAGTCGCCGCCCGCCAGGATCAGGTCGGGCCTGAGGGCGGCGATCTTCTCCAGCGAGAAGCCGGCCTCGCCGGCCTTCAGCAGTTCCGGCTTGGCGCCGGTGAGCCTGGGAGCGGTCCAGGGGGTGAGACCGTCGGGCTGGATGCCGGTCAGCTCCGCCATGCCGACCGGCTGCACGCCCAGGGCGAGCAGGGTGTCCTGGTCGATCTCACCGAGGGCGACGATACGCCGGGGCGCGGATTCGATCGTGGTGGTGCCGAGCTTGTGCGTGATGGTGACCGGAAATCCGGAGCCGGCCTGGGCCGCGGGCGCGGTGGGGGTGCTCGCGGCGGTCTGCCCGCCACCGCCGTCGGCGCCGCACGCGCCGACCAGGCCGAGCCCCAGCAGAAGTGTTCCGGCTGCGGCCAGGCGGCGCATCGTGTCGCGCATGGGTATGGGTGTCCTTCCAGAGCTCATGGGAGCTCCCACTTTAGGTAAGCCTCACCTAACCTAACAATCTTTGCCCTCTCTGGGAAGCGGTTCGTCACAGGCGATCCACGAGTTCGGCCACGCTCTGGGCCGTCATCAGCGTCGCGATCCGCACCCCGGCGCACCCCGGCTCACGCCGGATCCTGCGGACGAGCCCCATGGCCAGCAGCGAGTGCCCGCCCAGGTCGAAGAAGTTGTCGTGCGGCCCGACCGCGTCCACCTCCAGGACCTCGGCGAACACCGCGCACAGGCGCGCGGTGAGGTCGTCGTCGCGCCGGGACGCCGTTCCACCGGCGGCGGCGGTGACGGTACGGGCCTCCAGTCCCGCGGGCAGCTCGCCCAGGCGCGTCCCGGGTTCCGCGGCGACGCGCTCCAGCACGTCCAGGAGGGCCCCGATCATGGTGTCCACCGTGGACGGGTCGAACAGGTCGGCCGAGTAGTCGACGACGAGGTGGAGCTCCTCCCCCCTCTCCCGGAAGATGAAGTCCAGGTCGAACTTGGCCGCCGGCGGGCTGAACAGCGCCTCCCGCTGCCGCAGCCCGGGGAGGTCCACCTCGCCCGTCGCCTGGTTCTCGTAGCCGACCATCACCTGGAAGAGCGGGTTGCGGCCGGGCACGCGCGGCGGGCGCAACGCCTCCACCAGCGCCTCGAACGGCAGGTCCTGGTTGGCGAGACCCGCCAGGTCGGTGTCGCGGACGCGGGCGAGCAGCTCGGCGAAGGTGGGGTCGCCGGAGGTGTCGGCGCGCAGCACGAGCGTGTTGACGAAGAAGCCGACCAGGTCACCGGTGGCCTCGTCGGTGCGGCCCGCGACCGGGCTGCCCAGCGGGATGTCCTCCCCCGCGCCCGTGCGGTGCAGCAGCGCGGCCACCGCGCTCTGGCAGACCATGAACATGCTGGCCCGCGCCGTACGGGCGAGCTCGCGCAGCCGCCCGGTCAGCGCCGCGGGCAGCCGCCTGGTCGCGGTCCCGCCGCGCTGGCCGACGGTGGCGGGCCGGGGCCGGTCCACCGGCAGCGGGATCTCGTGCGGCATGCCGGACAGGGTGCGTGCCCAGTAGGCGAGCTGGCGGGCGTGCACGCTGCCCGGGTCGGCGGGGTCACCGAGCAGCTCGCGCTGCCAGAGCGTGTAGTCGGCGTACTGCACGGCGGGCGCCTCCCCGGCGGGCGCGGCACCCTCCAGCCGGGCGGCGTAGGCGCGGGCCACGTCCCTGGCGAACGGCCCGAAGGACCACTCGTCGAACGCGATGTGGTGGAAGACCGCCAGCAGCAGGTGCTCGTCCTCGCCCTCCGGGATGAGCGCGACCCGCAGCGGGACGCCCGTGGCGAGGTCGAACGGGCGGGCGATGACCTCCTCGGGCGTGGCGGTGGTGATCTCCAGCTCCGGCCGCGCCTCCTCGGGGGACAGGACGCGCTGGTAGGGCACGCCCTCGTGCTCGGCGAAGACGGTCCGCAGGCTCTCGTGCCTGGCGGTCACGTCGCCGATCGCGGCCCGCAGCGCGGCCACGTCCGGCTTCCCGCTCAGGTGCACGGCGAGCGGCAGGTGGTAGGCCTCGCGCGGCCCCTCGTCCTCGCGCAGCATCTGGTCGAGCAGCCACAGGCGGCGCTGGGCGTACGACAGCGGGACGCGCTCGGGCCGCTCGGCGGGCACCAGCGGGGGCCGCAGCGGGGTCCCGGCCCGCTCGTGCAGCCGCCCGGCCAGGTCGGCGACGGTGGGCGCCTCGAACAGGTCGCGGATGGCGAGCTCGGTGCGCAGCACCGCGCGGACCCGGCCGACCAGCCGGGTCGCCAGCAGCGAGTGGCCGCCCAGCTCGAAGAAGTCGTCGTCGACGCCGACGCCGGAGACGTCGAGCACCTCGCCGAACAGCGTGCACAGCAGGTGCTCCACGGCGGTCCTCGCGGCCCGCCCGCTCCCGCGCGGGCCGTGCCGGTCGGGGGCGGGCAGGGCCCTGCGGTCCAGTTTGCCGTTGACGGTCAGCGGCAGCGCGTCCAGCGTCACGATCGCGGCCGGCACCATGTAGCCGGGCAGCCTGCGCCTGAGTCCCTCGCGCACCCGGGCGGCGAGCGCCCCGTGGTCGCGGGCCGCGGCCGGGTCGTTCGCGTACGAGGCGGGCGCGCGTCCGGGGCCGGCCGGGGGGTGCGCGGCCCCGCCGCCGAAGACGGCGTCGTAGTAGCCGATCTCGGCCGAGGGGGTGATGACCACGCCGGGGTCGAGGGCGTACAGCGACTCGGGGTCCACCCCGCTCGGGGGTTCGCCCAGCAGCGCGCGCGCCCGCGCCGGGGAGGCGCCGCCCTCCAGGGCGCGCAGCGCGGCGAGCTCGCCGGACAGGCGCGGGTCGGGGATGCCCCGCACCCGCAGCGGCCCCGCCGGGCCGCCCGCCGGCAGGGTGCCCGGCCCGGCCCAGTCCACGACCGGGGTCTCCTCCGGCGGTACGGCGGGCGGCGTGACGGGCGCCTTCCACAGCGTCACGTCGTAGCGGTGCCTGCTGAGCTCGTTGTGGTGCGTGCCGCGCTTGGCGCGGACCTCCACCCGCGCGGCCACGCCGAGGGCGGTGAAGAACGCGGGGTCGAGCAGGAGTTCCTTCTCCATCCGGACGGCGCGGCCGATCGCGGCGATGACCGCCCGGGGATCGCCGTCGTCCCCGGTCCCGCCGCCGTCACCCGAAGCGCCGTTACCCGTGGCACCGCTGGAAGCGCCGTCGCCGAGGCGGCCCAGTCTGATCGCCGCGTGCAGGCAGCGCACCGACCGCAGGTCGCGGACGTCGCCGACGAACAGCGCACCCCCGGGGACGAGCAGGCCCATCGCGGCGCCGATCACCTCGGCGAGGTAGCCGGCGCTCGGGAAGTACTGCACGACCGAGTTGACGACGACGACGTCGAAGTGCCCGGCGGGCAGGCCGGAGGTGTCGTGCGCGGGCCGGCAGCTCAGCCGTACCGGCGAGTCCGGGCCGAGGTCGGCCTGGAGCTTGGCGATGACGGGGGCGGCGAAGTCGGTGCCCCAGTACTCCTCGCAGTCGCCGGCGAGCCGCGACAGCAGCAGGCCGGTGCCGACGCCGATCTCCAGCACCCGGCGGGGCCGCAGCGCGGCGATCCTGGCCACGGTGGACGCGCGCCACTCGCGCATGTGCTCCAGCGGGATGGGCAGCCCGTCGTAGCTGCTGTCCCAGCCCGCGAAGTCCTCGGCGTGCACGGCCGTGCCGATCTCGGTGTACTCGGCGTCGTAGATCTGCCGCCACTCCGCCAGGTGCTCGGCCTCGGCCTCGGGCCGCGCGGCGCCGTCGGGCACCACGTAGCCGATGAGGCGTTTGACCCCGGGCACGTCGGTGCTCGCCGCGACGACCGCGGCCTGCCCGACGCCCGGCTCGGCCGCCAGCGCGGTCTCGACCTCCTCCAGCTCGACCCGGTAGCCGCGGAGCTTCACCTGCTCGTCGGTACGGCCCAGGAAGTCGATGTTGCCGTCCTCGCGGACCCGCACCAGGTCGCCGGTGCGGTACATCCGCTCCCCCGCCTGGAACGGGTCGGCCACGAACCGTTCGGCGGTCAGTCCCGGCCGGTCGAGGTAGCCGCGGGCCAGTCCGGCGCCGGTGATGTACAGCTCGCCGGGCGCGCCCGGCGGGACCGGCCGCAGCCAGGCGTCGAGCACGTAGCCGCGGGTGTTCCAGATGGGCCTGCCGACGGTGGGGGTGGCGCTGTCGCCGGTGCCGCCGCCGAGGGTGTTGATGGTGTACTCGGTCGGCCCGTAGAGGTTGTAGCCGAGTGTGCCCTCGGCGCTCGCGAGCCGGTCCCACACGGCCGCGGGGACGGCCTCGCCGCCCAGCAGCACCAGCGGCGGCCGGTGCTCGCCCTCCAGCAGGCCCTCCTCCAGGAGCTGCTGCGCGTAGGTGGGCGTCACGTTGATCACGTCGACGCGGTGGCGCCGCAGGTACTCGGTCAGCGCCTCGGCGTCGCGCCGCAGGTCCTCGTCGCAGACGTGCACCTCGTGGCCCTCGATGAGCCAGAGCAGCTCCTCCCACGACATGTCGAAGGAGAACGACACGGTGTGCGCGATCCGCAGCCGCCGCCCGGCCGAGGCCACCACCGGGTCGAAGATGTTGGCCCGGTGGTTGAACTGCATGTTGGTCAGGCCCCGGTAGGGGGTGACCACGCCCTTGGGCCGCCCGGTCGACCCGGAGGTGTAGATCACGTACGCGGGGTGCTCCAGCCGTCCGGGGACGTCCCTGCCGAAGCCGGGCAGCTCCTCGCCGGTGGGCGCGGTGCCGGGCAGGTGCTCCAGGCGCTCGCGGACCGCCGGGTCGTCGAGCGCGATCGTCTCCCCCGGGCAGGTCAGCCCGGCGGCGACGGCCCGGTGCGAGACCAGGCAGACCGGGGCGGCGTCGGCCAGCATGAAGTCCAGCCGGTCGGCCGGGTAGTCCAGCTCCAGCGGCAGGTAGGCGGCACCGGTCCTGAGCACCGCGAAGAGCGCGACGACCATCTCCGCCGACCGGGGCAGCGCGAGGGCCACGACCCGTTCGGGACCGGCACCGTGCGCGAGGAGCAGCCGGGCCAGGCGGTTGGCGGCGGCGTCCAGCTCGGCGTAGGTGAGCCGGGTGTCGGGCTGGGAGACCAGGGCGAGCTCGTCGGGGGTGCGCGCGGCCTGCTCGGCGAGCAGCTCGGCGATGGTGAGCTCGGGCACGAACCGCTCGGCCTCCGCCCAGTCGCGGCGCAGCCGGTCGTGCTCGCCGGGCAGCAGCAGGTCGAGCCGGTGGCAGGGCATGGCCGGGTCGGCGGCGACGGCCTCCAGCACGCGCACGTAGCGGTCGGTGAGGCGCGCGGCCTCGGCCTCGGTGAAGGCGTCGCCCCGGTACATGACGCGCAGGCCCGCGCCGGGCTCGACGACCATGGTGACCGGGTAGTGCGTCGCGTCGCGGACCTCGCGGCCGGTCACCCGGACGTCGCCGCCGGGGCCGAACCCGCGCCCGGTGGGCATGCCGGGGAAGTTCTGGAACACGAAGAGGGTGTCGAACAGGGTGCCGAGGCCGGTCTCGCGCTGCACGTCGGCCAGCGCGACGTAGGAGTGGTCGAACAGCTCCGACTGGAAGGTCTGCACCCGCTCCAGGACGGTACGGAGCGGGTCGGCCGCCGAGGCCCGCACCCGGACCGGGACGGTGTTGAACAGCAGGCCGACGATGGACTCCACCCCGTCGACGTCGGGGTGGCGGCCGGAGACCGAGACGCCGAAGACCACGTCGTCGCGGCCGGTCAGGCCCGCGAGGAGCAGTCCCCAGGCGCTCTCGTACAGGGCGGCGAGGGTGAGGCCGGACGCGCGGGCCAGTCCGGCGAGGCGGGCGGCGAGGTCGCCGGGCAGCGGCCGGTGGATCTCCCCGGCACCCGCGAGGTCGGCGGGGCGGCCGGCCAGTTCGGGCCGCAGCAGGGTCGGCTCGTCGAGCCCGTCGAGGCTCCTGGCCCACGCCTTGAGCGCGGCCTGCCGGTCCTGGGCGTTCACCCAGTCGAGGTAGGCGTGGAAGGGGACGGCCGGGCGGGCCCGCTCGGCGTCGGCGTCGGTGTAGAACTCCAGCAGCGAGGTGACCAGCAGGCCGCCCGACCAGCCGTCCAGCAGGATCAGCTCGGAGGTGAGCACCAGCCGGAAGTCCTCCGGTCCGACCCTCGCCAGGGCGAAGCGGATCAGCGGCGGGGAGTCGGGGACGAACGGCCGGGCGCGCTGGGCCTCGACGAACGCCTCCAGGTCATCGGCGCCGCCGGTGCCGCCGGTGCCGTCGGTGCCGTCGGTGCCGCCGCTCCCGTCGGTGCCGTCGGTGCCGTCGGTGCCGTCGGTGCCGTCGGTCCGGTCTAGCTCGGCGTAGGTCCAGTCGACCTCGAAGCGGTCGGGGACGAACTGCACGGTACGGCCGCCGTCGGTGCGGAACCCGGCGCGCAGGTTGGGGAACCTCAGCAGGACCTGGCGCGCGGCCTCGGCCATCCGGTCGGCCTCGACCGGGCCGGTCAGGGTCACCACGGCCTGCTGGACGTAGATGTCGCGGTCCTCGCCGGCCAGCATCAGGTGGAAGAGCAGGCCCTCCTGCAGCGGGGAGAGCGGCAGCTCGGCCCGCGCCACGGCGGAGCCGCTCCCTCCGGAGGCGTCCCCGGCAGGGGCATTCCCGGCGGGAGCGCCCGGCACGAGCGCGTCGGGCGTGGATGCGTCCGAGGTGGATGCGTCCGGGGTGGATGCGTCCGGGGTGGATGCGTCCGGGGTGGAGGCGTCCGGCGCGAGCACGGGCGGTGCGGTCCCGGCGGCGGGGATCCGGGCCAGGGCCTCGACGGTGCGCAGCCGGAACACGTCGCGGACCGTGAAGGAGAAGCCCGCGCGGCGGGCCCGCCCCACCAGCAGGGCGGCGCTGATGCTGTCGCCGCCGGTGCGGAAGAAGTCGTCGTCGGCGTCGACGCCGTCGCGCCCGACGGTCTCGGCGACCAGCCGGGCCAGGGCGCGCTCGGCGCCGGTCTCCGGGGCCCGTCCCGCGCGGGCGGCGGGCTCGGGCAGTGCCCGCCGGTCGAGCTTGCCGTTGGGGGTCAGCGGCAGCCGGTCCAGGCCGACGAGCAGGGCCGGGACGAGGTGGCCCGGCAGGATCTCGCCGAGCCCGGCGTGCAGGACGTCGAGGTCGGTGCCGGGGTCGGTCTCGACGTAGCCGACCAGGCGCGGGCCCGAGCGGAGCGCCACCGCCGCCCGCCGCACCCCGGGCCTGGCCGACAGCACCGCCTCGACCTCCCCGGGTTCGACGCGGAATCCACGGATCTTGATCTGGTCGTCGGCGCGGCCCAGGAAGTCCAGGGATCCGTCGCGGCGGCGGCGTACCCGGTCGCCGGTGCGGTAGAGGCGCGAGCCAGGCGGGCCGAAGGGGTCGGCGACGAACCGCTCGGCGGTACGGGCCGGGTCGCCCAGGTAGCCGCGCGCCAGGCCGTCGCCGGCCAGGTAGAGCTCGCCGACGGCCGCCTCGCGGAGCCCGGCGTCCAGCACGTACGCCTCGGTGCCGGCGATCGGGACCAGTCCCCCGTCGCCCTCCGCGATCAGGCTGTCGCCGGCCGCCTCGGAGCAGCCGTACAGGTTGACCAGCCGGGCCGGGATCCGTGCGGCCAGCGCGGCGGGCAGGGCCTCGCCGCTGCTGACCCAGGTGGTCACCGAGTCCAGCGCCCCGCTCCCCCCGGCCTCGCCGGTCTCGCCGGCCTGCAGGAGCGCGGCCAGCAGGCCCGGCACGACCGTCACCAGGTTCACCCCGTGCCGGCGGATCAGATCGGCCAGGGCGAGCGCGTCGACGGCGGTCTCGTCGTCGGCGACGACGACGGTGTCACCGACGACGAGGCCGCCGAGCAGTTCGGTGCTGCCGTCGATGAAGGCCGGTGAGCTCTTGGCGACCCGCACGCCGACCGGGGCGAGACCGGCACCCCAGGCCAGGCGGTTCGCCAGGGCCCGCTGGGTCCCGGCGACGGCCTTGGGCGTCCCGGTGGACCCCGACGTGAAGATCACGTACGCGGGGTGGTCCGGCAGCGGCCGGGTCCGGGCGCGGGGCGGCGCGTCCGGGAGCGGCGCCTCGCCTGCGCCCAGGACCAGCAGGGGACGGGCCGCGCCGAGCATCAGGTCGATCCGGGAGCGCGGGTAGGTCGTGTCGATCGGCAGGTAGGCCGCGCCCGTCTTGAGCACGGCGAGCACCGCGACCACGAACTCGGCGGAGCGGGGCAGCGCGATCGCGACGATCCGCTCCGGCCCGGCACCCGCCGCGGCGAGCCGGTCGGCGAGGGCCTCGGCGCGCTCGTCCAGCTCGGCGTAGTCGAGCACGGTGCCGCCGTCGGCGGAGACGACCGCGCGGGCGTGCGGCGTCCGCGCCACCTGGGCCTCGACCATCTCGGCCACGGTGAGGCCGGCCGTCCCGGCCTCGGGGAGCGCGCGGGCGCGCCGGGCGGACGGGTCGCCGAGCGCCGACAGCCGCCGCGACGGGTCCTCGACGGCCCGCTCCAGCAGCTCGGCGAGGTCGTCGAGCAGGCCGGTGACGGTCTCCGCGTCGTAGAGGTCTGTGGCGTAGGCCACGAACCCCTCGATGAGCTCCTCGCCCTCGGAGAAGTAGACGTCCAGGTCGAACTTGACGCCGCCGGTCTCCGGCAGGAACGGCTCGGCCCGCACGCCCGGCAGCCGGAGCCGCACGTCCTCCAGCCGCTGGTGGACGATCATCACCTGGAACAGCGGGCTGCGGGCGAGCGACCGCTCCGGCGCCAGCCGCTCCACGACCCGCTCGAACGGCACGTCGGAGTGGGAGAACGCGGCCAGGTCGGCCCGGCGGACCCGCTCCAGCAGCTCGGTGAAGGCCGGGTCGCCGGAGACGTCGGTGCGCAGCACCACGAGGTTGACGAACACGCCGACCAGGTCGGAGAGGTCGGCGTCGGCACGGCCCGCGACGGGCGTGCCGAGCGCCACGTCGTCACCGGCGCCGGACCGGTGCAGCAGCGCGGCCACGGCGGCGTGCAGGACCATGAACACGCTGGTGCCGGTCCTGCGGGCCAGCCGCCGTACCCCGTCCAGCGGCAGCCGGAACGCGGCGAGGCCGCCTCGGTGGCTCGCCTCGGCCGGTCGGGGCCGGTCGGGCGGCGGCGCGCTCTCCTCGGGCAGCCCGCGCAGCGTCCGCTCCCAGAAGGCGAGCCGGTCGGCCGGGTCGGGTGCCTGGCCGCACCAGACGGCGTAGTCGGCGTACTGCACCGGCAGGGGCGTCCAGCCGGGCGCGGCGCCAAGGGCGCGGGCGGTGTAGGCGTGCGACAGGTCGGCGAGCAGCGGCGTGAACGACCACTCGTCGGCGGCGGCGTGGTGCTGGAGCACCACCAGCGTGGACTCCTCGGCGGAGACGCGCAGCAGGGTCGCGCGGATCGGCAGGTCCGAGGCGAGGTCGAGGACGTGCGAGGTGGCCCGCCTCTCGGCCTCGCGCAGCCACTCCTCCGACCGGCCGCGCGCGTCCACCACGTCGAGGGCGACCTCGACGTCGGTGAGGATCCGCTGCACCGGCAGCCCGTCCTCGCCCTCGACGAGCAGGGTGCGCAGCGCCTCGTGGCGGCCCACCACGTCGGCGAGGGCGGCGCGCAGCGCGTCGGCGTCGACGTGGCCGCGCAGGCGCAGGCCGAGCGGGAGCGCGTCGGCGGACGAGGGGCCGCGCAGGCGTTCCTCGAACCACAGGCCGCGCTGGGCGGGTGAGGCGGGGACGACGGCGGGGCGGACGACGTCGCGGACCCGGGGCCCGGCGCCACGTGTCAGGCGGGGGGCGAGGGTGGCGACCGTGGGCGCCTCGAAGACGTCGGCGATGGTGAGCTCGGCGCCCATCGCGGCGCGCACCCGTGCGGCCAGGCGGGTGGCGAGCAGGGAGTGGCCGCCCAGCGCGAAGAAGTCGTCGTCGATGCCCACCGTGTCCAGCCCGAGCGTCTCGGCGAAGACCTCGCGCAGCGCCGCCTCGCGCCCGTCGCGCGGCTCCCGGCCGGAGACGCGGACCTCGGGGGCGGGCAGCGCGGCCCGGTCGAGCTTGCCGTTGACGGTACGCGGCAGCGCGTCCAGCAGGACGGTCGCGGCGGGCAGCATGTACTCGGGCAGCGCCCCGGCCGCGGCGGCCCGCAGGCCGGCCTCGACCAGGCCGTCGTCCAGGCCCGGACGCGGCACGACGTAGGCGACGAGCCGCCGGTCGCCGGGGGTGTCCTCGCGGACCACGACGGCGGCCCGCGCGACGCCCGGGTGGGCGGCGAGCACCGCCTGCACCTCGGCGGGCTCGATCCGGAACCCGCGGATCTTCACCTGGTCGTCGGCGCGTCCGAGGAACTCCAGGGAGCCGTCGCGGGAGCGGCGGGCCAGGTCGCCGGTGCGGTACATGCGCTCGCCGGGCGGGCCGGAGGGGTCGGCGACGAAACGCTCGGCGGTCAGCGCGGGACGGCCCGCGTAGCCCCGGGCGAGCTGGACGCCCGCGAGGTAGAGCTCGCCGGGCACGCCGACCGGCACCGGGCGCAGCGCGGCGTCCAGGACGTGGGCGCGGGTGTTGGGGAACGGGTGGCCGATGCCGTCCGACGGCAGCTCGGCGGAGGTCGCCCAGACCGTCGCCTCGGTCGGCCCGTACAGGTTGACGGCCGAGGCCGCGACGGCGTGCAGGGTGCCGGCGAGCGCGGGCGGCAGGGCCTCGCCGCCGACGAGGACCCGCAGCCCGGCCAGCGCGGACGGTTCCAGCGACCCCAGCAGCGAGGGGGTGCCCTGGACGACGGTCGCCCCGGCCAGCAACCGGCCCAGCGCCGCCGGGTCGCGCACGGTCGCGCGCCCGGCGGGCACCACGGTCGCGCCGCTGATCAGGGGGACATACAGCTCCAGCGCGGCGATGTCGAAGGCGATCGTGGTGACCGCGACCAGCCGGTCCCCGGCGCCCAGCGCCAGGCGCTCCCTCATGGTGAGCAGGAAGGCGGTGAGGGCGGAGTGCGGCACGGCCACACCCTTGGGCCTGCCGGTCGAGCCGGAGGTGTAGATGACGTACGCCAGGTCGCCGCCCCGCACCGGCCGCGCCTCGGCGGGCGCGCCCTCCGGGACACCCGACCCGGTGCCGGAGGAGGTGGACGAGGGGTCGTCGAGAAGGAGCAGGCCGGTTCCCGGCGGGAGGAGCGCGGCGGTCTCCGCCGTCGCGAGCGCGCAGACGGGGGCCGCGTCCTCGATCATGTAGGCCAGCCGGTCGGCCGGTTGGTCCAGGTCGAGCGGCAGGTAGGCGGCGCCCGCCTTGAGCACGCCCAGCAGGGCGACCACCAGGTCGGGGGTGCGCGGCAGGGCCAGCGCGACGACCCGGTCGGGCCCGGCGCCGCGCCCGCGCAGCAGGCGCGCGAGGTCGCCGGCGCGCCGGTCCAGCTCGGCGTAGGTGAGCGCGCCGGTCTCCCCCTCGACGGCGACCGCGTCCGGGGTGCGCGCCACCTGCTCCTCGAACAGGGCGACGACCGTGGTGTCCGGCACGGGGCGGGCGGTGTCGTTCCACTTCTCCAGCAGGGCCGACTCGGCCGCGTCGAGCAGCTCCAGCTCGGAGATGGGCGTGTCCGGCGCGTTCACCGCGCCGCCCAGCAGCGTCTCCAGGTGGACCAGGAGGGCGTCGATCCGCTCGTCGTCGAAGAGCTCGCGCCGGAAGGTGGCCTCGACGGTCATGCCCTGGGGCCGGACGAAGGCCTCCAGCGACAGGTCGAAGTGGGTGGTGCCGTTGTGGATGTGCGTCCAGCTCGTGGTGACGCCGGGCAGGTCCAGCTCGCCGATCTCCTGGGCGAGGAAGAGCAGCATGGTGTCGAAGAACGGGGACCCTCCGCGCCTGCGGGCCGGTCGCAGCTCCCGCACGATCGTGTCGTACGGCAGCGTCCGGTGCGCGAACCCCTCGGTGCAGGTCTCGCGTACCCGGTGCAGGACCTCGCGGAAGGTGGGCGCGCCGGACAGGTCGGTGCGGAGCACCAGGGTGTTGCCGAAGTTGCCGGCCAGCCGCTCGACCTCGGTGTGCTCGCGGTTCATCACCGCCGAGCCGATCGCGATGTCGGTCGCGCCGGTGTAGCGGTGCAGCAGCACCGCGTGCGCGGCCAGCATCACCATGAACGGGGTGACGTTCTCCCTGGCGGCCAGCGCGCGCGTCCCGGCGGTGACGGCGTCGTCGAAGCGGCGGGCCCGGCGCCCGCCGCGCTCGGAGGCGACGGCGCCGCGCGGGCGGTCGGCGGGCAGCTCCAGGGGGGCCGGGGGCGGGTCGAGGCGGCGCCGCCAGTACTCCAGCTCCTCGGCGGCGTGCGGGCGGCCCTGCTCCCAGGCGGCGTAGTCGGCGTACTGCACCGGCGGCGGGGCGAGGCCGTCCGGCTCGCCGGAGACGGCGGCGCGGTACAGCGCCGACAGGTCCCGGGAGAGCGACCCCCAGGTCATGCCGTCCCAGGCGATGTGGTGCACGACCAGGACCAGCGCGTGCTCGCCGGCGCCGAGGCGGAGCAGTTCGAGCCGGATCGGCCGCTCGGTCCGCAGGTCGAAGGGGAGCGCGGCGAGCCGCGCGGCGCGGGCCTCGGCGTCGTCGCAGTCGTGCGGCCGCAGGTCGAGGAAGCCGGGGGAGCCGGGAGGGTCGGGGGGCAGGACGCGCTGCACCGCTCCCCCGGCGTTCCCGTCGCGCTCGTCACGGTCGTCGCTCTCGTCGTAGACGGTGCGCAGCACGGCGTGGCGGCGGACGAGGCCGCGCAGCGCCTCGCGCAGCGCGTCCACGTCGAGCGGGCCCGTCATGCGCACGAGCAGGCAGACGTTGTAGGCGGGGCTGTGGGGGAACGTCCGGTGGTGCAGCCACATGCTCTGCTGCGCGTAGGACAGCGGTGCCGGTTCCGCGGGGTCGCGCGGGGTGATCCCGTCCTTTCCGGGACCGAGTCCCGCCTCGGCCATCATCCGTCGCATGAGTTCGCGCCGCCGTGCAATGTCCTGCTGTTCCCGCACGCTCAACTCTTTCTTTCGGTCCGGGGCCGGGCACTGTCCCGCATCTGGCTTAGGTTAGCCTTGCCTCTTAAATTCACACAAGGTTAGGCTTACCTAATCGACGGGAAGTCCGAGTGGTTCGTCCCGCGGAGGGGTGGGTCTTTTGTCCTTTGGTGTCAGCACCGACGAAATACGCGCTGAAGTAATGGTCGAGGGCGCGTCCGACCCGCTTTCGCTGGTCACGCGCCTGGCGGGATCCGGCCTTTTCACCGACTACGTGGTGTACGAGCGGCCGGATCACTGGATCTTCGCGGGCGGGGTGGCCGGCGAGGTGATCCTCGAGGCCGGAGTCGTGCGCAGCCGGTGGGCGGACGGTCCCGCCGAGGAGGACACCTGGACGGGACGGCCCTCCGCGGCACTGGAGGCGGCACTGCACGCGGCTCCCCCGCGGGACTGGAACGCCTACGGGTGGATCGCGTTCGAGTTCGCCTCGGACACCCCCGAGGGCCGGCTCGCCCACCTGGTCGTGCCGCGCACCGAGGTACGGATCGAGGAGGGCCGCGTCCTGGTGACGAGCGCGGACCCGGGCGAGGCGGAGCGGGTCGCCGCGCTGCTGTCCGTACCGCCCGCGCCGGCGTCCGGGACCGTGCCGGAGACGGCGGCCGGGACGCTGTCAGGGGCACCGCCCGTGACGCCGTCCCCGGTCGACGTGCGTTCCGGCGGGGACGGCTACCGGTCGCGGGTGGCGCGGGCCGTGGCCGAGATCGGGGCCGGGCTCTACCAGAAGGTGATCGTCTCCCGCCGGGTGCCCGTCCCGTTCCCCGTCGACGTCGTCGCGACCTACGCGTGCGGCCGCGCGGCCAACACGCCCGCCAGGTCGTTCCTGTTCGACCTGGACGGCTTCCGGTCGGCCGGGTTCAGCCCCGAGGTGCTGGTCAGCGTCGACGAGGGCGGCACCGTCACCACCCAGCCGCTGGCCGGGACCCGCGCCTTCGGGCGCGGGGAGAGCGCCGACTCGCGGACCCGCCGCGAGCTGCAGGAGGACCCCAAGGAGATCTTCGAGCACGCGGTCTCGGTACGCGCCTCGCAGGAGGAGCTGTACCGGGTCTGCTCGCCCGGCACGGTCCGCGTCACCGGCTTCATGACCGTCAAGGAGCGCGGCAGCGTGCAGCACCTGGGCTCCAGCGTCAGCGGCGAGCTGGCCCCCGGCCGCACCGGCTGGGACGCCCTCGACGCGCTCTTCCCCGGGGTGACCGCCTCCGGCATCCCCAAGGCGGAGGCGCTCGACGCGATCGCCCGGCTGGAGGAGCCCCGCGGGCTCTACGCGGGCGCCGTCGTTGCGGTCTCGCGGGACGGGGCGCTGGACGCCGCCCTGGTGCTCCGCGCCCTCTACAGCGAGAACGGCCGGGCCTGGCTGCGGGCCGGCGCCGGCATCGTCTCCGGCTCGACACCCGAGCGGGAGTACGAGGAGACCTGCGAGAAGCTCTCCAGCATCGCCCCGTACGTGGTGCGTGCCTGAGCACTCCTGTTCCCGTGCCACCCGGGCGGTTCACCTCCCGCCCGGGTGGCACGCGGTCCCTCCCCCGGAACGCGCCCGCCCGGACCGGGAACGGATCGCACCCCCTGCCGCCGAATAGCGGGTCGCCTTCGTCTCCGATCGGGGGTCGCATCTTTGTCCTCCTACCCGGAGGTCGCGTCCCTCGCGCGGACGTCCCGGGCGGGACGTCCGCGCGAGGGCGTTCAGCGCAGGCCCGCGGCGAGGTCCTTCTTGCTGACCTTGCCGACCGGGGTGCGGGGGAAGGCCTCGACCGGCTGGACCCGGTCGGGCCACTTGTACGCGGCCACGCCGCGCTCCCTGAGGAACGCCTTGATCTCCCGCAGCGTCGGCGCCTGCCCCCGGACGATCAGGAAGGCGCAGGTCCGCTCCCCCATCGCCGCGTCCGGGATGCCGACCACCGCCGCGTCGTGCACCGCCGGGTGGGCCAGCAGGTGGTTCTCCAGCTCCTCGGCCGAGATCTTGTCACCGCCGCGGTTGATCTGGTCCTTGGCCCGGCCCTCCACGACGAGGTGCCCCGAGGGCAGTCGCCGTACCAGGTCACCGGTGCGGTAGAAGCCGTCCGGGGTGAAGGACCGCGCGTTGTGCTCGGGCGCGCGGTAGTAGCCGCGCAGCGTGTACGGGCCGCGGGTGAGCAGCTCGCCGATCTCCCCCGGGGCGACGTCGGCCCCCTCGGAGTCGACCACCCGGATCTCGTCGGCCGGGGAGAGCGGCCTGCCCTGCGTGGTGTCGACCAGTTCCCCGGGGTCGTCCAGCCGGGTGTAGTTGAGCAGCCCCTCGGCCATGCCCAGCACCTGCTGCACCGCGCAGCCCAGCACGTCGGGCACCTGGGCCGCCCGTTCGGCCGCGAACTTGGCGCCGCCGACCTGGAGCAGTTCGAGCGAGGACAGGTCCTCCGTCGACCAGGAGACCGCCTCCAGCCAGAGCAGCGCGATCGGCGGCACCATCGCGCAGATCGTGACCCGCTCCCGCTCGATCAGGGGGAACGCCTCGTCGGGCGAGCCGGAGGGCGCCAGGACGACCGTGCCGCCCCTGGCGAACACGCCGAGCACCCCCGGGCAGGCCAGCGCGAAGTTGTGCGCCACCGGGAGCACCACGAGGTAGACGGTCTCGGAGGTGAACCCGCACACCTCGGCGCTGGCCTCCAGGTTGTAGACGTAGTCGCGGTGGGTGCGCGGGATGAGCTTGGGAAGGCCGGTGGTGCCTCCGGAGAGCAGGAAGACCCCGACGTCGGCCGGGTCCGGCCGCTCGCAGGACACGGAGGCGCCGCCGGAGCCCGCGGTGAGACCGGCCTCGGAGGCGACACCGGAAGCGACCCCGGCGTCCGCACCAGGATCCGCTTCCGTGACGGGACCCGCGTCCGTGACGGGATCCGCTTCCGTGACGGGATCCGCGTCGAGGTCCGCCAGCGCGAGGAACTCCTGGGCGTCCCCGTCCACCACGACGTGCTCGACGGGGAGCGAGCGGGCCAGCTCGCGGTGGTCGAACCCGCCGTGCACGTCCGGGATGACGTACGCCCTGGCCTCGCTCAGCTCGCACAGGTAGCCGATCTCGCTGCTGCGGTGCGCGGGCAGGGCCAGCACCGGAGCGGCGCCGATGCGCACCAGCGCCAGGAAGACGACGATGAACGAGGAGGTGTTGGGCAGCTGCACCACGACGCGGTCGCCGCGCCGGATGCCGAGCCGCGCGAAACCGGCGGCGGTGCGATCGGCGCGCCGGTCCAGCTCGGCGTAGGTCAGCCGCTCGTCCCCGGCGACCAGCGCGGTGCGCTCCGGGTCGCCCCCGCGCAGCACGTCACCGAGGAGCCGGTCGCTCCAGTACCCCTCTGCGACGTAGCGCGCCTCGAACTCCGGCGGCCAGGGCGTGAATCCTTCCACGTGTCACCGCCCCGCGAGCTGGGCCGGCTCACCGGGGACCGGCGCGGCCGGGTCGTCGCCGACCGCGACGACCCGGTTGCCGGCGTCCACGTGGACCACCCTGGGCAGGTGCGCCCGCGCCTCGGCCTCGTCGAAGGTGCCGTACGTGATGACGATGACCAGGTGTCCGGGGTGGACCAGGTGAGCGGCGGCGCCGTTGACGCCGATGACCCCGCTGCCCGCCTCGCCGGTGATGGCGTAGGTCACCAGGCGGGCGCCGTTGTCGATGTCGACGACGTGGACCTGCTCTCCCTCGGCGATGTCGGCGGCGGCCATCAGTTCGGCGTCGATCGTCAGCGACCCCACGTAGTGCAGGTCCGCCTGTGTCACCGTGGCACGGTGGATCTTTCCGTTCATAAGGACCCGCTGCACCGTCTGCCCTCTTTCGTAAAGGTCAAATAAGGTTAGCCTCACCTTAATCATTTCGCGTGACGAGGAGAACCCCGAAGATGCTCCGCCGCCTGGCGATGGACGTCAGCCCCCTCCGTACCAGCAGGGCCTTCCGCGACGTGTTCGTCGCGCGCACCGTCTCGGTCTTCGGCATCGGGATGCTCATGGTCGCGGTCCCGGTCCAGGTGTACGCGATGACGGGCTCGACGGTGCACGTCGGCGCGGTCTCCTCGGCCGAGGGCTTCGCCCTGCTGGCGGGCTTCCTGTGGGGCGGGGTGCTGGCCGACCGGCACGACCGGCGCCGGTTGATGCTCGTCGCGCGGACCGCCGCCGGGCTCGGCTTCTCGCTGCTGACGCTGAACGCCTTCCTGCCCTCCCCCTCGCTGGCGGCGATCTACGTGCTCGCCGCCTGGGACGGGCTGGCCACCGGTGTCAGCGTCACCGCGCTGCTGGCCGCGACCCCGGCTCTGGTGCCGCCCGACCGGCTGGTGGCGGCGGGCGCGCTCAACGCGCTGACCGTACGGCTCGGCTCGATGCTCTCCCCCGCGCTCGGCGGGCTGACCGTGTCGGCGTTCGGGGTCGGCTGGAACTACGCGGCCGCGGCCGCCGGCACGCTGGCGACCCTCGGCCTGCTGACCAGGCTGCCCGCGCTCAGGCCGGTCACCGAGGTCACCGAGAACCCGCTGAGGGCGATCGGCTCGGGGCTGCGGTTCGTGGCCACGCACCGCGTCGTCGGCTCGCTCATGCTGCTCGGCCTGCTGTACATGGTGGCGGGCGGCATCCCGGTGCTGATGCCCGCGTTCGCGACCCTGCAGCTCGGCGGCGGCCCGGCCACGGTCGGCCTGCTGTACGCGGCACCGGCCTGCGGCGCGGTGCTCGGCGCGGTCACCAGCGGCTGGACGGGACGCTCGCGCGCGCCGGGCAGGGCGCTGCTCGTCGCGTCGGTCTGCGGATTCGCGCTGCTCGCCTGCCTCGGGCTGGCCCGGCATCCCGCGCTCGCCGTCGCCGTCCTCTTCGGGTACGGACTGGTCGCCTCCGTCGAGGAGATCCTGCGCTACGGCCTCATCCAGGCGCACACCCCGGACGGCTACCTCGGCCGGGTGAACGCCCTGTGGTCGGCGCAGGAGACCGGCGGCGAGGCCGTCGGCTCGCTCGGGGCGGGCGTGCTCGGCCGCTATCTCGCGCCCGGCCCCGCGATCGTCGTGTACGGGGCGGCGAGCGCCGTGCTGGCCCTGTCCCTGGCCCTGACGCTCACCGGCCTGCGCGGCGCGACCCTGACCCCCGGCGAGGACGAGGGCCGGGGTGAGGGCCGGGACGAGGAGACCGGGACACGGTGAGGCGGGCCGTCGGGCCCCGCCGGTCCCGAGGCGCTCGTCCGCCGCTCCCGGGAGACTCACCGGGCTCACCCGGCGATCCCGGGAGCGGCGGGACCGGCCGGGTCTACCGGGGCCCGCCCGTCTCCAGGCGTTCGTCGATCTCCTCCTCGGACATGGCCTCCACCGCGAGCCAGATCTCCGCGACCGCCTCCAGCCTGCCGGGGGTCTCCTCCGTCTCGGTGAACCGGTGGGCGACACGTGACACGGTCCGCTCGGTGAACAGCGCCCGCAGCGGCAACGACGAGGCGTCGAGCGCCTCGCGCGACCGGGCGACGACCGTGGTGGCCAGCACCGAGTCCCCGCCGAGCGCGAAGATGTCGTCGTGCGCGCCGACCCTCGGCACGCCGAGCACCTGGCCGACGATCCGGGCGAGCACCCGTTCCAGCGCGGTGCCCGGCGCGGTGTAGGGGACGCCCGCCTGTCCCGCGGCCTCGGCGACCAGGGCGGTGAGCGCCTTGCGGTCCACCTTGCCGTTGGCGGTGAGCGGCACCTCCGGCACCGGCACCAGCAGGTCGGGGATCATGTGCGGGGGCAGCAGCTCCCGCAGGTGCGCGAGCAACTCCCCGACCGTCCCCGGCTCCCCCGGCTCCCCCGGCTCCCCGGACGCGCCCGGCCTCCCGGCCTCCCCGATCTCCCCGGCCCGCGCGGTCTCCCCGGACTCGTCCGGCTCGCCGGTGAGCACCACCGCGGCGGCCAGCCGCGCGCCGGCGAGCAGGCCGACGGCCCTGCCGACCCGGGGGTGGCTCTCCAGCGCCGCCTCGACCTCGCCGAGCTCGATCCGGAAACCGCGGACCTTCACCTGGTGGTCGCGCCGCCCGAGGAACTCCAGCGTCCCGTCCGGCCGGTACCGTGCCAGGTCCCCGGTCCGGTACCAGCGGGTGCCCTCGTGGACGACGAAGCGGTCGGCGGTACGCGCGGCGTCACCGGCGTAGCCGTCCGCGACGCCCGCGCCGCCGATCCACAGCTCGCCCTGCGCCCAGTCGGGGCGGTCGCGCCCGAGCTCGTCCACGACCCGGCAGGCCACCCCGCGCAGCGGCACGCCGTAGGGGACCGACGTCCAGTCGGCGGGCACCTCGCCGTCGACCTCCAGCACGGTCGAGTGGATGGCCGTCTCGGTCGTGCCGCCGAGCGCGGCGAACCTGCACCCGGGGGCGCGTTCCCGCAGCAGCGCGGGCAGGTGCGTGCCGACCCGGTCACCGCCGAGCAGCACCAGCCGCAGGCTCGGCACCGGCCCGGTCTCCAGCAGCATCTCCAGCACCGAGGGCACGCAGTTCAGCACGGTCACCGACCGGCGCCCGGCCAGCTCGGCCCAGCGGGCGGCGTCGCGCCGCTCCTCCTGGTCCGGCAGGACCACGGCGCCCCCGGCCGACCAGAGCGCGAACAGGTCGAACACCGACAGGTCGAAGTCGAGCGCCGAGACGGCGAGCGAGACGTCCTGCTCGCCGATCGAGAACCGCTCGACCAGGTCGCCGATCGTGTTCATCGCGGCCCCGTGCGAGACCTCGACGCCCTTGGGCTCGCCGGTGGAGCCCGAGGTGAACAGCACGTAGCCGACGCGGTCCGGGGCGACGGCCACCGGCTCGCCGAACGGCGCGGGGTGCGTCACGGCCGCCGCCAGCGACGCCGGGGTGAGCGAGACCGCGACCCCGGCCGCCGTGAGGATCCGCGCGCGGCGCGCGGCGGGCTGCCCGGACCCCACCGGGACGTACGCCGCGCCGGCGGCCAGCACGCCGAGCACCGCGACGGCCTGGCCGGGCCCCTTGGGCAGCTCGACCGCGACGCGGTCGCCGGGCCGTACACCCTCGTCCCTCAGGTGGGCGGCGACGCGCAGGGCGCGGTCGGCGAGCTCGCCGTAGGTGAGCGTGCCGTCGTCGCCCCAGTGCAGCGCCGCGCGGCCGGGGGTGGCGCGCGCCCGCTCGAAGAATCCCCGGTGCAGCGTCGTGGCGGGGGGCGGCGGCTGGGCGTTGAGCCGGTGGCGCAGGCGCAGCCGGTCGGGCGAGGGGCCGATCCGCAGGGGTTCGTCCCAGTCCGCGTCGGGCGCGCCCAGCCGGGTGATCGCGCCGGTGTAGGCGGCGAACATCGCGTCGGCGACCCCCTCGGGGAAGGCCGGGTCGCGTACGTCCCAGTTGAGCAGCAGCCCGCCGGAGACCTCGGTCACCTGGGCGTCCAGCAGGACCTGCGGTCCCTGGGAGACGATCCACCCCGGTTCGCCGAAGGCGCGCCTGGCCCGGTCGCCGAACAGCTCGCCGAGGTTGAGCGCGCTGGTGTAGACGATCGGCGCGAGCACCTGCTCGCCGCGCGAGCGCGACAGGTCCCGCAACACCTCCAGGCCGGAGTAGTCGCTGTGCTCGCCGGCCGTGTGCAGCAGCGCCTGCAGCTCGCGGGCGCGTTCGGTGAACGGCAGCTCCCGCGACAGGTCCGCCTCCAGCAGGACGGAGCCGGTGAAGTCGCCGACCAGGGCGTCCACGTCGGGGTGGATCGGCTCGCGGTTGAACAGCGGCAGGTTCAGCAGGAAGCGCGGCGTCGCCGACCAGGCGCCCATGACCTCGGCGAAGACGGCGGCCAGCGCCATGGCCGGGGTGACGCCCTCGCGGTGCGCGCGGGCGATCAGCCGCCGCCTGTCGTCGCGGGCCAGCCAGTGGTGCTTGCGGACGACCAGGTCGCCGGGCTGCGCGACGACCGGCAGCTCGGGCGGCCCGGACAGCTCGCCGAGCCGCCCGGCCCACCAGCGCCGGTCGCGCTCGCGGGCCTGCGCGCGCGGGTCGGCCGCCAGGTAGCGCGCGTAGCCGAACGCGATCGGCGGAAGGCTCTCGCCCTCGTACAGCGCGGCGAGGTCGGCCAGCAGCGTGCGGTAGCTCATCGCGTCGGCGGCGACCATGTCGACGTCCAGGTGCAGGCGGGCCTCGCCGGACGGCAGCAGGCTCAGCCTGGCGTCGAACACCCGGCCCGTCTCGATGGGGAGCCGCTGGGTGGACATCTCCGCGCGTACCCGCTCCAGCTCGGCCCCGGGGTCGGGGGCGGCGCGCAGGTCGTGCACGGTGACGGCCGGTCCCGGGCGCTCCGGCAGGACGAGCTGGGTCCCGTCGTCGCGGATCGCGACGCGCAGCATCGGGTGCCGTTCGACGAGCGCGACGACGGCCCGCTCCAGGCGCCCGGGGTCGATCGTGCGGCCGTCGAGCTCCACGTAGAGGTGCGCGGCGACGGAGCCGAGCGACTGGCCGGAGTCGCGGCCGATCCAGTAGGCGTGCTGCATGAGCGCCAGCGGGAAGGGCCCGTCCGGCTCCGCCCCGTCCGCCTCACGGCCGTGCTCCGCCGTCGCGTCCGGGCCGGCGCCCGAGGCCACGGACGGGACACCGTCCAGAGGTGCGTCGGGAACGTCGGGGGCCTCGCCCGTACCGGGGGAGCCGTCGTCGGCCGGGGAGAGGGCGCCGCGTTCGGCGAGCAGTTCCCACCATTCGGCCAGCGTGGGCCGCCGCGCGAGTTCGGCGAAACCGACCTCGACACCGAGGCGTCGCAGGCGACCGGTCAGCCCCATCAACTGGATCGAGTCCATGCCCAGCTCGATGAGGTTCTCGTGCGCCTCCACCGGCTCCCCGAGCAGTTCTGTCAGCGAATCGCGAAGTTCTTCCCTGGTCAGCACAGAGCTCCCCTTTGGATCAGGTAAGGCTAACCTAATTTAGGTGCTCCGGAGCGTCAACGCCTGCCCGCACGGGAGATCCGAAGATCCTCTCCCGCTCACGCCCTCCCCCTGGCCCCCTCGGTCGACAGCAGCCAGACCAGGTAGACGCCACCCAGCACACCGGTGACCACGCCGACCGGGAGCGGGATCGGCAGGCGCAGCGTCACCAGGTCGCTGACGACCAGCAGCGCCGCTCCCATCAGCGCGGCCGGCACGGGCTGCGTCCCCGGAAGGCCGGTGAGCCGGCGCGCCAGTTGCGGCGCGGCCAGCGCGACGAACGGGACCGGCCCCACCGCCGCCGTCGCCACCGCCACCAGGCCCACGCCGGTCACCACCAGGGCGGCCCTGGTCCGCTGGACCGGCACCCCCAGCGCCAGCGCGGCGTCGTCGCCGAGCTCCCCCATGCGCAGCCGCCGCCCGAACGCCAGCGCGACCGGCGCCAGCACCGCCACGCCCGCGGCCAGCGGCCACGCGTGCTGCCAGTTCCTGCCGTTCAGGCTGCCGGTGAGCCAGAACGCCGCCTCGTACGCCTCGCGCAGCTCGGCGCGGGTGATGAGGTAGGCGTTGAACGATTCGAGCATCGCCGCCGCGGCGACCCCGACCAGGACCAGCCGGTAGCCGTGCACCCCGCCCCGGTAGGCGACCAGGTAGACGGCGAGCGCGGTCAGCACCGCGCCCAGCATGGAACTGGCCGCGATGGCGGCGGTCCCGCCGCCGATGACGAGGATCTGCAGCAGCGCGCCGGTGGCCGACCCCGTGGTGAACCCGATCAGGTCGGGACTGCCGAGCGGGTTGCGCGTGATGCTCTGGAAGATCGCCCCGCTCAGGCCGAGGGCGATCCCGGCCAGCAGGCCGGTGACGGCCCTGGGCAGCCGGAGGTTCAGCACGATGAACTCCGTGGCCCGGTCCCCCTGACCGGTCAGCGCCCCCAGCACCTCGGCGACGGAGAGCGGGAAGTCGCCGGTGCCGACCACGACCACCGCCGCCCCCAGCGCGATCGCGGCCAGCAGGACGCAGACCGCCACCGACCGGGGCCGCCACCTCAGCGAGAACGTCCCGGCGCGCAGGACACGGCTCGCGCTCACAGCTGGGGCACCCTTCCGCGGCGGACCATCATCGCCAGCAGGGGGGCACCCAGGAAGGCGGTGACCAGGCCCGTCTCCAGCTCCCCTGGCGCGGCGACCACGCGGCCGAGGATGTCGGCCCACAGCAGCAGCACCGGCGCCAGCAGCAGCGAGTACGGCAGCACCCAGCGCTGGTCGGGTCCCACCAGCGCCCGGACCGTGAACGGCACCGCCAGCCCGAGGAACATGATCGGCCCTGCCGCCGCGGTGGCGGCACCGCACAGCACCACCACGGCCAGCGCGCCCAGCGCGCGGGTCCTGCCGGGCCGCGCGCCCAGCGCCCGCCCGGTGTCCTCCCCCAGCGCCAGCGCGTTGAGCGGGCGGGCCAGCAGGAGCGCCAGCACCGTACCGGCCAGCAGGAACGGGCCGATCCTGAGGAAGACCTCCAGGTCGCGCCCGGAGAGCGAGCCGACCTGCCAGAACCGGAAGCCCCCGAAGCTGCGCGGGCTGAGCAGCATCAGTCCCGCCGTCAGGGAGCTGAACACCGCGTTGATGCCGGCTCCGGCGAGCACCAGCCGGGCGGGGGAGGCGCCGGAACGGCCGCGCGTGCCGATCGCGTACACCAGTGCCGCCGCTCCGGCCGCCCCGAGGAACGCCGCCCACACGTAGACGAGGACGTCGTCCGCCCGGAACAGGGCGATCACCGTCACGACGGCCACCGCGGCGCCCCCGTTGACGCCGAGCAGGCCGGGCTCGGCCAGGGGGTTGCGGGTCAGCGCCTGCATGAGCGCGCCCGCCAGGCCGAGCGCCATGCCGACGCCCACGCCCAGCAGGGTACGCGGCAGCCGCAACTGCTGGACGATCAGCGCGTTCTCCGAGCCGTCCGGGGCGAACACGCCGGCCAGCGCCTCGCCGGGCGGGATCTGCTTGGCGCCGATCACGATGCTCGCCAGCACGGTGAGCAGCAGCAGGAGGCCGAGCAGGCCCAGACCGGCGGGCCGGTCGGGAATGCAGGCGCTCTTCGCGGGGGGCGGCACGGCGGGAGAGGACACGACGGGGGGAGGCACGCGCTTCAAGTTAGCCCAACCTAAGAGACGTGGCGACGGACATCCCGCCCCGCCGCCGCGTCGTTCACCCCGTCCCCGTCCCCTGCCCCGCCGTTCATCCCGTCCCCGGCTCCGCGACCCTCGCCTCGCTCAGGGCTCGGGGCTCGGGTACGGCGTTCGCCTCCGGTCCACCGCGGCGTTCACCTCACCCCCGGCTCCGCCGTCGCGCCGAGGCCCACCGGGATCGCCGGGCCCGACGCCACGTACCGCGCCGTGACCGGTGACGTCTCGGGACGCGCCGCGACACCGATGATCTTCAGTGCCCTGAGGTAGGCGTTCCTCTGCCCCTCCGGTGATCCGGCCCGTCCCCACAGGTCGCCGATCTCCCGCCAGAGCCGCGCCGCCTCACGGTCGACGGCCGAGGCCGCCGGAGCTGCGGAGTCCCGGCGTCCAGGGGAACCGGCGTCCACGAGGGAATCGGCGAACGCGGTGGGATCGGCGTCCGCGAGGGAGTCGGCGGACGTCGCGGGGTCGTCGAGCAGCCGCTCCGCCTCCGCCAGTGCCGGGCGGGCGTCTTTGGAGCGTGCCAGGTCGATCTCCGCCAGCGTCACGTACGCCATGGCCGGCACGGTGCCGTGTGCGCCGGCGAGCATGCCGAGCGCGCGTTCCACCAGGGCGGCGACATCGT
The DNA here is from genome assembly GCF_049844535.1 of Streptosporangium sp. DT93. Classification (NCBI taxonomy): domain Bacteria; kingdom Bacillati; phylum Actinomycetota; class Actinomycetes; order Streptosporangiales; family Streptosporangiaceae; genus Streptosporangium; species Streptosporangium sp. DT93. The sequence goes on from NZ_JBNCLF010000013.1 coordinate 252,751, forward strand.
CCACCGGATCGGCGAGCCCCGCCCGGTCCGTACGGCCCGCCCCGCCGAGACCGTGGAGGACACCGTCGAGCCCGTCGAGCCCGTCGAGCCCGTTCGGGACGCTCGGGACGCTCGTGTCCGAGGTGTTCGCCCCGTGGGCGCGCAGCCGCACGCGGGAGAGGACGATCAGGCCGCGGGCGTGCTCGGCCGTTTCCGGCGACAGGTGGGCGAGGGCCTCGGCGGCCGAGGCCGCGAGCTCCCCGGCCCGTGCCAGGTCGGCGTCCCCCGGCCGCGCGGCGGCGAGCCACGCCCAGCGCAGCGCGCCGTTCACGTAGCGGGTGGCCGCCCGCGCCGACCTTCCCGCGGCGAGCGCGTCCTCCGCGAGCACCAGGGCGAGCATGGAGTCCTCCCCCGCCGCGGCCAGGCTCGCCCGCCACAGTTCGAGGATCTCCCGGTGCGGATCGGCGGCGTCGGGAGCCCCGGACGCCGTCAGCACGTGCTCCACGTAGGGGAGGTCGATCTCCGTCTCGGCGAGCACCTCGGCCAGGGCGAGGGCCAGATCCCCCCGGTCCAGCCCGAGCCGGGACGCCAGGGCGAGAGCGTCGGCCCCGAGGTCCCGCGCGCGCAGCGTGTCGCCCGCGCGGTGGTAGCAGCGGCAGAGCGCGACGACGAGCGGGAGGTCGGCGAGGCGTTCGGGGTGCGTCGCGGCCTCCCTGCGGAGCCGCTCGTAGGCCTCGACCGCCTCCGCCGTACGGCCCTGCGCCTCCAGCGCGCGGGCCTGGCCGAACCGCGCCTGCGCGGCGAGCGCGGCGCCGTCGTTGTCCACGGCCTTGATCACGGCGGCGAAGCGGCCCGATGCCAGGGCCGGGTCGCCGTGGAGCAGTTCGAGCTCGGCGTGGCGCAGGGCGAGCCCGGTGTCGACGCGCTGGTGAGGCTCGATGCCGTGGAGCAGGAACTCCACGGTGCAGCCGAGCCGCTCGGCGAGCAGGCGCGTGACGACCGGCGTGGGCGTCCGCTTCCCGGACTCGATGAGCGAGACGTAGCTGTCCGACAGGTCCGGCCCGGCCAGCTGCGCCTGCGACATGTGCTTGTTCACCCGCAGACCGCGGATACGGTCACCGACGGTTCCTTGACCGGCCATCACCGGAGCCGTTCCGCCGGGGGCACGATGAGATCCACGTCCCACTCCTTACGCACGGTTTACTGTCAATTACAGTAGATCGTACTGCTGTTCCTGCCCGTCAGGGTCGTGAGGGTGGACAGTTTTGGACGCTCACCCCTGGTTTCCGCTGAATCGTCACCATGCCGAAACATCACCGGAACATCTCAGCGGAACGGCACCCCGCCGGTAAGCCCTCTCTTGGCCCCTGAGCAGACATCAAGTGGCATGAGGTGCCTCCTCTGCCACCTCGGGTACCTCTTCTATCGTCCTTGTGACGTCAAAGGAGAACGAGGCGGCACGGCCGCCGGGGTCAGTGTCGGCGGCCTCGTCATCCCGCTGGGCCTCGGCATGGGCGCCGGCTTCCTGCTGCCCGGGACACTGATCCCGGAAGGCACCGACACCCTGGTCCTCGCCCTGTTCCTGGGGGTGGCGATGCGCGTCAGCGCGATCCCGGTCATCGCCAAGACCCTGATGGACATGAGGCTGCTGCACCGCGACATCGGCCAGCTCACGCTGACCGCCGGCATGATCGACGACGCCTTCGGCTGGTTCATGCCGTCGATCGTGAGCGCGATGGCGGTCGACGCGGTGTCCACCGGCACGGTGCTGACCTCCCTCGCCTACCTCGTCGCCGTCATCGTGTTCGCGCCCACCCTCGGCCGCCCGCTGGTCAGGCACACGATGCGGATCGCCGCCACGTCCGACGAGGCCGGTCCCACCGTCGCCTCGGCGGCCGTCCTCATCGTGCTCGCCGGCGCCGGGACCCACACCCTGGGCCTTGAGGCGGTCTTCGGCGCGTTCATCTGCGGATCCTGATCGGCACCACGGGCAGGGTCGACCCGTCCAAGCTCGCCCCGCTGCGCACGGTCGTGCTCTCGGGGTTCGCGCCGATCTTCTTCGCCACGGCGGGGCTGCGGATGGACCTCACCGCGCTGGTCAGGCTGGAGGTGCTGCTCGCCGGGCTCGCCGTCCTGGCCATCGCGATCATCGGCAAGTTCGTCGGCGCCTACGCCGGGGCACGGCTGAGCGGGCTCGGCAAGTGGGAGGCGCTCGCGCTGGGCGCCGGGCTCAACGCCCGTGGCGTGATCGAGGTGGTGGTCGCCATGGTCGGCCTGCGGCCGGGGATCCTCAGCGTGGAGGCGTACACGATCGTGATCCTCGTGGCGATCGTGACCTCCCTGACGGCCCCGCCGATCCTGCGGTTCGCCATGGCCAGGGTGGAGCAGACCTCCGAGGAGGAGATCCGCGAGTCCCGGCACCGGGCGTGGACCACGGAGCCGGTGGGCGGTGCCGAACCGCCCCTCTGACCTGTCCCGGAGTCACGATCGGCCGCCGGCGGGCCGGGGGAACCGGCCCGCCGCGGCCTTTCCGGCCTACCCGTCCGAGCCGGGATCGTGAACGGCGGGCCCGTCCGAGCCGGGATCGTGCGGGACGGAATCGTCCGTGGCGGAATCGTCCGTGGCGGGATCGTCCTTCCCCTCGACCGGCGCGGGCGCGGGGAAGGTCCTCCCCCACCAGGCGCTCCAGCGGGATTCGAGGTCGGCGAACGCCGCCTCGCCGAGCCCGTACGTGGTGAGCACCATCATGCCGGCGCCGTCCGGGTTGGTGAGCGAGGGCGGGAGCTCGGCGACGACCAGCAGGCCGTCCCCCCAGCCCTCGACGGTGAGCCCGATCTGGTGGGCCGAGCGGAACCACACCTCGCCGCGCAGCGGCTCGCCGGCGGGACCGGTCACCTCGTACGCCCCGGGGTCCGCCCCGGCCACCGCAGCGAGACCGGCGGCCTCCAGCACCGGCGTGGTCGCGGCTCCCGAGAGGAAGACCGTGCGCCGGTCGGCGCCGGGGTGGCGCTCCAGGGCGAACGCGAGCTGGTGCACGAAGGTGACCCAGCCCTCGTTGATGTCGTCGTAGTAGGCGTCCCACTGCGGATCGCCACCGCGGGGGGCGCGGGTCAGCCGCAGGCGCGTCCGGTCGCCCAGATCGGTGAGCTCGAACACGTCGTTGCTCTGGAGCTCCAGCCGGTACTCGCCGGCCGACTCGACGGCGCCCTTGCGGTAGATGACGTCGATCTCCTCGTCGAGCCCGTCGAAGTGCCAGCCGTGCCAGCGCCGGATCAGGTCGGGATCGCGCAGGGCGTCCCAGACCTCGCCGACGGGCGCGGTGATGGTGACGTCGACGACGAACGGTTCGTCGGTCATTCGGGTGCCTCCGGGGTCGGGGTCGCCGGGGCCGCTGCCCCGGGAAGAGGGTCGGTCGCCGGTTCTCCGTGAACCGGGGTTTTCCTGCCCGCCGGGGCCGGATGGCCACCGGCGACGAGGCGGTAGGGCCGCCCGCCGGGAGTGTCGAAGCGTTCCGCGACGCGGGCCAGGGCCTCGGCGAGCGCCTCGGCGAAGTCGTGCACGTCGCCGGGCTCGGCGAAGCGCACCCGCGCCTCCAGCGTGAACGTCAGCAGCCGGACGCCCTGCCGGTCGGCGGCGTCGGCCATCCGGGTGACGTCGCGTACGGTGTCCGCGGCCGCCTCGACGAGATGCTCGGCCGCGTAGCGGTCGGCGACGCGGCGGAACTCCTCGTCGGTCTCGGCGGCGACCTCGGCCTCGATCCGGGCCGCGCCGGCCCCGCCGCCTTCGCCGCCCGCACCGGCCGCGTCGCTCCCTCGGCCGGTCTCCGCCGCCCCGGTGCTGCCGGTGCTCTCCTCCGGTGCGGCGAGCACGCCGGGATCGACGAGGAACGCCTTGGCGGTGACGCGCATGACGCGCTCGACGAAGCCGCGCCGTGGACGTTCCTCCACCAGCTCGATCAGCCCGGCCTCCTCCAGCACCCTGAGGTGGTAGCCGACCCGCTGCCGTGGCAGCCCGAGATCGGCGGCGAGACCGACCGCCGAGGCGGGCTCACGCAGGCGCCCGAGAAGGCGGCGGCGGATCGGGGTGAGTGCCAGACGCAGACGATCGGGCTCGTCCATGAGCGTCATCTCGGTCGCGGGCATGTCCCCATGAGACCATTGGACAAATTAATCTGTCAAATAGAGGGGGGGAACGATGAGCTCCGGGATCACGACAGGCATCACGACAGGCATCACGACCGGGATCGCCGCCTGGGCGCGGGCGCGGCCCCCCGGGACGGGCGGCACCCGCGTCCTGGCCGTCGAGGGGCGGTCGGGGTCGGGCAAGTCCACCCTCGCCACCGCCGTCGCCGCCGAGCTGGGTGCTCCCGTCGTGCGGATGGACGACCTCTACCCCGGCTGGGACGGCCTGCTGGACGGGGTCGACGCGCTGGTCGAATGGGTGCTGCGGCCGTTGGGCCTGGGTCGTCCCGCGCGGTGGAGGCGCTACGACTGGGCGGCGGGCGGCTACGCCGAGTGGCACGAGGTGCCGCGCGCCGGGATCCTCGTCCTCGACGGCACCGGCTCCGGAGCCCTGGCCGCCGCGCCGTACCTGAGCGGCCTGGTGTGGCTGGAGGCCCCCGGCGAGGTGCGCAGGACCCGCGCGCTCGCGCGGGACGGCGACCTCTACGCGCCCCACTGGGAGCGCTGGGCCGCCCAGGAGGAGAGGTTCCACGCCCGCGACGACGTCCGGGGCAGGGCGGACCTGACGGTCGTCACCGGCTGAGCCGCCGTCGCGCGTTCACGCAGAAGCGGTCGCGCCTTCACGCAGAAGCGGTCGCGCGTTCACGCAGGAGCGGTCGCACCTTCACGCAGGAGCGGGAGCCGGGGCCGGACGGTCACGTGGCGGACGGTCGCGGGGGGGGGACGGTCGCGGGGGGGACGCCCTCTCCCCGCCCGGCGGTGGCACCGGGACGGTCAGCCGCGCGGGACGGCGGCGATGCCCTCGACCTCGATGAGGAGCCCGGGGGCGGCGAGCGCGGCGACCACGATCAGCGAGTGCGCGGGCCAGTCGCCCTCCGGGAACCACCGGGCGAACACCTCCCCCTGCGCCGCGCGCGCCCCCGCCAGGTGCTCCGTTCCGGAGAGCATGGTGAACAGCTTGACCAGGTGCTCGGGCCCGGCGTCCGCGGCGCGCAGCAGGCTCTCGATGTTGGCGAAGACCTGCCGCGCCTGGGACTCGGCGTCCGTTCCCGCGAGGGTGCCGTCCTCCATGACGCCGACCTGGCCGGATATGACCAGCAGCTCGTGGCCTGCGGGCACGGCCGCCAGGTGGCTGTACCGGCCGAGCGGGGCGGCCGGACCGGAGGGGTTCCAGCGGCGGATCATCGGTTCTCCTCATCGTCTGCCGGCGCGCGTCACGGCGCGGTGGTGCACTCCGGGTTCACGTCCCGGCCGGTCCCCCGGACGGCGACGCCGTCCCGAAGCGGCGCCACAACACTAGACCCGGCCCGGCGGGAACCCCCCTCGTCACCCGCCCGCCTCCGTCTCAAAATGTGTCTCAAAACATGTCTCATTATTCTGAGGGCGGTGACAGGTAACGGTAGAGCGTGGCGCGGGAGACGCCGAGGGCGGCGGCGATCTCGGCCATGGTGTGCGAGCCGCCCGCGTCCATCCGCCTGGCCAGTTCGACCATGTCGGGCGTCATCGCACCGGGCCTGCCGCTCCTGTGCCGCCGCGCCGGCGCGCCCGACGCGGGAGCGGCGGACGGGCCGGGCAGGTCGGACGGGCGAGTCGGGCCGGGCGGATCGGGCAGGGCGGGCGGGCGGGCTTCGGCGGGCACCTCCGGCGGACCGTGCGGCCCGTCCCCCGGGGACGCTCCAGATGCGCCGGTCTCCCCGGACTCCGGGAACCCCTCGGCGAACAGGCGGCGCACGCCCGCCAGCACCTCCCTGCGGAGCGCCCCGCCCGGGGTGTCGGCCAGCAGGATCACCGGGTCGCTGAGCATGGCGATGGCCTGGGCCGCCCGTACCCGCTCGCGCAGGTCCGGGTCGGGGCCCGAGACGAGCCGGTTGGCCTCGGTCATGACGGCCACGAACCGCTGGAACGCCGAATCCTGCGCGAACAGGGCGACGTCCCTGAGGATCATGCGCAGCGAACCCCGGTGGGCCAGGTAGACGTCCACCAGGTTCTCCATCAGCGCCCACCGGTCCCGGCCGGGGTCCGGCGGGCCGGTCACGGCGATCGCCGCCTCCAGGTCCCGCAGGAGCGGTTCGGCGAGCGCGTCCAGGATGTCGGCCTTGGCGGGGAAGTGGTACAGGACCGCCGTCTTGGTGAGGTCCAGCCGCTCGGCGATCTCCCGGAGGGAGGTGCGCTGATAGCCGTTCGCGGCGAACAGCGCGCGTGCGGTCTCCAGGATCCTCGCGCGGGTTCCGGGTTCGTCGTTCACGGCCCCCACCCTAGCGCGCTTGCCTAACCGGTGGTCAGTAGCCTACGGTCATCTTACTGACCGCTGGTCAGTCACGGATGAACCTGGAGGGTGTCATGACGGCCAGGAACCGGAACGTGCTGATCTCGGGGGCGAGCGTCGCGGGCCCGACGCTGGCGTACTGGCTGGCCCGCCACGGGTTCCGGCCCGTGGTGGTCGAGCGCGCCGCGGGGCCGCGCGAGGGCGGCTACCCGATCGACGTGATCGGCCCGGCGACGGAGGTCGCACGCCGGATGGGCGTCCTGCCGCGCGTGCGGCAGGCCCGGGTGGAGATGAAGGGGCTGTCGTTCGTGGACCGCTCCGGCAGGAGCAGGGCGAGGGTCGCCACGGGGAGGTTCGCCGCCCCCGGCATCGAGCTGCCCCGCGGTGACCTGGTGAGAATCCTGTACGAGGCCACCGCCGACGACGTGGAGTACGTCTTCGGCGACTCCGTCAGCACGCTCGAACAGGACGGCGACGGGGTGAACGTCACCTTCGAGCGCGGTGGAGCCCGCCGCTTCGACCTGGTGGTCGGCGCCGACGGCCTGCACTCTCTCACCCGCGCCCTGGCCATGGGCGAGGAGAGGCGCTTCCTGCGTCACCTGGACCACTACGTCGCCGCCGCGGACGTGAGCAAGGACATGGGCGTGGACGACGAGGTGCTGCTGTACAACGAGCCCGGCAGGATGGCCGGCGTCTACAGCTATCTCGACCGGGCGACGGCGATCTTCGTCTTCCGCCACCCCGAGCTGGACGGTGCCGACCGGCGTGACGCCGCCCTGCACGGGCGGGTTCTCACCGAGGCGTTCGCGGGTGACGGCTGGCGGGTGCCGGAGTTGCTCGCGCGGGTGACCGCCGCGCCCGACTTCTACTTCGACTCGGTGAGCCAGATCCGGATGGACCGCTGGTCGGCCGGGCGCGTCACGCTGGCCGGGGACGCCGCCCACTGCCCGGCGCTGCTGTCCGGGCACGGCACGACGCTGGCGATGACGGGGGCATACGTGCTGGCCGGCGAGCTGTACGCCGCCGGAGGCGACTATCGGACGGCGTTCGCCCGCTACGAGGAGCGGCACCGCGGGGCCGTCGAACGCGGGCAGGCGAAGATCGCCGAGGGGGCGGGGCGGCTGGTCCCGGGCAGCGCCTCGGCCATCCGCACCAGGAACCTGCTGAGCCGGTTCTGGATGCTGCCGGCCGTCGCGAGCCGGATCGGGAGCCTGCTGCCCCGCCGGGCCCCGGTCCTCGACGACTACGGCTCAGGCGTCCCCGCCACTCCCCCGGCCGCCCGCCCCGCCTGAACCCGTTCCGCGGAACCGGAACCGGAACCGGTGATCAGCCCGGCGGCGGTGCGGTGCTCACCCGCCGCACCAGCGTCGGGACCACGCGGGGCACGGCGCCCGCGGCGTCGTCCTGCCCGTCCATCAGGCGCAGCAGCGTCTCCACGGAACGGCGGCCCACCTCCTCGTGGTCCGGCCTGACCGTGGTCAGCGGCGGGATGAGGTATCCGGCCTCGGGGATGTCGTCGAACCCCACGACGCTCACGTCCCGCGGCACCCTGACGCCGCGCTCGCTGAAGGCGCGCAGCAGCCCGAGCGCCGTGTGGTCGTTGGCGGCGAAGACGGCGGTCACGCCCCGGCGCTCGGCCAGTTCGAGCCCGGCCTGGTAGCCCGACTCCGCGCTCCAGTCCCCCGGCACGACCTGGGGCGCGAGACGGCCCGCCCTCTCCAGGGTCGTCCGCCACGCCTCGACGCGCGCCTGGGCGTCGAGGCGCTCCCTCGGCCCGGAGACGTGCCACACGGTCCGGTGCCCCAGGTGCAGCAGGTGCTCCACGGCCATCCGCACACCCTCGGCCTGGTCGATGCGCACGGTGGGGACCGAGTCGTCGGGGGACGCCTCGACCGCGACGGCGGGCAGGCCCGCGGGCAGGCTGAGCAGCGCGCTCGTGGCCGCCGCCCGGGAGGCGAACACGGTGATCACTCCGGCCACCGTGTGGCTCGCCAGGTCGGCCATCGCCTCGACGATGCCGCCGCGGCCGGAACTCTCCGGGGTGGCGATCGTGACGCCGTAGCCCGCGGCGCGGGCCGCGCGGCCGATGCCCAGCAGCGTGGACGCCGGCCCGAACAGCACCGGGTCGAAACCGATCACGCCGATCGTGTGCGCCTGCCTGCGGACCAGCCCGCGCGCCATCAGGTTGGGGCGGTAGTCGAGCTGCCGGATCGCCTCCTGCACCCGCCGCCGCGTCTCCTCGCGCACGTTGGGACGTTCGTTGATCACGCGAGACACCGTCTGGTTCGACACCCCGGACAGCCGCGCGACATCACCGATCACCGCGGGACGCCCGTCCCGCCGGACACCTGCCACCAGCCGTCCTCCCCCGCACCGACTCCCGTGATAACGATATCAGCGACGCGTACAGGGTGATCGTCACGGTTCACCGGTGCTCCACCGGCCCGGAGCACCGACGCACATGCCCAGGTCGGCACGCCTTTTGGCCGCCGGCGACAGGAGTATCGGCATTCCAGGCGCCACATGCCCGCCCAGGACCTTGACGCACAAAATGATAACGTTAACAATTACCTGGTTCGTACCTGGCCGAATCCCTGGAGTCCAGTAGTGCACACGGCACACCTCACGATCGACCCCGCCTTCCGCGTGGCCCCGGTCCGGCGGCGCACCTTCGGCACGTTCGTCGAGCACCTGGGCCGGTGCGTGTACACCGGCATCTACGAGCCCGGCCACCCCGGGGCCGACGAGGAGGGCTTCCGGCGTGACGTGCTGGAGCTGACCAGGGAGCTCGGGGTCTCCACGGTCCGCTACCCGGGCGGGAACTTCGTGTCGAGCTACCGCTGGGAGGACGGCGTGGGGCCGCGCGAGCGGCGTCCTCGCCGGCTGGACCCGGCCTGGCACAGCACGGAGACCAACGAGGTCGGCGTGGACGAGTTCATGCGCTGGTGCGTCAAGGCCGGGGTGGAGCCGATGATGGCGGTCAACCTCGGCACCCGGGGCATCGAGCCGGCGCTGGACCTGCTGGAGTACTGCAACCACCCCTCCGGCACGACCCTGTCGGACCTGCGCGCGGCCAACGGCGCCCCGGACCCGTACGGCATCACGATGTGGTGCCTCGGCAACGAGATGGACGGCCCGTGGCAGACCGGCCACAAGACCGCCCACGAGTACGGCAGGCTCGCCGCCGAGACCGGCCGCGCCATGCGCACGCTGCACCCCGGCCTGGAGCTCGTGGCCTGCGGCAGCTCCGGCTCGGCCATGCCGACCTTCGGCGCCTGGGAGGCCACGGTGCTGGAGGAGACCTACGACGTGGTGGACCTCATCTCCTGCCACGCCTACTACGAGGAGAAGAACGGCGACCTGGGCAGCTTCCTGGCCTGCTCGACCGACATGGAGTACTTCATCTCCTCGGTGGTGGCCACCGCCGACCACGTCGGCGCGAAGCTGAGGTCCCGCAAGAAGATCGACGTCTCGTTCGACGAGTGGAACGTCTGGTACCTGTCGCGCTTCCAGAACGCCGAGCCGCCCGCGGACTGGCCGGTCGCCCCGCCGCTGCTGGAGGACCACTACCACCTGGCCGACGCGGTGGCCTTCGGCGGACTCCTGATCACGCTGCTGCGCAACAGCGACCGGGTGACGGCCGCCTCCCTGGCCCAGCTCGTGAACGTGATCGCCCCGATCATGACCGAGCCGGGCGGGCGCGCGTGGCGGCAGACCACCTTCCACCCGTTCGCCCAGGCGTCCGCGCTGGCGGCCGGGGACGTGCTGCGCGTCGAGCCGGTCTGCCCCACCTACGAGACCGCCGAGTACGGCGAGGTGCCGCTGCTGCACGCCGTGGCGACCCACGACGGCGAGACGACGACGCTGTTCGCGGTCAACCGCTCGGTCGACCGCCCGCTGTCCCTGCGGATCGACACCCGCGCGCTCGGCGGGGTACGCGTCGTCGAGGCCACCACGCTGACCGACCCCGACGTCTACGCCCGCAACACCGCCGACGAGCCCGGCAGGATCGCCCCCCGGCCGAACCCCGACGTCCAGCACGACCCGGCGACGGTCCTGCTGCCTCCGGTCTCCTGGAACGTGATCAGGCTGGCCTGACGCGGGGCGCTCGTTCCCCGGGGGCCGCGCCACCGGGGCCGGCCCCGGCCCCGGCCGGCTCCGACCCGGCACGGCTCTGACCCGGCACGGCTCTGACCCGGCACGGCTCTGACCTGGGCGGATTAGCGGTGCGCCGGTGCGGGGAGGCCTCAGGTGACGCCGATCGGGGGACGCGGAGCCGGAGGAGCCCCGGACCCGCACCGGCGTCCCCGTTCCCGGCAGGAGACATCTCATGACTGGACGCGTATCGGCCCCGGGCGACCTCGGCCGCCGGATCGCCAGACGGCGCGAGGATCTCGGCCTGACCCGGGAGGAACTGGCCCTGCGGGCCGGGATCGACCCCGGGTACCTCGCCTACCTGGAGGAGGCCGTGGCCTCGCCGAACCCCGGCACCGTGAACCGGGTGGCCACCGCCCTGGACACCCGTCCGGAGGAGCTGCTCGGCGGGAGCACCGGCCCGCCGCCCGGAGGGGGCACGCGGCCCGGACAGGGCACGCCGTCCGCGTGGGGCGCGACGTCCGGACACGGCGCACCGGCCGGACACGACGCGTCACCCGGACACGACGGGCCGGTCGGGTACGGACGGGCGGCCCCGACGGCGCGGGCGCAGGTCCTCGACCGGGACGAGTGCCTGCGGCTCATCACCCCCGGCGGGGTGGGGCGGATCGCCTTCGAGGGCGCGGGCGGGCCGGTGATCCAGCCGGTCGACTACGCCCTGCACGGCAGCTCGCTGATCTTTCGTACCGCCTTCGGCGGCCCGTTGGAGGAGTCGCCGCACATCGGTCGTGACGGCGTCGAGACCAAGATCGCCTTCGAGGCCGACCGGATCGACGACGCGGGCCGCGAGGGCTGGAGCGTGATGGTGCGGGGCGGGATCGACCACGTCTCCTCCGACGAGGACCGGGCCGCCCTGGCGGCGCTGGGCGTGCGGCCGTGGACGGACGACGGGCGGGAGCCGTACCTGCGGATCTCCGCGACCGAGATCACCGGCCGGCGCATCCGGCGCCACGCGTGACCTCCGCCCGCGACGCCCGAAAAAAGATAAAAACCGACAATATGTATATAAGTCCGAAAAGCAGGCGTCATTGAATCGGTGAGCCGGAAATCACGGAAGAGAGGTGCCGAAAACCCGGGCCGGGGCCGCGCGGCCCGGTGGAACGGCGTGTCCGCGCATGTCCCGCGATGTTCCCGGTTTTCTCTTTCATGGATTCTCCACTTTGGCCAGTTGAATCTCCATAATTGGTGATCTCAATGGAGTCCGCGGAGAGGAAGCCGGACCATGCCGGATATCGGCCCCTTACAGGCGGGGGATCCCGAGCGCGTGGATCCGTACCGGATCACGGGCCGCCTCGGTGAGGACGTCTACCTCGCCACCGCCCCCGAGGGGGACCGGGTCGTCGTGCGGTTGCTCCCGGCCGACGTCGACCGCGAGCGGCTCCGGGAGGCGATGGAGCCGCTGCGGGAGATCCCCGCCTTCTGCACCGCGCAGGTCCTGGGGAGCGGGACCCACGGCGACAGGCCGTACATCGTCAGCGAGTACGTCGACGGCCCCACCCTGCCGGAGGTCGTGGCCTCGGAGGGGGTCCTGGACCCCGCGGCGCTGCACCGGCTGGCCGTCGGCACGATGACCGCGCTGGTCGCCCTGCACCAGGCAGGGACGGTCCACGGCGACCTGGACCCGGCCCGGGTGGTGTTCGGCGCCGACGGGCCGCGGGTCATCGGCCTGGGCATCGCGCGGGCCCTGGAGGCGACCGCCTCGACCACGACCCGCAAGGTCGGCGTCCCCGCCTACAGCTCCCCCGAACGGCTCAGGGGCGCCTCCCCCGACCCCGCCGGGGACCTGTTCTCCTGGGGTGCGACCCTGGCCTTCGCGGCCTCGGGCCGCTCCCCCTTCGACGCCGGGTCGATGTCGGGCACGGTGAACCGCATCGTCAACGACGATCCCGACCTCGACGCGCTCCCCGACGACCTGCGCGGCCTGGTCGCCGCCTGCCTGGCCAAGGACCCCGCTCGGCGGCCGCGCGCGAGCGACGCCCTGCTCCGCCTGGTCGGCGAGCTCCTCACCTCCGACCTGGCGCACACCGCCAAGGACGCCGCCAAGGACGCCGCCAGGAACGCCGCCGGGGACGCCTCCGGCGCGCCCGTCACCCGCCCGTCGCGGCGGCGGCGCCCGCTGTCACTGGTCGCGGGGGCCCTGGCCGTCGCCCTGGTCTCCGGCGGCGCGGTCTACCTCGTCCTCTCCCGGAACGCGACCGGCGCGACCGGCGCGACCGGCATGACCGGGGCGACGGGCGCGACGGGCGCGCCGCGCTCCCCGGCCGGTACCGCCCAGGGCGCGCTCGCCCCGGCCTTCACCCCGCAGCCCGCGCTCAGCCCGAACGTCACCGAGCCGCCCTGGCAGAAGGTGGAGAAGGCCACCACGGACATCGAGCTGCCCGGGACGGGCATCACCCTGCACGAGCATCCCGGGGACCCGGTCCGGCTCGGCGCCTACCTCACCATCGACCAGCCGTTCGGCTCGTTCGCCAGGGAGAAGGGCAAGGACACCTTCAAACAGGTCGGCAGCACGCTGATGGCCGCGCTGTCACCGCGGGGCGAGATGGTCGCGCTGAACCCGATCGCGAAGTTCACCGACTCCTCCTTCGACTACCTGCGGATCTTCGACCTGAGGAACGGCACGCAGTTCACCGTGCCGACCGTCGAGCGGCCCGCGGAGGGCCACACCCCCGTGTGGTCGGCCGACGGTTCCAAGGTCCTGCTGTCGGTGCGGGAGGCGGCCAAGGAGGTGAGCGACGGCTTCGTGGTGGTGGACGTGGCGGCGCGCAGGGCCACCCGGGTACGCACCGAGTCGACCGGCGCCGACACGCTGCCCTTCACGTTCGCGCCGGACGGCTCGGTCGCGCGGGGGTACTTCAACGGCAAGGCCCACGGGGTCGACTTCTACGGCCCGGACGGGCGGGTCCTGCGCACGATGCACTGGGTGGGCAAGCCGCGCAACATCTCCTGGTTCTCCCCCTCGGGCGCGCTGTTCGTCACGGTGTGCCCCAAGGAGGAGAACGTGTGCGTGTGGGACTCGGCCAGGGGCACCCGGCGCTACACGGTCCCCGGCGGTGGTGCCGAGAGGCGGCTGCTGGGCTGGTTCAACGACCAGCACCTGCTCGTGCAGGAACCCGTCAAGAAGGGCTCCAAGGCCTCCAGGATCAAGGTGATCGACTTCTACGGCGAGGTCGTCCGGGTGCTCGCCGACCTGAGGAAGGGCGACACCGCGTTCCTGAGCTTCACCGCGGCGGCCCGGTGACCGGGGTCACGCCCCTGCTTCCGGGTGATCCCGCCCTGATCGGTTCGTACCGGATCGTCGGCAGGCTCGGCCGGGGCGGGCAGGGGACGGTGTACCTGGCCGAGTCTCCGTCCGGGACGAGGGTCGCGGTGAAGGTGCTCGGCCGCGGCGACGCCTCGGACCCGGCCCTGGCGCGCTCCGGCCGGGAGATCGAGCTGGCCCGCCGGGTGAAGCCGTTCTGCACCGCGCGGGTCCTGGAGCACGGCGAGGCCGGCGGCATGCCGTACATCGTCAGCGAGTACGTCGACGGCCCCAGCCTGGCCCAGGTCATCGCGGAACGGGGACCGCTGCGCGGGGCCGAGCTGCGCAGGCTGGCCATCGGGACGCTCACCGCGCTGGCCGCCATCCACCAGGCCGGCGTCGTGCACCGCGACTTCAAGCCCGCCAACGTGCTGCTCGCCCGGGAGGGGCCGCGCGTGATCGACTTCGGTATCTCCCGCGCGCTGGACGCCACCGCGACGGTCTCCGACGGGCTCGTCGGCACGCCGCCGTACATGGCGCCGGAGCAGTTCGACGGGAGCGAGGCGGGGCCGGCGGCCGACCTGTTCTCCTGGGCCTCGACGGTGGTGTGCGCCGCGACCGGGAAGCCTCCCTTCGGCGACGACGCCCTGCCCGCGGTGATCCACCGGATCCTGAACGGCGAGCCCCGGCTGGGCGTCCTGGACGACGAGCTGCGCGACCTGGTGGCCGAGTGCCTGGCCAAGGATCCGCGGGCACGGCCCCCGGCGACGGCCGCGCTGCTGCGGCTGCTGGGTCACCCCGTGGAGCCGCGGCGCCTGCTCGACGAGGGCCGCGAGCAGGCCGTCACCCCGTCACCGCCGCCCCGGCGACCGGCCCGGCGACCGTCCCGCCCGGTGATCGCGGTCCTGGTCGCGGTGGCGCTCGCCGTCACCGCCGGCGTCGCGGCCCTGGCGGCGAGGGCGGGCGAGCCGACCGGCACCGCCGCCGGACGCGGCTCTGCCGCCGACGCCGCCGACGTCCCCGACGTCCCCGACGCCACCGACGCCACCGACGCCACCGACGCCACCGGCGCCACCGGCGCCACCGGCGCGTCCGGCCCGGACTCCGGCACGCCGGCCGGCGCGGACGTCGGGACGATGCCCATGACCTCGACGACCAGCACCCGCATTCCCGGGACGAGGATCGTCCTGCGCGAGAACCCCGCCGACACCGAGCGGGTCTCCACCTACCAGGACCGGCGCGGCCGTACCGGCACGCCCACCTACCTGCGGCGGGGCGCCGGTGCGGACTTCACGTTCCTGGGGACGTTCATGACCGCGATCGCCGCGCCGGGAGGGGCGCGCGTCGCCGTCAACCCGGACAACAAGTTCGAGCTCGGCGAGTTCGACCTGGTACGGGTGGTGGACCCGGCCGGTGGCCCGGAGGTCCGGATCAGGACCGTCGACACCCCGCTGAAGACCTTCGATCCGCGCTGGGACCGGCAGGGACGCAGGATCCTGCTCACGATCCACGACGGGCTGCAGGCGCCCCGGCACACCCGGGGGTTCGTGATCGTGGACGCGGTCTCGCGCACCGCCCGGATCACCCGGGTGCCCGGTGACGGCGTCGACTCCCCGTACCTGTGGGGCCCGGACTCGGCCTCCGTCATGCACGCCGGGCCGAAGGGGTCGGTCCTGTTCCACCGCCTGGACGGCACCCTGCTGCGAACCCTGCCGAAGGTGGGCGCCGTCACCCGGGAGAACGTCCGGAACACCTCGCTGGGGAAGGTCTTCATCACCGAATGCCCGGGCGGGGCCGGTGACATGTGCGTGTGGGACGCCGTCACGGGGGCACGCCGGGCGACCGTCCCGATCCCGAAGGGGACCCGGTTCGGCGGCTGGCTGGGCGACCGTCACTTCCTGGCGACCGTACCCGGGAGGAAGGGGACCACGAAGGTGGTCATGCTGGACCTGCGCGGCGCGACGGTACGGGTCCTCGCGGACGGCCCGGCCGCGGAGCTGGCCAAGATCTCCCTCTGGTACACGCCGGTCGGCACGGACGCCCGCTCACGCCCCGGCGCAATCCCCGCACCGTCCGCCTCCTCCTCCGGGGTCCCGTCCACGACCCCGCCGTGAGCCCCCCGCACCGTTCTCCCGCGAATTCGTGCCGCCGTCCTTACCCCGCGGCGGCCGTCCCCCCGGTCCTCGCCGTCGCCGTTCACACGGCGGTCGTCGCCGCCCTTGTCCCCCGTTCCTCGCCGTCGTCCTTCTCCTGGTGCTCGTCGCCGTCCGCCGCCCGGCGGAGCAGGGCGGCCAGCGCCCCGGTGACGCCCGACGAACCGGTGCGGCGCTCGACGGCGGCGAACATCGGCGAGGGATTGCACTCCAGCACCGCGAACGTGCCGTCGTCACGCCGCCGCACGTCGATGCCGGTGAACGTCATCCCGCACGCCCGCGCCGCCCGCAGGCAGGCGTCGCGCTCCTGCGGGCTCGGCGCGGCCGGGAACACGTCCCGCTCCGCCCCCCTGAAGTCCAGCTCGTCGGAGACGATCTCGTACGAGGCGGCCACCTCGCCGCCCACCACGTACACGCGCAGGTTGCGGCCGGGGATCTCCTCCTGGAAGAGCACCGGCGCGGTGGCGAGCAGCCGCAGCCGCTCGGGGCGCAGGTCCTCGGGGGTCACCCGGCGGCACAGGGCACCTCCCGCGAGCGGTTTGTAGACGATCGGCCCGGTGGCGCGAGCGAAGCCGACGACGGCGTCCGGGTCGTTGGTCGCGAGGGTGCGGGGCACCGGGACGCCGGCCTCGCGCAGCCGCCGGAGCTGTTCGAGCTTGAGGAAGTGCTGGCCGAGGGTCTCGGGAGGGTTGACCAGCGTCGCGCCGCCGCACCGGAGCGCGGTGACGAAGCCGAACGTGAACGAGCGGCGTTCACGCCCCCCGGCGTACGCCGAGCGCTGCTCGCGAACCCGCTCCTCCAGGGCGGGCGGTTCGTCCCGGCCGGGTCTCTCGTCCCGCCCGGGCGGGAGGGCGAAGGGCAGCGGGAGCGGCATGGAACGCAGGTACCACGCGCGGACGGCGCCGACGTCCACCCCCGGGACCGAGGGCAGGTCGTCGAGCAGCGAGAGCCGGGACCTCGCGGGGAACGCCGTCAGGTCGAGGACGACGGGCTCGGCCCCGCGCTCACGGAGAGCGGCGGCCACGTTCGCCACCTGCGGGTCGCCCGGCGGGCCGATGATCCCCCAGCGGGTCACGTCCGCCCCTACGCGCCGGCGCGACCCCAGCCCTGGTCGTCGCCCTCCTCACCGATCGCGTAGGTGGTGAAGTCGTCCCCCTCCTCGCCGATCGCCAGCGTGGTCGGGTCGTCGCCACCTTCCGCCGAGGTGTACGTCATCGCGGCCCCGGACCCCCGGGAGGTCTCCCCCGCCAGGCCGGCGGGGAGGTCGGTGATGAAGTGCGCGAGCTCTGCCATGGTCGTGTCTCCCGGTCGATCCGGTCAGCGTCTGGTGACTGAGGGTAACCATATACGCGCGCGACGTCCCGTGTCACCGAGCGGGGCCGGTCCCTCCCGAGGGGCCACCCTGTGGTTTTCCGCAGGGGACACGGAGGGATCTCGCAATGGTCCTGGCCGGGCGGCGTGCCTACGGTCGGGTGATGCCCGAATTCGACATCACCGGCGGCCGGGTGGTCCGGCGCCTGGCCGCCGCCCTCTCGGCGGCCTGCGTCCTGACACTGACGACCGCCCCGCCCGCCACCTCGTCCTCACCCTCCCCCCCGTCCCCGTCCCCGTCCCCGTCCCCGGACTCTCACTCGCACTCGTCGTCCCCGTCGGACGACCCGCCCTCCTCCCTCTCCTCCGCCGCCGTCGACCGGTTCGTGAACGCCTACCGCGAGGCGACCGGCCTGCCCGGGGTCGCGGTCGCCGTCACCAGGGGCAGCCGGGTCGTGCACGTCGCCGGCTACGGCCGCACCGCCTCCGGCGCCCCGGTCACCGAGCGGACCCCGATGGCGATCGCCTCGCTCAGCAAGTCCTTCACCGCGCTGGCGGTCGTGCAGCTCGCGGAGGAGGGAAAAATCGGGCTCGACGCGCCGGTGCGCGAGGCGCTCCCCGAGTTCACGATGGCCGACCCCCGGGCGGCGCGCATCACCGTCCGGCAGTTGCTGGACCAGACGTCGGGGATGGCCACCTCGACCTTCCACGAGAGGAGCCTGCCCCAGCCGCGCTCCCTGCGCGAGGCGGTCGCGCGCCTGCGCGGCGCACGGCTGGCCGCCGATCCCGGCACGCGGTGGAGCTACCACAACACCAACTTCCAGGTCGCGGCGAGGCTGGTCGAGGTGGTGGCGGGAGTGCCCTTCGCCGACCGCCTGCGGACCCACGTGTTCGGCCCGCTCGGCATGCGCGACAGCGTCACGATCGACACCGACCGGGACCTGCCGGCGAGCGCGCGGGGACACCTGCGCCTGCTAGGCGTCCCGTTCTCCGTCCCCGAGCCGCACGGTTTCGGCAACGGCTCCGGAGGGGTGATCAGCAGCGCGAGGGACATGGCGCGATGGATGATCATGCAGGCCGGTGAGGGCGCGGGCCCCGGCGGTGTCCGCGTCGTCTCCGCCGCGGGCGTGGCCCGGATGCGCACCCCGTCCCGGATCAAGGACTCCTACGCCCTGGGCTGGGCGCTCGGCAGGACCGGGACCGGCGCGCCCGTCGTGGAGCACGACGGCGACCTGTCCACCGCCACGGCCCGGCAGACGCTGCTGCTCCGCTCCGGCCACGGCATCGTCGTGATGGCCAACACCGGTTCCGCCTACGACGGCGCGATCGCCGAGGCGCTGGTGGCCATGGCCGAGGGACGCGCTCCCGGGCCGCCGTCCCCGGCGTTCCCGTTCCTGCTCGTCGATCTCGTGTTCGCGCTCGCCGCCGCGCTGACGCTCGTCCTGGCCGGGCGGGGACTGGCCCGCTCGCGTCGCTGGGCGGCGCGGCGCGCGGGGCGGCCGGGGTGGCGGACGGCGGCCCGGCTGCTGCCGTACGCGGCGCCGGGGGTGCTCTGCCTGACGATCACCGACGTGTTCCGGGTGCTGTCCAGAGGGGGTGACGCCACCTGGACGCAGGTGGCCTGGCTCGTCGTGGCCTCCGCGGCGTGTGCCCTGCTGCTCCTGGCCAGGGTCGGCCGCCTCGTCGTTCCCGCCGGCGCGGGTCAGGCGCCGAGGTGGCGCAGCACGGCCAGGACGCGCCGGCTGTAGCCGGGGACGCGGGCGAGCCCGAGCTTGTCGAAGATCGCGTTGACGTGCTTCTCCACCGCGCTCCGCGAGATGTGCAGGCGCTCGGCGATCGCGGCGTTGACGAGGCCCTGGGCCAGGTGCTCCAGCACCTGGGTCTCCCTCGGGGTGAGCCTGCCGAGCGGGCCGGAGCGGGTGGCGCGGGCGAGCAGCCGCCTGACCACCTCGGGGTCGAAGGCCGTCCCGCCCGTGCCGACCCGCTCCAGCGACTCCAGGAACGCCCGGCCCAGGGCGCCGGTCGCGGCGTACCGGTCGTTCCCGGCGTCCTCAGCGTCCTCGGGGTCCTCGGGGTCCTCGGGGTCCTCGGGGTCCTCGGGGTCCTCGGCACCGGACGAATTGTATTGACCTTCCCTCTCGCCCGGGGAGCACCGGAGGCGGCCGTCCGGCGGCCGGGCGGGTGTGGTCGCGGCCCGGGTCCGCGCACCGTCCGGCCGGACGCCGTGACCGGTGGCGTTCACCCGGATCAGGCGACCGTACGGCCAGAAACGCCCAAAATATACAAAGAGTGCATAAATGGTGTCATGGCCGTGAATTGCATTGACCGATTACTGGAGATTGGTCATATTTGCGCAATGACGAATCTCCGTCTTTTCGCGGGGGCGACCCTAGCCTCCGTTCTGCTGACCGGCTCCATCGCCGCCCCCGCCGCCGCCGCGGCCACCCCGGCCCACGAGACCGTCGCCGTCTCCTCGACCGAGGCCGCCGCGCGGCCGGGCAACGGGAGGATCCTCTACGACCGCATCAGCGGCGGGCCGGGCCGGCTGAAGGTCAAGAACGGCACGAGCAGGGATGCCGTCGTCACGCTGGTCCGCGGCAGGTCCAAGGCGATCAGCGTGTACGTCCGCGCCCGGTCCACCGCCTCCGTCAGAGATGTCAGGGACGGCACCTACACCATCTTCTTCACCTCCGGGCAGTCGTTCAGCGTCTCCCGGGGCAGGTTCTCCCGCAACCCCTCCTACCAGCGCTTCAACAACAAACTGAGGTTCACCACGACCTCGAACAGCTCGACCGTCTGGACCCTGACCCTCAACCCCGTCAGGGGCGGCAACGCCAGGACGAGCGGCGTCAACCCGAAGGACTTCCCGGCCTGATCCGACGGGGTCCGGACCCGCTGCCCGACCCCCGTGCCCGCCGCGTCGACACCCGCCGCGACACCCGCCGCGACACCGTGAGAACCGTGGGGCCGTCCTTCCGAGCGGAAGGACGGCCCCACGGCCGTTCCACGGCGGCTCGGCGTCCCGTCCGGCGGCCGAATGGGACGCTTCGCGCGAACGAGACGATCGTGTCCCTCATCGGGCGTCCCGCCGGAGCTCCCGGCGGCGGAACGGAATAGCCGTGTCCTGGGCGGGAACACACTTGGGCGGCGGAGGCTCTCCGGTAGCGGCGAAGACCACGACGGCGAGCCAGGCGCCGCAGCATCCCATCGCGGGACGTACCTTGAACTGCACGGGTTGTTGGACCTGATCGGACCTGGGGAAGGTGTGAACGCCATGGAAGCCGCCACCGTGGAGGGCACCGTCGACGAAGAGGAAGTCGTCCTCGCCGACGACGACGAGTTGCCCGCAGCCCTGGAGTCGAGCGTCGGCGCCAGCACCGACCCGGTCAAGGACTACCTCAAGCAGATCGGCAGGATCTCCCTGCTCAACGCCGAGCAGGAGGTCGAGCTCGCCCGGCGGATCGAGGCCGGCCTGTTCGCCACCGAACGGCTCAACGAGGCCGACCGGCTCCAGCCCGACGTGCGCGCCGAGCTCGAATGGCTCGCCGAGGACGGCCACCGCGCCAAGAACCACCTGCTGGAGGCCAACCTCCGCCTGGTGGTCTCGCTGGCCAAGCGTCACACCGGCCGCGGCATGCTCTTCCTGGACCTGATCCAGGAGGGCAACCTGGGCCTGATCCGCGCCGTCGAGAAGTTCGACTACACCAAGGGTTTCAAGTTCTCCACGTACGCCACCTGGTGGATCAAGCAGGCGATCACCCGCGCTCTGGCGGACCAGGCGCGGACCATCCGCATCCCCGTGCACATGGTCGAAGTGATCAACAAGCTGGCGCGCGTGCACCGGCAGATGACCACCGACCTCGGCCGCGAGCCCACCCCCGAGGAGCTCGCGGTGGAGCTGGAGATGACCCCCGAGCGGGTCGTCGAGGTCCAGGGGTACGGACGCGAGCCGATCTCCCTGCACAGCCCCCTGGGCACCGAGGGCGACAGCGAGTTCGGCGACCTCATCGAGGACTCCGAGGCGATCACCCCGGAGGACGCGGTGGCCGCCGCGCTGCTGCAGGAGCAGCTCCACACGATCCTGGAGGCGCTGTCGGAGCGCGAGGCCGGGGTGGTGGCGATGCGCTTCGGGCTCGGCGACGGCCGTCCCAAGACGCTGGAGGAGATCGGCCGCGCCTACGGGGTGACCCGCGAGCGCATCCGGCAGATCGAGTCCAAGACCATGACCAAGCTGCGCCACCCCTCCCGCTCCCGCGCCCTGCGTGACTACCTGACCTGAGCCTCCCCGCCCGGCCGGACGACCCGACCCGGGCGTCCCCGGCCGGACGGACGATCCGGCCCGAGCCTCCCCGTCAGGCCGGACGGCATGAAGGCGATGCAACCGGACGGTCTCGGGGACCCGAAACACGGGGCAAGGGCCGGAGGACCACACAGGGACGTGATCTTCCGGCCGCCTGCCTCTCACCGCCCCCGGGACCTCGGCCCCGGGGGCGTCGTGCCGCCTGCGGGATCAGGCGCCCTGGTGGGTCACCTGGCCGGCCAGCTTCCTCAGGCTCTCGCCGAGGGCCCGGTCGACGTCCTCCGCCGGCGGGGCGTGCCGCGCGTCGAAGAAGGACAGGTGGATGGTCACCTCGCTCTCCTCCTCGCCGATTCCCGCCACCTGGAGCCATCCCGCGTACCGCCCGTTGTCGCGGGTGCCCCACTCCATCCGGAGCTGGTCGCGCTCGGCCCTGAGCAGGGCGCGGGCGTCGGTGTCGGTGGAGTCCTCGTGCACCGTCACCGCGGGAGGCCGGTCCCCGGCGTGCACGTGCAGGTCGCGCGGGAGCCAGTCGTCGAGACCGTCCAGGTCCTCGGCCCGGTCGAACACCGCCTCCGGCGGCGCCGCGATCCTCAGGGAACGCTCGTATTCACTCATGCTCAATCCCTCCAGCGTGGAGACCCCCCTGACCGCCCCCGACCGCCCCTGACGGGCCGGCGGCCGGCCACCGTCCCCGTTCGGAGACGTTGATCGTCCACTTACCCCGCCCCGCCGCGTCCATCCACGAAACCCGAGGTCAAGCCGGGTACGGACGAGCGGGACGGGCGGTCGCGCCGTGCCCGCGCCGAGGTCCGCGCGGACCGGCCGAGCACTTTGATCCACTTTTGTCACACGCTGTGGAAAAGGACCGGGACACGACCGGGACGCGCGACGCGGGCCGGGACGCGAGGTGGAACGCTGGGCGGAACCGAAAGGCGGCCGGTGTCGTTGTGCCTGAAGGTGCGCCGGGACCACACGGGGGCACCGGGCGCGCCGGGACGTGTCCCGTCCTCCGCCCCGACGACCTTCCTGAACGCATCGAAACGAAATGAGACCATGCACGTCCCTGAGGATTCCGAGCCCCCGGTGACGCCCTCGCAGACCCCCGGCCCACCGCCCGGCCCACCCCCGGGCCCGTCCCTGGGCCCGTCGTCCGGTCCGTCACCGGGCCCGCCTGCCGGTCCGCCGTTTCCCGGCTCACCACAGGACCCGCGACCCGCCGGCCCCTCGGCGGACCCGTGGGGCTCCGGCCCACCGCCCTGCCCGCCCCCCGGGTACGGGCCGGGCGTGCCGTACCCGCCGTTCCCGCCGGAGCGGGCGCCCTGGGCCGTGGCGGCCCCCTCCGGCACCCGCTACGACCGGCTGGCCCGTACCCGGCTGCACGCCTGGTGGCGGCCGGTGCTGGGCACGCTCGCGGGCCTGGCGGGGATCATGCTCGTGGTGGTCGCCGTGGTCCTCGCCGGTGCGACGGTCGGCGCGCTCGCGGGTGCCGAGGTCGGCCTCTCGAACGATCGGCTGTTCGGCGACCCGGTCCTCGAACTCGGCGTCAACCTGCTGGCCATCGCGGCCACCCTGCCGGTCGTGTACGGGGTCACGCTGTGGATCCAGCGCCGTCCGCCCGGCACCCTCTCCTCGGTCGTCGGCCGCCTGCGGTGGCGGTGGATGACGTGGTGCGCGGGAGTGGCCCTCGCCGCCGTGGTGCTGGGCCAGGCCACGGTCGCCGTCACCTACCTCGTCACCGGCGAGGATCTCGGCGAGCTGTTCGGCTGGGTCGGCTGGGAGCGTTTCCTGCCCGTGCTGGTCGTCACCGTGCTCCTGGTGCCGTTCCAGGCCGCCGCCGAGGAGTACGTCTTCCGGGGCTGGCTGCTCCAGGCGTTCGGCGCCTTTCTCGCCAACCCCTGGCCGGGCATCCTGCTGGGCGCCGCGGGCTTCACCGCCGTGCACGCCTATGTCGACTGGGGGATCGTCGACGTCTTCGCGTTCGGGGTGTTGACGGGCTGGCTGGCGGTGCGGACCGGTGGGCTGGAGGCGGCCATCGCGCTGCACGTGGTCAACAACGTGCTGGCGTTCGGGGTGAGCGGGGCCGACGGGTCGCTGGACGAGGCGTTGAAGCAGGGATCGGTGCCCTGGCAGAGCCTGACCGGGACGGTGGTGCAGCTCGGCCTGTACGCGGTCGTGGTGGTGATCGTGGCCCGAAGGCGGCGGATCGAGACGCTCTCCCCCTGAACGGCCGCCCCTTCCCCGGGACCCGGCGCGTTTCCGCACCCACCGGACCGAGCCCCCGCACTCGTCCGTCCGGCATACCTGCACCTGTCGGGCCGACACGCCCGCACCCGCCGCACCTGCGCTCCTGGGCTTCTCAGACCGAGGGGGGGGGGGGGGGGGGGGGGGGGGGCCCCCCCCCCCCCCCCCCCCCCCCCCCCCGGCGGCCGTTCATCATCCGGTACGCGCACCCGTCCGGTGCGCGCACCCGTTCCGTACACCCGGCCGTTCCGTACACCCGGCCGTTCGTCACACCCGGCCGTTCGTCACGTCCGGCCGCTCGGTGCGCCCGGTCGTTCGTCACGTCCGGCCGTTCGGCGAACGAGGCCGTTCCGTACCGGTGACCGGTCGGTGTTCAGTGACAGATCAGTACTTGCGGTCGGCCAGGACCGCCTTGGCCTGCTCGGGCGTGAAGGTGGTCTCCTCGGTGAGGACGCGCTTCTCGAGCTGCTCGCCCTTCACGGCCTTCTTGACGAGGTCCATCAGTTGCGGGCCAAGCAGCGGGCTGCACTCGGCGATGAAGTTGATCTTCCCATCGGCCAGGGCCTGCATGCCGTCCTTGACCGCGTCGATGGTGATGATCTTGATGTCGGTGCCCGGCTTGAGACCGGCGCCCTCGATCGCCTCGATGGCACCCAGGCCCATGTCGTCGTTGTGCGCGAACAGCACGTCGATGTCCTTGTGCGCCTTGAGGAAGGCCTCCATGACCTCCTTGCCCTTGGCACGGGTGAAGTCACCGGTCTGCGAGGCGATGACCTTGAACTTGGGGTCGGCCGCGATGACCTCTCCGAAGCCCTTCTTGCGGTCGTTGGCGGGGGCGGAGCCCGTGGTGCCCTGGAGCTCGACGATGTTGACCGGCTCCGACTTGCCCTCGTACTCCTTGACCAGCCACTCGCCGGACTTCTTGCCCTCAAGGACGAAGTCGGAGCCGATGAACGTCTGGTAGAGCGAGGTGTCGGTGGAGTCGACCGCGCGGTCGGTCAGGATGACCGGGATCTTGGCGTCCTTGACCTCCTTCAGGACCGTGTCCCAGCCCGACTCGACCACCGGCGAGAAGGCGATCACGTCGACCTTCTGCTGGATGAACGAGCGGATGGCCTTGATCTGGTTCTCCTGCTTCTGCTGGGCGTCGGAGAACTTCAGATCGATGCCCGCCTCCTTGGCCGCCTCCTGGACGGACTTGGTGTTGGCGGTACGCCAGCCGCTCTCCGCGCCGACCTGCGAGAAGCCGAGCGTGATCGTGTCGGATCCGCCGGCCTCGGAGGTCGCGCCGGTCGTACCGGTTCCTCCGCTCGAGCCGCAGGCGGTGAGTACGGCGGCCATGAGCCCCGCGGCCAGTATCGCGGGCAATTTCTTGAACATGGATTCTCTCCTGAGAGGTTTTTCGATATGGACGAACTGTTTCCCGACCGGAACCCGGAACCGGCCCGGAAGGGACCGGAGAGAAGCGGGACGGCTCGGCGGGGCGGAGGGGATCGGCGGGCGGAAAGGGGCTCCGGGCGGACGGCGCGGGAGCGTCAGCAGGGTGCGGGACCGCTGCTCTCCCTGACCACCAGCTCGGGTTCCACGATGCGAGGGCCTCCTTCCTCGGCGCCCTGGATACGGTCGATCAGCAGCCGGAAGGCGTGCCGGCCGACCTCTCCGAAGTCCTGCCTGACCGTCGTCAACGGCGGCCAGAAGTAAGCGGCCTCGGGCACGTCGTCGAAGCCCACCACGCTGACGTCCTCGGGGACGCGCCGGCCCGCCTCGCGAAGGGCCCGCAGCACCCCCAGGGTCATCTGGTCGTTGGCCGCGAAGACGGCCGTGACCGAGGGGTCGCCGGCCAGCTTCTTGCCGAGGCGGTAACCGGAGTACGCGCTCCAGTCCCCGGCCGCCACCTCGGGCACCGGCCGTCCCTCGGCCTCCAGCACCGACCGCCACCCCTCGACCCGCCCTCTGGCGTCTATCCAGTCGGGAGGGCCGGACAGGTGCCAGACGGTCTCGTGCCCCAGGCTCAGCAGGTGCCGGGTGGCCCGTACGGCGCCACCGCGCTGGTCGACCATGACCACGGGGACGGGGATGTCGTCCCCGGCGTCCACCGCGACCAGCGGCAGGCCCGGTGAGAGGTGGCGCAGGCCGTCGGCGGCCGACTCGTGCGGTGCGACGACGACGACGCCGTCGACCGACTGCGCGCGCAACCGCTCCACCCCCTCTCCGATCGATCTGCGGTTCAGTGACGCGAGGCTGGCGACGTTGACCACGTAGTCGTTCTGCCGGGCCGCCTGCTCGATCGCGTAGAGCGTGGAGGCGGGTCCGTACAGGGTGGTGTCGAAGCTGACCACGCCGAGCACGCCCGAGCGGCCCGTGACGAGCTGGCGCGCCGCCGGGTTGGGCCGGTAGCCGAGCTCGTTCACCGCCGCCATGACACGTGCCCGGGTCTCGGGACGCACCCTGTCGGGGGCGTTCAGCGCCCGGGACACCGTCATGGCGGAGACCCCGGCGAGCTCGGCGACGTCGTCCAGCACGGCCGGTCTGGTCCGTGCCCTGCCGTCGTCGGCGCTCGGTGTCATCGGGGAGCCTCGTCATGTTTCGCTGGGGTTACCAGAGTGTTTGCGATAACACTCGCCCTGTCAATACCGCCGATGTCACCTTTTGCCGACGGACCGGATCCCCCCTCCCAGCCGGAGGTCTTTCCGAATCGTGATGCGCGCGACCCTTGACGCCCCCACTGGTAGCGCTAACAATCGGAGCCGCACCCACGGCGCGGAACCCTCACGCGCACCTGGCCGTCCCACGCGGCCGCGACACCCCGGACGGCCGCGGAACCCGCGTGGATCACGACCCCACGCGGGTCGTCGCCCGGCCCTCCCCGCACCCCGCCGGCCCCCGGCGCGAGGACGCCCCGGCCTCCGGTCAGCGCAGGCCGTCCAGGAGCGTCCGGACCAGCGTGACGGCGAACGTGTCGGCGGGCAGGGCGGCCGGACCCTGGGGCGGCCGGTCCCCGGCGAAGGAGTGCAGGAACGCGCGCTGGAAGCAGGCCCCGAGCAGCAGGGCCGCCGCGGCGGCCGGATCGGCGTCGGACCGCAGCCGCCCGGCCGCGCGCTGCTCGCGCAGGTAGGCGGTCAGCGCGTCGAGCGGCCGGTGCGGGCCGCTGTCGAGCCTCGTCATCTCCTCCCCGTGCCGTCGCAGCAGGGCCGGGTCGGAGAACAGCGAGGCGGCGATCGGGAAGCTCGACCCGTAGAACGCCACGGCGTGCCGGGCGACCTCGACCAGCGTCTCCTCGACGTCGCGCCCGTCCGGGCCGCCGCCCTCCAGTTCGGCCATGAGCGGGCCGAACGGCGGCAGGCGTTCCTGCAGGACGAGCACGAACAGCTCCTCCTTGCTCTCGAAGTGCTTGTAGAGCGCGGCCTCCGAGCACCCCGCGGCGCGGGCGATCTCCTTGGTGGTCGTACGGGCCAGGCCGATGGTCCGCATCAGGTGCTCGGCGGCGTCCAGGATGCGGACCCGGGTCGGCTTCATGCGGTGCGCTCCCCCGGAGTTGACGAATGGTGAGTGTTCACCCACCCTATCGGTTAGTGAGTGTTCACCAACCACGTGGAGGATGCCGTGAAGCTGACCGTCTGCGGAGCCACAGGGGGCACCGGGCAGGAGGTCGTCCGCCAGGCGCTGGAGGCCGGGCACGAGGTGACGGCGGTGGTGCGCGACCCCGCCCGGCTGCCGGACGGCCTCACCGGCGCGCGGGTCGTGACCGCCGACATGACCGACCCGCGTGCGCTCCGCCCGGCCGTCGAGGGCCGGGACGCGGTGATCTCCGGTCTCGGCCCGCGCGACCGGGCGCAGGCCCGGGCGGGCGTCGCCGCCCCGGTCACGCGCGTGATCCTGGCGGCCATGGCGGAGTGCGGGGTGCGCCGCCTCGTCGCCGTGAGCGCCTCCCCCCTCGGCACGTCACCGCCGGGCGACCCCTTCCTGGACCGCCGGATCCTCGCCCCCGTGATCCGCGCCTTCCTGCGCGACGTCTACGCCGACCTGGGGGCGATGGAGAAGGCCATCGCCGCGAGCGACACCGACTGGACGGTCATGCGGCCGCCACGCCTGCTGAACGGGCCGGCGACCGGGAGGTACC
The DNA here is from genome assembly GCF_049844535.1 of Streptosporangium sp. DT93. Taxonomy (NCBI): domain Bacteria; kingdom Bacillati; phylum Actinomycetota; class Actinomycetes; order Streptosporangiales; family Streptosporangiaceae; genus Streptosporangium; species Streptosporangium sp. DT93. The sequence goes on from NZ_JBNCLF010000013.1 coordinate 280,698, forward strand.
GGCTCGCCGTGGGCGCGGGCCTCGCGGCCGGTCGCACGATCGCCCGATCCGACCTGGCTCACGCGATGCTCGCCGTGCTGGACGACCCCGCGACGGTGAGGCGGACGGTCGGGATCGCCTACTGAGTCTTCGGCGTCCCCGGCGTCCCCGGCATCCGCGGCGTCCCCGGCGTCCCCGGCGGGGCGGCCCGCTCCCGATCGCTCCTCCCGGAGGTCGCACGCCCGCCGGGGGATTGATTCCCGTACGGGCCTGCCCCCTACCTCACCCGCGCGCGGGAGGCGTCCCCGGCCCGGTGACCGCTACGGGCGAGCAGGTAGCCGACGGCCATCAGCACCACGCCGGAGGCGAGGAACGCCATGTCGTACAGGAACTGGCCGGGACCGTGCTTGACGTGGTGGACGCCCAGGATCTGGTGGTCGACGAGGCCCTCGACGAGGTTGAACAGCCCCCATCCCGCGATGATCCACCCGGTGAGCGCCCGGCCGGAGACGGGGGCGGCACGGACCAGCAGGGCGATGCCGCCCAGCACGAGGAGGAGACAGAGCAGGTGGAAGAAGCCGTCCCCCAGCATGTTGACGTGCTCGTCGTCCGGGTACCAGCCGCTCAGCATGTGATGCCAGCCGAGGAGCTGGTGCAGGACGATCCCGTCCACGAAACCGCCGATGCCGAGCCCGAGCACCAGGCCGGCCGATCGAGTCGTTGCCATGCGACCGGGCCTACCCGGCAACCCGCGTGACATGCCCTGGCGGGAGAGCGGGGAGGGGACGGGGCGTCGTTTGCACCCCCCGCCCCAGGGCACGCACCCGGGTATGACCATGCAGTCCTATTGGATGGAAACCGCCCCTGGAGCGCCGTACCCGGCCCTCGACCGTGACCTTCAGGTGGACGTCGCCGTGGTGGGCGGGGGCATCGCCGGTCTGAGCACGGCCTGGGAGCTCACCCGGGCGGGCCGGTCGGTGGCCGTTCTCGAGGCGGGCCGGATCGCGGCCGGGGTGACCGGCAACACCACGGCGAAGATCTCGGCCCTGCACACCCTGATCTACGCCGACCTCGCCGCCTCCGCCGGGCCCGAGGCGGCCGCCCTCTACGCCCGCTCGCAGCAGGAGGCGATCGCGCATCTCCTCGCCACCGCCACCGAGCTCGGCGCCGCCTGCGACATCGAGCGGGTGCCCTCCCTCACCTACGTCGAGTCGGCCGACGGCGTCGACACGCTGCGCGCCGAGGCCGAGGCCGCGAAGCAGGCCGGACTGCCGGCCTCGTTCGTGACGACGAGCTCGCTGCCCTTCCCCGTCGCGGGCGCCGTCCGGGTGGAGGACCAGGCCCAGTTCCATCCCCGCGCCTACCTCCTCGCGCTGGCCGAGGCCATGACGGGGCAGGGTGCCCTCGTCTTCGAGGACACGCGCGTGGTCGGCCTGAAGGAGGGCACGCCCTGCCGCCTCACCACGGCCGGCGGGCAGACGATCACGGCGGCGGACGTGGTGGTGGCGACCCACTACCCCGTCTTCGACCGCTCCCTGCTGTTCGCCCGGATGGAGCCGCACCGCGAGCTGGTCGTCGCCGCGGCGATCCCGGCCGAACAGGATCCCGGCGGCATGTTCATCACCACCGAGCAGAGCACGCGCTCGGTCCGCACCGCCCCGTACGAGGACGGGCAGCGCCTGCTGATCGTCACCGGCGAGTCGTTCCTGCCCGGCTCGGGCAACGTCGGGGACCGGCTGGAGCGACTGCGCTCGTGGACCGTCGAGCGTTTCCACGGAGCCCGCCCCACCCACTGGTGGGCGGCCCAGGACAACGACACGACCGACGGCGTGCCCTTCGTCGGCCCCCTGCATCCGGGCGCCAGGCACGCCTACGTGGCCACCGGGTTCGGCGGCTGGGGCATGAGCAACGGCGTCATGGCGGGCCTGCTGCTGAACACGCTGATCACCGGCGGGGAGTCGCCCTGGGCGGCACTGTACGACCCCCGGCGGCTGCATCCGGTACGCGAGGCCGGTCCGGCGCTGAAGATGCAGGCCACGGTCGCCCGGCACTTCGTCGGCGACCGCCTGTCCACCGCCGGCTCCGGCGCCCGGGAGGTGATCGACCTGCCCCCGGGTCAGGGGACCGTGGTCAAGAAGGAGGGCAGGCGCTGCGCCGTCTACCGCGACGAGGACGGGAGCCTGCACGCCGTCTCCGCCGTCTGCACCCACCTGGGGTGCGTGGTCGGCTTCAACGAGGCCGAACGCTCCTGGGAGTGCCCGTGCCACGGTTCGCGCTTCGGCGTGGACGGCGCCGTCCTGCAGGGACCGGCGGTGACCCCGCTGGAGCGGGTGGACCTCGGCTCCCCCGGCGGCTCCCCCGGTGGCGAGAAGTCCGGCTGAGGCGGCGCGTCCTGCTCGCTCATCCGGATGTTTGCCCATCGCGAAGAGGGTAAGGGGCTGTTCGCACGGCGAGGGAAATCCGTTCGAGAACAAAAGCCATAAGAACGGAAATCACCGAATAACGCACCCTAAAAGCAAAAAGTTCGAGTGTTGATACCCGTCTTGAGCGTTTCCCGGCTCATGTGCGGGAGGAGCTCCGCGGTCACACGAAGGAGAGCGACATGGCACCGATATCGCACGCCCCCGGTCACGAGCCGGGCACCCCGCAGGGCATCGACCCGGAGGGCGTGGAGGCCCGCAGCGAGCTGGCCCGCTGGATCAGCGGCGCCGGTGTCTTCCCCGCCGACCGTGACACCCTGATCGGCCGCGCCCAGGACCAGGACGCGCCCGACGCGGTGCTCGGCACCCTGCGCTCGCTGCCCGAGCGCACCTTCACCAACATGGCGGACGTGGCCGAGACGCTCGGCTACGGCAAGGAGGAGCCCGGCCAGGGCTGACCGGACACCACCCACGAACCCCGCACCGCCGAAGGAGAGGGAACAGTTAACGGCATCCCCACGGATAAATCCAGGGGATTTCCCAGCTCAGACTGCACCTGATCCACCGTCCCGGAAGGAGGTGATCTGGTGTCTGACGTCGTCGGCGCTGGCACGGTCGCGTTCGGCCGTGGCAAGGATCGTCCTCGCGGCGTTGAGGTCGCGGTCTGCGGTGTATCCGCAGGCCGCGCACTCGAAAATCCGTACCCCCAATCCGAGGCGGAGATTGGCTCTCTCGCCACACTCGGAGCAGGTCATCGTGGTGTAGGCGGACGGCACCAGCACCACCTTCCGGCCCGCCCGCGTGCCACTTTCGATCAACTGCCGTTTGCACGCGCCGATCGCGGCGTCTGCGGCTTTGCGCGCCATGGTGGACCTGGCCAGGAACTTCGGCTTGAAGTCCTCGATGGCGATCAGCGTGTGGCGTTCGACGATGTTCTTGGCCCAGACGCGGGCATCGTGGGTGTTTTGCCGGGCCGCCTTTTTCGCGATCCGGGCTGCCTGTCGTTTCGCGGTCAGGTAGCCCTTCGACGCCGGGCGGCCTTTCGCCCGGCGTCGGCGGGCCATCTTGCGCTGGGCTTTGGCCAGTTCGGCGGCGCAGCGCTTGCGGTGACCGAGGTGCGGCAGGTCGAACGCCGGGTCGGTGGTGGTGGCGGTGGCCTTCACGCCCCAGTCGACACCGATCCCCGGCAGGTCCGCGGCCGAAGGTTCGGCCTGGTCGCGGCGGACCACAAAGGAGGCGTACCAGTGGCCGAGGTTGTCTTGGTAGACGCGGACGCTGGTCGGTTCGGACGACAGGTCGCGAGACCAGACGACCGGGACGGCCACCTTGCCGGGCAGGCACAGCCGATCGTTCTTGATCGAGAAACCCCGGGTGGTGTACTCCAGGCTTGGCAGGGCGTCCTTCTTACGCTTCTTCTTCGGACGGCCACAACCCTTGACCTTGAACGAGGCGTCCAGGGCGACACCGTAGGTACGCAGCGTCTGCTGCTGAACCACCTGCGAGCCGGCCCGCAGCCAAGACAGCCGGGACCGGGCCTCGGTCAGCATCTTCGACAGTTTGCCGAACGTCGGCTTGCGGCCCGACTTCTGTTGGTGCACGGCCTCGTTCCACAGCCACCGGCAGCGCGACCACTCTTCGAGCAGTGCGGCCTGCGCCTGGCGGCCGGGCCGCAGGCGGTAGGTGTAACGCACTGTCTCGATCATGCTGGTTACTATACAGGTCCTAGCTGTATAGTTGAGGGGGTGGGCGAGATCCGATCGAACAACAACGTCGTGTACCGCTGCACCTACCACGTCGTCTGGTGCCCGAAGTACCGCCGAGACGTCATCAAGGGTGACGTCGACACCCGGCTCAAAGAGATCATCCGCGAGGTATGCGTCGAACGCGACGCCCCCATAGCCGAACTGGAAACCATGCCCGACCATGTACACCTGCTGGTCACCTGCGACCCGCAGTACGGCATCCACAGGCTGGTCAAGCAGATCAAGGGCCGATCCTCACGCCTGCTGCGCGCCGAGTTTCCGCACCTCAAGTCTCGGATGCCGACCCTGTGGACCAACAGCTACTTCGTCGCCACCGTCGGCGGCGCGACGCTGGAGATCGTGAAGAGGTATGTCGAGAGCCAGCGCAACGTCTGATCAGACGCCCATCCGCCTTGGCGGCGAATGGGCTACCCCTGACCTGCTCCGCAGGGGTTCCGCTTCCTCCCCACGGCTAAAGCCGGGGGTTTCCACGGAAGGATCCTGATGACCGGCCGTCAGACGGTACCCGAACTGATGGAGGAGAAGGACGTGGTGGAGTTGCTGCTGGCGCAGCACTCCTTGATCCGTGACCTGTTCGACGAGGTGGAGAAGGCCTCCGCCGAGGACAGGCCCGAGGCGTTCCAGCGCCTGGTACGGCTGCTCGCGGTCCACGAGACCGCCGAGGAGGAGATCGTGCACCCCTACGCGCGCCGCGCGATCGACGGCGGCGACGCGGTGGTGGACGACCGCCTGGCCGAGGAGAACGAGGCCAAGCAGCTGCTCATGACGATGGACAAGGCCGGCGCCGACGATCCGGACTTCTCGTCGAACCTGGCGATGCTCCGGGCCGCGGTGACGGCCCACGCCCGCAGTGAGGAGCGCTACGAGTTCACCCGGTTGCGCGCCTGCACCAGCGAGGCCGAGCGGCGGGCCATGGCCGTCGGGGTGAAGGCGGCCGAGGCGATCGCGCCGACCCACCCGCACGCCGGGGTGGAGTCGGCGACCAAGAACCTGCTGGTGGGAACCCCGGTGGCGATGATGGACCGGGCCCGCGACGTGATCCGCCAGGCCATGGGCAAAACGGGCTGAGCGCCCGCGTACGGCGAACGGCCCGCTCCTCCCGAACGTGGGAGGAGCGGGCCGTCTCCTCGTCCGGCGCAGACGGGCGACAGGACGGACGGCGGTGCCACCGCGTCCCCGCATCCCCGCGTCCCCGCGCACGCCGGAGGGCCGGTCCCCCCTCGACGGTGGACCGGCCCTCCCCGTCCGTCCTAACGGTCCGGGTAGAAGACGGCCCGCACGCAGCCGTCCTCCTTGCGCTTGAACATCTCGTAGCCGCGAGGACCGTCGTCCAGGCCCATCGGGTGCGTCTCCAGGTGGCTCGCGTCGATCTCGCCCCTGGCCATCCGGTCGAGCAGCATCGGGATGTACCGCTGGCCGTGCTGCTGGCCGCTGCGCAGCGTGAGCCCCTTGTTCATCACCGCACCCATGGGGAACTTGTCGACGAACCCGAGGTAGACGCCCATCACCGATACCGTCCCGCCCTTGCGGCAGGCGTGGACGGCCTGGCGCAGCGGCAGGCCGCGGTCGGTCTGCAGCCGCAGGGCCTGCTTGGTCCGGTCGAAGGCGTACTGCGCGCCGGTGCCGTGGCCCTCCATGCCGACCGCCTCGATGCACACGTCGGGGCCGCGTCCGCCGGTCATCTCCTTGAGCGTGCCGAGCAGGTCGGTCCTCTCGTAGTCGATCGTCTCGGCGCCGATGTGCTTCTCGGTCATGGCCAGGCGCTCGGGGAAGCGGTCGATGCCGATGACCCGCTCGGCGCCCATCAGCCTGGCGGCGAGCATGGCCATCTGGCCCACCCCGCCGCACCCCCACACCGCGACCACGTCACCGGGGCCGACGCCTGCGATGTCGGCGCCCATCCAGCCGGTGGGGACGGCGTCGGAGGCGAACACCGCGTTGGAGTCGCTCACTCCCTCCGGCACCGGGAAGGCGTTGACGTCCACGAACGGCACCCGCACGTACTCGGCGTGGCTGCCGGCGTACCCGCCGAGGGCGTGGGAGTAGGCGAAGATGCCCGCGGTCGAGTGACCGATCAGCGTCTCCAGGAAACCGGGGTTGGGGTTGCTGTTGTCACACAGCGAGTACATCTCCTGGCGGCAGTAGTGGCAGCCGCCGCAGCCGATGATGGAGCAGACCACGACCCGCTCGCCGACCCGGCGGTCGCGCACGTCCGGCCCGACCTCGACGATCTCGCCGAGGAACTCGTGGCCGAGGATGTCGCCCGCCATCATGGTCGGCACGTATCCGTCGATCAGGTGCAGGTCGGAGCCGCAGGTGGCACTTGCGATGATCTTCACCACGGCGTCGTGCCGGTTGAGCAGGCCGGGGTCCGGGACGGTCTCCACGGAGACCTCGTTGACACCGGTCCAGCAGACGGCCTTCATCGGATCCCCCTCCTCATCAGCCGCTTGGCGCCGGGCAGCACGGTCCGCCCGACCAGCGTCCTGCGGCCTTCGCTCTGGCCCTCGACGCGGAGCACCTCGCCGGTCTCGATCAGCTGTTTGATCGCGCGCAGCCGCTCCCTGGGAGCGCCTTCGGAGGTGCGGACCGCGACCTCGGTCCCGCGGCCGCCCGGGGCCTCGGTGAAGCGCACCTCGTGCTCGGTGGCCAGCTTGGCCAGCTCCGGCGGCCGGTCGGGCCCGGTGAGGAACTCCGGTGGGCGTTCGATGGTGAGCGCGTACCACTCGGCGGGGTTCGGCGTGGCCTTGCGGGACAGCACGCGCCGGCCGATCGCGGCGGCGGCGATACCGGCCGCCGCCGCGGCCAGGCTCTTGATGAGCGAAGCCATGTCACTTTCCCTTCTGGTGATGACGCCTCGTCCGCGCGGGGCTCCGGTGGCCGGGTCTGCGTCCCGCGACGGTGGGGTGGGGGGGGGGGGGGGGGGGGGGCGGGGCGCGCGGGCCCCCCCGGCGCGCCGCG